>JAKSDA010000396.1 GCA_022360315.1 Pseudomonadota bacterium
AAGAAACGTGACACCGGTCTACTCATAGCAACCACGTTCGGATGCTCGGCAGCTGAGCTGCTCAAGGCCCAAGACTGCGTCCGTAGTCCTCAGTCACACATACCCCCCGAAAACTTGACCATCAAGCCTTCGGGGGGATGGTCTCCAAAGTTTCAAAAACGGAGGAAGCCAGTGTGGCACAAGCTGGGTAGCGTAGAGAATTTTATTGAAGCCCTATTTTCAGCCGATCAGCAGTTAGCAGAGCACGTGCGCAAGCAGGGCTGTCGTGGTTGCGGAGGCCGCCTCCATCGCGCCGATTACCCGCGCAAGGTGCGCGGTGTGCCACCAGCCACCCCGGTTGCCAAACCGTCTCACCCACCGGCGCAATCCCCGTGACAACCCCGCTGGATACTCTGAGCTCGGGCTCCTTGGGGTTGGCGCAGGAATCAGCGCCACATGGGTGGAACCCAACCGATGAAAGGAACAGGCCGTGAAAGCGCTTACCCAGGGGAGAATTCGGGCGGGCACTCGGCTGCGGCTCTCTGCTGAGGTTTCGGCTTCTACTTGCCCTCGACAATCCCTCAAACAAGTCGAATTCGGGCCGGCTGTGCGAAAGCTGAGCTAGCGCATGGCACGGATGGCGTAGTCCTGATTTTGCTTCGCCACTGTGAAAAGCAGGCCCGGATCGGCCCGGCGATGGGTTTCGTCAAAGGCGATAGTTCCGGTCATTCCGGTGACTTTGCCGGCAGCTATGCGCTCGGCGAGTTGGGCGCGGGTCGCGGCGCCCGACCTGACCGCACTGCGCACCACCAATGCGGCGTCGTACGCATAGGCGTCGAGCGCAGTGGGCAGGCGACCAAACGATAGCTCGTAACGCTCGGTAAAGTCGCCGATGAGTGAATCGGCTCGATCGGGGTAGAAACCGGGGGCGAGCACTGCGCCGTGACTGTAGCGACCCGAACTTCGCACATAACCCGGCGATGCGAACTCGGCCGTGGATAGAAGCCCGATTTTGCGACCGTGCCGCAGCCTGCCGGGTTTGCCGAGCGGACGCGTCACCAGGTCAGCCGCAGCCAGCGCCGGTGCGATGAGTTCCAGACGAACCGCCTGATCCGGAACAAACACGGCCTCCCAGCTCGCCTCGCTCAACCTCTTGATCACCTCGGTAAACGAAGTGGTGTTGGGCCGGTAGCTCTCTTCCGTCACCACGTTGCCACCCAATCGCTCGACCTCGGCCCGGAATGCACCCGCAACCGCCGTGCCATAACCGTTTTCGGGGCGCAACACAGCAAATTCACGAACCCCCTTGTCGTGGGCGTGACGGGCCAACGCCCCGGCGCGATCTTCGGCAGACTGTACGATGTGAAACACGTAGGGCGATGGAGTGCGACTGCGCTGGTCACTGCGCGGATTGAGGCTGAGCAGTGGCAAACCCGAAGCGTGGACCTGGGCTGCAGCCACGTCCACACTCTTCCCATCAATGGGCCCAATAACCGCAATCACACTCCGGCTTGCACTCTGGTCAATGGCGATCCGAGTTCCCTGCGCGGTAGACGCCGAGTCGTGCACTGCGAGTTGAAACGGCTTCATGTCCCTGCCGCGGTTCTCGGCAAACGTTCCCGAAGCCAGAGCAAGCCCGCGCATGGCGAGATCACCGGCCCGCGCACGACGGCCGGTCAGCGGCAGAACCGCGCCGAGCAAGTCGGGGTCGCCGCCGCTACCGATACCCGGTACGTCGGCGACCAGACCGGCGTCTCTTCGAGCCCCGGCAGTGTCATCGAGGATGCGGCGAGCGCGTTCGACCTCGCCGAGCGCCTCGAGATCGGCCGCCACGCGCAGGCCCAGGACCGCAGCCCCCGGACTGCCGAACGCGTTCAGGCTCTCGTACGCGGCGAGTGCCTGGGCCGGATCGGCCGCTCCCACAATCGCTCGCAATCGGGCCGCAATATAGCTCTTCTCCGACAGGGTGGCGATCTCGTACCAGCGGTCGTAATGCTCGATAGCAGCCAGCGGCGAGTCGCCATAACCGAGCGCCTCGGCCATGGCGGCCAGCCATTCTGCGCGCTCCACATCGCCGTCGATGATCTGCTCACCGGCTTCGAGGTGTTCGAGCGCACCTGCGTACTCACCGAGATAAACCAGGGCCAGGCCGAGATAAAGGCGGCCGCGCAGGCGCAGCGTCTGGTCCAGATGGGAGCCGCGACCGAGCGATTCGAGATGAGCGACCGCCTGATCGTACTGGCGCGCTCGCAGCGCCGACATACCGGCGTAGAGCTTGGCCCAGGGCGCGATGGGATCGTCGGGATACTCCGCGGCGATCGCCTCAAACTCGGTCGCGGCAAGGGCTTCCTCGCGCTCGAACTGGCCTCGCGCCTGCTCGAAGCGAGACCGGGCTTCGGCGTTGCCGGTGGTCGGGATCGCCGGCCGCAAAACCCGCCGTTTGGTCCGTGGGCAACCAGCCACGACCAGTAGCGACGAGATCACGAACAACGACAAAAGCAGTGATGCCCACTTCGAGGTGCGAGGCGTGGCAATCGGCGTGGCAATCGATATCGAAATTGATGTGGTGGAGGTCGTCGGCACAGTTGTTGGCACCCGGAGACTCTACAGAGAGCGTGCAGCGTGGGCAAACCCGGTATAGTTGCTTCCGTGGCTTCTCGACCGCGCAACAGTGACCGACCCCCCCGGCCCGGCAACCCGAGACGGAGACGGGGCACCAAACCGCTGGCATCGAATCCACTGGATGCCAGCAGTTCTGCGGATACATCTAGTTCCGGCCGGATCTCTCGCGCACTGGACCAGTCGATCGATGCGGGCTGGCATTGTCTCGATGCCGGTGATGTGGACGGAGCCAAAGAGATCTACACCGATCTCGCAAACACGGCCGAAACCGCGAAAGGCGCGACCGAGCGACTGGCGGAGCTATGGGCCCTGGGCGGGGCCATCGCTGCAGCCGAGGGCGATGCCGAAGCAGCTGTGACGGCGTTCGGACGCGCCACCGCAGCTGATACTGACAATGCGCGCTATTTCATCCTGTCAGCCGACGTCGAACTCGCCATCCGAGACGATCCCGAAACAGCCATCGGATTGTGCGACATGGCTCTCGACGTGGCCAGCGACGAAGACGATCTGATCGACGCTGTGTTGCTCAAATCCGAGGCTCTGGTCAGCCTCGGCGATCGCGACGACGAGGCCCGCGAGGTACTGGCCGAACTCGAAGGCTGTGCCATTGGCGACCCGCTGCTCCTCTGTGTCGCTGGCGACCTCCACTGGACCCTCGGCGACCTCGACGCTGCCAGGCGAGCCTACCGCAACGCAGTCGAACTCGACCCGGACTGGGCCGACGGCCATCACGGGCTGGGCATGGTCCATCAGGCGCGCGGCGAGCAAGAAAAGGTGGCAGCAGCCTGGCTGCGTACTCGCGAACTCGATATGACAGCCTCGCCTGAACCCTGGCACCTGAGCCTGGATGAATTCGAGGAGGTCGCGGCGCACGCCCTGGCCGAGTTGCCCGATGATGCGCGAAAACACCTTTCCAATGTGCCGATCTTCTGCACCGACGCACCATCTGTCGAACAGGTCCAGAGCGGGCTCGATCCACGTCTCTTCGGCTTGTTTTCCGGGGTTCCTCTGCCCCATAAATCGCATATCGTGGACGGCTACCAGCCGCATATCGACTCGATCTACCTCTTTCAACGCAATCTCGAACGCGCTGCGGGCAGCCGCGAGCGCCTGCTCGAGGAGATCCGAATCACCGTGCTGCACGAAACCGCACATTTTTTCGGCCTCGAAGACGCCGATCTCGAGAGTATCGGCCTGGGCTGACCACGAGCTATCAGGTCGCCTATTTCACCCAGGTGCGCACTCGGTTGATGCCGTTGGCCAGCCACAAAAGCGCAGCCATGCGCCTGGGGTAGGTATACCGTATCGGGCGTTTGTCGACACAGCGGAGCATACATGTGGCGGCTTTCTCGGCACTGATTTCAAATGGCCGGGTGTCGGCCTTGGCCATTTTGGTCGCCACGAAGCCAAAACGCACGTTGGTGACAAAAACACCCCGATTGCGCACAGCCAGGGCCAGAGCCTCCAGATACGACGACATTCCCGCCTTGGAAGCCGAATAACTCGGTGCGTCGACATTGAGGAATGAATCGCCTTGACTGGACAGGCCGATCAAATGGCCCCGGCCAGCGGCCAACATGCCGGGCAAAACCAGGCTCACGGTGCGGACCAAGCCGATGAGATTGACCTCGAAGACCGCGATGTCGGCGTCGAGATGGTCAAAGTCGATCTCTTCGCCGATTCCGGCGCAATAGACGCATAAATCGATCCCCCGTCCGGCCCGGTCGAGCGCCTGAGCCACCGCGCCGTCGTACTCGTCTGAGCGAATATCGACCACATGGTGGCGATATCGGTCACCGGTAATCGGCGACTGGCTGCGCGAGATCCCGGTGACGTCCCAGCCCTTTTCGAGCAGAGCTGTGGTGAGGGCCAGGCCGATGCCGTCACTGTTGCCGATAATGATCGCTTGTGGCATGACAGCATTGCGGTACTACGCGGGCGGCCGCTGCGCAAGTCGAGACAACACCTCGCCAGCGGCGCGCTCACCGGCCTCGACTGCACCCTCCATATAGCTCGGCCAGCGAGTGGCAGTCTCGGTTCCGGCCAGGTGAATGCGGCCAAAGGGACCGTGTGAAGTGCCCGGGGCAATGATCCACGGTCTGGCCGGATCTCGGGGCTGACCTCCTTCAGGTCGATGCGGCGGGGACTCGAAGGCCGCCGGGCCAACAATGGCCACGCAACCCGGACTCCACCGGTCGTCCGGCCAGTTCTTCTCGGCATAGTCGACCGGGGCTTCAGCACGCCGGCCAAACAACTCGACGAGCTCGGCGATGACGAGCGAGCGGCGCTCGGCCGGCTGGCCAGCCGACAGCGAACGAGCCCGATCACCCACGATGAACGCGAGCAACGCGGGCTGACTGCCATCGGGGGTGGAGTGATCGACCACGGCCCGCACCGCGCCCTGGCTCCGATACGCCTCACCCGACAGATCATCCTGGCGCCAGAATGCCTCGCGATAGGCAAACGCACACTTTATGACCGGACTCAGGTGCAACCGGCCACCATGGCACCCCGCCGCTGTGAGGGCCAGATCAGGCGTGATATCGATTCGCGCAAAAAGCGACGGGGACAGGGCCAATATGATTAATTGAGCCGAAAAACGGGCCTCAGCCCCACCGCTCCGGGCTACTGTGCTGCGACAGGTAACGACCACGCGCGGGCCGCTGTGGTCGATACTGGCCACTCGGTGGCCGAGGCGGACAATCGGGCCGAGGCGGGCGGCGAGAACACGCGACAGGCGATGGGCACCGCCGACAAAACGCATCTCGGTGGCGCCGGGCCCAAACGCACGGCGCCCGGTGAGCCCGCTGGTCACGCCGAGGGCATGCAACACATACAAAAACGACAGCTCGTGCGGCTCGGCCCCGAACACTAATTGACTGGCCAGCTCCAGAGTCTCGCGCGCCCGATGAGTACGTACATTTTGGTCGAGCCAATCAGCCAAGCTCTGCTGGCTCCACTCTGCGGCTCCCCGCGCGGACTCGGGCGCATCGAGCGGTATTTGCTGGCACAGGCGATCGATCTGGCGAACGCGGCGGGTGAGTTCCCAGGTAGTCGCCAGAGGCAGCCGAGACCACCACGGCTCACGACGGTCTGTCCGGTCGGCCCACTGAATGACCATGTGGCCACTGCGGGCTTGGGGGACAGTGGCCACCCCGAGCTCCTCGCTCAATGCGGCCAGCCGATGCTGGGTCGGCGACATCCACTGGCCGCCGAGATCTGCATAACCGCGACCGAGAGGGACTGTAAGGGTTCGACCACCAACTCGCTGACGAGCCTCGAGTACGAGGACCGAAGCGCCGCCCCGGGCCAGCCGGTAGGCCGCCACCAGACCGGATAGCCCGGCTCCAATGACGATGACATCGCGATGAGAGCTGGGCGGCGTCACGCGAGCTCGTATTCTCGCACCATGCCTGAATCATGGCCGGCCAGGCCGACCGGTGAAACGGCGGTCGGGCAACCCGCAGCTGTCCCGCTGTCCATCGGGCTGCTGACAAAATCAAATTCCGCTATGACTATGCGCACATCGACGTCGTTTGCAGGGCCGGGAGTGGAGATTTGTCGATCGGCGGCCCGGCTGCACTGACTGATTGACGCCCTGAATACGCTCACATAGTTGGTAGTCATACACTCACTTCTTGCACTGGATCGCGGCAACGGGAACAATGGCAGGGTGTCGAACGTGGTGCATCCCGGTGTCGTCCTGGCTGGGAACTACCAGGTCGAGCAACTTTTGGGTGAGGGGGGGATGGGACTCGTTGTTGCCGCGCGCCGCGTCACGGACGACAAGCTGGTAGCGCTCAAATGCATGCTGCCCCAGGCGCTGGCATTTCCCCAGGCGCTACAGCGTTTCATGCGCGAGGGTAAGGTTCTGGCGCGGTTCGCGGGAGAAAACCTGATTCGCCTGGTCGACCACGGCATGCTCGGAAACGGTGCACCGTATTTTGCCATGGAGTATGTGGACGGAATCGATCTGTCCAAGCTGGTGCGGCAGTACGGTGCTCTATCGGTCAGGAATGCGGTTGAATTCGTGCTCCAGGCTTGTATCGGCGTCGCCGAGGCCCACCGATGCGGCATTGTGCACCGCGATCTCAAGCCCAGCAATTTGCTGCTCACCCAGCGCGACGACGGTTCGCCTCTCATCAAAGTGCTCGACTTTGGCCTGTCCAAGATCCTGGCTGAAGAGGGCAACGAGCCGTCGCCGAGTCAAACCCAGACCACCGGGACCATGGGCACGCCGGCATTCATGTCACCGGAGCAGGCGCGCTCGGCCAAGCATGTCGACGAGCGCGCCGATGTGTGGTCGCTCGGCGGAATTCTCTATTATCTCCTGACAGCTGGTTTGCCATTTCCGGCCCAGGCCACCGCCGAGGCGTTTGCCAAGCTGCTCTACGAAGAGCCGGTACCGGTGCGCGATGCGGCGCCCTGGGTAAAGCCCGAACTCGAAGCGGTAATCCTGCGCTGTCTGCAAAAAGATGTCGCCAAGCGCCAGCAGAGCGTCGATGCCCTGGTCAGCGATCTCGAGCCCTTTGCCGGTGGGGACAGCGCCGCGAACCGTTCGATGGTAGCGTGGAGCAAGGTAATTATCGACGGCCCCGAGGATCTCGACGTCGGTTTGGTGTTGCAACAGCGAACCACGATGACATTCGACTCGTTGGAATTGCTGGCCGGTCCGAGCATCACTCCCGCCGACCTTCCCGCCTGCGCTCAGCCCGAGAGCAGAAGGAAAAAAAGGGACGACGAAAATCGGGGCAGCGTCATGATGGCGGCGGTGATTGGCATGATCGTCGGAGCCTGCATCATCGGAGGCGCGATCTCGTTCTTTGGCGAGGGCATGAACTCGGCTGCCACCCAGCTGACCAGCCAGCCCGACTCGCCCGCCCCGGCAGCCACAGTGCCGGTGCCCGCGCCAACGCCAGTGGCAACGCCCGTCGCAGTGCCGGTGCCCGCGCCAACGCCAGTGGCAACGCCCGTCGCAGTGCCGGAATCGGTTGATAGAGCGTCGTCCGGCGGTGCAGAGGTTGGAGCAACGCCTCACGACGCGGCGCCAGTATTGGTCAAATCCCCGGGACAGGAGTCTGCAAAAGACTCCGACGCAGAGCAGGCCGACAACAGCAAGCGAGCGCGGGTTCGGCAAGACCACAGCCCTACTGCGAGCAGCCCTCGCTCGTCGCGCCGCAGCAAGTCCAAGCGGGGCAGTCGCCGAAACCAGCGCAAGAACGCCAAATCCTCCCGATCCGAGAAGTCCTCCAAATCGGCCCGGTCGTCTCGATCTGCTCAATCGGCCCGAGCGGTCCGGCGCAGCCGCTCTGTCAAGACCCAGGACCTTGGAAAGACTGAGCTTTCGGGCAAAACAGCCAAGCCGAAAGAGAGCGAAAAGAAAGCTCGGCCCAGGCCCGAGAAGTCCGATCCTTTTGGTACGATTCACTGACGTGGATCGTGGCGACCGGCCGTCTCGGCAGCGAATTCAAACTCAACGGAACGTGCAGTTTTTTGCGCTGCTGGTGTCGTGCGGACTGCTCATCGCAGTGGCCGCTCCCACCCGCGCGGATACTGGTGACGAAGAGTTTTTCCGCGCCCAGGCATTGTTTGATGAGGGGATCGCGCTGTTCAACCAGGGGCGCTTCGAGGAGGCTTGCCCCAAGTTCGAAAAGAGTTTGGCCATTGTCGCCGGGGTCGGGACACGCGGCAAGCTGGCCGAGTGCTGGGCACGCCTCGGCCGTATCGCCAGCTCCTACAAGCTCTACCTCGAGGTCAAGAGGTTGGCCGAGAGTCGCGGGGAGCACGAGCGCGCGGTCATAGCCCAAAAACGGGCCGATGACTTGAAGGCAGCGCTATCCTATATGATCATTTCTCCGGGGCCATCTGCCACTAGTGGCGGCTTTCACGTTACTCGCAACGGATTGACTGTGGAGCCTCGCACGTACAATGCGGCCACCCCGGTCGATCCCGGCGAATACGTAATTGCGGCGACTGCGCAGGGTCACGTCGCGTGGACAGCCACGGTGCGCATCGGCCGGGCAGAGTCGAGGCGTGTCGATATACCCGCTCTGGCCGCGCTCGTCGACAACAACGAGCACTACTGGACCCGCGAGCGCATTGTCAGCGGTGTATGCATCGGTATGGGGGCAGCCAGCTTGCTCGGCGGCACGACACTCTTTGCCCTGCGCGCCAGGAGCAAGTGGAGCGATGCTCTCGATGCCGAGGATTGCACGGAGGATTCCGGCGGTACGGTGCGCTGCACTCCCGGCGGAAAGGGCGAGGCGCTGGCCAAGGATGCCGTGAACAGTGCCAACTTGGCCAATCTGTCGGCCGGATTTGGACTGGTGGCGATCTCAGCTGGCGTCTTTCTGTGGTGGCGTGCCAGTCGTGCAGGGGCGAACAGTCGAGATACCGGGGCGGCCCGAAAAGACCGGGATCCACCACAAAAGCTCGGCCTGGCTCCGACCCTATCGCCGGGTAGCGCGGGCATTGTGATCTGGCGCCATTTCTGACCTCAGCCGTATCGTCTGGTGATGGGAGACATTTGAGTGAGATGGGTTCTATAGTCCCTTCATGACAAGAGCCCTGTCAGTGGGTAGAATGGCCCGACAATGGGGGGCACGCTCACGTCACGAATGCTCGTGGCTGCAACACTTGCAGCCTATATGGGAGGATGCCAATGGGTCCTCGATATCCGCGATATCTCTCCGACGGTCGACGGCGGCGACTGTGATCAATGGGCGCCGCTTCATTTCAGTCCTTGTACGGCCGCAAAGCCGATTTCCGAGCTGATCCTGGCGATTCCGGGACGCTATGCATACGACACCAATACCGGCCAGCTGATCGATCCAGACGGCCAGGCGGTGGAACATTCCGGCGAGTCTGTGGCTCAGGATCGAGGCGATCTGTGGTTGATCGCTGTTCACAAGCTGACCATTGCAGCCAACACCGAGCTGCGCGCTGAGGGCAACAGACCTTTGCTCATCGCGTCGTGGTCGACTGTATCGGTGGACGGCACCATTGACGTGAGCAGCGTGGCCGGGCGACCTGGGGCCGGGGCCAATCGCGACTGCGAGGGCACGGCAGCGGGCCCGGGAAGCTCTGGGCAGAATAAAGCTGGCGGAGGCGGCGGGGGCGGTGGATTTCAGGGTAACGGCGGCGCTGGCGCTGTGGGCGATCTCGACCAGGGTGACGGAGGTGCAGGTGGCGGTAAAATCGGCCACTCCATCGTGATACGCGGTGGTTGTCCGGGCGCCCGGGGAGCTAGCGGCGGTGCGCTTGGTTCCAAAGGGGGGAGTGGAGGTGACGGCGGAGGCGCCATCCACGTAACCGCACGAGAGCGAATCGAGGTACGCGGCAGGGTTCTCGCAGGTGGTGCCGGGGGGGGTGGGGCGCTCATGGGCCTGCCCGTAAGTGGCGGGGGCGGCGGCGGTTCCGGCGGATACATCGGCTTTGATGCGCCCGAGGTAACCATCTATGACGGCGCTGTACTCGCGGCCAACGGCGGCGGCGGTGGCGAGGGATCCGACTACGACCAGGCTGGCAACCCGGGCAGCGACGGATCGGCCAGTATCGAGTCGGCAGCGGGCGGCTCGGGCGGCTCCAACTACGGCGCCGACGGCGGTGCTGGTGGCAGTCGCGACACGCCAGACGGCGGCACGCCGGTCGCACAGCAAGGCGGCGGCGGCGGCGGTGGTGGCGGCGGTGTGGGGTTTATCTTGCTATATAGCGGCAAATTTCTCGCGCTGAATGCGACGATCTCCCCCCGGGCGATCGAGGTCGATTAGCCTTGCCGAACAACCAGTAGCATTTCATGGCCCAGCGGTCACAGCGCGGTTGACCGAGCGAGTACTCCGGCCGAGATGTTGTCCATTGAGCCGAAGGCAAGCTGCAGCGGCGCCGTACTGCTCGACCCCGAGCTTCGTCGAGCCACCCGCCTGGCCCACCACAGACTTGACCGACCTTATTGCATCTGCCTCGGGTCGTGCAGTTCTTCACTCGGGCTCGCGGGGATCTGCGTAATACATCAGGTGCCTTGCCGCATAAACTCTGGTCGGGACCCGGCCTCAGCGCGGAGCAATGGAGAAGTCGGTAATGCCGCTTTCGCGCGCCAGATCGATAATCTCGATCAACGTGGCGGGCGGGGAGCTGGCCTCGGTACGAATCGACAGGACTACGGTATGTCCGGCCTGTTTGTACTTGCCCAGTTCTCGAGCCAGCTCGGCTGCTGACATCGAGGCGCCGTCCACGGTGACTGCTCCAGCCGCCGAAACCGCGACTGTGACTGTTTTGTCGGCTCCGGCCGGTTTTGCCGCTGTACCGGGACCTGGCGAGTTCGCCGGTACGGACGGCAAGCCGGTCGCGCTGCCCGTCCGACTGTCCGGCCGACCTTCGAGCCTGTCGACGCGTTTGGCCAGCCCGTCGACACGTTCGATGAGGAGCGCGATGTCCTTGTTGATACGGGCGAGCTGCTGACCGTCGGGATCGCTGTGGCCAGTGCGACAACTGCAGGCCAGAACGGCGAGAGCGGCTGCGGTAACCATGCGCATGTCGCCGAGAATCGCGCGCCACACGACACCCGACAAGTGCGAGCCGCGCCCGATACGCCGCGCCGGGCCCGGGGCACTCTTCGAACTGGGCCCGGCTTGATCCACGACCAACGCACTCATGTTTACTCACGTTGCAGCGTGGAGTACCACAGATACGACATCTCGGGTATGGCCAGAAAATTTGTCACCGAGCGGTCGGCAGTTTCTCTTGACGCGCAAGATCGTTCGGTTTCACAATAAGACGCTGTAGGATTCGGTACTCGACTTACATAGGCAAAAGTGGGTTCTTGTAGGGACTGAATCGCAATCAGCAATGATCATGCACCAGCCAGGTAGATCGCTGTGATCGAATATAATTGCACAACGCGCTGCGTCGTCCCGCGCCTGACTTGTACGAATCGAGCGATCATGCATGGATCGGAGGAATGCCGTGTTTCACGGTGAGCAGGTTTTTTCGAGCGAAATGCAGGATAGCGCGCCCCACTCCATGATCGCCGGATATCGGGTCACCGGAGTGCTCGGCGAGGGCCGCACTGGACGGGTATACGCGGCCGAGCATGAAGTTCTCGGCCGGCATGTTGCGATCAAAGTGCTGTGGTCTCGGCAGGCGCGAAATCGCGCCGCGGTCGCGCGTTTCCTGCACGAGGCAAGAGTGGCCAGTGCCATCGACCACCCCGGTATCATCAAGATCTACGACGTCGGCGAGGGCGAGGACGGGCAGGTGTACCAGGTCATGGAGCACCTCGACGGCGAGACCCTGGCGAGCAGGCTGGCCCGCACCGGTGCGCTCGGCGTCCGGCAAGCCACGCGGTTTGCCGTGCAGATCGCCAGTGCATTGCAGGCAGCTCACACCGGCGGCGTCATCCATCACGACCTCGAGCCGGGCAACCTGTTCATCGTTTCCGACCCTCAGATATCGGGCGGCGAACGGATCAAGATTGTCGACTTCGGCATGGCCAACGTGCCCACTCGGGCCGGCTCTGAACCGGGTCAGACGCGGGCCGACCTCATCCCGAACTCGCCTGCGTACAGTGCGCCCGAGCAGTGCCATGTAGGCCAGCCGGCTGGTCATTCGGCGGCCGGTTATTTGATCGACCATCGCGCCGACCTGTACTCGCTCGGCTGTATCTTTTTCGAGATGCTGTGCGGCCGACCGCCATTCGACCAGCACGATGATGCGGCCACGGTCGTGCTCGCCCATCAAAACCAACAGCCACCCCAGCCCAGTCTGTTTGCCCCTGAAATCGGCTCCCATCTCGACGACATCATCGCCTGCCTCCTGGCCAAAAATCCCGACGATCGCTTTCACAGCGCCGGTGAGTTTTTGCAAGCTCTGGCCCAGGTCACCATCAAGTCGCCCCGATCCTTTCCCGCCGCAGTCGTCACTCGATTATCCCTCGTGGCCAGCTCGGTCGGAGGATGGCTCGCAGCAATACCGAGCCGGCGCGGAGCTGTCGCCGTGATGCTGGCGACTGCAGTCGCTGCGGGTCTGCTCCTGGCCGTCTATCTACAGAACGGCCTGGGCAACGCAGAGGGCGAGCAGACCGCAGCAGCCGAACAGACCGCAGCAGCCGAACAGACCGCGGCAGCCGAGCAGATCGCGGCAGCCGAGCAGATCGCGGCAGCCGAGCAGATCGCGGCAGCCGAACAGACTGCGGCAGCCGAGCAGACTGCGGCAGCTGAACAGAATGCGGTTGCCGAGCACGCGGCAGCAGCCGAGCAGACCGCGGTTGCCGAGTCCGAAACCGATCGGGGGCCCGAGCCGCAACCAGCCGAACAGCCAGTTGCCCTCGTCCCTCGACCCGAGCCTGACAGGACCGCGGGCGAGGAGGTTCTATTGGCCGGGGCCCCGGACAACGAGGCGATGGAAGCGCCTCCACAGGTCACTATCGAGATCGGGTCCATCCCGGCGGGCACTCCGGTCTACGATCGGGACGGCAAATTGCTCGGCGCCACGCCGTGGCAGACAGCGGTTCCGCGCAGCGCCGAGCCACTCACCTTCACACTCGAGCGCGAGGGCTACAAGAACGCAACTGTGACCATCGCGCCCGAGCGTCGGCACAACCGCAAGCGCGTGCGAATGGAAAAGATCTCGCAGGTCATCACCATCGAGATCCTGTCCGATCCGCCGGGCGCAGCAGTACTCCTGAACCAAAAAGTGGTCGGCATCACCCCGTACAAGATCTCCCAGCTCGAGGTTGCGGGCAGGGCCAGATACGTGCTCAGGAAAGACAATTACCGCAAAAAAGAGCTTCGGGTACGCACCGACCAAGACCAGCGTGTGATCATCGAGCTCGAGCCGTGCAATCCAAAGAACAGGACTGGCATCGTGTCGGTCGGTCTGGTCGACCCCTATCAGTGCGAGGAGTGACAAAAACTGCGCAGCCCGAGCACACTGCTCGGTACCACGCCGCACACCGACACCCTGTCAGGACAGCACCCGCGCAAAAAATTCGCCATAAAAACTCCGTAATGGAGCTCAAATGGGTGTCAAATACAAAAGTCAGACTGCGGGGGACGTGATGACAACTGCTTGGTACAGTTGACCAGCGCCTGAAGTGCTCCGGCTTGGTCGACCGACTGTGGCCGATTGCAATGAACGTTTCGACGAGGAATAAGCGCATGTTTCTCCATCGCATAGCCTGGATCGCGAGTGCGGCGGCCATTCTTTGCCTGTCTCCCTCGCGGGTCCAGGCTCAGAGCTCGGCCGCTGCCGAGGCCATAGAAGATCTGGAAGGTGCGCCAGCTCAAAACACGGAAAAAAGCGCCGCAGAAAAGAACCCCGCGACAGGGCAAAAAACCGCAAGAGATCGGGGAGTGCGGCGCAAGAATGTGGCCAAGGCCGGCAAGAAAGACCGAGATAATCGCTCGGTCGGGCACGGTGATTCAGCCCAGCCCGGTCCCGGGGCCCGGGCGAGCGGCGCAGCGAATCCGGGCGATCGCGACCAGCCGGGCGATCGGTCTGTCCAGACGCCGCCGCGCCCAGACCAGCCGGTCCCATCGAACAATGGCGCCCAGCCGGGCCATGCCGGGCAGCTTGTCGACGATGCGCAGTCGTCGGTCGATTGCAGCAATTTGCTGGTCCAGACCCCGACCCAGGTGCCCTCGCGAAGACAGGTGCGCAAGGCCAGGCGACTGGCCAAACGCGCGACCCGGCTGTGCCGGCGCAAAAAATATCAGCGGTGCGCTGATGCCTACCGATCTGCTTATGGTCTGGATGGCAACAGCGACAACCTGCAATCGCTGGGCGAGACCTATCACGCGATGGGGGAGCACGAGCCGGCGATCTGTGCCTACCGGCAATATCTCGCCGCAATGCCCACCGCTGCGACTGCCGCCCAAGTCGAGCCGCTGCTCGCCACGCTGCACGGCGAACTCACCCGGGCTCGGCGCCAGGAGGCGGAGAGAGCAGCTGCCCTGCAGCAGGCGGCTCAGCTCGACTGCAGCGAGTGGGCGGTGCAGACTCCGGTCGAAACACCGTCGCGCAGCGAGAAACGACAGGCCAGACGGCGGGCCAGAGCAGCCAAAAAACTGCTCCAACGAGGCGATATTCCCACCTATGTCGAGGAACTCAAGGCGGCCTATACCATTGACGGAAAGAGCGTCCATTTGCGCGACATCGGCGATGCGTACCGCTCGGTGGGCGAGCCCAAGGCAGCCATCTGCTCCTATTTTCTGTACATGGGCTCGGGGGTCGATTCCACAAAAGCGGATCCGATCGTGGAGAGAATCGTCGCTTTGCACCGCACCCTGGCCGACACCCGGGAGCAGCAAACCCACAGTCAGCAAGAGATCCAAAAAGCGGTTGCTGCGATCGGGTGCGCCGATCGATCGGTGTCGCGGCCCGACGGGCCGCCTTCGCGACAGAACATCAACCGGGCCAGAAAGCGCTTTCGCGAGGCTCAAGAGCGGTGCGACAGCGGGCTGCTCAGCGAGTGTTCCGAATCCATCAAGGCAGTGTATGCCCTCGACGGTGACAGCCGGCATCTATTCAGCCTGGGCCGGGTGGCCGAGCAGATCCCCGACCCGGAAAGCGCCATCTGTCACTACCATCAGTTTCTCACCGACCGCCAGCCCAATGGTCCACTGCTCTCGCTGGCCAAAAAGCGTCTGGCGCTGCTCAGCGAGCGCTACAACCAGGCCCGGGAAGAGCAGGAGAGATTGGCGATGACCGCCCATAAGGCCGAGCAGATCAGCGCCGAGCTCGAAAAGGCAAAAGAGACCATCGAAAGCGAATCGGCTGGCCGCAAAACCGCGGAAAACCAGGCCGAGAAACTCGATAAGGAGCTCGAGGTCCTCAAAACCGAGCGCGAGAAGGTGAGTCACTGGGTTACCGTAAAGGGGCGCAGTACAGCTGGATCGGTTCAGCGTCACCTCGGCACCACCCTGATGGGACTGGGCAGCCTCGCAGTTGGGGCTGCGATTATGTACGGCGTCAAGGCCAAGCAGGCCAGCGACGACGTATCGCAAGCGCGTCCCTGGAGCACCCAGCTCGACGATCTGGTCAAGGACGGGGAGTCGGCTCAACAGCGGGCCGTCCTCTTGGGCGCTGTGGGCGGCGCGGCGATTGTCACCGGGATCGTGCTATATTATCTGGGTGAGCGAGCTTCGCGCAATGTCGAGGTCGAGCTCGATATCGGTCGATCCGGTGAGCCAGTAGGCGCCAGCGTATGGCTCGGAGGGCAATTCTAACGTGACCAGCACAGACAAATCCATCCGGTATAGCTGGCCGGTGCTCCTGGTAGGCGCCGCGCTTCTCGTTGTGTCGAGCGGGTCGTGTTTTGATCCCTACTATTCGGACAACATTCCGTGCAGCGAACAGAGTACCTGTCCACCCGAGATGACGTGCGACCGCGATTTTGTCTGTCGCAGGGTTCCCATCGATATTCGCTGTGGTGACGGTATTGTCGATTCGGACCGGGGAGAAGTATGCGACGACAGCAACAATAGCGCTGGCGACGGCTGCAGTGCCGACTGCAAATCTGACGAGACCTGTGGCAATGGCATTGTCGATGTGGTCATGGGCGAGGTATGCGACGACGGCAATTCGAACCCCGCTGACAGCTGCCGCAACGACTGTGCGGGGGGACCGGGATGCGGCAACGGATTGCCCGATTTATTCGAGCCGTGCGACGATGGCAACACCGACAACAACGACGATTGCGTCATTGTCGACAATGTCTGCCGGCTGGCCGAATGCGGCGACGGCTTCGTGCACGAGCACGGCTCTGGCACCGAGGCGTGTGACGGCGACGGTGCCGGCAATCCCGGCCAGACTGCCGGCTGCGACCTGGACTGCACACCGCCAGCCTGCGGTGACGGGGTCCATAACGATCAGTACATCAATCCACTCACCAACATGGCCGAGCAATGCGATTCTGGCGGCAGCAATTCGGCCACGTGCGACACCGACTGCACGATCGCGACCTGCGGCGACGGATTTCACAATGATCAGTTCGTCAATCCGCTGACCGATATGGCCGAGCAATGCGACGGCGGAGGCAATTCGCCCAGCTGCGATGCCGACTGCACCGAAGCGAGATGTGGCGACGGCTTTTTGAATCCCGTTTTTGAGCCCACGACGGGAAATCCCGAGCAGTGTGACGACGGCAATACGGCGAGCGGCGACGGCTGCAGTGACGAATGCCAGATCGAACATTGCGGCGATGGAATCGTGCAGGTGAGCCTGGGAGAAGAATGCGACGAAGATGCCAATTCAGACGACATTGCCGACAATACTGCGAGTTGCGACAATAACTGCACTCGGGTTGCGTGTGGAGACAACCTGCACAATCCGGCTGCGCAGACAGCGGCTGGTGGAACCGAGCTGGAGCAATGCGACGTGGACAGCGATGGCGATGGTGTGGCCGACAACGATGCCACCTGCGACCGTGATTGCACCGCGCCGGAATGCGGCGACGGGCATGTCAATGACGCCTTTGACCCCGACGATGATGGCCCGGCCACAGCCGAGCAGTGCGAACCTCCAAACAGCATGACCTGCAGTGCCGCCTGTCAAACTCTGCCCTGAACTCTCTCGCACGTGGGCGGTTTCGGATCCAACCAGGTCTGGTCAGACCCGCAACAGAGTCACCTGGCGGCCAGCCGGGCTGGAGATCTGTTCGATGGTGATGCGATCGGCGATCGGGGGAGCATTGCCTCGGCGATCGAAAAGGACCAGTATGCCGTGGTCCAGATCCAGGCGCTGCAAGTAGTCGTCGAGCTGGGCCAGCCCTTTGTCGAGAGGATCGGCTTTTTTGTCGCGCCAGACTTTGAGCTCGATGGCCTCGCGTTGCCACTGGCGCTGTCCGGCCTGATCAGCAAAGGGCCAGCGAATCAGCAGGTCGATCCGCTGGCGGCCGAGGCCGTATTCTCGATCGATAAATCCGCCGCCATTGACGATGCGCTGCAAGAACGCCATCAGGACCAGCTGGGGCGCGACTTCGTGGTAGGTGAGATTGCCGGTCAAGACCTCGCCGTGCTCGCGCCAGAAATCGCCAAAGGCGCGCAGTAGCCTGTCCATATCGAGGCGGCCGTCGGACCCGACAAAGGGCCGGGGCTCGGGATCGACGTGCTGCTCGGCCGATTCGGACAGCACCCGGACGATGACCTCGCGGTAGATCGGATTGGCGATCTCGATAGTACGGCCGGGGGCGATGAGGCCGAGGTCGCGGACGTAGCTCACATCGTCGTTGTACGCCGTGGCCTGGATGGTGGTGCCGGCCATGAGCGGCTCGATGATCGAATGCACCCGAGCTTGTTGCAGCTTGTCGACCAGCGAGTCGAGATGGGTGGCCCGGGCCTGGATCAGGCGCTCCTTGGCGATCTCGATGTGTTCGACCGTGATCGGCTCGGGCGGAGCCACGGCCATCGCTTCCACGACCTCGCAGGCCAGGGCATTGACCAGCCAGGGCTGGCCACAGGTGAGGGCAAAGGCCCGGGTCAGGGCTTCATCGGTAAACGACTGGCCGGTCTCGCCAGTGTGCTGGGCGTAGAGCGCGACCACCTCATCCCGGCTGAAGTCGCCCAGGCGGAGCGATCGGACCTTGACGTTGAACGGACTCGACGATCCCAGTCGGGACAGACCGCCGCCACTGGCCGCCTTGTAGTCCCGCACGTCGCGCAGGCCGCACAGGGCCACCGACCAGGGCGCATGATCAGGCCGTATGCGGTAGATATCTCGGAGTTGACGCAGGGCCGCGATCAGGCTCTGGCCGCGCAGAGCGTCGATCTCGTCGAAAAACAGGACCAGGGGCCGCGGGCACTGGCGGGCCCATGCCTGCAGCCCGTCGGCCAGATAGCTGCCCTCGTCATTCATCGGCCAGGGCCGGGGCGGCTGCAACTCGCCAGGCAGGTCGATCTCGGCACCGCGCCGTATGCTGGCCAGGACGGTCCGCTGCGCAGCCCCATAGTCATCTCCCGCAGCCTCGGCGCTCTCGCAGCTGAAGTGCAGGGCAGCGTATTTGCCCTCGCCAGTGAGCGCTCGGGCCAGGGCCCACAAACTGGTGGTCTTGCCGGTCCGGCGGGGCGCGTGGACCACGAAATAACCGCCCCGATCGACGATAGCCCGCGCCTCGGGCAGCCGCTCGGCAGCGGGAACCATGTAATGGAACCGCTTGTCGCACCTTCCGGCGGTGTTGAAGTAGCGCATGACCTGAACCTATCGCGAGCGATCATGCTCGCAACAGGGTCATGTGGCGACCGGCCGAGCTGAACGCCTGTTTTGATGCGATCAGATATCTCACGCAACCTCGCCCCGATGCTCGTGGTGAATCATCCGGGCCAGTACGGCGTCGCCGTGGCGGGAGTGTCAAACCGGGTGAGTTATTTGTCCTGGTTGCGGTCGGCCAGGGCGCTGCCCGCGGCCGGAGAGCGCTTCTCGTCGGAGACCATGCGCAGGTATAATCGCGCACTCTTGTTGTCAGGGTCGATCTCGACCACGCTTTTCCACTCCGCAATGGCTTGCTCGCGGCGGCCCAGCGAAAATAGCGTGACGCCGAGATGAATGCGCGCGAGCAGATAATCCGGTTTCTGCCCCTTGACCGTCTCGAATTCGGTGATCGCCTCCTCGAACGCACCCATGTCGCGGTACACGTTGCCCAACCGGGTTCGGAGGTCGACAAACTCTGGACACAGAGTCAGAGCATGACCGTATTCGCGAACAGCTTCCTTGTACATCCCCATGCTGGCGTATACCGCACCGAGATCGGCGTGCATATTGGCCAGCTTGCCGCGTGCGAACGGGTCGAGACTGCGCGACTCGCGGTTGGAATTGGTGATGACCCGGCTGTATACGTCGCGCGCCTCGGCGTATTTTCCGCGGTCGTTGTACGTCACCGATAGATTTAATGCCGCTTCGGTATAATTGGGATTCAATTTGAGCGCGGTCTCGAGAGCCTGCTCGGCGTCGGCAAAACGACCGGTACTGTAGTAGATCACACCGAGCATGTTGAAAATGTCCGGAAAGTTCTGGTGGGTCTCCACTACTTGGCTGAGATATTGCTCGGCTTCCTCGTAATCACCGGCGTTGTAGTGCTCCCGACCCATCGTGATGAGCTGCTGAACTCGTTCGTCCATGTGCGTATCGTCCATTCCCGCCCCCGAGGAAAGCGAGGAAAGCGGTCATGTAATCATGTAATCATCTAATCATCTGTAATCATATTGACGGTCATCTGGACAGCTTTGCCAGCTCTTGTCTGGCATCGCCGGCCCGATCGTGATCGGGATGGTTGTCGACGAGCTTTTGCCACTCGATACGCGCGCGGTCACGCAGACCAGTGCGCAGATAAGCCTTGCCCAAAAGCCACAGTGCATCGCCGTCGTAGCCGACACCAGAGTAGCGGTCGAGCAAGCGTCTCAACCTGATCTGAGTGCCTCTTGGCTTGTTGCGCTCCCAGTAGAAATTGGCCACGTACCACTCGTGCTTGGCCAGCCGGAACGAAACCTTCTTGAGCATCTCCCGCGCCTTGGCCATATACGGCGATTTGGGATACTTCTTGACGAAGAGCTTGAGCTCGCGCTCGGCGTCCGCGGTCGCCGATTGGTCTTTCTCGTATGACGGTGGAAGCAGCCAGAAATCGCTCGGCAGCATCTTCACGTACGATTCGCCGATGCGAAAGGTGGCGTACCCGTTGGCGACCATCTCGTGCGTGGGATGAAACTTGATGAACAGCTTGTAGCTGTCGATGGCCTGCAAATAATGACCGGCGCCAAACTCAGCGTCGGCCATGCGCAACTCGGACAGCACAGCGTACTTCGAATACGGAAACCGCGCCTTGATAAACGAAAAGTACTTAGCCGCCGCGATCCAATCCTTTTCCTTGAGCTCTTTGCGCCCCTTCTCGTAGTTCTGTTGCGCCGAGACCGAGTACTTCACGGCACCCGTACCGGCCTTGCCGTCGCCTCCACAGGCCATGATCGTCACCGCACTGGCCACCACCACCCATCGAGCTGCATGCACACTCATTTGAAACTTCGAACTCATTGAAATCAAAAGACGTCTTTCCATTGTTATACGCAGTCCTCCAGGGGGTCAACCTGGGTTTGGACTTGTGAGGCAGCCAGGCCGTTGCAACACCGAGTATTTTGCCAGCCGCGGTCGCATAGCACAGTCAAAAGCCATCATTGCAAGTCACCGCTGCAGGCACCATTGCAACCAAGGGCACTCGCATGGCTATACTGCGCTCCGTATGCCACGACAAGTCCCCGGAATCACCACTTGTTTGGCTGTTTTGGTGGGCTGGCTCGGCCCGGTTGCGCCAGGCTGTGGCTCCTCGTCGCAGAATGCCCGCGATTTCAGCCAGTTACCCGACAGACTCACGCTTGCCACCCTGTCGGGTCCGCTCTGCAAGGACAATGCATGCCAGTGTCGCGAGCCCCACCTGGAGCCAAAAGAAAGCGCCGGGCTGGCTGTCGATCCCGGCTTCAAGCGATTCGAGTTTCACATCGGGCCGGCCGAAAACGAGCTATGGGTCACAGTCGACGATATGGTGCTGTACAAGGGCCGGGAGCGCGCCAGCGACTGTTTTTACATCGACCTCGCTACTGGCAAGCATCCGGTCAAGCTGCGTGCCCGGGGCGAGAATGGCTTTGCCGCTCGATTGACCATCTCAGAACTGGGCAGACGAGGCGACTACGACACGTTCGAGTTCGTATGCGGCGGGCCTGGCCTGTGCGAGATGCAGAGGCTCAAGGACTGGCAAGCCTCGCTGGCCAAATATACCCGGGCTGCTCATGATCCGTGCGGGTCGACCAAGATCCGCAAGATCCGCTGGATCAGCGGAAGCGCCCCGGACCTCATCCATCCGGACCAGCTGGAGCTAAACCTGGTTCTCGATGTATACGAGTTCGAACCCAAACATCCCAGCGGGCACCCCGAGTGCCGAGACAAGTTCTGACGACGAGTTGTCACAGCACGTCCTGACGACAACAACCGACCGAGCCAGCCATTGTTCAACTATCCAGATAGCTACGACATCATCGTGGTCGGTGCTGGTCACGCCGGGTGCGAGGCCGCTCTGGCTGCTGCCCGCCTGGGTGCGCGCACTCTGGTCCTCACCGGCAACCTGGAGATGGTCGCGCAAATGTCGTGCAACCCGGCCATCGGCGGGGTGGCCAAGGGCCACATCGTCAAGGAGATCGACGCGCTGGGCGGCGAGATGGCCACCATCATCGACCACACCGGCATCCAGTACCGTCGCCTCAACCTGTCCAAGGGCCCGGCAGTGCGATCGACTCGGGCTCAGGCCGACAAGCGACGCTACCGCGACCGAATGCGGCAGTCGCTGGACAGCCAAGCCGGCCTGCGCCTGCGCCAGGCCGAAGTCACCGAACTCTACACCGAAAATGGCCGCGTCACCGGTGTGGGTACCAAGATGAACGTCGCATTTCGCGCCCGCGCGGTCATTCTCACCACGGGAACATTTTTGCGCGGCCGCATCTATGTCGGCGACTCCAAGGCCGCGGGCGGACGCGCTGGCGAAGCCCCGGCGATCGGCCTGTCCAAGTCGCTGGCCGAACTGGGCTTTCCCCTGGCCCGACTCAAGACCGGAACGCCGTGCCGGCTCGACGGCGATACTCTCGATCTATCCTCGCTCGAAGTGCAGCCGGGCGACGACCCGCCGCCGCGTTTTCGCGTCCTCACCCCGCCCGGCGATACCCCGCCGCTGCCCCAGCGAACCTGCTGGCTGACCTATACCGGAGAAGCCACTCACCGCCTCATCCGCGACAATATCGACCGCTCGCCGCTCTTTCGCGGCGACATCGACGGCGTCGGTCCCAGATACTGCCCCAGTATCGAGGACAAGGTCGTCCGCTTCGCCGACAAACCTCGCCACCAGGTCTTTCTCGAGCCCGAGGGCGTGGACAGTCGCGAATTCTACCCCAACGGAATCTCCACCTCTCTGCCCTACGACATTCAACTCGCCTTTCTCCGCACCATCCCGGGTCTCGAAAAAGCAGAGATGACGCGGCCAGGTTATGCGGTCGAGTACGATTTTGTCGATCCCCGCGAGCTCTATCCGACGCTGGAGACCCGGCGGGTTCGGGGGCTTTTTCTGGGCGGTCAGATCAACGGCACTTCGGGTTACGAGGAGGCCGCGGTGCAGGGTCTTCTGGCCGGCATCAACGCGGCTCTATCGCTCGGTTTTCCCGGCTTTTCCGGCCGCGAGCACGACGGTCTGGTGCTCCGCCGGGATCACGCCTACGGCGGAGTGCTCATCGACGATCTGGTCACCAAGGGGACCCGGGAGCCCTACCGCATGTTCACGTCGCGGGCCGAATACCGGCTGATCTTGCGCGAGGACAACGCGGCGGATCGGCTCATGCCGATCGGTCGCCAGCTCGGTTTGGTCTCGGACCAGCGCTGGCGCGACTACGAGCGCTTTCAGACCGCCCTTGCCGAACTCGGTGCCTGGGTCGAGACCTCGTCGGTGGTCGGTCGCCCCGCGGTCAACGACTGTCTGCGCAGGCGGGGCTCGGCACCGCTGGAGAGCCGCCGCGCCACCCTGGCTGAACTGCTGCGCCGGCCCGAACTGAGCTGGGACGACATCGTGGCGGTGGCTGCCGCGGCAGATCTGTCCAGCCCGGATCTTCGTGCCGGGGCTGGCGATCTGGCTACCCTAGTGGCCGAGCGGGTCGCCATCGAGCACAAGTACGCCGGCTATTTGCGCCGACAGCAACAAGAGGCCAGCAGACTGGCTCGGTTCGAGGACGTGCGGTTGGCCGAAACCACGGATTACAGCGCGATCCGCGGCCTGTCGCGCGAGGTGGTCGACAAATTGTCGGCCGCCAGACCGCGCTCGCTCGGTCAGGCGTCGCGGATCAGCGGAGTCACGCCAGCGGCCGTCGCCATCCTGATGACTCATCTCGAGCTGAATCGCCGCCGGGATATCCCGGCAGGCAATGGCAGGCGGAGTTCTGATCGAGCGGAGCAATCGGGCGGTCATTTACACGCAAAACGCACCGACTCGGAGGCCCCATGATTCAGTGGACCAGCGCCACGGCCGAAGCTCCGATGCCCAGGCGCTTGAAGTTCTCAATGAACCGCAAATCGACCACGAGCCAGATTTTCAGTTCGATCGGTGCAATACTCCAGTCACGTATGGGCATTCCTCTGTTTCACAATCACCTGGCGGTCGACCTCGTCAGAACGCTGTTCGAATTTGGAACCGATTCGTTCATCAGGCTTCGCGAAGAAATCTGGATGTCTTCTTTCTCGGAAGCGGCGCGAGCCGGCCGCTCGTTCATCTTCACGGCTAGTCGCCTGAAACGCGCGAGTCGCCCGGTGGCTTCGATCCGGGCTACTCGTCCTCGACCGGAGGAACGCGGCGCAAGGTGGAGTGGCCGAGCAGGGTGATGTGGCTGCGTTCGCGCATGCTGCGGCGAGCCCGCTCTCGCTCGGCCGAACTCTTGACCACGGCGTTCTCGGCTTCGCCGATGTCCCGGAGCAGGTCTTCAAGAGCCTCGGTGTTGGCAAGTTTGCGATCCCGCAACTGGCCGATCTCGGCTTTCATCTCGTTGAGCGCTGCCAGGGCTTGTAAACTGTCGCCGCTGGCCCGTCGCGCCCAGGCGACGTCTACTGCAGTGGCCACCGATAGACGGGTCCGCTCGAGGGTGATCGTACGCCGGTGCTCGACGTCGATCTCCGAGGGCAACTCAATGCCGAGAAGATGGCCGTCACCCGCCTGGCCGTCCGATTTTTGAAACGTCACCATGAGCGTGCCACAATGCTGGCTGCTCGTACGCGGCTCTCGATTCAACTTGAACAACACCTGACGCGGTGTGTTCACTGCGATCTCGCCGAGCTCGATAGCCAGCCCGTCGTCGAGAGGATACGATGGCAGACGGTGCATTACATCCACCGATTGGGTGTCGACAGCCGGGCGTAGCTTGAGCTCGGTATTGGTCGCAGCAATGGCAAATACACCGGCAAGCTCACGGCCAAACGCCCCCGGAATGTCCGCCGCACCGGCCAGATAGTGAAAGCCGCCCCGCCCCCGAGTGGCCAGCTCGGTCAATAATTCGTCGTCAAATCCTTCCCCCAATCCCATGGTCGTGATCGTGACCCCTCGATTGGCCTCTCTCTCGGCGATACCGGCCAGTCGCGACGGGTCGGTGATGCCAACCGATGGCTGGCCGTCGGTGAGCAATACCAGCCGGGTCAGAGCACCCCGTACATATCCCGAACGGAGCGCCTCCGAACCCTTCTTGATACCGGCCGACAAATTTGTCCCCACACCGGTTCGAATCGACTGCAGAGCCTTCAAAAGACGCTTCTTGGCATCGTCGGTGAGGTTGGCCGGACCGAACGCAACGCGCGCCGCTGCATCAAACGTGACCACTGAGAGCCGATCCCGGCTGTCGAGTTTTTGAACGACCTGTGAAGCAGCCTCAAGAGCATGGCTGATACGCGGTCCTCGCATGGAGGACGAGCGGTCAATGACCAACGAGAGGTTTACAGGCGTCCTCTCTGAGGCCGACGCGGATTCGGCTTCAATGCGAACGAGAAGATAGACAGTTGCCCCTGCATCCGCCACGTCAGTCAGTAGCTCGACCCGCATGCCAGGAGTCTACTACGCGTCGGGCCGACGGTAAGAGATTTCCCCCCGAGAGTTTTTCCCGTCTTGCAGATCGCTCGAGGGCTGCGTAGAGTCGCAGCATGCCTCAGCCTGGCGAGCGACCGGACGATTCGCCAGAGATGCGGCGCGATGGGGGGTGGGCGAATCGTCGGACAGCCGATCGACCCAAGCAGCCCATTAACCGCATCCTGGTGGCTAATCGCGGTGAGATCGCTGTACGGATCATTCGCACCTGCCGGGATCGCAACATCGAGACCGTCGCGGTATACAGCGATGCCGACCGCACCGCACCCCATGTTCTCATGGCCGACTGGGCGCTGCCCATCGGTCCGGCACCGGCTCGAGAAAGCTACCTCGACATCGACAAGCTGCTGGCGGCGTGCCGCCGATCGGGCGCCGATGCAGTTCATCCAGGCTACGGCTTTCTGTCGGAAAACCCGGCGTTTGCCGATGCCTGCGCGGCTAGCGGTATCGGTTTCATCGGTCCGCCGAGTCAGTCGATGCGAGTGATGGGCGAAAAGACCCGGGCACGAGAAGCCATGATGGCCGCCGATGTACCCGTGGTGCCCGGCGATAATGGTCGCGACGGCAAGGGTTTTCCCGATGCCGACTCGGCATTAGCCGCAGCCCGGCGCATCGGTTTTCCGGTCCTCATCAAGGCCTCGGCAGGAGGCGGTGGTAAGGGCATGCGCCTGGTCGACCAGGGGGACGACTTTGCCGCGGCATTTGCCGGTGCCCGGCGCGAGGCCGAGGGGGCCTTTGGCGACGGCACGCTGTATCTGGAAAAAGCCATCGTGCGGCCCCGCCACGTCGAAATTCAGGTCTTCGCCGATGCCCACGGCAATGTGGTACATTTAGGCGAGCGCGACTGCTCGATCCAGCGACGGCACCAAAAAGTCATCGAGGAGGCGCCCTCGCCTGTGGTCACCGGCGACCTGCGCCGGCAAATGGGCGAGTCGGCGGTGGGCGCGGCGCGGGCCTGTAACTATGTCGGCGCCGGCACGGTGGAATTTCTGCTCGCCCAGGACGGCTCGTATTACTTCCTCGAAATGAACACCCGACTCCAGGTGGAGCACCCGGTCACCGAGGTTCTCTACGGAGTGGATCTGGTCGCCTGGCAAATCGATATTGCAGAGGGCAAAACGCTGCCGCTCGGCCAGGCCGAGCTCGATGAAAAACGGCGGGGAGCGGCCATCGAGTGCCGCATATACGCCGAGGATTCCGAGCGGTTTTTGCCCTCGCCGGGTACGATTGTCCACCTGCGCGTTCCCTCGGGGCCCTATGTGAGGGACGATTCAGGCGTCTACGAGGGCTCGGAGATCTCCACTCACTACGATCCGATGATCTCCAAGCTCATCGTGTGGGGCGAAGATCGTTCGCAAGCACTCGGCCGCATGCGCCGCGCCCTGGATGAGTATGCCGTCCACGGCATCCGGACCAATATCCCGTTCCACCGCCGCATTCTGCGCAACCGACTGTTCTGCGATGGCGTGTACGATACCGGGTTTGTCGATCGCACAATACAACCGCGCGCGACCCTTTCGCCTGCTCGACCAGGCGGCGAGAAAGACCGCGCACAAAGTGCTACAGGTGGTGCGCAGAGCGCGGGCGAAGACGACACCGGAGATCTCGACCGGGAGCGCCGCGCAGATCTCGAGATCGGTCTGGTCGCCGCCGCGATTGCCGACGCCAGTCGCACCACAAGCCGCGCGATTGCCCCGTCGAGCGGCGATCCCCCAAACCCAGACAACAACGCGATTTCGGTCTGGCGAACGGGCCTGCGCGGCTGGCGGAGCCGATGAGCGACAGGACCCCGCGCCGGCTCCCTGCTAATTGTCATATCCCCATTGTAAACATGGGTCCGAGTCATCGAACACGGACAGGTCAACGTATGTGTTTCCCGTTGCCAGAGCTCTTCAAGGCGGGTAGAACCGGTTGGGCAAGGGCAGCCTGTCGCAAAATTATCAGCTGGAACCCGGGGTAAAATGGCCAAAACGACGAAATTTATATTCGTGACCGGCGGCGTGGTCTCGTCGCTGGGCAAGGGCTTGGTAAGCGCGACGATTGGCGCGCTCATGGAAAATCGCGGGCTTCGAGTCGCGAATATGAAGCTCGATCCGTACATAAACATCGATCCCGGCACCATGAACCCTCTCCAGCACGGCGAGGTGTTCGTGACCGACGACGGGGCCGAGACCGATCTCGATCTCGGCCACTACGAGCGCTTCGTGTCGACCAAAATGTCCCGGCTCAACAACATCACGACCGGGCAGATCTACCACTCGGTCATATCAAAAGAGCGACGCGGCGATTACCTGGGCGGGACAGTACAGGTCATTCCGCACATCACCGATGAGATCAAACAGCGCATTCTGCACTGCTCCGAGGGGTTGGATCTGCTCGTCGTCGAGATCGGCGGCACAGTGGGCGACATCGAGTCGCTGCCGTTTCTCGAAGCCATACGCCAGCTTCGCATCGAACTCGGCGCCGAGAATTCGGTCTCGGTGCATCTCACCCTGGTTCCGTATGTGGCCGCTGCCGGAGAACTGAAGACCAAACCGACCCAGCACTCGGTCGGCAAGTTGCGCGAGATAGGCATTCAGGCCGATGTCCTGATCTGCCGCTCCGAGCGCCGGATCGAAAGCGACATACTCAAAAAGATCGCCATGTTCTGCAATGTGTCGCTGGACGCGGTATTTCAGTCCACCGACGTCGAAACCATCTACCAGCTGCCGGTATTGCTCGCCGACCAGGGATTCGATGAGAAGCTCTCCGAGCTGCTCAATATCTGGTCGCGGGCGCCTCGTCTCAGCCAGTGGGAGTCGATCGTTCGAGCTGTTCTGTCGCCGTCACGCGCCATCACAGTCGGCTTTGTCGGCAAATACGTCCAGCTGGTCGAGTCGTACAAAAGCCTCAACGAATCCCTCATTCACGCCGGAATCAGCAATGATACCCGCGTCCACATCAGACACATAGACTCGGAGGATATCGAGGTACAGGGCGCAGAAGCACTGCTGGCCACAGTAGACGCCATCCTGGTGGCACCGGGGTTCGGCGCCCGCGGCACCGAGGGAAAAGTCGCCGCGGTGCGATACGCGCGCGAGAACAAGGTGCCCTTCTTTGGCATCTGTCTGGGTATGCAGATGGCCGTGGTCGAGTTCGCGCGCAATGTGTGCGGCCTCAAGGGAGCGAATTCGTCTGAAATCGTCGCCAACTCGCCTCACCCAGTAGTCGACCTCATGCCCAATCAGCGCGGGATAACCGACAAGGGCGCGACCATGCGCCTGGGAGCCTATCCCTGCGTGCTCAAGGAGCGCACCAAAGCGCGCGAAGCCTACGGCAAGGTCACCATCTCCGAGCGCCATCGCCATCGCTGGGAGATCAACAACGCCTACCGCGATACCCTCGAACGAAACGGAATGGTCCTGTCCGGAATGTCACCCGACGGCCGGCTCATCGAGATGATCGAGCTGCCCGATCACCCGTACTTCGTCGCATGCCAGTTCCACCCCGAGTTCAAGTCCCGACCCATCGAGCCCCATCCTCTCTTCGCTCGATTCGTCGAAGCCGCCTGTGCCAAAAAAATCCGCTCCCAGTCACTCGAATCAGCAGTCGAATCGACCCTGAATACGCCGGCCGAGCCGTCCGGCGAGGTGCCAGCTCTCGACTCGTCAGCTCCTCGATCAGCTCACATCGTTTCGTAAAAATCTCATAAATACAAACACCTGTGAAATCTTCTCGCGACTGTAGCCGAACGCCTTGAGGGCCGACTGCAAACCTGCTTGCAGCCGCTGGGCCGATTGTCAAGCAAATTGCAATATCCAGGCCACGAAAGCCAGGGCTCCTTTACACAGGCCCATCCTCCATGTATCCTATTGAGGACTGGTCTCATAAGTAACTGGAGTCACAAGGAGAATTACGATGGCCATGGAGATGCGCCAAGAGCTAAAGCTGCAGCAGCAGTTGGTCATGACTCCACAGCTGCAGCAGGCCATCAAGCTGTTGCAGCTTTCCCGAATGGAGTTGGTGGATCTGGTGCGGGAGGAAATGCTCGAAAACCCGGTCTTGGAGGACGATATCGAAACCTCGTCCGAGCAATCCAAAGAGCCGGATCTCATGGGAGGCGATGAGCAAATTACGCGCCAAGTCGAAGCTGCGGGCACGACCGAACTTCCTGTCGCCGAGACTCATAAAGATGCTGCGAGCGAGATCAAAGCCGACAGTTCGGCGGTCAACGAGATCGACTGGGAGAACTATCTCGACAACTACACGATGTCGCCGCCGACTCCTGCGTACCGGCCCGATAACGACGATCTCCCCTCGTTGGAAGCCACCCTCACGCGGTCGACGTCTCTGGCCGAACACCTCATGTGGCAGCTCAAGATGAACGAGCTCGGGGATGCCGAGATGGAGGTCGGGGCGATGATCATCGGCAACATCGATCCGAACGGCTACTTCAAGGATCCGCCGCTTCTGGAGATCGCGGCTGAGGCCGGGCTGAGCGAGGACACGGCAGAAGATGTTCTGATGAAGATCCAATCCTTCGACCCGGTTGGCGTGGGAGCGCGCAGCCTGGCCGAATGCATGCTGATCCAAGCCATGCATTACGGTCAGGATGACGACCTGGTCATCAAGATGATCAAGTCGCATCTGGGCAACCTGGAGAAGAAGAACTATCAGGCCATTGCGCGCGACCTCAAGCAGCCTATCGAGGAGATCTACGAGGCGGCCAAGGTCATCATGGAGTTCGATCCGCGACCGGGCCGGCAATATGCCGCGGACGATCCTCACTACATCACACCGGATGTGTACATCCACAAAGTGGGCGATAAATATTTCGTCGTGCCAAACGACGACGGTCTGCCCAAGTTGAAGATCTCCTCGTTCTACCGCTCGGCTCTGTCGGGTGGGGATGGCCAGCAACGTGCCAAGGACTACATCCAGGACAAGCTGCGCTCGGCGCAGTGGTTGATCCGATCGATTCAACAGCGCCAGCGCACCATCATCAAGGTCGCGGAGTCCATCCTCAAGTTTCAGCGCGACTTCTTCGACAAGGGCATCGGTCACCTCAAGCCGCTCATCCTGCGCGACGTCGCCGAGGATATCAGTATGCACGAATCGACCATCTCACGGGTCACGACCGCGAAGTACGTGCATACCCCACAGGGGATCTTCGAGCTCAAGTTCTTCTTCAACTCGGGGATCAAGACGAGCAGTAACGAGGACCTGGCATCTCAGGCGGTCAAGAGCAAAATCAAGCAGATCATCGCCGGCGAGGATCCCAAGAAGCCGCTATCGGATCAGAAAATCGTCGCCGAGCTGCGCGAGGGCGGCATCAAGATCGCCCGCCGAACAGTAGCCAAGTACCGCGAGCAGATGGGCATTTTGAGCTCGTCCAAGCGCAAACAGCTGTTCTGACCACCGACCGTGTTCTGTACACGATCACCTTGCTGGGAATGCGACGTGTTCGCGCGCGGCCCGACCGCTTGCCGCCCGGGCTACCGTGTGTGGGCCGCGCGAGAGGAACGCCGCGGTGGTTCAAAACCCATGCGTTTCAGTTTCGTCGTCAAGCGTCTCGGTAGAGGCGTGCGAAGAGGAGTTCTTGCCGAGCAGAGCGGCCGGCCATTCGATCGATTGAGCAAAAAACACTCACCATTGCGGCTGAACGTTTACGGCCTGAGTTTGAAAGCGTGTAAACTAGGCATCCGTGCAAAGTTCACTGTCCAGTTTGGACGCCGGGCCATGTCGCATTGCCAGTCTGGCTGTGTTGCTCGTCGGCCACGTGGGGGTTCTGAGCTCTCCCTGTGCGTGCTGCCGGCAGGGCGCACAGGTGTTCAAACGCAAACACTGATATCTGCGCGGGCCATACGCGAGCCACGAACGATATGGAGGGTTGAATGCAATTCTCGGTGACCTTTCGCCATATGGAGGCGACAGAGGCCCTCAAGAACTACGCCAAAGAACGGATGGAGCGGATCAAGAAGTACTTTCCCGATCCCATCGCGGTACACGTCGTGATGAGTACCGAACGCGGCTATAACCACTGCGTCGACGTAACTCTCCAGCTACACAATGGCCTCACTGTGGCCGGTCACGAAACCACTGAGAACATGTACTCATCGATCGACCTGGTCGTGGCAAAAATCGAGCGTCAGGTGCGCAGGTACAAGGACAAGCTGCGCGCCCACAAGGTCAGGGATGCGATTGGACCGGTGGCATGGTCGCACTCTGTGGTGGCCGAGACTCCTACCGAGGAAACCGAGGTCGAGCCGTCGGAGAGCGAGGACAAGTCCGACGGCACGTCGCCCCATCAAGTCGTGGTCAAGACCGAGCAGCTGACGGCCAATCCCATGTCGGTCGACGAGGCCATCATGCAGATGAACCTGATGCACAAGCAATTCTTTGTCTTTCGCCATGTGGATACCGGCTCGGTCAACGTGGTCTATCGGCGCGAAGACGACAGCTACGGCGTGATCGAGACAAGGTCGTAGGCCGGGCCGGGCGGCGCGCTGCGGCGCACTGAAGCACAGGTTGAATAGCCCATGCCGGACCGCGCATTGGCGTGGTAGGAGCGGTCTGCGCCGACTGCAAAGGGGGTGAACAATGCGGGCCACTCGGGTCGTTCGACCAACCTCCGAGCCGGCCGTGTGAGTCCGGCCGTGCGGGGGGCTTTGCCCGCAATGATAACCCGGACGCCAAGCGGTCGGGCCGCGCGCGATCGCGCTGGATCGTTTCCGAAACGATCGTTGGTAATGCAGGCTAGCCCGGGCAAAACGCAGGCCATCTAGCGATCTACAGCCAATTCCCAGGGTGGCGTCGTTGTGCTAGGTTGCCCGGCGACCGATGCGTATCGTCGACCTCATTCACCGGGAGATGATTCTCCCTTCGCTCCGATCCACCGACAAGATCGGTATCATCAAGGAGCTGGCTGCACACCTGGCGGCCAATCATTCCGCTCTCGACCGGAGCACTCTCACTCGAGTTCTCATCGAGCGGGAGAGTTTGGCATCGACCGCGATCGGCGAGGGGGTGGCTATCCCCCACGGCAAGCTGTCCGCCGTCGACTCGATCGTGGCCTGCCTCGGTCGGGTGCGACGCGGCGTCGATTTCGACTCCATGGACGGCCAGCCGACGTATCTCTTTTTTGTCCTGGTCGCTCCCGAGGCGTCGACCGGAGCTCATCTCAAGGCTCTGGCACGGATCAGCCGTGTGTTCAAGGACGCAGAATTTCGGCGCCGCCTGCTCAGCGCAGACGATGCCGACCAGATGTACGCAGTGATCGCCGAGGAGGATGCCAAACACTGAGCTGTACGAGCGCACCTCGAGCGAGCCGCTTTTCGCATCGCTATCAACCCCAAACCAGTCGAACCCATTGAAGCCTCCGGCCCCCGTCACCATTCTTCAACTCCTCGCCGAAGCCGAGGACGAACTCGACCTGACCATTCGCGTGGGTCGCGACGGGCTCGATCGCGAGATCGCAATACCGCGTATCGAGAAACCGGGACTCGCCCTGACCGGATATACCGGTCAGCTTCACGAAAACCGACTTCTGGTTTTGGGGGCCACAGAGATCGATTATCTGGCCAGTGTCGGCCCAACGGCTCGCGCTCTGGGTGTGACTACTGTCATGGCGTCTCACCCGGCGTGTATAGTCATCACGCGGGGACTCGAACCGCCCAAGGCGCTGGTCGAGTCCTGTGAGGACGAGACCGTGCCACTGCTCTCGAGTCGCTTGTCCAGCACCGAGTTCATCGGCCGGGTCACCTCGTTTCTATCCAGGCGACTGGCGCCGCGGACCAAGGTGCATGGCGTTATGCTCGATGTGCTCGGTATTGGCATCCTCATCATGGGCAAAAGTGGCATTGGCAAGAGCGAGATCGCGCTCGACCTGATCTCCCGCGGGCACCGTCTGGTCGCCGACGACGTGGTCGAGATCCGCTGGTCCAGTCCCAATGTGGTCTACGGTGCAGGAGCCGGGATCGTGCGCCATCACATGGAGATCCGAGGTCTGGGGATCATCAATATCAAACAGCTTTTCGGTGTCTCGGCGATCCGCGAAACCAAGAAAATCGAGCTCGTCATCGAGCTTGTCGAGTGGGATGACAGCGTGCAGTACGATCGACTCGGTCTGGACGAGGAGTTCTACGAAGTCATCGACGTCGCGATTGCCAGGCTACAGCTGCCTGTACGTCCCGGGCGGGCCATGGCCACGATCATCGAGGTGGCTGCGCGCAATCAGCTGCTCAAGATGCAGGGTTACCACGCTGCGCGGGAGTTTCAAAAGCGTATCGATCAGGCCATCGCCGCGGCCTCGCCACACCGATACGATATCGATCGGGTCGAGTAGATGCACATCGTCATCGTCACAGGGCTCTCGGGAGCCGGAAAGAGCACAGCGCTGCGCGCATTGGAGGATTACGGCTTCTTCTGCGTCGACAATATGCCGCTGCCGGTGGCCAGCCAGCTGGTCGATTGGATCTCGGGCAACGGCCATGTCGGGCAACTGGCCATTGCGGTCGATGCTCGCCAGCATGAATATCTGGACAGCTATCGCCAGGAACTGGATCGGCTCGTGCATCAGGGTCACAAGGTCGATGTCCTGTATCTCGACGCCTCGGATGAATGCCTGGTTCGCCGGTTCTCGACCACGCGGCGCCGTCACCCCCTGTCGCGTGACGATCTGGTAGAGGGGATCTCTCGCGACCGCCAAATCATGGCCGAGCTGCGCGGCATGGCCGATGTCATCGATACCGAAACGCTCAATCCCCACCAGCTCAAGGCGCTCATTCAGGACCGCTACGGGCACGGTGAGGGCACCCTTTCGGTCGTGATGTTATCGTTTGGTTTCAAGCATGGCTTGCCCAGGGAGGCCAACCTCGTCTTCGATGTGCGCTTTTTGCGCAATCCGTATTTCGATCCCGAACTCACCGAGCACGACGGGCGCGACCCGCGGGTGGCGAGCTACGTCCTCGACACGCCTGAAGCCAAGAGCATGCTCGAGCACATCGAAACGCTCCTGCGCTTCGCGCTGCCGCAGTTTCAACGGGAGGGCAAACTCTATCTCACCGTGGCCGTGGGTTGCACCGGCGGCCGGCACCGCTCGGTCGCCATGGTCGAAGAGCTGTGTCGCCGCATGTGCGGCGACTGGGATGCATTGGTCAAGCACCGCGACTTGGATCTAAGAACCTGAGGCTCGTATGGGCGAAAAAGATACCTTCAAGGTCAAAGTCACGATTCGCAACGAGCTCGGCATGCACGCCCGGGCGGCGACCAAGTTTGTCCAACTGGCCACCAAGTACCCCTGTGACGTTTTTGTCGAGAAGGATGGCCACGAGGTCAATGGCAAGAGCATCATGGGTGTCCTCATGCTGGTGGCATCAATGGGGTCGGTCATCGTGGTTCGCACCAGTGGGGATCAGGCCCAGGAAGCCGGAGAAGCGCTGGTCCAGCTCGTGGAGGACCGCTTCGGCGAGGAGAAATAGTGACGCGGGAACCGACAGACCCCAACTCGTCGGATGTCGTGCGCAATCTGCGCAAGCAGGGAACTCCGGCGTCGAGTGGCATCGGTATCGGGCGAGCCTATTTGGTCGACCGCCGTCGCATCAAGGTTCCCAAGCGGCGCATTCGGTTCGATCAAGTCGAGGACGAGGTAGAGCGCTTTCAGGTTGCGCTCAAGGGGAGCGACCGGCAGCTCGAGCGCATCAAGCAGAAGCTGGAGGAGCGAACCGAGAGCGAGCACTACAAGATCATCGAAGCACACCAGCTCATCTTGCACGACGAGCATCTGGTCGACGAGGCCATCGGGTTTATCCAGCACGAGCGCATCAATGCCGAATGGGCACTCAAGCGCACGGTGGAGCATATCAAGGGCGTTTTCGACGCCATCGAAGACGACTACTTTCGCGAGCGGCGCAGCGACGTCGACTTCGTGGGCGAGCGCATCTTGCGCAACCTCCTGGGCCGAGACACGACGCCGGTGCGACCGCCGCCCGATGCCATCGTGGTTGCCCACGACCTGTCTCCAGCCGACACATCCCAGCTCTACCGCGCTGCAGTGGCCGGTCTGGTCACCGACGCCGGGGGCAAGACCTCGCATACCGCCATCATCGCCCGGGCCCACGAAGTCCCAGCGGTGGTCGGCCTCGAGAATATCACCAGCGCGGTAGAAACCGGCGATCTGCTCATCGTCGACGGCTCGATGGGCGTGGTCATCGTCAACCCGGACACCGAGACCGTGGTCGAGTACCGCGAGCTGGCGCGCAAAGAGGCCATCTTTGGCGCGGCCCTTTTGCGCAACCGGGACCTGCCCGCGATCACGGCAGATGGCATCGACGTCGAACTGGTCGCCAACATCGATTACGCCGACGAGATCCCTTTTGCAGTCGACCACGGTGCGGTCGGCATTGGCTTGTTTCGCACCGAATATCTCTTCATGAACGAGGACAACCGAATTCCCAACGAGGAGGAACACTACCGCACCGTGTGCTCGGTGCTCGAATTTCTCGGCGGCCGGACTGCGACCATAAGGACGTTCGATCTGGGCGCCGACAAGATGTCCAGCTTGATCGGCGACCAATACCCCGAAGCCAACCCGGCGCTCGGTCTGCGCTCGATTCGACTCTGTCTGACCAAATCGGTGCGGCCCCATTTCAAGGCCCAGTTGCGCGCCTTGCTCAGGGCCTCGTCGTGCGGTCCACTGCGCATCATGTTTCCCATGATTTCCGGCCTGGAGGAGCTGCGCGACGCCCGCGCAGTGCTCGACGAGGCGGCCGACGAACTGGAGGGCGAGGGCATTCCCTACGACCCCAATACACCCGTGGGCATCATGATCGAAATGCCGTCCGCGGTCATGGTGTCCGATCTCCTGGCCCGAGAGGTCGATTTTTTCTCCATCGGTACCAACGATCTCATCCAGTACTCCCTGGCGGTAGACCGGGTCAACGAACACGTATCGTATCTCTACCAGCCGATCCACCCGGCCATGCTGCGCCTGATACGCCAAGTCGTCGACACCGCCACGCAGCACGACATCGCGGTTGCGGTGTGCGGTGAGATGGCCGGCGATCCCCTGGTCGTGCCGGTATTACTCGGCCTCGGTCTCAGGGAGCTGTCGATGAATGCGGTGTCCATTCCCGAAGTCAAAAACATCATCCGCTCGTCGCGTATGTCAGAATTACACGCACTCATCGATAAGATCTCCTATCTACACACTGTCTCTGAAGTGCGCTCTGTCGTGCACGATTACTTCATCTCGGTCAAGATAGACACCCCCAAGGTGAGGCCCAAATGAGCGGCAAGGGCGCTGGAAAAATGCGACGTTTGTCCTGGTTGTGGCTCGGTCTCGTGGTCCTTCTCTGCCTTTTGGGCGCGTTTTGCCGCGGTTCGGGCTCGGCTGTGCCGACCGAGGTCGAGATCGACTGGCCCGACGCAGCGCCCTACCAGCTCGAGGCCCCGGCGCCCGACCGAAAAGAACCAGACGCCGAATCGGCCGGGCCCAAAGAGCCCCGGCAATACCGTTTCAGCGCAGCCAGTAATTTCGGCGCATTCGATGTCGATCGTATTTGATATCGCGTGTTTGATATCGAATACGCGATATCGATCAATATCGGTGCCGGATTGATATATGATGATAAGGATCGGTCAAAAAGGCAACAAGAGCTGAGTCGGCTCCGGTTGTGCGATCGGCCCGGCGTCGTGCACCTCGCAGCGAAGCTGAATCGCGGGCAGCGGTGGCGGCCCCTCCATGGCCACCGATGAAGCAGACGCATCGTCGAGGCCGAGCATCTGCTGTCTGATCGCGGTGGAGTCGCCGGGCTGGGAGCAGATGATTCCAAACCCACCCAGGCGTGCCTGGTAGCCCTGCCACGGCTGCACACAGCCCTCTTGTGGCCGCGGGTCGGCGACAAAGACCCGATCGGGCCGACGCCCATAGCCGTAGATGACCATCCAGTGCTCGAGATCGTGCAGGTAGCCGACGATCAGCTTGTTGTGGTCGATCTCCTGGCAAATACGCGCGAAATCGACGTCGTAGCGCAAGTTGGCCCGCAGTCCGGCCGCGCGCAACTCGCGCAATATGGCGTTTTGCCGGGTTCCATCGCGTCCGGTTCCCAGCCGGCGAAACAACTCGACGGCCGGGACCTGGGCGCCAAAGTAATGCAGCACCATGAGCGCAGTGGCAAATCCGCAGTTATATGCCCGCGACTGGCGAAAACCCGACAATGGCAGCGTTGTGACCAGAGGATCCTCGGTCGCCTGGACAGTCCGAAAGCGCAGTGCTTGATGAGGTCGTAAGCGGATTTTCATGTACTGGCGGCCAACTCTACACCGCCCCTCGGACACTGGCGTAACTTGCCAAGATCGCAACGGAAGCCTGTAATCAACCGGGGAGCTGGCGACCCCCTCGAGCAACGCCCGGTCGCCGGTGCCCGGGCCCGGGCCGGACAGATCCCGGCCCACATGAGGATCGAAGAGCCGGGACGCCCCGGCCCAGCTGTGCCAAACTACCCCGTCTTGAGTACCCTCTATCTCATCCGCCATGGACAGGCCTCGTTTGGCGCCGATAACTACGATGTCCTGTCGCAGATCGGCGCCGAACAATCACGTCAGCTGGGCGTCTACTGGGGCAAACGCGGCGAACGCATCGACGCGTGCTACATGGGTCCGCGCCGCCGTCACCTCGATACTGCCAGGGCTTTCGCCCGGGGCGCCGGCGCGGCGGGCGTGGCCTATCCCGAACCGACCCGGATCGACGAACTCGACGAGTATCCGGCAATTCCCCTGTTCAAGCGCTGGCTGCCCGAACTGGCCAAACAGGACCCCGCACTGGCCGATGCGACCCGGCCCGATGCGGACAATCGCAGCTTCGAGCGCGCATTTGGCCTGATCATCGAGAGATGGGCGCGCGGCGAACTCGACACCGGTGAATTCGAGAGCTTTGACCACTTCCGCGGCCGGGTCCGGACGGCGTTCGACCACATCATGACCGCCGAGGGCCGGCACAGGAGCATCGCTGTGTTCACCTCGGGCGGACCCATCGCCATGGCCATGCAGTGGGCTCTCGAGCTGAAAAACGAGGTCAGCTTGCGCGCGGCGTGGGTCATTGCAAACGGGTCGATCAACGAGTTTCGCTACCGCGATTCCGACCAGCTCACGCTCTTTCGCTTCAATGCCATTCCGCATTTGCAAGACAACGGGTTGATTACGTATCGTTGAGCTGTCATGCATGAATTGATCGACCAGTCCCGCGCAGTGCGCTCGGGCGAGGAACTCGACGACGGACGACTGCGCGCCTACCTGGGCAAGACGCTCGACGAGGACATCGGACAACTCGACATCGAACAGTTTCCCGGCGGACATTCCAACCTCACCTATTTGATCCGCTGGCAGCTGGAAACAGGCGATATGCGCGAGTACGTGCTGCGCCGGCCACCGTTTGGCTCTAAAGTGGCACGCGCTCACGATATGGGCCGTGAGTACCGAGTCCTCGACAAGCTGTCCCAGGCCTATCCCAAGGCGCCCCGGCCGCTTCTCTTCTGTCAGGATCACGACGTGCTCGGCACTGACTTCTACCTCATGGATCGAGTGCGCGGAGTGATCTTGCGCCGCGATCCCCCGGCCGGGCTGTCGATCGACACAACCCTGGCCACCCAGCTGTGCCGGGTGCTCATCGACGCCCTGGTCGAACTGCACGCACTCGACTATCAAGCCCTCGGCCTGGGCGATCTGGGCAAGCCCGCTGGCTATATCGAACGCCAGGTCACCGGCTGGACCAAGCGCTACAGCGCATCGCAAACCGACGACGTCCCGGCGGTCGACGAAGTGGCGGCGTGGCTGGCCGAGCACATGCCAGCCCGCGGCATCGCGGCGCTCATTCACAACGATTTTAAGTTCGACAACGTCATTCTCGATGCACACGACCTGACTCGTATCGTCGGAATTCTGGACTGGGAGATGTGCACCCTGGGCGATCCACTCATGGATCTCGGCACCAGCCTGGGCTACTGGGTCGAAGCTGGCGACCATCCGATACTGCGCGAGTTGCGTTTTGGCCCGACCCTCTTGCCCGGCATGATGAACCGGGCCCAGGTGGCCGAGTATTACGCCGAGAAAAGCGACCGCGACCTCTCCGATATGGTGTTTTTCACCGCTTTCGGTCTGTTCAAGATCGCGGTCGTCGTCCAGCAGATCTACTACCGTTACGCCAAGGGGCTGACCAAGGACCGGCGATTTGCTCAACTCAACGTGGCAGTACAGGCGCTGTGCGAGCAAGCGCGCGAGGTGATCTCGCGCGACCGGATTTCGTGGTGAGGTCGGAGTGAGCGCGCGGTATTCTATGCCTGATGAGGAAATAGACAAGCGAGTGCGATTGGATCGCTGGCTGTGGGCAGCGCGTTTCTTCAAGACCCGCTCGCTTGCTGCCACCGCGATCGACAGCGGCAAGGTGCAGGTCAACGATACCCGGGTCAAGCGATCCAAACTGCTCAGAATCGGCGACGAGTTAAAGGTGCGCAAAGGCCCCTACGAGTTCGTGCTCACTGTGCGCGCCCTGGCCGAACGCCGCGGCCCGGCGGTCGAGGCGCAAACGCTCTACGAGGAGAGCGAAGACAGCAAAGAGGCCAGAGAGCGCATCAACGAGGCCCGCCGTTTGCAGCGCGAAGCGGCATTGCCGCCGGTCAGAGCGCCGGGCAAGGGCCGACCGACCAAACGAGATCGCCGCGCCCTGGCCCGCTTCAGGCGGGGGACGGCCAAGAAGCCGAGCGAGGGCGATTGATCTCGGCCGGACGTACCCACCAGCGAAACTCTGTTATATGGAGTCCGCCCGCTCGGTTCGAAAGCAATTATTATCAATTACCCGTTTATGGGAACAAATGCCTTGTTTCGGATAACATCGATGGCAACGAACGCAAAATCCCTGTGCTCGATGGGCCTCTTGTGGATGTTGATCGTGTGGGCGACCGCCTGCTCGAAAAACTCTTCGAATCGCGATGGCAGCGAGGGCAAACCGCTGGTGGTCATGCTTCTTCCCTCCGAAACCGGCTCCAAGAACGCGCTCGACGACTACACGCCGCTGTTCGATGCCATCACTCGCGTCAACGGCATTCACTTCGACCTCAAGATGGGCGATTCGTACAACGCCGTGGTCGAAGGCATCGCGGTCGGACATATTGATCTTTCATTCTTCGGCGCGGTCACATTTGATGCGATCCAGCGCCGGGGCGCTGGTGAGCTTCTGGCAATTGAGCAGACCGGCGGCTCTTCGGTGTACTACGCGGGCATTTTTCACCGCAAGGACTCGGGGATGACCGGGCTCGCCGACCTCAAGGGCAAGTCCATCGCGCTCGGCGATCCCAAGTCCACCTCGAGCTTCCGGGTCCCTCTCGCCGAACTGATCAAGGCGGGTATCGACCCGGTCCGCGATGTGGGAAGAATCGTCATGGCGGGCAGTCACACCGCGTCACTCGAGCAGCTCGAGGCCGGCCACGTGGCCGGCGCCGGGGCTGCCATCAACGCCTACAACAAAGTGGTCGAAGCCGGCGCGATCAGTGGGCAGAACGTGGTGCTCCTGGCCAGAAGCGATCCCATTCCCTCGCCCATGCTCATCGCTCGCAGCGCTCTCTCCACTGAAGTAAAGGACAGGCTGCGCAGCGCTTTCGGCGCCATTCACAGGGCCGAGGGCGTCCAAGCTGAAATGCTCCTGGGCTATGGCGGCAAGAAGATCGATCGCTTTAATATTGAGTTCGATCCCCAAATATACGATCATTTCATGCGAAAGCTCAATACCGTCACCGAAGAACTGATAGACGAAATCATCGAAAAAGCCGGCAAGCCCTGAGCGAGCAACCTCGCGTTCTATGCTGGAAGCCATTGGCCAGGAGCGCGGGCAGATGGTGGGGCAAGGCGAGGCGTCCGGGTTTTTCGGAAGCAGAATACCGAGAATTCCGGGCAACCTGGAAGCGTGGAGCAAACGCAATGTTCTGGCTGTGGTATCGAGCCATGCGAAGGTCGGAGTCAGTCGATGTCATGAGTGCGGATACACGCCCCCGATGGTAACGGTTGTGGACAAGGACGATTCTTGATAAGATAGATAAAGGCGGTTCGTTAATAGAGCGGTATAGCCTCTACCAGGCATGAGTACGTGTTCGGGTTGTAGGTCACAGTGGTAACCAGAACTCAGTTGTCAAATTGAGCCGCAGCACTAGAAACATGAGTACGTGTTCGGGTTGTAAGTCAGTGGTAATAGCAATGAAGCATCTCTCTTCTGGTCTCATCTGTGTGTTGTTTCTCTTTGGCGTGGGCTGCTCGAAGGGGAGTTCCGACGGGGCGTCTGGAGCGAAGCGCGACGGCAGCAAAGAAAAGCCGTTGGTCGTCATGTTGCATCCATCGGAAACTGGCTCGTCCAGCATCATGGATGACTATGCGCCGCTTCTAAATGCGGTCACTCGCGTCTACGGCATCCACTTCGACCTCAAGATGGGCGACTCGTACAACGGTGTCCATGAGGGCATGATCGCCGGGCATGTCGATATGACCTGGAGCGGCGCGGTGCCGTTCGAAGAGCTGCGCAGCAAGGGCGCGGGTGAACTGCTGGCGACGCAGGAAAAGAACGGAACGTCGGAGTACTGGGGGGGCATTTTCCACCGCAAAGACTCGGGCATGGGCAAGCTGACTGACCTCAAGGGCAAGTCGATCGCCCTCGGTGATCCCAAGTCCACATCGAGCTTCAATGCTCCTCTCGCCGAGCTGATAAAGGCCGGCCTCGACCCGGTGCGCGATCTGCAAAAGATCGTCATGGCCGGCAGTCACAGTGGATCGCTCGAGCAGCTCGAAGCCGGCCACGTGGCCGGTTGCGGAGCCTCGATCAACGCGTACGAAAAACTGATCAAATCCGGTGCCATCAACCGGGATGTGGTCGGCGTGCTGCACAAGTTCGGCCCCCTGCCAGCCCCGGCAATCGTCATGAGCACCAAGCTTCCCGCCGAGCTCAAGGCCAAGTTGAAGACAGCTTTCGGCGGCATCGACAAGGCCGAAGGGGTAACGTCCGAGATGTTGCTCGGCTATGGTGGCAAAAAGGTCGATCGCTACAACGTCGACTACGATCCCAAGAAGTACGCCGATTTCATGGCCACGATCAAAGTGGTCAATGAGGAGCTCATCAACGAGGTCATCGACAAGGCCGGACAGCGATAAGCCGGCGACAACGGGCGACGAACGGGCGACAAAAACGGGCGGTAAACGCCCTTGCAGCAGAGAGGTCTTGTTATGAGTGAGTGTGAGATGGTGCGCTTTGAGAGCGTCAGCAGGGAGTTTGAATGCGGGCCAGACCGGTGTCTGGTGGCACTGAACGACGTATCGTTCACGGTGCCGCGCGGCCAGTTTTGTGTGATTATCGGCCCATCGGGTTCGGGCAAATCGACCCTGCTCCGGCTGATCAACGGCATGCTCGAACCGACCACAGGGAGTGTGGTCTTTGACGGTGATCGGATTACCGAGAAGAACATCATCGAGATCCAGCGGCGCGTTGGCACGATCCACCAGCAGTTCGAGCTGGTGTCCCGGATGACCGTCCTTGACAACGTACTGTCCGGAACCATGCCGCTGGTGTCCACGCTGCGCGTGCTGACGCGCCTGTGGCCCAAGCACTTCCAGCGCCGCGCCTGCTCGTTACTCTGTCAAGTGGGCATGTCTGAGGATCAGCTGTACCGACGCGCCTCGCAGCTGTCCGGCGGACAACAGCAACGGGTTGCCATTGCTCGGGCATTTATTCTCAGCCCCTCTGTTGTGCTGGCCGACGAGCCGGTGTCCAGTCTGGACCCGGCGATCAGTCGCAGTGTGCTCAGGCTGCTCAAAGAGGCGTCGCGTCGCAGCGGCGCCACCGTGCTGTGCAGTTTGCATCAGATCGAACTGGCGGTCGAGTTCGCCGATCGAGTGGTCGCCATTCGCCAGGGCAGTGTCGCCTATGACGGCTCCCCCGAGCGGCTCACTCGCGACATTCTCGACCACGTCTACGACACTGCCGAGCAGGATAAAGACGCCACAGAGGTAGCGGCCTGATGGTCGATAAGACGACGGGCGAGTCGACAGCAAGCGAGTCGCCCGCCGATAGCGACAGCGCCTCACCCCGAGACAACGACTGGAGAGACAAGCGGTCGAAGCAACCGGACGACAGCGACCGCGATTCGTTCGAGCGCTGGCGACTCAGGCAGCCGTACGGCAAGCGCTTCGTGCTCATCTCGCTGGTCGCGGCAATACTCCTGTCCATATCGTTCACCCGCGTCGATCTGCACAAAGGTGTGGCCGATACTGGCGAGGCCGTCGGCAAGGGAATCGAATTCCTCAAGCAGGCTTTCCCCGTGCGGGTCGAGACCGCGCGCCGTGTGGAGAGGTTGGTCCAGCTCGGCAAGATGCGGGCAGCCGACGCGGTGCCACCTGATCCGGCCGACCTGGAGGCCACCGAACGCTGGCACCAGATGATCGATCCCCACAATCTGCCGGTGTTTTCCTACATCGAAGATCGCCCGGTCAACCGGCACCTGCCCGATTCGCCGATCGAACCGTTTTACGTCGAGCGTTTTGGCTATCTGACCAAATGCCTGAACCTCATGATCGACACCGTCGAGATGGCCATATGGGGCACGATTCTGTCGGTTTTTCTGGCCATTCCACTGGGCTTTTTTTCCGCCCGCACCTATACGCCCTGGCGCTTCACATACACCCTGGGCCGGGCTGCGTGCAGCCTGGTCCGGGTGATTCCCGAACTCATCGTGGCGCTCATATTGGTGGTCATGTACGGCCCGGGACCGGTTGCCGGCATCCTCGCGCTCGGCTTTCACACCAGCGGCTTTCTCGGCAAATTCTTTGCTGACGACATCGAAAACACCCCACCTGGCCCCCAGGACGCCTTGCGCAGCACGGGCGGCAACCGCATCAAAGTGCTGCTTTTGGCGGTATTGCCCCAGGTCATGCCGCAATTCGTCGCCTATGTACAGTTCATCCTGGAGCGCAACGTGCGCACCGCGACCATTCTGGGCATGGTGAGCGCCGGCGGTATCGGTTTCGAACTCATGGCCCGGTTTGACAACGGTGAATACGACGCAGTCGCGACGATTCTCATCCTCATTTTCATAACTGTGTTCACTCTCGAACACGTCACCCAGTACCTGCGCGGCAAACTGATCTGATCACCGCTCTGCCCGCCGTAGCGAGCTGAACAGAAACGCTTTGATTGTGGATCGCATTGCATCCTGTCCAATGTGATGGTGTGTGGATGGGATATAGAAGTTGCTTCAGTGTAGCGGCTGCAACAGCTCGGCGAGCGCGTCGGGCTCGGATGACCAGCCGTGGGCCGCCAGCGCCGCTTCGAGATCGCGGTGCATGTCCAAGGCGCTGGGGTACTGCTCGCCGCGATTCCACAGCATTGCGCGCAAGGCCACTATTTCGACCTCATGCGGTACCTTGACCAGCTTGCTCGGAGCCGGGTAGGAGGCCATCTCGATGGAACGTTTGACCTCGGCGGTGCTCATCCCAGACTGCCAGAACGGATGCTGCTGGCACAGAAGTTCGTAGAGCAGGACGCCGCACGAAAACACATCGCCGCGAGGAGCACCGTCTGCGTAGACCAGCGCGTCATGCGCCAGATGGCTCTGCCGCCAGTACTCCTCGGGGCTGAGCCCGTTCCCGGCACTGCTGGATAACTCGGGCGAGGCCGGATAGAGCTGTTCCACGATATCCTCTGGCCGGGAAATAGCTGCCGAATCGGCGGCGGCCCAGGCAAAATCGAGCAGCTTGACATGGCCGTTTCGGGTCACCATGACGTGATTGGGCCGCACCTGGCGGTGAATGATCCGGGCCTTTTGGCCGTTCGGGTCATGCACAGTGTGAAGGCGATGCAAGGCCAGGCACAACCGGCTCGCAATACCGGCCGCGAGCGGCGGCGAAATCGGCCTGCCGCGCAGTCGAGCTTGTTCCAGGAGAAGGCCGAGATCGTATCCCTCGAGCCACTCCATGATCAGGGCTTGGTATCCGGTGAGGCCAAAATAGGCCAGTCCGAAATTGCGCACGATGTTGGGGTGTGGCGCCAGGTTGGCGATGGTTTCCTCGTGTTCGATGAGCTTTCCCGCCGGATCGGGCTCGACACTCGCCGGCAGGGCCGCGCCGTGGACCGCCCGGGATGAACACTTGACCGCCACAGCCGGTCCGCCGCCGCGCGGACTGTACTGATGAGCTCGGTACATCGCGGTGAATGGTCCCGAGCCGATCGGCCGTTCCACTTCGTACAGAGTGGGAGACAGGCGAAACAGGCGATCTCGCTCGAGCGCGTTGTCTGGCGGAGAGATGCACAGGGGACAGACAAAAAAGCCGCGTTCGAGTTTGAGAGAAAACGCACTGCCGTCCGGGGCTCCGTCGATCCAGACCCGGCCCTCGCCGGCTGGCGTGAAGGAGAAGCCGTACCTGCTTTCGCCCAGAAATGGCCGGAGCCAGCTTGCACCGTGGGCGTCGGCCAGCTCGCACAGCTGGGCCACCCGGCTTTGACTGCCCGGGGCCACTCCGCCGGCACCGGGAGAAGCGCCCTCGCGCGCATTGGCGCATTGAAGGGCTATGAACTCACCGCGCGGATCGCCGCGTTCCCGCAACCAGTCAGCATATACCAAGCGCGGCTCGATCTGATCGGGGTTGTCGTGGATCATCTGGAGCAGATCGCGCTCATCGTCTTGGAGCGCCGCAGCGGCCGGCTCGGACTGGGCCCAGCGATCGATCGATTCTTCCCACTGCGGGCGGACCATGATCCCGGTCGGGGGGATCGGTCCAGCAATGGATTGCGGGCGCCTGTGGCCACTGTACTCGGTGGTTCTCAGGTCGTCGTCGAACCGATGCTCGAGCTGGAGCAAAAAGTCTCCGATTGCGATCTCGTCCCGGTTGGCGACAACAGTCTGGAATTCGACCGGAGCCTGATTGACGTACGTACCGTTTTGACTGCCCAGATCGACCAGAAAGTACTTTCCCTCGTGGAGCGTGAGAAGAGCGTGACGCGACGAGACCGAGGAAGAGTCGAGGACCAGATCGTTGCCCCGGGATCGGCCGATAGTGATCTCGGACGACGAAAAATGTTTGGTTTTGGGGGCCTGGTCGCGGTCATCCCCGCGTTTTTGGTCGCGGTCGTCCCCGCGTTTTATGATCCTGAGGGTAATCATGCAGCGAGTGCAGCTGGTGCAGCGCTATCGTGACAGCAGCGTTTGGAGCGCGATTGTGCCTCGAATGGAGCTGGTTTGCGATAGTGTCGGGCCATTCTGGCATAATGCGAGTGGGCTTTGGCCAGACAGGTCGACCTCGCTGGCACATCGGGCCTGTTCGAAAATCCATTCTCGGCAACAATCATGGCGAAACTGACCCTGGGAATCGACGAAGCTGGCCGCGGCCCGGTGCTCGGGCCGATGGTGATGGCCGCGGTATGTCTCGATACCAGAGGAGCTCGTGCTCTCACTCGCTCTGGTCTGCGCGACTCCAAGTCGTTCGGAGCGTCTGACAAAGCGCGTGCCCGGCGGGCCGAACTGGCGGCACAGGTGCAGGCCATCGCCCTACACGTGGATGTATGCGTGGTCGATGTTGTCGAAATCGATCGCCGAGTATGTCGCGGCGAGCTCAACGTGCTCGAGCGCGAGGTGGCGCAAACTCTGATCTCTCGGGCCCCTCATGTCGACCGCATCATCGCTGATGGACGCACTCTCTTCGGTCCGCTAGCGGCTCGCTATCCCAACCTGGTCGCGTGGAACAAGGCCGAGTCGCGACATGCAGCAGTCGCCGGTGCATCAGTCGTGGCCAAGCACCGGCGCGATCAGATCTTCGAGCTCATCCGTCAGCGCTATGTCCCGATTTTTGGCGACGTGCGCGGCGGCGGATACGGCAACGAAGCCACTCGTCGGTTCTTGCGCGCATATGCCCGCAAGTTTCATCGACTGCCCCCCGAGGCGCGGCGAAGCTGGCCGTTTCACTACCTGCACGATATCCTCGGCGACGACTTCGACCCACTTGCCGATCTCGACACACGCGACGCCAACAGGTCTCAGCTGGGCTTTCTCGGCTAGGTCACCATACCATCGAATCCGGGCTAGTCACCATGCAATCGATCAATACCCGACCGCCCGGCCGCCTCGCCAGATCAGAACTCCGCCTCCCATTGCTCGCCACAGTCGCAGCGTATTCTGCGGCCTGCTCGCCGCTCGCCTGTTCGGCAACAGAACCGCCCCGCACCGCCCAGGACAACCGCCCACAAGATGCAGCGGCCGCAATCGCAAACCCGCCTGGCGACGCAGCTGCCGATGAACTCGAAGCACCCTTTCCCGCCGAAGTCCGTTCAGTCGAGCTCAAGCGCTCGATCACGGTGCGTATGAAACCATCTCGGCACGCCGAAAGATACGGCACCATTGCAGCGGGAACCCGGGTGGCCTGGAAGAGTGTGGCAGTAAACGACGACTGTTCGAAACGCTGGGTCGAGATCGAGCCCCATGGATGGATCTGCGAGAGCTATCTCAAACCGTCCCGACGGCGCCCGCACGGTGTCGAACTCCCGCGGCTTCAGCCCGGTGAGATCGTTCCGGGCGTGTACGGAAAGGTCACGACCGAAAATCCCACGGTCTTTCGCCTCCACGATGAGGCCCTGCTCGAAGAACGCCAGATCGACGTCGGCTCGGTCATGGTCCGCCGCCACGGAGGAATCACCATCGAGGATGTCGAGTACTGGCTCATCGACAAGCGCAAACGCGAGTACATCGCCAGTCCAGACATTCGACCGTATCGCCCCAGCCGCTGGCGCGGAATCCGACTGGGCGATGATACTGGACGTTCCCTGCCCATCGGTTTTCCGCTCTCGCGTACCAATGCGAGCCACAGCGTGCCGATCTACCAGTCTGCCCGGGATGGAACAAAAGTCGGCAAGGTCAGTGGCCGAAGTCCGATTCCGATCCTCGAAACCGCCTGGCCTGCTGCCGCCGGGGATTCTGCGCAGAGTGAATCAGATCACGGCAAGCGGATTGCTCTGGCCTATCGCATTGGCGAGGACCGCTGGGTACTGGCCAGCGACATGCGGATCGCGGTCAAGATGCCGCCTCCGCCGCTGACCGGGCCGACCGAGCGATGGCTCGATCTCGATCTAGACCAGCAAGTCCTGGTCGCCTACGAGGGCACCTTGCCGGTATATGTCACTCTGGTGTCGAGCGGGGCGCGCAAGTCTCCCACCGAAACGGGAATCTATCGAATATGGATCAAATTCTCCGAGACCGATATGAGTGATCTGGCTGGCGAGAGCCCGTACTCGGTTGCCACGGTTCCGTGGACCCAGTTTTATGCCAAGGATCTGGCCTTGCACACAGCGTACTGGCACGACGGTTTCGGCACCGCGCGCAGCCATGGCTGCACCAATTTATCGCCCCAGGACGCGCGTTTTCTGTATTTCTGGTCCGATCCCCGGCTGCCGCCCGGCTGGAGCATGTCCAATGGGACGGTGGAGCATCCGGGCTCGCAGATCCGCATCCGCAGTGACAAGGATCCCGATCCGGGGTTTCGCGGCTACGCCGCCCGGGTCTACGAGGCCCGAGCGGCCCGACAATCTGGCCGCAGCAAGCCCGACGGGCCCGGGTAGAGCCGGGCGGGTCCAGTTATGAGCCGGAATAATTTTTTGTCCAGCAGCGGCCGGTGTAGCTGTTGCCGAGACCACGTAAAAACTCTGCATTGTCCTCATTGATGGACAGTCGACAGGCGGTTGACCGTCTCTTGTAATGACGTGTAATGGCTTGTAATAGGGTGTAATGGACAATTGACTCCACACGCGAGATTATCGGGGCACGGAGTTAGCGGAGCGAACCATGAAGCCCGAGGTTTTTGGAAGATACATTTTACTCAGTCGCCTGGGCGAGGGAGCCATGGGCGAGGTTTTTCTGGCCAAGGCAGGGGCGGTTGATCTCGGTGTCGAGCGTCTTGTCGCATTGAAGAGGCTGTCACCGCATCTGGTTGCCAACGGCAATGCTCGTTTTCGATTCTTTGACGAGGCCAATGTGGCGGCCAAGCTAGATCACGCCAACATCGCCCGGATCTACGATTACGGCGAGATTGACGGTCGGTGTTATCTGGCGATGGAGTATGTGCAGGGTCGCGACTTGCGTTCCATCTTTGCTCGTCATCGTCGGATAGGTCGCCCGGTGCCGATCGCCCAGGCTTGTCATATCGGCATGCAGGTGTGTGACGGACTCGATTACGCTCACCGGCGCCGGGATATTTGTGGCCGGGAGCTGGGCATTGTTCACCGCGACGTCAGCATGCGCAATCTGCTGGTATCGTTCGACGGAGAGGTGAAACTCATCGATTTTGGCATTGCCAAGGCGTCGTGCCGATACGGCGCGACCATGCCGGGCATTTCCATCAAGGGCACGCCGGCCTATATGTCGCCCGAACAGGCCAGTGGAAAGCCGCTCGATCACCGCTCGGATGTATTTGCCTGCGGGGTGGTTCTGTTCGAGTTATTGACCGGGCGCCGTCTGTTTAGCGGCCGCACGATTCCCGAGATATGGCGCAAGATCCGCCTGTGCCGCATTCCTCGTATGAGGGATATCAATCCCGACATCCCCGAGCCGCTCCAGGCCATTGTCTACCGGGCACTGGCCTGTCATCCCAACCAGCGATACCAGAGTGCGGGCGATTTACAGAGCGCTCTTCTCGCCCTTGTCCAATACAATGGACTCTATACCACGAAGCATTCGATCGCCGAGTGGATGCGCCGGATCTACGCCCGCGAGTATGCAGTGGAATCGGCGCAGGTCGCCTCGATGTGGGCGAGCAGCTGCGACAGCGGCGTGGCGAGCAGCGGCGGGGACAGTCAACGGCCGCTCTATTCGCCGTCCTACCGCGGCACGGTGCCCGGCTGGGGGCCGGCTCGCAGGACTACTGGCGCCCCCGAACGCCGGTAGAGCACAACACCCCCGAGCAGCGGCTGGCCCCCGCCACGCAATCAAACGATGATTTCGATCTTGCCGTGATGGTCACAGTGGCCACTGTGTTGATGATGGAGATGGCCATTGACTAGATAATCGACATGATCGCCGTGCGGAATTGCGGGATGCCCGCAATCTTCGCCGTGCTCGTGACCCGCTTCATGACCATCGCATGGGTGACCCTCAGTACATGCTTCAGGGTTGCCGGTGCTCACCTCGATAGCGTGCTCATCAACGTGGTCACCGTGGACATGATGCAAATGGCCGTCATGCAAATAGTCCGTATGGCCATCGTGCATGAGCGCAATGTGCCCACAGTTGGGACCGTGCGTGTGATCGTGTTCTTGGTGGGTATTACACTTACTCATGATTTTTCCTATATCACTCCATGATGCGAAACGCGTAACCGACTCATCGCCGGTGCCAGCATTGCTTACGCTATTTGGCGTATTTTTTCAGTAATCGCAAACACACTATCCGCAATAAAGCATGCGGATCGCAAATGCAGCACACGGCTACTCTATTGCCGGCGACAGGCGTGCCGCTCGAGTTGTAGCCATCCCCAATGATCCAGTCCGCGGACATCGGGATGCAACAACGTCCGGGTCGCTGACGGACAGCCGGTCTTTCTGGCTCACCAAGACGCATTGTATATACTTATGCATATTAATTGCATTTACAAGCCCACCCTTCCCCGCTACATTGCGCGAAATGGCTTTCGAACTCCTTACAGGCACAGCGGGGCGAACGCCCCGTGCATGGCCAGACATAGCCGGTTCTGCGGTCGGTTTTGCATGCGCTGTTCACTGCCTCGCCCCGGCTCTGGTACCAGGGCTACTGGCCGTACCGGGTGTGGGCGTGTTGCTCACCGAGCAAACGGAGTGGTGGCTCATCGGTACCGCGCTCATCATCGCGTGCGCGTGCGCGTGGCTGGGGTTCCGGCGGCACAAGAACCTCGTTGTCGTGGCGAGTTTCTTCGCATCCGCGACCGCTATGGTCGTTTCCCGCTGCATGGAGAGCATTGGTCCACACCGACTGGGCACTCTGCTTGCGGTCGTCGGGGCAGTTGGACTGCTGACGGCGCACATCTTAAACCTCCGGCTGTCGCACCCTAGCAGCGTGCGGGAAAAATCCCGAACACCGCTCCCATTGTTGGGCAAAGTCCTCCGGCGGAGTCCCGCCGGGCGCCCCATGTGCCCGAAATCGGCTGATCGCTGCTCTCGGCCGGGGCACACAGATTCGGGAAAACGATTTTTCCCGAATGCTGCTAGCAGGTAGATCAGGTCGTAGGAGTCACAGGCTCGCGGTCATGGGCTACCCAACGGCTTGTCCCATGGGCTATTCAACGGCCTTGCCAACAGAATTATCGGTGGCAATCCCACGGGACTGAGCAGCGAATTCGCAATGTCATGGGACAACGCCATCGATGTTTCAGGCAATCACCCCAGTTCGTGGAACTGCGTCGATCTCGGTGAACATTCTACTCCGATGGAGTCCCGACCTCGTCGCTGGCGTCATCGACGATCCAACGGCACCCGAATACTACCCGCTGAAGCATCCCAACCGCATTGTCACGGCATTGAACGAAGTGGCAAACCTGAATCGTGGCACCCGCTCGAGAGAAGCGATAGAGTCTCCATTGTGATCCGCGCGCGACTTGTTGTTTTGGCTACTGGCCTCCTTTTCAGCGCTTCGGTGGGCTGTGCCGACGATGACTCCTCTCGGTTCGGCGAGCATCCGACGCTCATGGTGACAGCGGCGCATAAGGACCCGATTCTGTCCCGGGTGGATCGCGAGCCCTACGCCACACTGATCGCCCGCATCCGCGATCGCGCGGCACGCGATTACCAGGAGGAGTCCGATGCCGAGGTATGGGATCACCTGGCTCACGGCCACAACGGCTTGACTGCCGAGGCCAACGCCTTCCTCGCCTGGCTCTACGACGACGCGGCCGCCGCCGCCAAGGCACGCGACTTCTTCTCCCGTCTGCCCACCGACTTTTACACCAACGACACCATCGACGTGAACATCCGGATGCCGGCAGTGCTGATCGGGTACACCAATGCCTGGGATCTGCTCGCCGGTACCGACTTCTTTCCCGAGGACGAAGCCGTTGCCGCCGCCGACAAGATCACCGAGATCAACCAGCAGTTCTACGAGCGCTTCATCGACGACAACTTCCATCGGGCCATTGCCCTAGTGGTCACTCAGAACAACCACTCCATCCGCACCGCCAGCGCCATGGGCTACCCTGCTCTGGCGTTTCGCGACCACCCCGACTCCGACACCTGGCTCAACTGGGCCGCCGGTGAGCTCGAATACCTGTGGGGGCCGAACGGACACTACGTGCAGGCCGACGGCGGGGTGAGCGAGGGTCCCTTCTACTACGGCTTTGCCTTTGCCCCGGCAGTCGCGTTTTACATCGCACATGAAAACGCCATGGCAGCGGACCACGTGTATAGCCGTACCTGTATCAGCCGCAACGACGACGACCCGTGGCTCGATCATGGCTGCATCGAGGGCGAGCCCTTCACCTTTACCAATCGCCTGCGCGACCCGTTCTTTCACGCCACCGCCGACTGGGCGCTCTCGTTGCGACTGCCGACTGGCTACCGGCCGCCTCTGGCCGACGCCGCTCTGCGACCGAGCAACGGACAGGCGGTGCTCACCGGCTTCGGCGCCCCGGGTTACTTTCGTTGGGATTGGGAGAACCACGACATCCCCATGGAAACCTCAAAGTGGTTCGAGCTCACGATCCACCACCTGGCCTACCTCGACGACCGCGTCGCCGCTGTCGAGCCGCCCTTTACCACGCGCTTTTTACCCGACGCCGGCAACGCGGTCTTTCGCAGTGACTGGAGCCGCGACGCGCTGTGGATGCTGCTGGTCGCCGAGGCCGGCTCGGTGCGCAAGACCATTCACGATCACGTCGACGGCACCTCGTTCACCCTGGCCGCCTACGGCGAGTACTTGCTGATCGACACCGGCTACCACAAGCCCGACCAGCTGATGAACGCGCGCACAGCCGACGCACCGTCGCACAACGTGATCCTGATCGATGGCAAGGGTGCCCCGAGAAAGGGACTACTCACCAATTTCGGCGACACCGACGCGTTTTTGCGCAACACCCACGACAGCGATGTCTTCGACTACGCCGAGGCCTGGCAAACCTACGAGGGCACCGAGATCCAGCGTTCGGTGCTCTTTGCGCGCGGGCGCTACGGCGTGGTTGCGGACAGGCTGAGCTCGACCATGACCGCCGCACGCGAGCATCGCTGGCGTCTCCACGGCAATGCCGGCCACGACGCTGGCGGCAGCTTCCGAATCGAGGTCGTCGGCGGGGTGTGGGAGCAATCCGCGGCCGGCGTCGAGCAGTACCTGGCCTCCACCGCCCCTGGCCTTCGCTTCGAGCGACCGCCATTCGTCGATCTCCGGGCACCACATGTGCACCAGTTCGACGAGAAGGGCACCCACGGCAATCACGAGGTGCTCGACGGCATTGTCGAGGCAGTGGCGCCAGGCTTCCTCGCGGTGCTCGCCGCCTATCGCACCGACGCCAATGACGGCGATCCCGACGGACCGCTCGCAGTGACCGCGGTGTCCGCAGCCCCCGACCAGGCTGCGTGGTCGGTGACCACCAGCGCCGGAACCGATCTGATCCTGCTCCGCGAACCCGGCGCCAGCGGAGACATCACCCTGGGTGACGGCCGCGTGATCTCGACCGATGCCGAACTGCTGGCGCTCGGTCTTGACGACGGCGCAGTGCTGATCGCACGAGGCACCGAGGTGCGCATCGATGGCACTGCGATCGCCACTGTCGATGCCGCCGCCGGCGTGGCCACGGCTACGGCAGACCCGAGCTCTCTACGAGCGCCAAAATGGCCCCGCCAACCCCGTAGCTCAGGTCGTCCTGCAGTGGAACCCGGGCGTACTGACTGAACGTGCCGACGCCGGTGGGGCTCGAGATCCCGGTGACCAGGGGTCGGTTCTGCAGGTCGCGCACGATCGCCGACTCGACCGCGGCCACCGCGTTTTCAACTGGTCCGAGCACCTCGGTCGATGCCAGTCCGTAGCGATAGGCCCGGGCCATGCCGTAGGCGAGCAGTGCGGTGGCGCTGATCTCGAGGTAGGTGTCGCCGGGGCGATTCATGACGGTCCACCAGGCACCAGTGCTGTCCTGCGTCTCCAGCACCCCGCGGATCTGGCTCTGCAAGATCTGCTGCGCGCGCTGGTCGGACTGGTAGCGCAAAAGACGCGCGCGCAGATAGTCGGCTGTCGCCACAGTGACCCACGAATTGCCGCGGCCCCAGTAGATGTCGGTGTCGTGATTGACCGGCCAGTCGTGCGCATGCACGAAAAGGCCGCTCGAACTCTGCAACAGATCGGCAAAGATCGCGAGCTGGTCGCCCATCTCGTCGAGTGCGCCGTTGTCGTTGTCGAATTCGCCCCATCGGGTCAGCACCATGCCAAACATGAAGAGACTGTCGATCCACAGGGTGCGCAAGTCGAACGAGCCCAGGTGGCTGATCCCGCCCTCGTCGGTGCGCAGAGCGTCTACGGCGAGGTAGCGCAGAACCTCGCGCGCAACCTCGCCGTAGACCTCGTCGCCCAGCTCGGCGTGGAGTGCAATAGCCGCCAGCGCGGGCGGACAACTGTCGCTCCAGAAGATGCTGTAGCTCTCGGCGATGTGGTGATCGATCCACGCCTTGTAATAGTCGCGGATGCGAACGTCATCGGTTATCCGGTACAGCTCGGTCATGGCGTACATGAGCACGCCCTCTTCCCAGTTCCACTCCTGCTCGAAGGCCGGATGCTCCTCGATGAAACGGAGCGCCAGCTCGGTCGCGAGCGCGACCCGGGCCGAGGCCGGATGCCGCTTGCCAGCGTAACAAGCGGCATCGGGCACCTGCCGGGGATCGCAGGCGTCGAAGAATGCGAAGTCCGGCCGCTCGCTCGAGCAAGCGGCGTGGGACGCGAGCATCAGCGCTAGCGCAATTGCGAGTACGCAGTGGCCAAGCGACGACATCAGCTGGCTATCTTACTACGTTCGGTCAGCCCGACCAGCTCGATCGACTGCAGCTGGCCCGGCCAGGCTATCCTTCGGCGACCGGCTGCGAGCAATCTGGCCCACCCCAGCCGGGATCGCATTCGCAGTAGCGGAATGAACACGAGGAGCATCCGACCCGCTTGCAGGTACCGTGGCCGCTACAGTAGTTGAGGCAACCCGGGATAGAGCAGTCTTCGCCCCACCACGCAGGCTGATCATCTACCACCTTGTTGGGGCTACAGGTGCAGGTGCCCGTGGCCAGATCGCAGTGGCCCTTGCCGCTGCACATGCCTGGACACGCAGTCCACTCGGTCGCCGAGCAGTCGTCACCCCAATAGCCCGAATCGCATTGGCACTGGCCAGTTTCCGTGTCGCAATAGCCGTTGCCCGAGCAGTCGTTTTTGCACGATCCCGCGGTGAAGAAACAGTCAGGGCCGTAATAACCCGGGTAGCAACTGCAGCGGGGCTCGCCCTGGGGACCCCTGGTGCATTCGCCGTGGCCATTACACGAGCCGACACAGTTTTGGCTAAAGCACGGGCAGCCGGTTTTTATGGCCGGCGGCGGACCGGCGTCAACTGGCTGTCCCGCATCTGGCTCGGAACCGACATCGGGTGTCTCGCCGCCCTCCGGCGGGTCGCCACCTCCGGCGTCTGTGCCGGGAGCAATGGCCACATTGCGCTTGGACTCTCCATCGAATAGACATCCGGCCAGCGCGGTCGAGGTACCGATCAATACGACCAGCACGGCCGAGTGAGCCAGCCAGCTTCGCAACCAGTCTGGCAAATAAATCGCATTTGTTGGTTTTCGGTATTTCACAGCAATGATCTCCAGTCTATAGCGTCGATATCTCATCGATAACAATCATCGTATTTCCGGCCCAATTTTTTGATCGGCGCATTCCAGGCGCCTCGGCACGCCGCTATTCTTGGGCGACAGGCTGCGAGCAATCTGGACCGCCCCAGCCAGGGTCGCATTCGCAGTAGTGGAATGGACACGAGGCGCAATCGAGTCGTGTGCAGGTACCGTGTCCGCTACAGTAGTTGAGGCAGCCGGGGATGGAGCAGTCTTCTCCCCACCACGACGGCTGACCCATCACTGTGTTAGGGCTACAGGTGCAGGTGCCCGTGGCCAGATCGCAGTGGCCATAGCCGCTGCACATGCCTGGACACGCAGTCCACTCGGTCGCCGAGCAGTCGTCACCCCAATAGCCCGGATCGCATTGGCACTGGCCAGTTTCCGTGTCGCAATAGCCGTTGCCCGAGCAGTCGTTCTTGCACGATCCCGCGGCAAAGAAGCAGTCAGGGCCATAATAGCCCTCGTAGCAACGACAGGCAGTATCGTCCTCGGTACGCCTCATGCATTCGCCGTGGCCATTACACGAGCCGATGCACAAGCTGCCAAAGCACGGGCAGCCGGTATCTATGTCCGGCGGCGGACCGGGGTCAACTGGCTCTTCCGGGGAACTGGCATCGGGCGTCTCGCCGCCCTCTGGCGCGTCGCCATCTCCGGCATCTGTGCCGGTAGCAATGGCTGAATTGTGCCCGGGTTTTTCGTCGAATAGACATCCGGCCAGCGCGGTCGAGGTACCGAGCAGGACGATCAGCACGGCTGAGTGAAGCAGCCAGCTTCGCAACCAGACTGTAAGGCATATCGCACTTGTTGGTTTCCAGCATTTCACAGTAATGATCTCCAATCTACAGCGTCAACATCATATCGAGAGTAATTACCAAATTTCCGGCCAGAATTTGCGATCGACGGTTTCCAGGCGCTTCGGCACGCGGTGACTTTTTGCAGCAACAGATCCAGCGCCTTGGCGCTGTCGATCCCGGCGTGTCGAGGGCAAGGCGCCGAGGAGGAAGCATGGTAGGCCGACGAGACCGACGAGGAACGCACTCAGCGGCGTGCTGGCCGCGCATACTGGATACTTACTTGCGGGGAGGTACTTGGTTGCTGATCCACGCAAACGCAGTATAGGCCAGCGTCGCCCGAGCGTCTATTGCAGTCCATTACACCGAACTCTGCGCCAACCACAGAGCGTCCATTGCAGTCCATTACACCGAACTCTGCGCCAACCACAGAGCGTCTATTGCAGTCCATT
>JAKSDA010000577.1 GCA_022360315.1 Pseudomonadota bacterium
GCCTCTCCCAGTGAGTCTCTCGTCCGACCCGGTCGAGAACAGCCTCGAATTCGTCTTCACGGATCGAGATGATTGCGAAATCGACAGCGCCCATACACGAAACTGTCTGATGCTACCACATGGTGCGGGCCGTCGCGGCCACTGCGCTGGCCATGATATCCCCGCCATCAAGCCTGACCGTGCCGTCGGGGCGTTCGCTCATTATCGGCGCCCTCTTCGACGAGAAGGTCGAGATCGATGCGTCGTAATGCGTGGTTCGCATTGAAATTCAGCAGGCGATGCAGGCGGACCAAGAAACGCCCGGCTGAATGAGTCATAGCGGCCGCTGGTATGTTCGGGCTCTTCAGCGCCAGGAGGCGCAGTGCCCTCCACCGGCTTCGAATGCTGGTCGAGTGCTTCTAATAGAGCGTTGGCGTCGGCTTGCAGTGTTCTGCGCAGCGCGGCCAGGGTTTTCAATGAGCACCGGGCTTCACCCGATTCGATTCGAGCGTACCAGTCGGCGCAAATGCCCACCGCGTCGGCAACCTCGCTTTGCGTCATTGTCAGGTCTGTGCGTGCTTGCCGCAGTAATCGCCCAAATGCAGTGTATTTCTGCTGCTTCATCTTGTATCCTTCCCGGTACCGTGTTCCCGCTTCCTGCCGCGCCCTGGAGCTGCCAGGAGCCACGCTCCTCGGTTGGATCAGCCGCCATTCGGCTCGGCGTCATCCGTGCCGCTGCCGGTTTCTTGGCCGTTGTTGCCGCTGCTTTGGCCGTTTTCGTTGCTGTGGCCATCGCTGCCGCTGCTATCGTTACCACTATCCTTATCGAGCAGGAGTGACGATAGGTTGTTGCGGAGCCTGCTGAGAAACGCTGCTGGGTGTTTCTCATGTAGGCGCTCGACAAAAGCCAGGAGTGTGGCCACAAACAAGGTGTCACGGTGGCTTGCCGGCGATAGGCTGCCCCGTCAATCGGCAGGAAAGACTTTTGATTCCGATCCGGAGGCAGCTCCATGGTGGTCCAACGTGCATTTGGCGTCCGCCCAAACCCAGCCTCACCCATCACCGGGACCGCACAAAATTTCTCCGAATTTCGCCTCAATTGCGCAATTCTGCTGTTCTCGGCCAAATCACACTGCACAAAAACCCAGCAGTCGCGGATGTTGGCTACTTTTGTTGCCGGCCAATTGGTCGGTCCAACAAGCTCGATGGCGATCCTGCTTGACGAACTCGCCCACACGACTAAACTCCCCGATTCTTCAGGAATACTCTGCGGAGTGATGGCCATGTACGCTGTGATTCAAACAGGCGGGAAGCAATACCGGGTCCAGCCGGGCGATACGGTATTGGTCGAGAAATTGTCCGGCGATGCGGGCGATAGTGTCGAGTTCGATCGGGTTCTACTGGTCTCGGGTGACGACTCGGTGCTGGTCGGCAAACCGTGGGTCGATCGAGCCAGGGTAACCGGCGAGATCGTCGAGCACCGCCGTGGCGAGAAACTGATCGTCTACAAGTTCAAACGCCGCAAGGACTACCGGCGCAAAACCGGGCATCGCCAGGACTACAGCGCAGTCAAGATCGGCGAGGTCATTTTGCCCGAGGGAGAGAACAATGGCGCATAAGAAAGGTCAGGGTTCTACACGCAACGGTCGCGACTCCGAATCCAAACGGCGCGGCATCAAGAAATTCGACGGCCAGCCGGTACGCGCCGGCAATATTCTGGTCCGTCAGCTCGGCACCCGGATCCATCCGGGCCAGAACGTGGGGACTGGCAAGGACTGGACCCTGTTTGCTCTGGTCGACGGAGTGGTCAAGTACGAGCGCCAAGGACGCAGCAAAAAGCGCGTCTCGGTTTATCCGGCCCCGGGCTAGCCCGGCTGCCTGGCCGGATGATTCACTGCGCTGGCACTACGAGCTGGCCGCGGTCGAGGTGTAGCCTGGCATCGGCCAGCGAGTCGGCGAACGGAACGTCGTGGGTGGCGAGTAATACGGCCGCGCTGCGCGTTTTGCACTCGCGCAAGAGTTCGCCAAGAACTGCAATACCGCCGACGTCGAGGCCGTTGGTCGGCTCGTCGAGGACAAGGAGCCGGGGCGCTCCGACCATGGCAGCGGCCAGACACACGCGGCGGCGCTCGCCCAGCGACAGTCGCTCGATGCGCTGGTTTGCGATCGCGTCGATGCCGAGCTGGGCGCGGATATCGTCGGCCAGAGGAGGCGCCCCCTTGAGTGCACGGACCAGGTAAAGCAGTTCCTCGCCGGTCATGTGTCCGGGTGGATTGGCGCGCTCTGGAACATAACCGAGGGCTTGCCTGGCTCGGCCCGGAGCGTGCGCCCGGTCAGAACCGGCAATCGTCAGCGCACCCCGATCCGGCTCCATGACCCCGGCGATGATCTTGAGCAGAGTCGACTTGCCGGCACCGTTGGCTCCGGTGAGCACAGTGATCGCGCCCTCCTCGCATACCAACGAGACATCGTCGAGGACCCGCCGGCCGCGCAGTGTTTTGCATACGTTGTGTACGTGGAGCATCAGCGCCTCTCTATCCGCGTTGCCAGCTCAGAGACAGAGCGAGCGCGGCCAGTGCAGGTGCGCTCAGCTCGTCGAGCACCGCGATCGTCACGACAGCAACAACGACCGCGCCGAGCATGGCAATCACGATGCGGTTGCCATCGATACCATCCGTTTCATCGAGCTCGTCGGCCCGACCGGCCCGACCGGCCCGACCGGATTTTGCGGCACTATCGGCGCGCTCGGCCCAGCTGGTGACACGGCCGGCAAAGAGCGCCATGGCGACTCCCATGAGTACAGAGCTGCCGGCCAGCTGACCGGCTGGCCAGCCGGTCAGCCCAGCTGCAAACGCGACCACGACCGCGTACAGGGTGCCGAGCGAGAATCCCAGCCAGCCCATGGCGAGAACTCGAGCGCCAGTGCGCGCATCGTGCCCGAGTCCGCTGCTGGCCATGACCCAGCGCAGACCGCGTTCGGTTTCGACCACAGGAGCGGCCAGGCCGCCGGTGGCCAGAGCCATGCTGACAGCAGCGATGACAGTTGCCACAGTGATGAATTCGGCGCTGGCAAAACGGTTGGCATGGGCGAACAATGCGGCAAACGCCGCGCCCAGGGCGATCAACACGAGCGCGCGCCACAGAGCTCCACAGCGAGCGCGCAAAAGGCTGCGGACATAACACTGGGCCAGGGCGATAACGGGATGTTGAACCAGTCGCCGCGTGCCTGTCCAGCCGACCCGATCCGGCCCGCGCGCCCAGGCCAGCGGCATGGCCCATGCCAGCCCGGCTGCACCCACACAAAGCGGCACCCAGGCGCTCCCGCCCACCGCCATCGCAAGGATGAGCAAGGCCAACCAGCTGGCACTCATCACCGCGTCGGGCCAGCCCCGGATCGGGACCGAGATGCACGCATGCACTGCTGCTGTCGGGATCCAGACCGAGAGCATGACGCCGATTCCACCGCCCAACCCCCACAACAATGCCCATGGACTCTCGATGGCCAGTAGCAAAACGCCGAGGATCAGCCAAAATGACCGGCGCGATATCGGCAGCCAGCGCAAATAGTCGAGCTGATCACCGGACAGCAGAGCTCGCGTGGCCGGAGCGGCGAGAAGGAGCCAGCCCGCCCACAGAGACAGGCGAAGCCCGGCAGAGTGCCGGGCTGTGTCGACCAGATCGTCCGGTCGCATGCCGTTGCCGCCGAAGAGCACCGACACTGCGATGGCCAGAGCACCGTAGAGGGGAAGGGCCCGGCGCAGGGCAGGACCGCCTGCACAGCGACAAATCGTCCATACCAGCGCCGCCCTGGCCGCAGGTCGCGGCCTCTGTAGTGTACCCTGCTCGCGGTCGACCAACCCGGCACAGCCAGACCGGTCCGCCCCGGAAGCGCCCGGCGGGTCGCTCGCAGTCTCTGTCGTTCGGCAATCTGACCCGGCAGGCACCATGCAGTTCATAGACGAAGCCACGATCCACGTCAAAGCAGGAGATGGCGGCAATGGGTGCATCGCTTTTCGCCGCGAGGCACATGTCCCGCGCGGCGGCCCGTCCGGGGGCGATGGAGGCCATGGCGGCGACGTTGTGCTGGTTGCCGATGGCCAGCTCTCGACTCTGCTGGATTTTAAGTACAAGCGACACTACAAGGCCGAGCGCGGCGAGGACGGCCGCGGCAAAGATCAGTACGGCAAGAGCGGTCGCGATCTGATTTTGCGCGTGCCCGTGGGCACAGTCGTGTGGGCGACCGATGGGGACCAGATCATCGCCGATCTGGGTCAGCCCAATGCGCGCTGCGTGATCGCTCGAGGCGGCCGCGGTGGTCACGGCAACATCCATTTCAAGACACCCTGGAACCAGGCGCCGCGCACTGCCAGACCCGGTACTCCCGGACAGGAGCTCACCGTGCGCCTGGAGCTCAAGCTGTTGGCCGATGTGGGGCTTCTCGGCTATCCCAGCGTGGGAAAGTCGACATTCATCAGCAAAATTTCGCGCGCTCGACCGAAAGTGGCCGAATATCCCTTCACGACGTTGATTCCCAACCTCGGCGTGGTCCACCTCTCGGACGAGCGTTCCTTTGTCGTCGCCGATATTCCCGGGTTGATCGAAGGAGCGGCACAGGGTGCCGGGCTGGGGCACCGTTTTTTGCGCCACGTCGAGCGCACTTCAGTTTTGCTCCACATGGTCGAGGCTCATTCGATGACCGGCGAGGGACGAGAGCCCATGAAGGATTTCGATACGTTGAACGCCGAGCTTGACAGCTACTCCAGGGATCTGGCCGAAAAGCCACAGATCGTGGCACTCAACAAGGTCGACCTGCCCGAGACCCGAGCTCGCGCCGATGAAATCGAGGCCGAGTTTGCGGGGCGAGGGTTCGAGCTTCACGTCATTTCAGCGGTAACCGGGGAAGGGATTGCCGCGCTGCTGGAAGCACTGTGGCGCCGGGTCGACCAACACAAGCGACTGGCCAGTGAATCGAAGCCAAATGCCCCATCCGAATCAATTCTCTAAGGGATCAGTTGAAACGTGACTCGAAACGCGAGCTGAGACGTGACCTGAGACAACCTCGTCTCACTCAAGTACTGTGGATCGCACTGTCGAGAGGATGGCCATTCTGTGACCGTTACAGACTCGGCGATTCCCTGCCTTGCTCGTGCAACCTGCTGATGTTACAACCATCTCTAGGATTCTGTCCGTGGGATGATGCCGTCCGAAAGGGCCCGCGAGGCAGCACCGGTGGAGGATTCCAAATGCATTTAGTTAGCACCGCCGCGGCAGGCCGGGTTTCGACGGGCCGGGCCGGCTATTCGATCATCTTGTCGGTCCTTCTTGCCTCTATCGCGTTTGCATTCGCTGCTTCTGGCGCCTGGGCCCAGCCGGCACAACCGTCCACAGAACCTGCAGCCGATGGCCAGGACAATGCCGCCGAGCAGGCCAGCTCTGGCGGCGACGCGGGTCAGTCCGGCCAATCCGAGAACGGCGGGTCGAAGCCGGCCGATCCGGCAAAGGCCGATGCCGCGGCAACCGGCCAGGCTGGCAGCGGGGCGGACGCGGCCGGCCCGGCCAGCCCGACTTCCAATCCGGGTATCAAGCAGGGTCCAGCCGATCCCGCCACCAGTACCATGCCGGTGAACCTCCGACTGCGCCGGCTCGAGCAGCGAGTCCAGGCGCTCAAAGAGCGGGCCTGGCGGGCCAAGGCGCGGGTCGGTATGCTCAAAGAAGCGGTGCTGGGCGGCGGTGTCGGTGCCAACGCAACCATCGTGCACAAGAACAAGATGGGCGGTTCGTTTCGGCTGGTCAAGTTGGTGTACGCCCTCGATGGCACGCAGATTTTCGCCCGCTCGGACGACAGCGGAGCCCTGCACAAAAACAAAGAGTTCGAAGTGCTCACTGGTCCCATTGCGCCGGGCAGCCATACCATCAGCGTTCTGGCCCTGTATCGCGGCCACGGCTACGGCGTTTTTAAATACCTGACCAAGTACAAATTCACCGTGCGATCGAGTCACACGTTTACGGCGAGCGAGGGCAAGTCCACCCGCATCGAGGCGGTAGCATTCGAAAAAGGTGGCCCTACGACTCCTCTCGAGGATCGCCCGGCCATCGATTTTAAGGTCAGCTACGGCAAGGGCACGGCCGAGAAGTGAACACGGCATCTGCGCATCGGCCACTCGCGGCCCTGCCGCAGGGCCGGGTCGGGTTGGTCATTGCGGCGATCCTGTCGAGTCATTCCTGGCTGTCCGCATATGCCGACCCAGTCGACGATATTGGCAGGAGGATGGTCGAGCTTCAGTCCGAGATCGATATTCTGCGACAGTCGATCAAGCGCCCGAGCCAGACCGATCGAGCAGCGCACAATCGCGCCGAGCGGCGCCTCATCGACGGCCAGGTCGCCTATGGCATCGGCGACTTCGACGGCGCCGCCATCATGCTCTACGACTTTGTCGAGAAAAACCCCAAAAGCCCTTCGTATGACGAAGGGCTTTATTACCTGGCCGAATCGCTATTTCAGAAGCGCGACCACGTCGCCTCGCGGACGTTTTTTACCAGACTGGTCACTCAGATCGGATCCAAGAGCAAGTTCTACCAGCAGGGCCTCGAGCGCCTGATCGAGCTGTCTCTCAAGTTGCGCGACAGCAAGGACGTGGCCAGATGGCTGGCAGCCCTGGACGCTGTGCCGGCCGGCAAGCGCCGGCCCTCGGTTCCCTATGTCCGGGGCAAATACGCCTATTTCAAGGACGACTACGACCAGGCGGTGAGTTTCTTTGTAAACGTGGTCAAGGGCTCCGAATACTACTTTCAAGCTCAGTATTTCATGGGCGCGTCCTACGTCGCCAAGCGAGATCTGGGCAAGGCGGCGCAGATATTCGACCAACTGGTCAAACTTCAGCCCACAACCGACAAGGAAGCCCGCGTCGGCGAGCTTTCCCACATGGCCCTGGGCCGGGTCTACTACGAGCGCGATCAGCCGTCCAAGGCCATCGACCAATATCTCGAGATCGAACGCAAATCGGATCTTTTCGACGAGGCGCTTTACGAGGTCGCATGGGTGTACGTCAAAAACCAGCAGTTCGACAAAGCGCTGCGCGCGCTCGAACTTCTGGCCCTGGCCGACCCGACCTCGTCCAAGCTGCCCGAGGTCAAGATCCTCGAGGGCAACTTGCGGATCCGCAAAGCGCAGGGACAGATCGACCGAGAGCTGGGCAAGAGCTCCGAGGAATACGGCAAGGCCCAGGTCATCTTCGATGACACGCACGGCACGTTCGAAAAGCCGCATCGGGAACTCGAACGCATCATTGCCCAGCGCGCCGACCCGCAGACGTTCATGGCTCAGATCACCGGGCGAACCTCGGCGACCTTCGACGTCAATGCGACCCTGCCCGAAGTGGCAGCTGCATGGATCCGCGAGGAACCCGAGGTCAAGCGAGTGATCGCCATCGAGACCGACCTGGGCGATATCGCCGATGAGATCGCCGACGCCGAGCGCACCATCGAGCGCCTCGAGCGCGCTCTCTCCTCGCCGTCGCGGGTCAACGTGTTTCCCCGCCTGGCCGAGAAGCGAACACGAGCGACCGAGATCGTCGAGGAGCTGTTCTCGATGCGGCAGAAGCTGGCCGAGCGCGTGCGCGTGCTGGCCAACCGATACGCCAACCCGGCCGAGAAGGCCCAGCTGGCCAGGTTGACTGCCAGGCGGCGAAAAGTGGCCGGGGAATTGGCCAGGCTGCCCAACGCCGATGTCGCCTACGGCAAACGCATCGAGCGGGCCAAGAGCGAATACGTACTAGTCGACCAGCGCGCAGCTGAGGTGGCAACCATCATCGACGCGTCGCGAGCCACTCTGGTCGCCCTGGAAAAGTATATCGCCGATGAGATCGCGGCAGGCAAAAAACCGGCCAATCTGGCCGAAGTGCAAAAAGCCATCGAAAAACTGCGCCGCGAGATCGGTGAAATGACTGCCGAGCTCGACGGGGTTCGTCGCGAGGCGCTGCTGTCCAAAGACGAGGCGGGCACCGGCGATGAGGCGGCGCTGCGGTCCAGGGCCCTGCGCGCCCAGCTGCGCATCGCCCTGGTCGACGAGCATCGCTATGTGTCGCGCATCGTCGGGCGCGCGACGGGAAATGACCGCGCCAAGGGCAACCAGATCGCGGCGCTCATGCGTACCGCCAACTCGCTCACTCTCGCTCTTGATAGGATACAAAAAGCTGTCGACGAAGTGGTGAAAGCCGCACTGACCGAGGTTCGCTCGGCCCTGATCGAGGAGAAGGCCAAGCTGGTGGCGTACAAGCGCGAGTTCGTGACCTATGAAGCCGAATCCCGCGTTCTCGGCGGGGTCATTCTGTCCGTGAGCTTCACCCAGGTAAAGCACAAATTCTACGATGTGCTGGTCCGCTCCGAAATCGGGGTGATCGACGTCGCCTGGTCGCAGAAAGAAGCGGTCGACGAGGCGGCCCAGCGGCTCAATCTGGACAGACTGCGCGAGGCCCGCACGCTCACAGAGGAGTTCCGCGAGATCCTCGAAGGAGGCGGAGAACCGACCGAGGACGGAGGTTCGCAGTGACCACCTATCCCGCCCGGACCACGCTTGCCCTACTGGCCGGCGTTCTCGTGGCCAGCCCGGCTGCAGCTCAGCCGGGCCGATCAGCACCGGATCAATCAGCGCCGAGCCAGGCAGCGCCGGGCCAGTCGGCACCCGGACAAACTGTATTGAATGTGGTCAAGCGACCTCTGAGCGCCGAGGAACTCGAGGTCCTGGCCGAGGTCGAAAAAGACCTTCTTCGGTACGAAGAAGTGATCCGCGAGCATCACGCGCGCCTGCGCATCATGCTACAGCGCGAGTTCGACCTGCGGGCCAAAGAGCTCGAGAAGCGTTATGCCGAGCGCATCGCCAGGACCGACGCGGAGAAGCGTCGCCGCCATCTCGAGGCCATTGCTCTGCTCGAGAAATTTATCAAAGACCATCCCGATCACCAGGAGTTCACTCCTGACGCGATGTTTCGGCTCGCCGATTTATACCTGGACCTGGCCGAATACGAGCTCGAACTGCGCGAGGAAAGCGGCGAATTGGCAGGCGACCCCATTGCCGATTACTCGAGGTCGATCGTCCTCTGGCAGCGGATCCTCGAGCGCTTTCCCAACTACCGCCAGCTGCCCGGAACCCTTTATCTACTGGCCTATTACGGCAAGCTCGACGACGAGCGACGGTCGCTCAAGATCTTTCTGGCCCTGGTATGTGCAAACAAGCACAAATACGGCGATCCGGCCCCGCGCGTGCCGACTCGAGAGGAGGCCCGCGAGACTGCCGAGAGCCGTGTGCTCACCGATCCGTACAGCGATTGCACACCCTATCCCGGGGCCGACGACGAACTGATTCAGCACGCCTGGGTCCGCGGTATCGGCGACCATCACTTCTCGGTCCACGGCGAGCTCAACCAGGCCATTGCCGGTTATAGCAAGGTGGCCAGGGTTGCGAGCTCCAGTCTCTATGCCGAGTCGTTGTACAAGCTGGCCTGGTCGTATTACCGGCGCGATTTTTTGATCGAAGCCATTCAGTATTTTGACGAATCGGTCAAGCTCTACGACGAGATCGTGGCGCGTGGCGATCAGCCCAGGCTGGAACTTCGCGGCGAGGCGCTGCAGTACATCGCGGTGGCGTTCACCGATCCGTGGAATAACGAGCCCGACACCGATCCCGCCCTGTCCCTGCAGCGAGTCGAGGATTTCTACAAGGGCCGCGAGTCCGAGCCCCATTTGCGCGACGTGTGGGAGACCCTGGGCAACGCGTTTGGCGAGTTGCAGGCCTATGATCAGGCCATTGCGTGTTACGAGAAGGCGATCGGCAAGCCGTGGCATTTGCACCCACAGAATCCCATCGTCCACCAGGAAATCGTCAACGCCTACGAGGCCAAGGGAGACAAACTGGCTGCGGACGAGGCGGCCGGCGAACTGGCCACGCGCTATGGGCCGGGCACCGAGTGGTACCTGGCCAACGAAAAAGACCGCGGTGCGATGGAAAATCAGCGCCGTATCGGCGAGCGCATGCTCTATGCCGCCGCGCGCAATATGCATGCTGCTGCGACTCAGTTGCGCGAGGAATACATCGCTGCCGGGGTCGATAATCCACCGGCCAAACAGCGCTACCTCGACCTCTACGGCAAGGCGTTGAAGCTGTACCGGAGTTTTCTCGAGCAATACCCCGAGTCCGAGCATATCTATACCTTCACCTTTGGCATGGCCGAGGCGTTATTCTTCACCGAGCGCTATCTCGAAGCGGTCGAGCAGTACCGCTGGGTGCGCGACCATCGCGAGCTATCGAGCGAGTATTTCGAGGACGCAGCATACTCGATCATCCAGTCCTACGAGGCGGAGGCGGCCAGGGAGGTCGCGGCCGGCGCGACTGCCGCCATTCGCGTACCCACCACCGAGGAGCTCAAGGCGCTGGCCAGGCCGATCCAGCCGCTGCCCATGGCGCTCATCCACCGCGACTTGCAGGCCGCCTACGACGAGTATCAGACCCTGATCAACGATCCCAAGACCGCACCGCAGATGGCGCTCAATTCGGCCATCGTGTCGGTGTCGTATCTGCATCTGGACGATGCGATCCGGCGTTTCGAGGTCGTGGTCGAGCGTTTCTGCGGCAGCCCCGAGGCGGCCAAGGCCAAAGACGGCTTGCTCAGCATCTACGACGCTCGCGGTGAGGACGACAAGTTCAAAGAGACCAACCAGAAGTTCATCAGCTCCAAATGCGGTGACCAGGCCGCCATCGCCCTGGCCCAATCGCAGAACCGCTCGATCGAATTTCGCAAGGCCGAGCGGCTCTTTCAGGATGGTGACTACCCGAACGCGGCCAAGGCGTTCTACGTCTATTACCGATCTGCCCCGGCCGACGATAAAGACGTGCCCACGGCGCTCTACAACTCGGCGATCGCCTACCGCGAGGCCGATAAGCCCAAGACCGCCATTCACCTGTTCAAAGAGTTCACCGACGACAAAAGCCCGGCATTTCGAAAGAGCGCCTATTATCTCGAAGCGCTGCGACTCACCGCGCTGTCCTATCAAGGTGTATTCGACTACAAGAACGCCATCAGCACGTATCTCAAGCTGCACGGCCAGGCCAGAACGGCCCGGCGGCGCGGCCTGAAACCGCCGCCACCACCCCCTGGCGAGCAGGCCAAGAGCTTCGAGCAGGTCAAGCTCGATGCGCTGTTCAACGCCGCTTTGCTCAGCGAACTCGACCGCAACTTCAAGCAGGCGATCCGACTGTATCGCCAGTACGAGCGTGAGGACAGCGACCGGCGGCGCAAAGATCGCACGCTGTGGGCGATCGCGCGCATCTATCGCTCCTCGGGTGACGTTCGCAATCTGGTCGACACCTACAGGACCTGGCGAAAGCAATACGGCAACGATGCGGTCAACCAGGACGACTACATCTTCACCTACTACGACATTGCCAGGGCCTACGCCAAACGGCGCCGCAATCGCGACGCCGACACCTATCGCGAGGAGACCATCAAGGCCTGGCAGCGCAAGGGGGCGGCCAAGAATACCCGCGGTGCCAGGTTGGCCGGCGAATACGCCCTGTATTTCGCCGAGCGCGACTATAAAACGAAGTTTCTGCCCTATCGCCTCAAGAAGCAGGCGCGCACCGAGAAACAGGCCAAGTCGATGATCCGCGCCCTGGACACTCTCACCACCAAGATCCAGGACCAGTACGTCGCACTCGGTCGATTTGGCATCGGCGAGTACGCCATGGCGGCCAAAGTTCGTTACGGCGAATGCAAGACCGCGTATGCGCAAAAGATTTTCGAGATGCCCACGCCCAGATACGTGGTCAACCTCGACCGCAAGGCCCCCGAGCTCGAACTGCTCGCCAAGTACGAAGAAGGCCTGGCTCAAAGGCTTCAGGCCCTGGTCGACGAGGCCAAGACCGAATGGGTCTTCGTGGTCGAACAGGGCAAGCAAAAAAGTCTGAGCAACCGATGGACCAAGCTGGCGCTGGAAAATCTCAATCGGGAGTTTCCCGACGAGTTTCCCATTCTGCACGAAGAGCTGATCGACGGAACAGAGGATCCATGATCATTGCAACTCACCATGAGCCGGCAGGTGTCCAGGTAGACCGAGTTTCGCGCCGGCACGTGTCTAACGGGATGGCCCGTTCCCTGGGCGTGATTCTGGCCGCACTGATCGCGGTTCTTGGCGCCTGCGGCGGCAAAGACAAGAAGGGCAAGACCACGCCCGGCTCTTCCTCAGAACCGGGCGCCGCAAAGGATACCGAGCTCATGGACGGCGAATCGCCGCCGACCGGTCCGGCCAGCGGCGATTCGGCAAGCCAGAGTGATGGCGAGGCCGGGTCCACGAGCGGTGATGAAGCGGGCAAGGCCGGCGATGAGTCGGCCGGGCCAGCCACCATCGAGCCGCCCGATCTCGATCTGGGCGCCGAGGAACAAAAGCAGCGGGTGGCCAGACATCTGCGTGCGGCCTGGGACTCGCTGCGTGGCACCAAGAAAGACCCCGACCGGGCGATTCGCGAGGCTCGCAATGCCCTGGCCGCCGACGCTACGAGTGTCGACGCAGTCGTCGTGATCGCGCACGCCTATTACACCAAACGCCTGTACGACACTGCAGAAGTCGTGCTCGACATGATGTACAAGGAGCGCAAGGCTGCCCGGTCAAACCCCGGTGTGTACTACGTATACGGCCTGATCTACGACCGCACCGAGCGGCCCGAGCAGGCCGTGCTGGCCTATCAGAAGGCGGTCGAGTTGGCGCCCAGCTACCGCAGCGCCATGGTCAATCTGGGCAAACATTATTTGCGCAACAAGAACTACGACCGGGCGATTTCGCTCTACGAGCAACTGACCGGATCGCTCGAGGTCAAAAGCGCGATCACCTGGACCAATCTCGGCTCGGCGTACCGGGGTCGCTCGGCCGACTATCCGGCCGACAGCCCCCGTCGAAACGAGCTGCTTCGCAAGGCCGAAGTCGCCTACAAGCGCGCGCTCAGCGCCGACCGCTCCTACGCCAAAGCCTACTACAATCTGGCTCTGCTTTACTTTGATGCCGATCCGTTTCCCGAGCTGGACGGCACGGCCATGGACAGGCTCAAACGGCTGGAGCGCGCCAAGACCTATTTCGACGAGTACCGCACCATGCGCGGTGCCGACATCGATCTGGTCAACCGCCGCACCAAGCAGGTAAACAAACTGATCAAACGGGAGCAAAAGCGGCGCAAGCGCGCCAAGCAGAAGAAATCCGGCTCCGACGACGACTGGTGAGGCGAAAGGACGTACGCCGAGTCAGCAAGCCGAGCCAGACAGCGGAGCCAAGAGAAAAGGATCGCCCATGTCCCAATGGTTCAAGAAGCTCGCCCTTGTCACCGCACTCGCGGTCATCGCACTCGCGGTGTTGTCGGCGAGCGCGCCGCTCACTGCCCGGGCAAACGATTGCGATGAGGAATCCTCGGACAAAAACGACGGCGGCAAGTTTCACATCGAAGAGCGCAATGGTCAGAAGGTCTATGTGATCGACAAGGTCATCACAGTGTGTGGCAAAGTGCCGAGGCCGCTGGTCGCCTACGTGCTGCAAGCTCGCACGATCAATTACAAGTGGGAAACGCTCAAGCAGGACTTTCTGCCCAAAGTACTCGACTCTGTCAAAAAGGCGCCGTTTTAGCCATGGCTTCCGCACCATCGAAAAACCACGAGCAACCGCAAGGTGAGCGCAGTCGCATTCTGCGTATCGGGGTCATACTCGGCGGCAAGATCGTCGAAGAGCGCCTGCTTCGCCAGCGTCAGGATGTGACGATCGGGCAATCGGCGAAGAACACGTTCTCTGTGCCGGTGAGCGGGCTGCCGCGCCGCTGGACGCTGTTTGCCGTGCGCAACGGCCGGTACTTTTTGACCTTTGCCAATAATATGGACGGCCGGGTATCCGATGGCAGCGGAGTACGGACCCTGATCGCTCTCAAGCAGAGCGGGGCCAAGCGGCGCGGCCATACCTGGGTCGTACCGCTCAACGAGTCGGCTCGCGGCAAGATCGTAGTCGGCGAGATGACGCTCCTCTTTCAGTTCGTCACCGAGCCGCCCCGGCAGCCCAGGCCGCATTTGCCGGCGTCTGTGCGCGGTACGTTCACCGACCGCCTCGACCCCATGTTGTCGATCATCATGGCCATCTCGCTGCTCATCCATTTCAGCATCGGGTTATTTGCCTATCAGCGCGACCGGGTGATCAAGAAACGGACCACACGCATTTTCAACGAGACATTCCAGCGCCCCACGGTTGCCGCGCAGGACATCCAGCTCACACCGCCGACCGAAAAGGCCGATAAGAAGGCCGACAAGGGCGACAAAGACAGCAAGAAAAAGGAAAAGAAAGCCGCGGCCAAGAAATCGCCCGACAAGGGCAAGAAGGGCAAAGGCGATAAGGGCAAGAGCGACCAACCGCCCGGTCGCAGCGCCGAGGAGCGAGCGCAATTAGAAGAAGATGCCCGCCGCTACGCCGAAAATCTGCTCGCCGATGCGTTCGGCGATCGGGGCGTCGGAGGCGGCTCGAGTGATCGCGATCCGCGCAACGACCTCGGCCAGGCCATCGAAGACATCAAGCGCAGTGGCGCTCAGGTCGAGATCGGCGGCGGTTCCCGCCGCGGTACGCGCGGTGACGGCAGCAGTCAGATCGGTACGGGCAAGGGACCCCAGGTCGAGGGACCGGGCGGGAGCACGACCAAGACCGAGGCCAAGACGCGCGAAAAAGTGCCGCGTACCCGGGTCAAGGTGGGCGGCGGCAGATCGGACGACGACACCACGCTCAGCCCCGACGCCGTTCTGCGCAAGATCCGGACAGCGTACATGAACGGCCTCAAGCGCTGCCACAAAGACCTCCTCAAGCGGGATCCATCATCTGGCGGCACTGTGGGGTTAAAATTCACAGTGGGCCCGTCCGGCCGTGTGGTTCGAGTCAAGGCCAAGGGATTCGACCCGGGCGGCGATCGCTGTATCGAGCGGCGAGCCAAGAGCTGGAGATTCGGAATCCCCAAAGACGAGGATGGAGAGCCTACCGACGCCGGTTTCCAGGTATCGCTGGTACTGCAGGCCGAATAGCTTCGCCGCTGATACGATCCTCGGATCGTGTTATTCGGCGCTTGGCATCGGCCTCGTTCAACTTCACATGTAGAAACAGAATCAGAAAATCGGACTTGAGAGCGAGAGCAAGTCGGCCAGGTTCACTGAATCACCCTCGCAACTCTCGAAGCGGCTTCATGGGCGTGGCTGCAGGGAATTTTTGCGTCTGTGGGCCGAGTTGACCGCTTGACTGCACAATATGGCTTGACCTACCTTCGGCACAGGTAGCCGTTCGGGATGTACCGATGACCGCCTTGGGGTGCTTGCTGCCTTATTCGTGTTTCCCGGGCGCTGCGAGCACTGAAGTCGGCGGGAATCTTACTAGCTTCGATTTAGGAACCGAGAATGATCAAACGCGCCATGGAAACGCGGATGTTTTTTGCGTTGCGCACGAGTGCAGTGAAAACACGTCATCTGACGCTTGCAGGTTTGCTCTCTGCGATCCTGATGGCGTCGACAGGAACACCGGCTGCGGGTCAGGTAACGCCGGATTGGAGCCGCGGAGTTGCGTATCCACTGGAGGGTCGGTCCAACCCCTATGGCCTGGAGCCTGCCGCACTCGAGGCAGCTCGGCTCAGGGGGGGCATGAGCGTGCTCTTCTATCCCGTCGAGGTGACCGGGTCATTGATTCCTCTGCGCCTGCTCGAGGCTGCAGTTGATCCCGACGATGGCAATCCCATCCGTGCTCTGCTCAAGAAGGTGATAGGGGCGATCACTGGAATTCGCAGCATCGACGGTATTGAGGCCTGGCTGGGGCTGGTGACGTATCCCGACGCTCCGGTGACATCTCCCAATCCGATTCCCTTTCCCGACGGCAAGCGTCCCGAATACCGCATGGGAACCACGATCATGGAAACCGCGGATGGGCCGGGAATGACCTTCGGCTGTCCGGCCTGTCACACTGGCGAGCTTTTCGGACAGCGGGTTATGGGATTGCCCAACCGGACCGCTCGCGCCAATCGGTTTTTTGTTGTGGGGGATTCTGCGGTGAGCGTGGTGCCACCGGAACTTTTGGGCAAACTCGCCGGGGCGGGCCCGGGTGATGTTCGCATGCTGGAACGGCTGGGCGAGTCGGTGCTCTATATTGAAGCCAAGACGCCGCTCACCGCGGGAATGGACACCTCACTGGCCCAGGTGGCGCTTTCGCTGTCTCACCGGGCTCGCGATCCGTGGGCGACCCGAGACCGATTTCACGGGATTTTTCCCCGCCACGACCGCTTGCGCTACATCCCTGCCGACAGCCGACCGGCGCCGTGGTGGAACGTGAAATACAAGAACCGCTGGCTACTCGACGGCTCGGTGGTCTCGGGCAATCCGATCCTGACCAATATCCTGTGGAACGAGCTCGGGCGGGGCACCGACTTGCATGAGCTCGAGCAATGGATATTGGACAACCAGGAGACCATTCGCGATCTCACCACGTATGTCATGTCGGCCGAGGCGCCGCGGTACACCGATTTCTTTGCCGCCAACGAGATCGACGTGCCGGCAGCCATGCGCGGCAAGACGCTATTTGACGCAAACTGTGCCCGCTGCCACGGGACCTACGATAAGGGCTGGCAACGCGACGATGCTGCGACCCTGACCCCTGAAGAGCTCATCAAGACCACCCGCGTGCGTTACCACGAGCAAACCCCGGTCATCGATGTGGGGACTGATCGACACCGCTCCGAGGGGATGTCGTCTCTGGAGCAGCTCAACGATCTGCACATCTCGCAGCAATTTGGCATCGTCATCGAGAAACAAGACGGATACGTGCCGCCTCCGCTGGTGGGAGTTTGGGCTCGCTGGCCCTATTTTCACAACGGTTCAGCGCCCACTCTCTGTGCTGTTTTGACCCGGGCCAAGGACCGGCCAAATTGGTGGTGGGTGGGCCCTGCGGTCGACCCGGACCGCGACTTCGACCGCGAGTGCAACGGCTTCCCGGCGGCCTCCCGGGCCCCCGCTGCGTGGCGTACCAACGAGAACCTCTATCGCACGTGGCGCGCGGGCCTTGGCAACCGGGGTCACGATGAAGGCATCTTTTTGCGCGATGGACGCGAGATCTATTCACCCGAGGAGAAGATGGATATCATCACGTTCCTCAAAACGCTGTAACCGTCGGAGCGCCCCGGCTCAGGCCGCGCACGGTCACCTTGCATCCTTTCCAATGTGACTGTGTGTAGACGAGTAAATACCGTCTCTATGGTGGATGCTCATTTTGTGGCGTCCAGTGGTTTCTGATCGTCGGCGCGAAATACCCGTTCGAGCTGGTCGCCAGCCTGCTTGGAGTAGCGAATGAGCTCCTTTTCGTCGCGGTGGATCGCGGCCTGCTTGCGCATGATCTCATCGTCGTGGACGAGAAATCGCGCCACCGTGTCGGTCGCTGCGTCGGCGTCCATGCCCAGCTCTTGCAGGACTTCCCGGCCCATATCGCTGCTGGACAAAAGAGTCTCGCGCCACACGTCGGCCACTCCGAGTTCGAGGAGCTCGAAGGCGTGTTGTCGGTTGCGCACACGGGCCAGGATCTTCACGTCAGGAAAGTGCTCGTGGACGATGCGCGCCACCTGGAGAGAGGTCTCGCGGTCGGCGATGGCCAGGACGAATATCCTGGCCCGGTCCATGCCGGCGGCGTGCAATAGGTCGAGACGGGACGCATCGCCGTAGTAGATCTTGTTGCCGAATTTGCGCACGACATCTACTTGCCCCGAGTCGTGCTCCAGGGCGGTAAAGGGAATACCCCGCACTCGCAGAATACGGCCGATAATCTGGCCAAAACGGCCGAAACCGGCAATGACGACCTGGTTGTCTTGCGGGGCTATATCGTCGTAGGGTCGCTCCGATATATCGGAATAACGCTTGAGAAAGCGCTGATTGATGGCGAATAGAAGCGGGGTCAGAGCCATGGACATGGTGACCACGACGATGAGTAGATCGGCGAGGGATTGCTCCATCGCTCCTAGGGTGGTGGCCACGCCGAAGATGACAAAGCCGAATTCGCCGCTCTGCGGCAGGACAAATGCCAGATTGCGCCGGGCTTCCCGGGGTATTCGAAAAAGCCATCCCAGGCCGTATAAGAGCCCCAGCTTGACGGCCAAAAGCGCCCCGGTAAGCGCTGCGATGAGCAGCGGCGAGCGGGTTATCAGACTGAGATCGACGCTCATGCCCACCGCGATGAAAAACAGGCCCAAGAGGAGACCCTTGAAGGGCTCGATATCGGCCTCGAGCTGGTGGCGATACTCGGAGTCGGCCAGGAGCACACCGGCGAGAAACGAACCCAGGGCCATGGACAGGCCGATCCACTCCATGACCAGGGCCATGCCGACGACGAGCAACAGGGTTGCCGCGGTAAAGATCTCGCGCGTGCGACTTGCGGCAATACCGCGCAAGAGCGGACCCAGCAAGAAGTAGCTAGCGGCGACGACTGCGATCATCACGACGACACCCTGCGCAGCCGAGCCGGTATCGCTCTCGGCCGGCCCGACCCCGGCAGTGCCGACCAGGGGTAGAAGCGCCAGGATGGGGATGACTGCCAGGTCCTGAAAGAGCAAAATAGAAAAAGCACATTGGCCGTGCAGGGTGCGCAGCTGGTTTTTCTCGGTCAGGATCTGCAGGGCAAATGCGGTGGAGGAGAGGGCCATGCTCAGGCCGACGATGCCGGCAGCCACTGCGGGCACGCTCAGCACATAGGCGATGAGCGCCAATACCACCGCGGTACCGCCCAGCTGGGCGCCGCCCATGCCGAACACCGAGCGCCGCATGTTCCACAGACGCTTGGGGTTGAGCTCCAGACCAATGACGAACAAGAGCAGGACCACGCCGAGCTCGGCAAAGTGCAGGATGCTCTCGGCGTCGCGAATCAGGCCGATACCAAATGGGCCAATAACTGCGCCCGAGCACAGGTAACCCAGCACGGCACCCAATCCCAATGCGCGAAATAAGGGCACTGCAACCACTGCAGCAGTCAAGTAGATGACCGCGTTGAGCAAGAAACTATGGCTGTCCATCGCAACGCAGATAGCGATTTACCGGCGGGTAAGCAAGTCTGGTACCGGCTTTTCACCGAGCGGCGGTGTATGGACAGGCCGACACCGCGGCGATGCGATCGGTCAAGAGCTCATGCTGAAATGGGTAAATCGCTGATAACTCTCAGCTATTTCGATCACATGCAGAACTCATGAGTTGTGCAAATCGCGCAGGCGTGCGCGCAAGGCGGCGATCTCGGCGGCCTGAGCTGTCGCTTTGTCCTCGGCAGTTCTGGCCCGGTCTTCGGCAGTTCTGACCCGGTCTTCGGCAGTTCTGACCCGATTCTCGGCAGCTGCGTCTTTCTCCGCGAATGTGGGGACGATATGGTTGCCCTCGGGATCGCGGCTGACGCGCACCCGGGGTCGGCCGGGAGAGCTTTGCTCAAAGCACAGATAGGCGTCGAGCTCGGCACAAAACGCCGGTCCATTGCCGGAATAGGCCAATTCGAGCCGGTCGTCTGCACTGCGCCGATAGACCGACAGTGGCACTCTGTCCCTGGCGGTCAGATTGCGATCGTTCGAACGCCCGGCCGGAACTCCGCTGCGCCTATCCTGCCGGGACGCCCGGACAACAGCGTCCCTGTCGGCGAGAACCAGCTCGCCGACACCCAGATGGTCGTAACGGGCTGGATTGATCTCATAATCCTTTTTCCACTGGGTCGAGACGATTTCGACCACAAAACGCGGCACGCTGTGCTCCGGCCGCCAGACCTCCCAGCGACCGGGCATGGGTTCGTCGGTGCTGGGTGGATTGTCGAGAAGATATACGTCGGGCGATACCTGAACGTAGGGCTCGCCGTCGACCCAGGCGAAGAAGTTGTCACTGGCGACCAGAACCGATGACCAGCCGCGTTCCCGGGCCAGGACCTGCAGTGAGGACTGCAGCACCTCGATGATCTGCCCCTGTTCGCCGCTCTGCCCCATATCCTCTTCCTCGGTCAAATACCACGGCGACCAGTCGATGGTACCGTCGCTTCTGCGCAGTCCCTCGAGCGCATGGGGGCGAATGAGATGAGCCGGCACGGGTCGTGTGGCAACAGGTTTGGCGATGGCGATGGCGATGGCCATACGAAGTACCCTAGCACATGGGTTCCCACCCCAAAAGTAAGTAACAGTTTTACCTATCCTGGCAAGTTTTTCGGGGTCGGCCAGCAGAGTAGGAGAACCCGTCTCGAAAATCGCACTGAGTCCGCCGCGATCAGAATGTACCCATGACCAGCACTCCGGTGCGGTCGCCGGACATCTGGGGCACGAGACGAACGGCTCGCCCATCGCCCAGTTGCTCGCGCCGGGGGGCGGTGAACCACAGATATGCTGCACCGCCGAGTGCGCTGCCGGCCACGGCCAGGCCGAGAATGGCCGCCTGGCTATCATCCTGGTTTTTTTTGCGGGCGATGGCCAGATCATTGAGACACATGGGATCGCCATTGCAGCGATCCTGTTCGGAGCGCTGGCCGAGCTGGTAGTAGGCAAACGTCCCCAGGCCGAGCGCTGCGACGCCCACTGTGGCGCCGAGCGAGATCTTGCGCCGCAGCGAAAAACCGCCGTCAAGGGGTGCTCTCTCTCGCCAGTTCAACGCCATCAGACCGCCGACCGCGGCAATCGTGCCAGCGGCAAACTCGATATTGGCCCGGCGCGCCGTGTCGCGGGCTTCCTCTCCGGGGCCGAGGTCATCGGGGTTGCACAGCAAACCGTCGCCGCTGCGCTCGCGACAGAGTGTTTTGGCCTCGTCCCAGCGGTTATTGGCGCGGGCACCGTCGACTGCAGCGAGACCGTAACCAAGTGCAGCCAGGGTCCCGGTTGCTGCCACCGAGGCGATTTTTGCCGCGGTCCACTCCTTGTTCGACGACGATACGACCACCGGCTCGGCCTGGAGAGTGATTTCCACCCGGTACCCGGGCTGTCGCTGCGCCGGTATCTCGACCACGGCGTCGCGATAGCCCTCGGCTCTGGCCACCACAGTGTGGGGACCTGGAGATACGGGCAGAGCTCCGTTGTCGAGCGCGACTGGATTGCCGTCGAGAGTGAGCTGGGCATCGGCCACGGACAGCACAACACGCAGCAATTCGGTCAGCTCCACGGCCACTGCCACCGGCTTGCCCAGATGTGCCGAAATGCGCTCCTCGGCGGTAACAAATCCGCCCAGAGAAACCCGCACCGTGTGGTCACCAGCAGGGATGGTTACAGATTGATCGCCCGCTCCCAACTCATCGTTGTTGTTCAGGGTGACCTGGGCGTTTTTGGGGGTGACCGCTATGTCCAGCTGGGACGGCAACTCTTCCAGGGTTACCGCGAGCTCGTTGGTCGTCTCGGCGCTGATCGCCACCCGTTCGATCTTGGATACAAAGCCGTCGCGCTCGATATAGACGCGGAACCCCCGCGGCACGATGCCGCGCTTGCACTCGGGTGCAGCCCGGCACCAGACGCCGTACTGTTTGCGATTCAGATAGACGTTGGCTGGACCGTTTTCTACCCGGACTTTCAGGAAGGTGGTGCGAGCGATCTGCAGGTTGTCGACGATTTTCTTGGCCTTGCGCCGGGTGACACCGCGCGGCCCGGCATCCAGAAATGCCTCGTAGGCGGCCAGGGCACCCTCGTAGTCGAGTTTTTCCAGAAATATGGTGCCGCGCAGGCGAAGCAATCTGCGGTTTTTCGCCTCGATGGCGAGGCCGGTTTCGACAGTGGCCAGGGCCGTTTCATACTCGCCCTGCTGAAACTGCGCGCGCGCCAGTTCAAAGGCCTGGGCTGCCGAGGTCACTTGCGGTGGGTCGGCCGCGGTTGTCGGCTCGGCCTCTGCCGGCTGTGCGCTCGCTGTGGGCCCGCCTGCCACGCAGATTGCCAGTGCGACTACAGCCGACCTCCATACCCTGACTTGGTGGTTCATTGCGGATATTATCCGGCTTCGTGTAGACGCGATCAACGGTCGCCTGCCCAGCTGCGTATGCGGCTCGCCCGCCCGGCAGGGCAAATCCGCCGCGCTGCCAAATCACCTTACTGTGTGCCCTGGCAAGCTCTGCTAGACTGGCCTCACATGCGGGTCTGCTCACAATGCATGAGCGTGGTCAAGAGCACGGCGCAGAGCTGTCCCCACGACGGTGCTCCGGCCAACCGGGTGGCGGTCTTGCCGGCCGGGACCCGAGTCGCCGACTACACCGTGGTCCGTCTGCTCGGCGAAGGTGGGATGGGAGCGGTGTACGAGGTCAAACACGAGGTCATCAACCGGCGCGCCGCGATGAAGTTTCTGCTGCCCGAATACACGCGGAAACAGGAGGTCGTGACCCGCTTTCTGCAGGAAGCCAAGGCGGTCAACGTCATCGGTCACGACAACATCATCGATATTTACGACTACGGCGAGGGGCTCGACGGGGTGGTCTATTTCGTCATGGAGTTGCTCGAAGGCGAATCGCTCGGTCAGCTTCTCAAGCGGCAACGCCGGCTGCCCATCGACCGGACGGTTCACATATTTGGCCAGCTGATGCACGCCCTAGCAGCGGCACACCAAAAGAAGATCGTCCATCGCGATCTCAAGCCCGACAACGTATTTTTGACCAGACGCCAGTCCGATCCTCATTTTGTCAAACTGCTCGACTTCGGCGTCGCGCGAATGCGCAGTGCTGGCGCGGCCCAGGGGCTCACCCAGCAGGGGTCGCTCTACGGCACTCCGCAATACATGAGCCCGGAGCAGGCCATGGGTCGCACCGTGGACGCCCGGTCGGACATTTTTTCTCTGGGCGTGATGATGTACCGGGCCACTGTGGGCAAGCGGCTGTTTACCGGCGATCACCTGGCTGCCGTGTTGGCCGCGGTCATCGAGCAACCGGTGCCACCGCCGAGACAGTCACAATTCGGCGGCGACATTCCCGAGGCCCTGGAGCACATGATCCTGCGCGCCACGCAAAAGGATCCGGCCCAGCGCTACCAGTCGGTCGACGAGATGCTCTACGAACTCGCCACCGTCAAGGAGCAGGCCGGTATTCGCGACCAGGACTCCACGCTGTCCGATCCGGCCGGACCGCTGCGAGTAAAAGAGCGGTCGGCCGATTCGATCCCGCGCACAAAGTCACCGGGCGCCGTGGCCAGGGCGGCTATCGCTGTTGCGGTGGTGGTCGTTGTCGGCCTGGTCGGTGTCGTTTTTGCGGTCAAGAGCACCGGCGACAGCGCCCCATCGGTCGCGATCGAGCCGGAGCAAGTCCAAAAAACTCCGGCCGAGAGCAGGAAAACCGCGTTTGCCGAGCTGGAAAAAAATCTGCAGAGCTCGGACGGAGCCCTTTTGCGCGCCACCGCGGAAGCTCTTGCCCTGGCTGGCACTGCCCCGGTGGCACCGCTGTTGTACCGCGCTCTCGACAGCAAGGGCTCGCCGCAGATTCACCTGGTTGCCGCGCGTGCCCTGCGCGATTTGCAGTTGCCCGAGGCCGCGCTACACGTCCGCCGCGCCATGGACAGAGCCGGGCAAAAAGTGCGCGTGGCACTGGCCGCCTGTCTGGTCGAGCTGGGCGACCGCGATGCCCTGGCCACTCTCGAACGGGCCCTGCACTCCGACAAGGCGGCCCAGCTGACCGCCGCCGAAGCCCTTGCCATGGTGGGGCGAGGCGACCGAGCCAGGGCCGTTCTGCTCGACGCCATGCAACCGCCTGCCGGGCGCGAGCGCTGGCGGCGCGCTGCGCGGGGTCTGCTCGCCCTGGGCGACGACGGGGCCCGGCAGGCATTGCGGGCCGAGCTCGCCCGCCCCCAGGCCGACCGCGCTGTCGCGGCAGCCGAAATATTGGCCCATGCCGGCGACCGGGACGGCTTGCAATGGCTGGTTCGGGTGGTAAATGACCCCGACGCCGAGCGGCGGCGCCGCGCCGCCCTGGCCCTGGCCCGAATCGGCAACGATGCCGCGCTCGACTACGTGCCGCAAGCGCTGGCCAGCGAGGACGCTACCGAGCGGGCCCATGCCAGCGCAGTGGCGGCCAGACTGGCTGAAAAGGGCGGCAACAAGCACGCCGAGGCCATCGCTCTTCTGGTTCATGACCCCGACCGTACTGTCCGATTGACCGCACAGGCCGCTCTGTTGGCCTTTTAGTCAGCCATGGTGTCACCGAGGATTTCCGATGAGCAACGACCCCAACAACCCAAATGACTTCAGCGATTCCAGCGATTCCAGCGATCTCACCGATCCCAGCGCTACCTTCGTCACGGTCGAGGACACAGATGTCAGCGTTGCCCTCGATCCCAATTTCGCCGGAAAAACCCTGGTCGGCACTGGTGCGGGTACCCCGGTCAACAAGACCCTCCTGGGTACGGGCGTGAGGATGCAAGATCTGGAGCTGGCCAGGTCCTCTGCACAAGCCTCGGCACAAGCCTCGGCGCAATCTCTGCCATCACAAACCGCCGAGGCCGGGCCGGTCACTGCACCGGGTGAGTTCCTCGGCGAATTCGCCGGCACAGAGCTCGGTGGTTATCACATCACCCGCAAGCTCGCCGACGGTGGCATGGGCGAGGTCTATGTTGCCGAGCACAAACAGATCGGCAAACGAGCCGCGATCAAGATACTGCGGCCGGAGTATTGCCAGAACGATGCCATGGTGCATCGCTTTATCCAGGAAGCCCGCGCAGTCAACGAGATCCGCCACGAGAACATCGTCGGTATTTTCGATTTTGGCCGGATCGACGATGGCCGGGTCTTTCTGGTCATGGAGTTGCTCGAGGGCGAAACTCTGGACGCCCGGATGAAGCGCGAAAGAGTGCCCTGGCAGGACTCGGTGGTCATTCTGGAGCAGGCGATTCACGCTCTTAAGGCCGCCCACGACAAGGGCTTTGTGCACCGCGATCTCAAACCCGACAATATCTTTTTGCGCCACAGCGATCGCGGTGGCATCGAGGTCAAGGTGTTGGATTTCGGTATTGCCAAGCTGGTCGGAATGGAGGATGCCAGGGACAAACTCACCCGCACCGGCGCTCTGCTCGGCACCCCGCACTATATGTCGCCCGAGCAGATCGACGGGGGTGACGTCGATGCGCGAAGTGATATCTATTCGCTCGGTGTGATCATGTACGAGATGTTCGCCGGCCAGCGTCCCTTTGGCGGCGAGACTCTCAGCGAGATCATCAGCGGGCATTTGTTCAACGACCCGCCACCCATGGCCCAGCTCACCACGGGCGTGCCGGTGTCGGTCGAGCATGTGATCCGCCGCATGTTGGTCAAGAACCGCGAGGCGCGCTATGGGTCGGTTGTGGACGTATTGTCCGATCTCAAGGACGTGAGCGAGTCTCGCTCGCCCTCGTTTGCGACCTTTCTCGACCATCAGCAACCCATCACGGCGCAGCCGGCCCAGCTGGGGTCGATGGTTTCTGGCCCGGCATCTCGCAGTGCCCCTGCTCGCCGCATGTCGAGCGGAATGCGCAGCGGTATTACGGCGGCCATTCTTCTGGCCATTGCTGGAGGTGTTTATATCGCCGTGAGCAGTCCTGGCGAGAGCGCTGCGCCGGCTGCGACCACCGCGGTCAGCGAGCCAGTCGAGACGGCCCCGCCGGCCGCGCCGGAACCACCACCGATCGACCACGACGCCGCCAAAAAAGCGGCCCGAGCATTGATTGCGGGCTCGCTGGGTTCATCCGAGCCGGACGTGCGGGTGCACGCGTGCGACGCGCTCGGCGACGTCAAGGACAGCACATCGGTGCCTGCCCTGGTCGACTTGACCGAGACCGACCCGGACGCAGAAGTGCGTGGCCACGCTGCCGGCGCCCTGGGTGAGATCGGCGCCCGCTCTGCCATGGGTAAGCTGGCCGAACTGGCCGGCAAGGCCGAGCCGGCGCTGCGGGTATGGTACGCAGAGGCGCTCACTCTCATGGGCGACCGAAAAGCGCGCCGAATCCTGGCCAGATCGGCGCTCGACAAGGACCTCGCAATATCGTTTAAGGCCGCCATGGCCATGGCCCTGGCCAGCAAACCCGGCGACAGAAAAGCCATTCGAGCTCTCAAAAAACTGGCCCGTCGCGAGGCTGAACTGAACGACATCGCGCCCTACGCCGGCGTGGCCATTTTGGCCAATCTGGTCCGTCTGGGCGACGCAGAAGCTCGCCAGGTCCTGTACAAGACGCTCGAGCACAGCGATGAAGGAGCCCGGGTTGCGGCCGCCGAGGGACTTTCTCGCCTGGGTGATGAAGCCGGCAAGACCATCTTGCTCGACGTTCTGGGCGACCAGACATCGGACAATCGTCCGGTCGCCGCGCGTGCCCTCATCGCGGTGGGCGACTATTCCGGCTACGACATTTTGACCGAGGAGCTGGGCAACAAGGACCCGGATATCCGCCGCATGAGCGCGCGCGGGCTGGGCGAAATCGGCGAGAAGAGCAGCCTGCGGCCGTTGCTCGAGCTGTACCAGGATTCCGATCACACCGTGCGTATCGCCGCGGCCACAGCCATCATGACGATCATTGGTCTGGATCCGGTGGTGTTGGCCCAGGCTTCGGTGGATTGGGCGCGCAGTGCCCTCAAATCTCAGGATTGGGCGGTCCGCCAGACTGCTGCGGCCACCCTGGGCGATATTTCTGAAGAAAAATCTCTGCCGCTTCTGGCCCAGGCGATTGTCGATCCCGACCGCAACGTCCGCCGTGCTGCGGCCGAGAGTGCGGCCAAGATGAAGAGTCCCGAAGCCGCCAAAGAGGTGGCCGAGGCGGCCAAAGCTGAGAAGGACCCCGAGGTCAAGGAGCTGCAGGTAGTGGCTATGGGCAAGATCAAGAGCCCGGTGGCCAAAGAGGCCCTCACGGCCATTTCTCAGGAGCCGGGCCGAGTGGGTGTTTTGGCCGCGGGTTCGCTGATTGCCGTGGGCGAGCTCGACGCCAGCAAGCAAGTGGAGCAGGCGTCGCAGGATCGCAAGCCGAAAATCCGCGTTGCAGCGATGGAATCGGCCAAGCTGGCGGACAATCAGATCGTTGTGCCGACCCTGCAGAAAGGTGCTGCGGATCGGGTATTTGACGTGAGGTTTGCCGCTGCCGAGGGACTGGCCTATTACCGCCGGGCCAAGGAGACCGCCATCAAGGTGCTCAAGGAGGGCATTGCCCGGACACCGCAGATTCAGGGGCGCGCGTTTGCTGCGCTTTTGCGCTTTGGCGTGGCCTTGCGCGACGTACTCGGCGGCGACGCCATGACCACCGAGGCCATGCTGGCCTCGTCCGAGGTGACGGTGCGGCAGGCGGCAATTCCGGTCATTGCGGCGATGAAATGGCAGCAAGCTCGGCCGCTCTTGCGCCGGGCCATTTTTGATGCCGAGCTCGAGGTCAAGCGCGACGCAGTGGATGCCATTGCCGGATTTGTGGACGACGACAAAAAAGGCACGGTGCGACTCTACAAGCTATTGATCAACGATACTGACGGAGCCAGCCGGGCCAAGGCCAAGGCCCAGCTGGCCAGGCTGGTGACTCCCGAGCCGGTCAAGACCGCGCAAGCACCGCCGCCTCCTCCTCCTCCCGTGGAAGAGCCGGCCGCTGTGGTCGACACCAGTCCAGCCCAGCAGGCCGCCGAGGCAACGGGCGCCGCGCGTGTCAAGCTCGATGAAGCGGCCAAACAGCTCGACGCCCTGCTGGCCCAGATCAAGGAGAGGGTCGCCAGGCCGGCCAAGGACGATGAAGAACTCGACCGGGTCGAGGAACTGGGTCGTCGGGTACCCGGCGTTGTGGCCGCGTTGAAAGCTGCGGCCAACCAGACGATTGACCGGGCGGAGCAGGCGATCGCGACCATTACCGAGTTGCAGACACAGGCGCCCGACATGGCCGAGCTGGCCCAACTCGCCGACCAGGCCACAAAACAGCGCGACCATGCCCGGGCAGTGGCTGCAGCGGTTCAGAAACGGGTTGCTGCAGTAGAGCAGCAACTGCAGCAGTACCGGCAGCAGGAAACCGCCGATCCCGGGCTCTACCTCGAGGCCGCCAACGCGGCCATTGCCACCGGCAAGCTATCCTCGGCGCGGCGCGACCTGAACCGAGCCCGCCGCCTGTACCGGGCTGCGGGCAAAACCAACCCCATGTTGTTTTTCGGCTACGGCCAGCTTTACGACGAGATGGCCCTGCAGAGCCAGGAGGAGGAACAACGGTTGGGGTACCTGAAGCAGGCCAAATCCAACTACGATCGCTTCGTCAAGATCGGTAAGGGAGCGCGAGTCGGCCAGGCCAAAGAACGCAGCGCCGAGATCGCCCAGGAGCTCGCCGGACAGTAGCGCAAAGGAATCTCCTCGACGAGACCTCGACAATCGGTCTCGGTCTCGGTCATTGGTTGCGCGGGCGAGCGACGCTCGGGTGGCCGTGCAACGCGGCCGTACGTGACTGCAATGCGGCGTAATGGACAGATGACTGCCGATACGCCATGATTGACTCTCGAGTCAGTGTCTGAGGAGTACGATCCGAGCATGACCATCTCCGATATCTACCAGGCCATCGCGGGCGGCGGGGTGCACACCGCGGTGTGGGTCATCGCCACACCACTGGTTTTGGGTGGCGTGGCGATGGTTTTGCGTGACAACGGCAAGGCTGAATTGTCACAGAAAATCGCCAATTTTGGCATTGTCATCGGACTTTTGGCCGTGGCCATCGAGATCCTCGCCCTGATCTACGCTGTCCAGGAATTGGACATCAATCCGCTCAGCGATGTCGACCTCTTGCTCCTTCTCGCGCCGTTATACCTCCTCGCTGCCGGCCTTCTCATCGAGCATCTGCTCCATCCCGGTTCTCAGGAAGAGCTGCGCAAAAAAATCCGCAAAGCAGTCCTCATGCTGCTCATCCTCGGCGTGGTCTTTTTCGTGTTGGGCAAACTTCGGCTGTACATGGTCTTCTGGACCAATCTGATGGGATTCTTCGTGTTCCTGGCCGCTCTGGTCGCCTTCTTCTACTTTGTCGTCCGCAAGGTGATCTGACCGCCTATCGCAGGAGCCGGAGCCGTCGCTGGCGCAGCTGGCGGTGATGGATCGTGAGCCTGGCGACGGGAGATGTTTGAGATTGGCTCTATAATGGCCGAGCTATGCTCTATCTGCTGCGCTTCGCGGAGACAGGGCGCGAAGCCCAGGCCAGGCGGCGCAAGACCAGCCGCGACATTGTCGCCGTCCTCGGGGCAGAGATCGACGACCTCCGCGTGCTGAGTACCGACACCGGACGCATCTTGGTCCACACCGCTCGCGACGCTCTGCCGACGCTCAAGACCGTACACGGCCTGTCCTCGTTCTCGCCGTGCCGCCACTGTCGACTCGACGAGCTGGAAGCATCGATTGTCGAGCTGTGCCGCCATGCTGTGCGGGATGCCAGCTCGTTTTGCGTCCGCATAAAGCGGGTCGGCACCCATGCCTTTACCTCGGCCGAGATGGCAGCCTCGCTCGGGGCGTGCATTCGCCAGCAGTTTCCCGCCATCGCTGTCGATCTCGACCGGCCCGATGTGGTGATCGGAGTGGAGATACGGCAGGTGGATTGCTATGTGTTCGACCGCGTCATCCCCGGCGCCGATCGCAGACCCAATGCTGCGCGCGATTCGATCGGGAACACAACGCCGGCCGGGCCGGTGCGCTTTCTGGTCGATCAAATGCTCGGCCCGCTGGCCGGCTGGCTGCGCTTGCTCGGCTTCGATAGCGCGTATCTGCACGATGTGCCGGATTGCCACCTGGTTCGCCGTGCCCGCGCCGAGGGACGGGTGATCTTGACCCGCGATCGCCAACTGTCCGAGACCCCAGCTGTCACAGCGTATTACGTGTACTCGACATCACTGCCCCGGCAACTCATCGAAGTGGCCGAACTGCTCGACTTGCGCTACGACCCCGAGCGCATGTTCACCCGCTGCTCGCTGTGCAATCGCCCGGTCGAACCCGTGGAAAAAGCAAGCATTGCAACCCGCGTGCCCCGGGTTGCCTACCAGCAATACGACGAGTTCACGTTTTGTCGCACCTGCGACAAGCTGTACTGGAAAGGGGGCCAGTACCGGCGAATTCTGCGCCAGCTGCGCCACCTGGTGGCACCGACAGATGACAGTGCCCGGACAGTCCGGCGGCCACCCCAGTAGGCCATCTCGGTAATCGGCGCATCCTTGAACGCCATCCGAGCACAATCGGGTACCTTTCCACTGTGGCTGTGGCTGCATGCTGCCCGGCCGCGGCGCTGTGATCGGTAAGCGGCTCGCGAACTTTTGCACCCCGGCGGTGACAGCTTTGTCGAGGCCGGGTGTTGAAGCCATATGACAGCGCTCGCAGCGCATTCGGCTCTGCGCTGCAGAGCTATCCACGACCAATCGGAGAACTTCTATGCAAAACGCCAATGAAGACCTTGTCAGCACTCTGATGTCTCTGCCCATCTTCGAGGCCGAGTGGGTCCTCTGGCTTCTTTTCGCCCTATCGTTGATCTCGGTCGCCGTCATGCTGGAACGGGCGATCTTTTACTGGCGCCGCTCGATCGATGTCCACGCGGTCCGCGGAATCCTGACCAAGTTCATCGGACAGGGCGATCTCAACGGCGCGATCGTGTTTTTGAAGGGATTTGACAGCATGGAAACCAATGTCACTCTCTTTGGACTTCGCGATTGTTATCGCGGGCCCGAGGCGGTTGAAGATCTCGTCGCCGGGGCGATGAGCGAAGAGAGGCAACGCTACGAACGGCGGCTGGGATTTCTCGCCACGATTGGAAACAACGCCCCGTTCATCGGCCTGTTCGGGACCGTACTGGGCATCATTCACGCATTCCAGGATCTTTCGGGCAATATGGCCGAGGCCAGCACAATCGTCATGGCCGGCATCAGCGAGGCACTGGTCGCCACGGCAGTGGGACTCCTGGTCGCGGTTCCCGCGGTCATCGCGTTCAATACGTTCAAGAGCAAGGTGAAAATCCGCACCAGTCACGCCGATCTGCTCGCCAAATGGCTGCTCGCCCAGCTCAAGGGTGACGACCAACCGAAGCGAGACGAGGGCTGAGGACCGCTATGGCTGGATTCGTAGAAGATAGCGATGATGTCATCGCAGCCATCAATATCACTCCTTTCGTCGACATCATGCTCGTCTTGTTGATCATCTTCATGGTCACATCGTCCTATATCGCCAGAGCCAGCATGCAGGTTGAATTGCCGCGCGCGGCCAGCGCCGGCGAAGCAGTCGAATCGACGATCAATATCATTGTGGACAAAGAGGGCGAGTTATCCCTCAATGGAACGCCGGCAAGCGCTGACGCGATCGCTCGAAAAGTTCGCCTCGAGCGCCGGCAAAATGCCAAGGTGCAAGCGGTGATCGCCGCCGACAAGGGCGTTTCATACGGCCGGGTCATGGCTGTCATCGACCTGGTCAAACAAAACGGCGTGACCAGCTTTGCCCTGGACATCGAACGAGAATCGACCTAGACCATGACTCCTGCCCACATCCTTTACAGGCGCGGGCGCGAGTTCCGCGACCGGGAACGCGCCCGGCGCAGCCGAGGGCAAGAACGCCTGGCCGCGCGCATAAAGACGCCGATCGCAGCTCAAAATCGCCAAATCGATCCGCTCGACCGCTACGCCTCCACATTGGGTGCAGTCGGTAAGGGCACGGCCATCGTCCTCGCCGCCGCTCTTGTCCACGCCGCGACCATTGCGGCGCTTTTGTTCACCGCCCGGCCCCATACGGCTGACCCACCAAAAAGCCAGCCGATTCGAGTTACTGTGGTCGAGCCAAAAAACGAGCTGAAGCCCGAGCCCAAAAAAGTCGTCGCCGAGCCGGAGCCCAGTGCGACAGTGGCGAAAAAACCGCCGCCAAAGCGCAAAAAACGCCGTCGCCGAGTCAGGCCGAAAAAGCCGGCCGAGGCCACTCCACCGCCGGCCAGGACAGCCCATACGCCGCGGCGAATTGTCGGCATCAATATGGCCGCGACCGTGTCGGGCGGCAGCGGGCCGGGATACGCCGTGGGCAATACGGTGCGCGGCCAGACCGCCCGCCGGGCTCGAGATCCCGTGCAAAGCAGTGCGCGAGCTCAGCCCAGCGCCAATCGCCGGGCCCGTTTTGTCCCCTCGGCCGGGGCATCCTTTGCCAAACCGCGCCGGCTTCGCCCGATCAAACCGATCTACCCAAAACTGCTGCGGGCGCGCAGTATCGAAGGAGACGTAGTGGTGTCGGTGATCATCTCGGCCAGTGGCCAGGTCACCCGGGCCACGTTGGCCCAGCCGTCGCGATACGCCGAGTTTAACAGGTCCGCACTGGCCGCTGCACGCCGCCAGAGGTTCGCACCGGCGCGCAAAAACGGCGAGCCCATCGAATACAACCTCACCTACACCTATCGTTTTCGCCTCGATGAAACCTGAACAGAAGTGCATCAGTCATGGATCAAACAAGGCGTAGGAGCGGACTCATGAACACGTTTTTCTCGAGACTCAACTGCCCGCGCAGGGCTGCGCTGATCATATATATTGTCATCTCGCTGACCGGGGTTTTTGCCCTCGGCGGATGCGCCGACGAACTGGCTGCATACAACGAGCTGAGCGAATTTCGCGTACTCGCGCTGCGGTCGAGCCAGCCGGTGCTGGCCCCGGACGCTGTTGCCACGGTGGAACCGCTGGTCTTTGTACCCGGCGAAACAGCTGTCTCGTACGCCTGGTCGTGGTGCCCGCTGCCCGCCGAAGAAGATGGCGATCTGCGCTGTGCCATCGCTCATGAAGATCTTGCGGCGACCGTGCGCAAGCACGCCGGCACGAGCGAGATCACTGTCCCGGCCTACGATCTCGGCTCGGCTGACTCGGTTCAGTTCGGACATTTTTTGCCCGCACAATCGCTTGCCGCAATCTGTTACGAGCTGGCCCAAAAAGGGATTTCCCGGCCGCTCGAGCTACCTGATTGCGAGGTCGGAATGCCCTTTGTGATCACTCTGCGGGCCGAGTCCGGCACTGCGGTGACCGCGGCCAAAGAACTCGTGCTGCTGGCCTCGGAGCCGCAGGCGCTCAATCAGAATCCACTGATTCGAGGCGTCTCTGTGGCTGCGGTCGATGACTCTGCCGGCACCCCGATGACCATGCCGGCAGACCAGCCGATCCCCCTGGCACAAGAAACCGAATACGAGCTGATCCTGGATATCGCGCCCGACTCGGTGGAACGCTATCGCCCGGTAAAGGACAGCCAGGACAGTCCGGCACCGACCGAACGGGCCGAGCAGCTGGCCATCACCTGGTTTGTCGAAGGGGGCGAGACCGAATTCACCCGGACCAGTTTCATCGAAGGCGAATCCGATCTCGACACGGCCTCGCGCAATCAGTGGACGACACCGGCGCAGAGCGGCAACGCCGAGCTTCATTTCGTGATACGCGATGATCGGGGTGGGCTGAACTGGTTGAGCCGCCAGGCCGTCATCGAATAACAGAACGTGGCCGGGATACCCGGCCAGCTCAACAACGATCGAATATCCGGCCGCCCGAAGGCTTGCCATTGCTCGACGGGACGTCCGGCCGACCTGGCCGGGATATCCGGCCAGCCCAGCAACCTTCGCCCGAATTTTCGCGATAAAGGAGGTCTCTGTGTCTCTCTGTCGAACTGTCCGGTCCCTGAGCGCCGTGGCTGCGCTCGGATTGATCGCGTGTCTTTTCACGCCAAATGTGCTCGCCCAGGCCGAGGATCCGGCCGATGCCGAGGTCACGACCCCACCCACGCTGACTCGCTTTGTCAAAGCCGAATACCCCAAATCTGCAGCCGAGCAGGGCATCACAGCAGTCGTGGTGCTCGAGATCGATGTCGACGAACACGGTGCAGTCGAACAGGTGCGCGTGGTCGAGCCGGCCGATCCGCCGGGCCATGGCTTTGACGAGGCCGCGGTCGCAGCGGTACGACAGTTCGAGTTCGAGCCGGCCAGGCTGGGCGACGATCCCATCCCGGTCCGCATCACCTATCGCTATGGCTTCACTCTCGAGCCCAAAAACCCAGCCCCCGAATCGGTCTCCGAGACGGACCCGGCACCGCGGCGGGCGCCGGTGGTCAATTATCGCGGCAAAGTGCTCGAGCGCGGTACACGCAAACCCATGGTCGGGATCACGGTGCTGGCATATCGCGGTCGCGGCGAAAACGCCCAGGGCTTCGAGGCCGACACCGACGGGCAAGGCGAATTCTCGTTCTCCGATCTGACCACCGGCGAATGGCAGATCGCGATCGAAAACGACGGGTATCACCGTTTTGGTACCAGCGAAACCATTGCGGCCGACTCGGTCACCAGCGTTGTCTACTACATCGAACGAGTCAATCCATTCGATATCACAGTGACCGCGACACGACCGCGCAAAGAGGTCACCCGACATACCATCGCGAGCCAGGAAATCGATATGGTGCCGGGCAATTTTGGCGATCCCCTGTCCGTGGTACAGAATCTCCCCGGCGTGGCCCGCACCGAATTTGGCAGCGGCGAGATCGTCGCGCGCGGTTCGTCGCCCGAGGATACAGGCACCTTGATCGAGGGGATCAGCGGGCTCAACCTGTATCATTTTGGTGGCCTGCGCAGCATCATCCCCAGCGCCATGCTGGACAGTGTCGATTTTTACCCGGGTAATTTTTCGGCGGTTCACGGACCATATACCGGGGGTCTGCTCGATGTCCGGCTCAAACGGCGGACCGCTGAAACCGTCGATGGATATGTCGATATCAATCTTTTCGACACCGGCGTATATGTCGAGGTCCCGCTGAGCAAGCGCGCATCGATCGCGGTCGGTGGCCGGCGCAGCTATGTCGATGTGGTGCTGGGCGAAGCGCTGGCCGGAAGCGATTCGGTCAGTCTAGTGACCGCGCCGAGGTACTACGACGGCCAGGTGCTCGCGCAGTGGCGGCCCAATGACGCCCACTCGCTCCGGTTCTTTGCCATGGCCTCGAACGACGCGTTCGAACTGGTCACCACAAATGCCAAGGACGGCGACATTCGCGCCGAGAGCGGTGAGGCGTCGAGCAAACAATCGTACGCACACCTCGCCCTCTACGACGAATACACACCCAGCGCCTCGTTCAAGGCCGACATGCAACTCGGCGTCTCGTACGTCACGCAAAACGACCGCTTCGCCGGAATGTTCATCGAAGCGACCTTGTCCGAAGTGTTCAGCCGCGCGGTCGCGACCTGGAAGATCGCCCGGCCAGTGTCGCTGACCCTGGGCGGAGATATGCGAGTCGGCCGCGGCGTGGCAGATGCTCGTCTGGGCCGTCTTGCCGGCGAGGGCGAGATGGTAACCGGGCCGCCGCTTGAAGACATCACCGAGTTCAACGAGGAGAGGACCTCGACCACGGGCTCTCTTTTCATCGAGGCCTCGCTTTCGCCGCTGCACAGACTCACCATCGTGCCGGGTGTTCGCGCCGATGTGCAGCCGTGGATCGAATCGGTCACCGTGGACCCGCGACTCACCGCGCGCCTGCAGGTTCACGATCGAGTCGCGCTCAAGGCCGGCGCCGGTCTGTTTCAGCAAGCTCCGCAGATCATCGAAGTCCTGGAACAGTACGGCAATCCCGATCTCAAGGCCGAAGAAGCCGTGCATTACTCCTTTGGCGCCGAGTGGACTGCCCATGATCATCTGTTTGTCGAGGCGACCGGGTTCTACAAAGAAATGGACAATCTGGTCACCTCCACCGACGAGCTGGTCATGCGCGACGGCACTCTCACACCGCTCCGCTACCAGAGTGACGGCAGCGGACGGACCTGGGGTGTTGAGTTGATGGTGCGCCACAAACTGGCCAATCGATTCTTTGGCTGGCTGTCCTACACCTACTCGCGCTCGGAACGCCGCGACCCCGGAGAAGACGCATTTCGGCTCTTCGACTACGACCAACCTCATATCGTGACGTTCACCGGGTCCTATAAGTTGCCGCGCAACTGGGAAATCGGCGCCCGCATGCGGTTGGTCAGCGGACAACCCAATACGCCGATCGTCGGGGCCTACTACGATGTCGATCTCGACCAGTACACACCGATTGCCGGCGCGACCAATTCAGAGCGCAATGGCTCGTTTCACCAGCTCGACGTGCGAATCGATAAACGCTGGGTATTCGACACCTGGCGACTCAGCGCCTATCTCGATATACAGAATGTCTATAATCAAAAAAATCCGGCAGGATATATATATAAGTATGACTACACCGAACGCGAAGTCATCTCGGGATTGCCAATTTTTCCCGCCCTCGGCATCCGTGGTGATTTCTGAGCAGGTCCGGCCGGGTCCTTGCTCGTGGTCGGACCGGGCCAGTGAGTAGCCGGGGCCGATTTGTCGTGTAACCGGCCGCGTCGGGGCGCGTACGACAAACTATGCGCCACCAACTAACTTGGAAATCCTCAGGTATCTTGCTCCTTGGTCTCGCCCTGTCGGGCGCTGCCTGCAGCGATGACGACGATGACACGGAAAACACCGGCGACGTGCCGACAGATGCGAGCGAGCTGTTTACGTTCCTCTCGGCCGATAACTATCGCAGCTTTGCTGCGGAAACCGAGGTACACAGCCCCAACGGGAACAGTCCACACAAAGACGTGCGAGTGTTCGTCAACTCGATTCTCGAGGATTCCCTGAAGGCCGGAAACAGCGAGCACCCGGTCGGTTCCGCGTCGGTCAAAGAGCTCTATGAAGCCGATAAAACCACCTTGATGGGCTGGGCTGTCATGGTCAAGACCAACGCTCAGAGCAACGGCGGCCAGGGTTGGTATTGGTATGAGATATTCAGTACCACAGATGGGTCGAATCCAGATTTCGACGGCAATGGCCTTGTCGCGTGCATAGGTTGTCACGCTACCGGTGGCACAGACTTCTTCCGGACCCCGTATCCGCTAGAGTAACCCGCGCGCCCTCCTACCGACACACGATCGCGTAGGAAAGATGCAACGTGATCGTGCGCGGCCCGACCGCCTCGCGCTCGGGCTATCATTTTGGGCAAAGCAGCCCCCCGAACGGCCGGACTTCCGGCCGGCTCGGCCGTTGGCCTCGCAACAGCAACACCTGGTTTGATCCACAACCGATGTGTTTCTGTTTTAGACTGCCCCACACAGCGGCCAGCAGCAAAACCCACTCTCGTATTCTCTGTGAGCCCTAACTGCATCCTCTGCAACTCCCACAATGCTTGAACATCGGCTGCCTCAAATCTGAAAGTCTGGTGGCTTGTAGCGGCCATACGGGATGCGCAACCACATGCGCTCGTGACCAAAATAAGCTCCCAGCTTGATCAGTGTATCGAGAAGGCCGATCTCGGCAGCCAAAATAATCTCACCCGTGGCCGCAAATACCACCAATGAGGTGATGAGCGTGGCTATAAATCTCCAGCTCAGCGCTTTGGCAATGCTCCGCTTCCTCGTTTCCATAAGGTTCTCAACTGTATCCTACAGAATTACCGGGAAATCGAGGAAAAATAGCCGGCCTAATCGTTAAATATTTGATATTATTAATATATTTTTTGTAAATACCACAGCGGACAAGTCAGGTAACAGGGGCGATCGGCGAATGAGGCAAGATGACGGCCGGAAGCTGAGGCGGCAAATTCCACTCAGCTGGGCTCGGTTTGTTTTGGCTCGACGGCTCGCGGTGCGGCGGGGCTCGGTTGTCGGATCGTGGCCGGGCTTTCCCTTCCGGGATCTGTGCCTGTAGCCGGATTGGTGACTCCCAGCCATTCGAAGTACGTGGCCATTTTCGCCCGCTGTTCGGGCGGCATGTACTCGAAGTTGCGGCCGCGGTCGATGATTTCCCAGAAATCTTCCGACTGGACTTTTTCGAGCTGATCGCGAATGACCTGCAGGCGAGTTTTCGGCTCGCTTTTCATGTCCTTTGCGATGAGACGGGCTTTCTGCTCCTCGCCTGCCGTCAGGTAGTAGGCGGCCAGCTTGACCTGTGCCTTGCGGACTCCGAGCAGGCCTTTCTCCTGGATCTGCTCCTGAAGCGGCTGATCTAACTCCAAGAACTGATTGAGCATGTCATCCTGATATTCGGCGTCGAGCTCGTGGGCGATCTGGCACAGTGTCGAGACATCGTGGGCCACGGTTTCGGTCACAAAGGTGAGTTTCCTGTCGTAGCTGACCCGCCCGTAGTAATTCATGTACTTGACCCCGTCCAGGGCGACCTTGCCGTGTCCCTGCCGCAGCATGGCCTCGACCAGAATCCTGTACTGATTGAGCGCGTTGTAGGCCGTCCGCACGTCGCGCGCATTGAGGGTGAAGCGCAAATACGTGTTCATGTAGTGGAATACCAGGGTGATGAGCTCGTTGTCGTTGTGCTTGCCGGCGACTTCGCCGATATAGCGGGTATTGATGGCGATGAGATAATTGATGTCGCGCATCGAGGTGAGCGCCTCGTTGTAGATGCCGAGGTATTGGCGCAGTATTTTCCATTCGAACCAGGTGCGACGCTCTTCCAGCTCCTTGAGGGATTCGGGATCCATGGCCACGAAATCGGGATTGGTGCGAATGCTGTCGCCGATGAGAAACCAGCCATCTTCGGCCTTGACCTTGATGGCCAGGTAGCCGAGGCAGTAGTCCTTGAGCGCGTCCACAGCCCGACTGGCGATGATCTTATCCTTGCCCGAGATCGAGTTGGACGTGATGTCGGTGAGCTCCTCCATGGCCGAGAGGGTCTGCGCCTGAAGCGCAGCGCAGTGCTCGCGGGATTGCACGTGAGCGGTGATCATGACCGCGTGGACCGCTTGCTGGCGGATTCGCTGGATGATGTTTGTCGGCTCGAGAAACGAGAATACATAGGCGAAGTAGGGCAACATGAGCACCAGCCCGAACGTGGTTGCGGCCATGACGACCAGGACCAGAGCGCGCGGCACGAAGTTGTTCTGCAGCGACATGCTCAGCCATACGCCGCAAACACAGGCCACCACGTAGTAGGCCAGGACCACGATGTTGGTGCGATCGCGCAAAAACATCCGGGCGACCCCGGTGTAGCGGGCGGCCGAGAGCTGCACGATGATGATGACCACCGTGATGACAATGCCCAGCACCGCGGCAATCATGGCTGCCAATGCACTGACCGCGTCGGTGATCTTTTCCGGGTCAAACGAGATGTAACGCTCGAGTGGATCGTCCGGGCCCTTTGCTCGCCCGCCGCCAGTGTAGTAGTGATCGAGGGTGTAAAAGACCACGAAAAAAAGCAGAGCAGTCGCGGCTAGAATTACCGTGGGCATGAGCCAGCGGCTGTTCCAGTTGGGTCGTTCCGTGTTCACGTCAGATCTAGCCCGCATTATTCACCGCAGTATCGTCGCGAGGTCACATGTGCTGAGGAAGATCCGGTCGACGGTTTCGGCAGAGGCAGTAGATGGTGTGGTGAATAATGCGGATTGGGGCTCGGAGTGATTCGGTGTGGCAGTGATTCGGACAGGCTTCGTGGTCGAACTGCCCGTACTCCGCAAAGTGCTTGCGCTCGTGTGGTTGACACGACTCGGCGAATATCGCACAAGAGATGGGAATCAACAACGGATTGGCCGGTCCAAAACGCACGGCCAGGAGCGGTCAGTCGAGTGGCGAATGAACCATGAAAAAAACCAGCATTGCAGTGTTCGAGGCGTTGTCCCACCCGATGCGCATCAAGATGATCGAACTGCTCGGTCGCAAGGAGCGGCGTATCGATCAACTGAGCGAAAAACTCAAGATCAATGCGTCTTCGATAAGCCACCACCTGGTAGTCCTGCGCGAGTCGGGGTTGCTCATCACCGAGCGGCGCGGCAAGCCGGCTTACCACTCCATCAACAAGGAGCTGTTGCGCGCGGCCATCGACGATCTGATCAAGTCGGCCAGGCTCGACGACACAACCGAGGAATCATGAGCCTCGAAAGTCCAGATTTCCACTGAAAGAGTTCCGGCGATTCAAGCTCGCTCGCATGTAGTGGCAGTTCAGACGAACGGCCATTTCGAATTTCACGTAGGGCATACTAATGCTCGAGACTAGGATGAATCGTTACAAGCGAGACGTTGTTTATTCGGCTGGCCATCTAGCTGCCAGGTTGGAACGCGGCAAGGTCTCGACGTCGTGGCCGGTAGTGCGGTGCGAGGTCCGAGACGAATCCTGCAATGTCGGTAGCTTACGCGCTATACAACGCATTCGATCGCTCTTTATGATATTCCCTTCGGAGCACAACCACAGTCGCCTGAGGGTCACCCGACCGGTTAACCCGACCGAATCGAGGGAATCGATGTCCAACTTCAGAAAGCTTTTGGTCACTACCGACTTTTCGACTGACTCCCTAGGCGGGGTACGTGCAGCAGCCGAACTCGCCCGCCAGTTGGACGCCGAGGTCATGTTGTTGTATGTCGTCGAAGATCATTTGCCGCCGATTCTCGGGGCGACATCTGGCGAAGAGCGCCAGGGTATCCTCGAAAAGCACCGCCGGCACGCCGAGGAGTCATTGCGTGAATATGCGGTGGAGCATCTCGCCGACTGCCGAGCAGGGACCGCAACAGTGGTGGGAGTCGCCGCTCGGGACATCATTCATTATGCCGAGGGCAATGAGATCGATCTGATCATTATGGCGAGCCGGGGGTATGGGCCCATTCGGCAGCTACTGCTGGGAAGCACTGCCGAACGGGTACTGCGCCGTGCGTCGTGTCCTGTGCTGGTCGTGCCGGCAAAAGCATCTGACCGGGACTAGCCCGGAGTTTTCACGAGTCTGGCTGCTGTGGTCGCAAGAGGCCAATTCACTGTCCTGCCAGAGCGTTCGAGCAACGGCTAGCCGGCCCCCGATCGCGGTGTTCGTGCGTGGCCAGGTGATAGATCAGCACCTCGCGAGTTTCGGCCCAATGCAGGTATTTGTGGAGGCGACGGTCGAGCTCGTCGGCAAATCGTTCGGCTTTCGGGCTTGCCACCCGTGGATACAGAAGCTCGGATACCAGTGATGGGCCGCTGCCGTCGCCTTTCCACCGGTGCCAGACCGCCAGCTCGACAGGCAGACCTTGACTTCCCACCGCAACGGTGCCCAGGTCGTAGTTGTGCTCGCCGACGCACAGCGCGCCCACGGGTTGCAGCTTGGCGTCCGGCTGGTACCGGTCGATGTCGCTCAGTGCGGGGAAGAGCGCGCGCAGCGCAGCCAGATCGGCCGGTCGTTCGTCCAGCATGCGCACGGTTCCGCCCACCCAGTAGTACGATGATCGCATGGCCTCGCTGATCGCCGTGATGTGTTTGAATCGCTCTTTGGCTCTCTTTATGGGCAGATTTTTGGCTGGTGCAAGAAAATGGCGTGACGATTCGGCGTCCTCACGGTCGCCAATGCGCCGATTGAAGGAGGCCGCCAGGACGTTGGTGGGGACTGTACAGGTCGGGTCGAGACGCTCGCGCAATCTCAGAATAAAGCCGTGTTCGCGCAGCCAGGTATTGGGCCATGCCAGGTCGAGAAGTTGGACCAATCGGCATTTGGACTGGCCGTTGCGGGAAAAGGGCAGTCTGGCGCTGGCCGCGGCCTGGGCGACGAGTTCAGTCACCGCAGCGGGCTCTAACTCGGGTGTGAGCAAGATGCGGTACTCTTTTGCCAGGGCGGGTTGCCGGCCAGCGCTTTTCGAGCCCTGCGCGCTGGGATTTTTGTGCGCCGCAGGAGTGGTGGCAGCGATGTCCCGTCCTGGTACGGCCTCGGTATTTGTGCCCGCTGCCCTTTCGGCAACTGCGTCCTGACCCCGCCCCGAACAAGATGCCACCAATACCACAATCAGGACAAGCGCGGCGGGGTGGCGTGCGGCGTTGCCCGGCCTATGGCCGGGCAAAAGCACGGACTGTGGATCGGGCAAATACGCGGAAAAGCCCGTAACCGTCATCGCTTGCTTTGCAACCTGTGTGGGGTTCGCAAGGGTAGGGAGTGGACGATACATTGAATGCTGATAAGAAGCTGTACCAGGGATAGAGCTGAATGCAAATCGGGCCCGGCGCAGTGGAGTGGCGTTCCGTGTTGCCGACCTGGATCGATGGCACCGATGGCTCGGCAACAATGGAGCGACTTCGCGACGCAGTTTGGCACTCAGTCAGATCGTGACCAGGTTTTTGAGCACGGCTGGTTCGCGTGTGCGTTCCAGTTGTTCGATGAGCTCGTTGCAGGTGAGCTGAATATTGCCGGCGCCCAGCGTGATGATGACATCGCCCTGGCGGGAATGTTTTTCCAGATATCCGGCCACGTCTTCTCGCCGGGGGACGTAGGTGACGTCTTTGTGGCCGTTGGCCGCGATGGCCTTGACCAGAGACTCGGCCGAGATTCCCTCGATGGACTGCTCTCCGGCGGCAAAGATGTCGCATAACACGACCTTGTCGGCATCGTAGAACGAGCGTGAGAACTCCTGGAACTGATCCCGGGTGCGGGTAAAGCGATGGGGTTGAAATGCGGCGATGATCCGGCGGCCGGGCAATGCGCTGCGCGCGCCTGCCAGGGTGGTGCGCACCTCGGCCGGGTGGTGGGCAAAGTCGTCTACCACAGTGACACCGCCGACCTCGCCGCGGACCGTGAAACGCCGCTGGATGCCCTCGAACGCGTCCAACGCGTCGGCCACCTTGGCAAATGGAATTCCCACAGCGTCACACACAGCCAGTACAGCCAGCGAATTCAGCACATTGTGTTGTCCGGGCATGGGCAGGGTGATCTCGCCCAGCTCCTCGGCCCGGCGCCACGCCACGTACCTCGTGGTAAGGCCGTCGTGGCGGATATTGCGGGCGCGGTACGTGGCCTGGGCGGCCATGCCGTAGGTGACATAGCGTTTTTGTACTTCGGGCAAGAGCGACTGCACGCCGGCATTGTCGAGGCACAGGGCGGCCAGACCATAGAACGGGATGCGGTTGAGGAAATTGATAAACGCTGTGCGGATGTTTTCGACCGAGCCGTAGTGGTCGAGGTGTTCGGCATCCATATTGGTGACCACGGCAAAGGTCGGAGTGAGACTCAAAAACGAGCCGTCGGACTCGTCGGCCTCGGCGACCAGGTATTCGGACTTGCCCCACCGCGCGTTGGCCAGGCCGAGTGCATTGACCCGTCCGCCGATCACGGCGGTGGGATCCATGCCTGCGGCCATGAGCACGCTGGCGATCATGGTTGTGGTGGTGGTTTTTCCGTGCGAGCCGGCCACCGCAATACCGGTTTTCATACGCATGAGTTCGCCGAGCATTTCGGCCCGCGGGATGACTGGAATCAACCGGGCGCGGGCCGCTTCGACCTCGGGGTTGTAGCCCTTGATGGCCGACGACACGACCACGACATCGGCTTGATCGAGATTTTCGGCGCGGTGCCCGTAGTTCACTCTGCACCCGATAGACGACAGGTGCCGGGTGATCTCGGTCTCCTGAATGTCCGACCCCGACACCTCGTAGCCCATGTTGACCAGCACTTCGGCGATTCCGCACATGCCCATGCCCCCGATGCCGACAAAATGGACCTTGATGTTGGATTTGCGGAACATGAACCGTGCCTCCGTTTACACGAGCTGTTCATATCACATGTGTCGCCATACCCGGGCATCTACAGGATGTTTTGATGTTGATGCCGCGACCGTGGACACGGCGGGCGATGCCGTGTAGCGTTATCCGGTGAGCCTGTGGGGTGACGATTCACCGCTCGGTGCCTTTGCCAGGCGGCAGGGCGAGAAAGAGCGGGCGGGTGCTCGGGGCAATCCGATGACCGTGACCCAGGCAGTGCACACTGCCCGGCACATCCTGGAAAAACACGCCGGCATCCTGTGGGTCGAAGGCGAGGCGACCTCGGTTCAGCGGGCGTCGAGCGGGCACTATTATTTTGCGCTCAAAGATCCGCGCAGTCAGATCCGCGCAGTCATGTGGCGGTCGGACGCCCGGCGTTTGCGCTTTCGGCTCGAAGATGGACAGAAGCTGCGCTGTCGCGGCCAGATGACCATCTATGACCGCGACGGCAAGTTCCAATTCTACGTGCAGTTTGCCGAACCGGCCGGGCTGGGCGCCGATGCGCTCGCCCTCGAGCAACTCAAGCGCAAGCTGGCCGGGGAGGGTCTATTCGACCCCGCGCGCAAGCGGCGACTGCCCATGCTGCCCCGTCGCATCGGGGTGGTCACATCGACCAGCGGCGCTGCTGTGCGCGACATCATCCGCACGGTTCACCGGCGTTTTCCGGTGCCTATTTTGATCGCAGATGCCACTGTGCAAGGCGCCTCGGCGCCCCGGCAGATCGCCCGTGCCATCCGCGATCTCGGGCGCACTGACGTCGATATCGTCATCGTGGGTCGCGGTGGCGGTTCGGCCAGCGATCTGGCCGCGTTTAACGAGGAAATCGTGGTGCGGGCGATCGCCGAGTGTCCGGTACCCACGATCAGCGCAGTCGGTCACGAGATCGACATCAGTTTGGCCGACATGGCGGCCGACTGCCGGGCGGCCACTCCGACCATGGCCGGAGAAATGGCGGTTCCGGTCCTGGCCGAGCTATCCGAGCTCTTGCACAAAGAAGAGCAGCGCCTGCATCGCGAGCTGGGCATCACGATCCGAGACGCGCGGCAGGAGTTCGACCAGCTGATCGAGCGAGCGTGCCGGCACATGGCCGCTCGCCTGGGCGAGCGCCGGCGAGCACTCGACCATCTGCGCGCGCAGATCGAGACCCGCCATCCGCGCGCCCAGCTCTTGTCCGGTCGCTCTCAGCTGCACGAGCTGCGCAGTCGGCTGGACGCGCTCATACCGCGTCGGTTCGACGCCGCGCAACGCGAATTCTCGTCGCTGGCGGCCCGTCTCGAGTCGCTCATGCAGCGCCGGCTCGACGCTGTGGGGCGCGACTTTTCATCGCTTGCCGCGCGTCTCGACTCGCTGAGCCCGCTGCGAGTCCTTCAGCGGGGCTATGCTATTGCGACCAGGGACAGCCGGGTGATCTCGGCGGCCGATCAAGTGGCCGCTGGCGATGCCGTACATATCCGCCTGGCCCGTGGCGCGCTGGATTGCCGGGTAGAAGCGACCCGGCCGGATGCCCCGAGAACCGGCCCGGCCGCTCCGCCGGGCCAGCCAGACAATCCGGCAGACAGGCCGGAAGATACGGACTAGAAATTCCGGTCGTGTACAGGTGATGACGATGAACCGAGACCAACCTCGCCCGGTGAATGCAAAAACCGCGATCGCTGCTGTGATCGGCTCGCCGGTCGCGCACAGCCTCTCGCCCGTCCTGCACAATGCTGCATTTGCCGCAGCGGGCATCGACGCAGTCTACGTCGCCCTGCGTGTTGCGCCCTCTGATCTGGCTGCTGCTGTGGCCGGTTTTCGAGCCTGCGGGTTCATGGGAGCGAGCGTCACCGTGCCGCACAAGGAGCGTATTGCCGGCCTGTGCGATGCCCTGGCGTCCCCGGCCGATCAGATCGGTGCGGTCAATTGCCTGGTTTTCGAGCGGCGTGGTGACGAGCTTTTCACGGTCGGTCACAACACCGATGCGGGCGGTTTCGTGGATTCGCTGGCCCGCGAAGCCGGGGTCGATCCGGCCGGTTGCCGGGCCGTCATCCTGGGCGCTGGAGGTGCGGCCCGCGCCGTCGGCGCCGGCCTTGCCGACGCCGGGGCTGCCCATATCGACGTCGTTGCTCGCACGCCTTCGCGGGTCGACTGGATTGCTGCCCGGCCGTGGGCCGAGGACACCCTGGGCGAGCTGTGCCGCGGTTGCGATCTGGTGGTCGATTGTACTTCCACCGGGCTCAGTCCGGACCGCGAGTCCGAAATTCCGGCTCCGGTTCCGGTCGATCTCCTGGCCGATGACGCGGTGGTGGCATCCCTGGTTTACCACCGCCAGACCGAGCTTCTGGCCCGGGCCCACCGACGCGGGCTGCGCACCCTTCACGGCGCCGGGATGCTGGTGTATCAGGGAGCGCGAGCGTTCGAGCTGTGGACGGCCAGGCCCGCACCTGTCGACGCCATGTGGAAGGCCATGCGCACAGCTCTGGCCGGATCGAAATGAGCGTTTGGTGCCATGGAACCGAAAGCGCGCTACCATCATGGGCGAAGCGCAACCGAGCAGCTGACCGATTTCACAGTCACGAGGTTTTCAGGCGCGAGGCCATCACGCGTCTGTGCGGTCCCGTGGATGCAGCACCTGGCGCAGGATATTGCCACTGGTGATATCGAGGACCGCGTGGAGAACCATTGGCGCCCACAGCGAGCCGGTCAGCAAGTACAGACCTGCTGCGACCAGACCGAAGAGTCCAGTGGTTGCGATTCCCCTGCCGCCCTGATACGCGTGGCCGGCGCCAAAGATGAACGAGGAGGCGATGACCGCCATCCAGGTGGTTGTGATCTGCCCCAAGTACCACAGCAAAAATCCCCGATACAGAAGCTCCTCACAGATTCCCGCGGTGACCGAAAGTGCGACGAACACGCGCATTTCGCGCCGATTGCTCGGGATGAGCGGGCGGAGATGGCGCATGGTGTGGGACAGTTTCTGGCTCGCGTCTTGGTCGTCCGTGACCAGCGACATCTGTCGGATCAGAAACGTGCAGGCTGCGGTGGTGAGTCCGACCCCGGTGAGCATCTGCCAGTCGAGGGCCAATCCGAGTCCCAGTTCGGCGAGCGGACGCCCGGCCACGATCCATCCCACGACCAGGGTGAGGGCCAGGCTCCATTCCCAGGCCAGCGAACGCCGGTAGGCACGTAAACGCGCGTGGCGAGTTCCTGCCGTGACCTCGCGGATCAAGCGGCGATACCGCAAGCTGCCCTGAATGGGCATCCAGGCGGCCAGGATCGATACGAACAGGTGATCGAAGAGGGTCAGAGTCAAACCGATACTCCTTTGCAGAGGATAGTTTCTGTCAGGTTTTCGGCAGATGCGACCGCGGTGCGCGGCCCGGCGAGGTTTTTGTTCGCACTTGTGGTACGCAACGGGTGTGGAAAAACTCGATACAGCACGGCTTTTGCGCTTTGATCGCACCCATATTTGGCATCCCTATGCATCCATGGTCGATCCTCTGCCGGCCTATCCGGTCGATCGTGCCCGGGGGGTTCGCCTGACCTTGCACGACGGCACCGAGCTCATCGACGGCATGTCGTCGTGGTGGACGGCCATTCACGGCTACCGCCATCCCACACTCGATCGGGCTCTGGCCGGGCAGGCTGAACGCATGGCCCACGTCATGTTTGGCGGCTTGACCCACGGTCCCGCGGTAGAGCTTGCCCGGCGTTTGCTGGAACTGGTGCCGGCCGAGCTCGACAAGGTGTTTTTTTGCGATTCGGGTTCGGTTGCGGTCGAGGTGGCCATCAAAATGGCCCTGCAGTATGTGCGGGCCACTGGCCGAGAAGGCAAACAAAAGCTGATCACCTTTCGGCGCGGCTATCACGGCGACACGTTTGCCGCCATGTCGGTCTGCGACCCGGTCAACGGAATGCATCATTTGTTCGGCGGGCTGGTGTTCCAGCAGCATTTTGCCGAAACGCCGAGCTGTGGGTTTACCGATCCGTGGCGAGATGAGTACGCAGACGATCTCCGCCGGGTGTTTGCAGAGCACGCCCATGACAGCGCTGCTGCCATTGTCGAGCCCATTGTTCAGGGGGCGGGAGGCATGCGTTTCTATCATCCGCGCTATCTGACCGAGTTGCGCGCTCTGTGCGACCAACATGATGTTCTTCTCATTTTCGACGAGATCGCCACCGGGTTTGGCCGCACCGGTGAGCTGTTTGCCGCCCATCACGCCGGTGTGGTTCCGGATATTCTGTGCGTGGGCAAAGCTCTTACCGGCGGTTATCTGTCCCTGGCTGCGACCCTGTCGACCGCGCGCGTCGCCAGCGGCATCTGCCAGAACGGCGGTGTTTTCATGCACGGCCCCACATTCATGGCCAATCCTCTGGCCTGCGCAGTGGCCGAGGCCAGTCTCGGACTCCTGTCGAATGGACAGTGGCGCGGCCAGGTCCGCGACATCGAGAAGGTGCTCGGCGAGGAGCTGCTGCCCTGTGCCGCGTTTGCCGGGGTCGCCGACGTTCGCGTGCTGGGTGCCATCGGAGTGATCGAGTTTTGCGACCCGCTGGACATGGGTCGGGTTCAGCAATTCCTGGTCGACCGCGGAGTCTGGCTGCGTCCCTTTGGCAAACTTCTCTACACCATGCCGCCGTACATCGTCGACGAGGCCGACCTGCGCCAGATCACAGCAGCCATGCGCGGCATTGCCGAGCACGGAGCCGGGTAGCGTCTGCACGGCCACTCGTAGCTGCTTGATAGTGTATCGAACGAAGAAAAAATCTGGGCGCGGGTTCTTGCAATGCAGAATTAGAATCAGTATTCTAGTTCTGCATTGACCCGAAGGCCCACAAAGCCGCAGCTCGAATGGGTGAAGCCGCCTCGCCAGGCGCGCAGTCAAAAGACTCTCGAGAGAATTCTCGATGCGGCCGAGGCACTGATTATCGAGCGAGGTGCCGAAGCGCTCACGGTTACCGAAGTTGCCAGACGGGCCCGCTCTTCGGTGGGATCGCTGTATGCCCGTTTTTCGGGCAAAGAGGCCCTTTTGCGCAGTGTGTTCGAGCGATTTCTCGAGCAGGCATGTGTCACGGCAGAGGCGACTCTCGATCCAGCGCTGTGGGGAGAGGTTTCCCATGCCGTCATTGTCGAGGAGACAGTCGCCTTTGCCATTCGCGTCGTCGAAGAGCGCCGCAATCTCATCGCCGGATTGACTCTACACGCGGTCGGGCACCCAGATATGGGTGGTTTGGTCGAACGGCTCGGCTCGGTTATCAGCGATCGTATCCATACTCTAGTGTGTCGTCGTGGCGACTCGTTGGGGCATCCAAATCCGCGCCAGGCGATTCGTTTTTCGACCTGGGTACTGCTCAGCACATTGGAGGCCTACACCCTGCGCCGCTCGAACGAGCAGGCCGCTCTGCCCAGTGATCAGATTGCCACCGAGATGGCGCGCATGTGTTGCGCCTATCTCGGCATTGTTCAAGCTTCGGACGAAATAACTGCACAAAGCGCCGAGGATGACCGGGCCGCGATGAGTATTGTCGGCTCGGGCCAGCGCCAGGCTGCGAGGTGATCTCATGGTACTAGGACTTGGCAAAACTCATATCCCCTATGGAATGTTCGATGTCGAGCGCAGCGCCGACGAGGCCAGGCGTTTCGCCAAATGCGAGCGGATCTATCACCGCGGGCAGGAAATAGCCTGGGACGGCAAAGAGATCCTGCCCATGTTGATCGAAAAGCACGGCGGCATTGACGTCGAGGACGACAAGAAAGAGGCCCTCAAGCGCATCTTTTCCATCATCCTGTGGGGCGAACTGGCGGCGTGGCGGATCGCGGCGCAACTGGCCGACCGACTGGAGCCGCTCGAGGCCAAGATGGCCGCGACCAGTCAAGCCCACGACGAGGCCCGGCACTTCTACGTCATGTACGACTACTTGTGCAAACTCGGCTATGTGCCCGAGCGTCTGGATCGCGCCCCCCAGGCAATTCTGGACATTGTTGTGGGGACCGACAACCTGGCCTATAAACTGGTCGGCATGCAACTGCTCGTCGAGCCCATGGCATTGACCGTATTTCAGACGGTCCGGGAGATCGCGGTCGAGCCAGTACTCACCGAGTTGATGCGGTACTTCGAGCGGGACGAGGCCCGCCACGTCGGCCTGGGCATGCAATATCTGCCGGTGTTGATGAAAGACTGGAATAGGCGTCAGATCAGCGCCATGGTCACGTTTCAGGTCAGGTTGATGTTCTGGGCCCTGTGGGAGCAAAAAATCCTCGAAAACGATCTGGTCGTGCTCGGCATCGATCCGCGCAAATCGCTCGATCGGGCGCGCAAAAAACAGCTGGCCGTCCTTCAGACCGCGTTCGAGGCCATCGGCCTCCCTCTCGATCGCGAGCGCAACTACGCGACCATGACCATGAACGCGGTCATCGAGTTCTTGTTTCCCGCCGATGGCGTCAAGGCCGGTCTGCGGGGCAAGCTCGAATCGGTCTGGAATGCGTTCTGGCGCCGGCCTGATCGGATCGACGTGACCGAACTCGACGTGCATTTCAGCCACGCCATCAAGACGGCGCGCGGCGAAATCGCCCGGGCCGAACGCATCTCTGCCTGAGTGCGGCGGGAAACGCGGCGCCGGGCTGGTGTGGCGGGGTGCAAAAGAGGTCATAATCGGGCAGTGATCCAACACGTCGATCGGGTGCCGGACAGGGTCGTGCATCCCAGCCATGCCTCCGAGCAGGATCCACCGCCGTGGCCAGATCCTCAGCCGGACCTCGACCCCGATCCATTGCCGTGGCCGGACGCCGATCCATTGCCGTGGCCGGACGCCGATCCATTGCCGTGGCCGGACGCCGATCCATTGCCGTGGCCAGATCCTCAGCCGGACCTCGACCCAAACCCCGACCCATTGCCGTGGCCGGATGCCGACCCAGTGCCGTGGCCGGACGCCGACCCAATGCCGCGGCCTGAGCCCGATTCGCTACCGCGGCCCGATGTGGACCCGCTGCCGCGGCCGGACCCCGATTCGATTCCGCGGCCGGACCCCGATCCGCTGCCGCGGCCGGACCCCGATCCGCTGCCGCGGCCCAAAGGAGACCCGGTGCCGCGACCGGACCCCGATCCGCTGCCGCGGCCGGACCCCGATCCGCTGCCGCGGCCGGACCCCGATCCGCTGCCGCGGCCCAAAGGAGACCCGGTGCCGAGGCCCGAGGGAGACCCGGTGCCGAGGCCCGAGGGAGACCCAGTGCCGAGGCCCGAGCGTCTGGGCCCAAAATTGTAGACTGTGGTTCAGTCTGCCGAATCATCCCTACCTGGGCGTGCGCGGCGGCGCAGGACCGCGATCCGCACGGCCAGCCCCAAAAGGAGGGGGCCCAGGATGATCCATACTGCGATGGTATACTGCCGGGCCCAGTCGAGCAGAGTCTCGAAATTAGCTCCGAAAAAGCTGCCGAGAGCGATGAGGCCCAGGTTCCACAGGGCTGCAGAGACGGCGCTGTAGAGGAAGACAGCGGGTGCACGCATCCGCGCCATGCCGGCGGCGACGAAAAAGAACACCCGTATGCCCGGCAAGAAGCGATTGAGGATGAGGTAAGCAGCACCGTAGCGCCGAAACCTGCCGATCAGGTCGTCGAGGATTGCCCGTTGTTTCTCTCGCTCTTTCTCCGGCTCCTTAGTGCGCTTTCTGCGGCGCGCCAGGCGCCGTGCCTGTAACCAGGCGCCGGCGTAGAACGCGGTCATCGCACCGGTGACCGAGCCGAGCATGACTGCACCGAAAACCCCGGAAAAACTCCAGTTGTGTGCCGTGATCAGCACGGCGCTGAAAAGAGTTATGGCATCCCCTGGAAACGGCGGAACGATGTATTCCATCATTGCAGACAAGGCGATGACGGCCAGACCGACTGGATAGTTCTCGTCGGAAATGAATGTGAGCAACGAATCGACGATCGCGTCCACGGATATCTCACCGCCAGCAGTACGAGTGGGTGATACCGTAGCTGTCTGTGCCCCCGCCGGTCCAGTCCCACAAGTGCGCCTCAAAAAAGGACTCGAACGGCTCGAAGCGCGCTATCGAGTTCGCGTCGATCCCGGCGTGCTGACCCGCAAGGGCTATCTGGCCGGCGATGACAGACGGCGCGCTGACCAGTTGAACGAGTATTTGCGCGATTCCGATGTACGCGCCGTACTGCTCGCCCGCGGCGGCTACGGGCTCATGCGCATCCTCGATCTCCTGGACGCAGACGCGCTGCTCCGCGACCCCAAGCTGCTCGTCGGCTTCTCCGACGCCACTGCGCTGCTTGGCTGGGCGCGAAACGCTGCCGGGGTACGTTGCATTCACGGCCCCATGGTGGCCCAGCTGGGCGATTTGCCGCATCGGGATGTAGAGTGGCTTTTCCGCTCGATGGAAGACCCCAGGCCGTTTGGTCGCCTGCCGGTGGCGTTTTCGCCGGTCGGGGCGCACAACTCGGTCGAGCGCGTGGAAGGTCCCCTCACAGGAGGCAATCTGTGTCTCTTGTCGCATCTTGTCGGCACGCCGTATTGCCCCGATTTTGCCGGCAGCGTGCTCGCATTCGAGGATGTCGGCGAGCGCCCGTACCGCATCGACCGCTACTTGACTCACCTCGGTTTGGCAGGATTGTTCGACCACATCGCCGGTGTGTTGGTCGGTGATCTGACCGATTGCGAGGAGACCACCCGGCACGATCATCCGCGCGCCCTGGCTGTGGTCGATGAGCGGCTGTGCAGGTACGGAGTCGCCGGGCTGTGCGGAGTGCCTTTTGGCCACGGAAAGCGAAATCTCGCCCTGCCGCTCGGAGCTCGCTGCGCCATCGATGTGCGGCGAGGCGAGCTCCATCTTGTCGAGGCCGCGGTGTCTTGAGCGGGTTGCACGCCCCGGTCGCGTGATGCTCGGTGTGGTCAAGGCGGCAAATCAGTAGAAGCCAGGGCGAACGCTCCCCACTGGCGAAAGGCTGTCCGGGCTCTCTTGTGTATTTGTTCGGCCTCTTTGGGTTGGTTCAGAGTGCGCAACAGGTCGGCTGTCAGCATGTGGGCGATCGCTTCGCGCTGATGGGCCTTTTGGTGGCTCGCCGCGTCGGCAGCGACCTGGTAGAGCGACTCCGCTCGTTCGAGATCGCCCGACAGACGGGCGTTTTCTCCGCTCACCAGGACGTAAAAGGATTGGTAGGTTTCCGGGCAACTCATCGCATGCTTTCGCAGTGTGGCCAGCGACGCCCGCAAGCTACGGCGCAACTGCCGGCGCTGCGATCCCCGGCACAGAGACGCGCGTTTGGCCGCAATGAGCGCATCGATGAGCACGTGCTGGGCCGTGAATATCGAACTGAATGCCGCCTGGCGCAGAGAATCAGCGGAGCGCGACAGCACCCAGGCTCGTTCGTAGTCGCCCAAAAGATAATTCACTTCCGCGCCCGCGACGTAATAGTAATATCCGGCCAGCACAGCCTGGGGAGAAATTGTCGAGATTGCCGCGTCGGGGTCGTCCCAGGGTGAACGCGGGTCGTCGAGTCGACCGCGCAGAGCGGAACAGTACTGGCGAAACACCTCGAGCGCGGCTGCAACATCTGGGTGCTGGCGACACAAGATGTCCTGAGAGATCTCTTCGATCTGGTCCTGAACAAGACCGAGTTCTTGCCCGCGGCACACCGCAAGCGCGATCTGATGGGCCCCGGCATAGGCGCCGTAGGTAATGTCTCCCAGCATCCGACCGGTTTGGCGCGCCGCGACCAATTCTGTTTCTGCCTCGGCCAGTGGTCGTATCCACGGTTTGATGAACGCGCCGCGCTGAAGGTGAAAGCGGCTATTGAACTCGCCGCCCGTCACCCTTGTGTTGAGCTGCATGGCCACTTCAGAGAGGGCATGGGCGCGGTAGTACTGGTGCAGATGTCCGGCAAAGAGGGCGCCGAGCGAGCCGAATGCCGAGATCGATTCCCGGCTGATGCCGTGCCGCAGAGACATGCCGACGACGCGTAGAATGAGCAGCGCGTACAGGCGACCATCGCTCAGGAAGGCGGCCGGCAGGAGTATGGTGAGGAGCCGCATCTGGGCCTGGAGATGGGGGTCGCGCAGTCGTGGCAGGCTGACAAAATCGGGGATGGTGCGCCGACCCTGATGCCAGCGGAGCACGGCGAACTCGCGGATCAGATCGGCGCGTGTGATGGTATCCGGCACAGCCATACCGGACGAGCGCAATCCCTCGATACCGCACGCCACGGCCCGGTCGAGCTTGCCCCGGTCGAGTTCGAGGCGAGCTTTCACCGCGTACGCTTCGAGTTTCTCGGCCGGGCTGCGAAGCTGGTGCAGAAGCTCGCCAAAAGCGGCTTGTCCGCGGCGCACATCGCCGCTCAGATAGGCCACGGTCATGCGCTGAATCGACAGCGCTCTGGCCAGCCGGTAGGCTTTTGCCCAGGGCTGATCTCCGAGTAGAGCCTCGGCCTTGTCGAGATAGTCGTCACTGCGAGCATAGGATGTGGTCACGGCGGTGAGCGCGGCGGCACGCAGATTGAGCTCGGCCAGGTGCATCCGCTGGGTATCTCCGGGCATGGCCTCGACGCCGAGATTGAGATGGTGGACAATGGCGAACACGCGCTCGTCGAGTTTTTTTTCGCTGGTGCTTTGCACGAGTGCCTGGCCCAGTCGCAGATGGAGTTCGCAGAATTCTCTGGTTCCGGCGACTGCGGACCTGGCGTTCATCACTTCGCGGATTCGGTCGTGATAGATCTCGACCAGTCGCTCTTCGCCGCGGCGGCTCACCCGGATGAAATGTCCAGCCCGCAATCTGGCCAATACACCCTGCGCGGCGTCGACCGAGAGCTCGGCTGCGCCGGCCAGAGCAGGCACGGGGGTGGGCAGCCCGACCAGGGCGGACATTCGCAAGAACCGCCGCGCTGGGGCATCCAGAGCCTCGATACGCTGCCACAATACCTCGCTCAGGTGGAGCTGGGTGATTTCGCTGTCCCGGCTTCCCCGCCCCCATTGACCCAGTTGTTGCAGAAATAGCGGATGCCCGTGGGTCTCGTTTACCAGTTTGACCAGCATGGCGGGATCGAGGTAGTGCGCGCCTTTCCACCACGACGTGACCAGATTCAGGGCGTGCTTTTCGGGCAACCCGGCGAGCACGAGATGCTGCAGATTGTTGTTGGCGTCGTCGCCGAGGGCGTCGATGAGCCGCTGATCGCGGATATCGTCGGTCGTACGCACAGTGGCGAAGAACGCGCAGTTTGCAATGGGCGGATGCAAGAGATGCGTCAGTAAATCGAGGCTGTCGTCCTCGACCCATTGCATGTCGTCGACAAACACGACCAGGGTCCCGCACCGGGCAATGGCGGCGAGTAGCGATTTGAGCTCACTAAACGCCCGGGCCAGACGATTGCCCGCATTGGCCGCGGGGCTGTCCCGCAGGACTTGCCGCGAAACCGCCGAGACGCGGCGGAGAACCGGAAAGAGCTGTGACAGGGTCGGCACGCCGTCGCGAAGCAGCGGGGCGGCTTGCGCCATGGGCAGGCTTTCCAGATACTGCGCCAGGTCATCGATGACGACATCGAATCCGCGCAGGGGAACCGATTCTTGTTCGTAGGCCCGTCCGCGCAGGATGATCAGCGAGTCATCGCGGCTTTGCGCGCGGTCGAGAAAGTGCTGAACCAGGGCAGTTTTGCCGATTCCCGGCTGGCCGTGGACGAATATGGCTCCACTGCTGTGGTGTTCCGCCCGGGCCAGAATGGCCTGTAGTGTGGCCAGCTCGTCCTCACGTCCCACGAACTGGACACTGTGACGATCGGCCGTGCTGGTATCCTCGGCGATGTTGCTAACCTCGGTCGCCTCGCCACCGGACAGGCGGGCCAGAACCTCGCTACCGGTAAACCGCTCGTGCGGGTTTTGCTGCAACAGAGACCAGCAAAGCTCGTCGAGATCGCGGGGCACGGCGGCGAGCATCGAGCCTGGACGCGGTGGTTTACAGGTGCGTTTGGCGTGCAAGACGATATGGCGCGGCCCGGCAAATGGCGGCTGGCCAACCAGTGCCCAGAACAGCAAAACACCAAATGCGTACCAATCTGCCTGGGGGCCGACCGCGCCCCCCTGGCTCTGTTCCGGCGCCATGAACAGAGGCGAGCCGAGAATGGCGCCTCGTTCGAGCAGGTTTTCGCGGTGTTCGTCGAGCTGGTGAATCAGGCCAAAATCCAACAATACGGTCCGTCCGCTGGCCTCGACCAGGACGTTGCTGGACTTGACGTCGCGGTGCACTCGGTGGGTCGTGTGCAGGGTATGCAGAGCCGAGGCGAGCTGGCCGAAGCAGGCGCGCAATGTTGCTTCGTCATAGCCGGGTTGGCCCTGTTGCGGGCGAACCTGGTCGGTCTCGGTCGTGCTTTCAGCATGGGTGACTCTGCGCAGAGTTCGCGTGACCGCCATACTGGTCGCGCCATGGGAGCCTGTCGGGTCGGCGTTTTGATCCCCGGGTCGAACGTGGTACAGGAGGCTTTGTCCGCGGATCAGCTCCATGGTGTAGAACCACTGTCCGCGTTCGCAATGCAGCTCACCCAGCCGTACCAGGTTGGGGTGTTCAATCCCGGCCAGTGAGCGGAATTCTCGTTTGAAGCGAAGCAGAGATCCGCCGTCTATGACCGGCAGGGTCTTGAGGGCGACCAGTGTTTCCAGGCGGCGGTCGTATGCTTCGTACACCACGCCCATGCCGCCTTCGCCGAGCACGTGGCGGAGTTCGAAGCGTTTGCTCTCCAGCGCTCCGCTGTGGGTCATACTCATCGCTGTGCCTCTGCCAATACTGTATTCACCGCGTTTGGACTCGGCGGTACAGGCTGTACAATGGCTCGTCGATGATCAACGGTGATGATCGAGCCACCTGTGATTGGGTCTGACGTCCCGGCGTGGCATGCGGAGCAGAGTTCATTCGGAACAGAGCGGCCAGGCGGCCGATAATCCACCCGGCGATTATCGATCCGGGGCACTCTTCTCGGCAAGCTTATCGGGTCTGGTCCACGAGCGAACGGCTGCGGAGTTTTCTGGCCCATGTAACGGCGTATTGCTCGGCGAATTCTTCGACTCCTTTCTTGTTTGCGGCCGACCAATAGCGCCAATCCACGTGGTGCCCGACTTCGTGCAGGAGCAGGTCCTCCAGGTAGAATCGCCTCAACTGGTGCGGTTCGAACATCGCGTAAAAGCGGCCCTGGTCACAGTGCACTGTGCCACCAAAAGCGGTTGATCGAGCCCAAGAGCTTGGCACCGGGCCGATGTTTTCCCAGGCACAGCCCGCGGTCCTTTCTGGCCGGATAGAGGATGACGACGCGCGCGCCGCTGCCCCGGATGTACTCGGCCAGCGGCCGGCTCTCGCCGTGCCGCATCCGCCGGAGCCGTAGGTGGGTGATACCCCTCGTGGGTTCCTCGGGTAGACGGCGTATGAATTCAACCGCTTCGGCACCGGTAATGGGAAAGAAGAAATCTCGCGATGGGTTGTCCTGAATGACCATCGGCGTGTCGTCGAAGCGGGAAACCGGCTTCAGAGAATGAAGCCGTCGGACCAGCCCATCGGTCAGTTTTGGTCGTAGTCTGCCGCCGTATGTGCGGCCAAAGCGGCGGTTTTTCCGCCAGGCCAATCGCTTTTTCGATTGGCGAGATATCTGCCTGCCCACTCGGGGCGAGCTTGTTGTCGTAGCTGGCATGATCGGTAATCCTCGGTCTCTGCCCTACAGAGGCATACTGGTAACGTTCTGGCAACCGACAGCAGGCACGCCGCCGATTTGCCGCGACAGGACTGATTCGGACGGCGCTTACAGCCAGAGCGGCCAGCGCGCGAATCAAGAGAACTATCCGATCACAAAAAACACAGGCTTCAAGGGTAGGCAACCCGGCTCCGATGTCAAGAAGGAATCGAGGGTGCGTTCCTGGCGAACGGTGCCAGGCAGTGTTCTGACCGAGCGGATTGGACCAACGCTGTCATGTACAGATTCCATTGACGCGGTGCACGAGGCCGTGACAACGTTACTGCTGATCAGCACGTGTTGCGTGTCGTGCTTGCGCAAGCTGCGGCTCGCCCGGTAACTTGCAACCAGACGTACTTGATAGACACAGCAAGGGAGACATGGCGACAGGGGTTCCCGTAGTTCCAGCATGCGGTTTGTACAGGACAACCGCCCCATTGCCCGGTTATGAGGACCGGATTCCGGCCGGTCGGTTGGTGTACTTCCACAACCATTCAGCCGAGGGACCACCGATCGTGCTCATGCCGGCCAACAACAGCAACAACAAGTGGCAATTTCAATCCCGCGGCTTTCTGGTCCACGAACTGTCCTACCTGGCCAGCCTCGAACCGCTCAAGCGCGAGGGGTTCTACCGTCTGCGCGAGCATTTTCATCCCAATTCGCAACAGGTGGTCAACAAGAATGCGCTGGTTCAGCTGGGCTACAATCCCCTCGCCGAGCCCATTCTGTTTTTTCCCACCCGCCACGAGGCCGACAACAGCCTGGTCTTTCCGAAACAGGGTATCAAGATCAATCAGAAGATTTACCAGTTTCTCGAGCCACTGGATCTGCGCGGGCCTCACATCCCCGACCCGCCGACATTGCATTGACCCGCTGACCCGGTAGACCGCGAACGGCATTTGCAACCTTGGTTCGCAGTCCCGAGAGGCACTGTGCTCGGTCGCCATGCGGCCAGGAGGGCACTGGCTCGTATGTTGCTTCACACTAACCACCTGCCAGGGAAAACAGCGATTTAGCGCGAGGAAGTGTCTTCTTCACTAGAAAATCGACAGCAGTGATGTCCAGCAATGTAGACATCAGATGGTGAGCGAGTCATGCCGATGCCTCCACTCGAGACCAGGACTGTATTGATTCTGGGTGCGAATCCGCCCGGGACCGAGCGTTTGCGTCTGGACAACGAGGTCCGCGAGATTCGAGATGCGCTACATGGTGCCAGTCATGGCCATTGCTTTCAGCTCGAGTATTGGCCGGCCACGCGTCCACGGGATCTATGGCGTGCTCTTCTCAAGCACAGGCCCGAGATCGTCCATTTTATCGGGCACGGTACAGAGACAGAAGGGCTTGTTCTCGAAGGTGAAGATGGCCGGACTAAACTGGTGAGCGCCGGGGAGCTGGCCTCTCTTTTCAGTCTGTTTACGGGGGTTGAATGTGTCCTTCTCAATGCCTGCTACACGCAGGACCAGGCCCGGGCAATCGCGCAACACGTGTGCGTGGCGATCGGAATTCAGCGACCGATCAGCGACCAGGCATCGATTCAATTCGCTGTCGGCTTCTACGACAGCCTGGGCGCAGGAGAGTCGCTCGAGTTTGCCTACCAGCTCGGTTGCCGTGCCGCGCGCTTCGAGGGCGAGCAACTGGATACGATTCAGAAATTCGAATCGGACCGGTCAGACCCGGTTATTCGGCAATCCGGGCAATCCCGGCGAGCCAGGATCTTTATCAGTTTTGACCGTGCGCTGCAGCGCGACCGGAACGTGGCGTGGGAACTACGGCGTGGGCTGATCAAATACTATGACGTATTTCCTTTGCAGTCGTCGCAGGGCCCCGATCTGATCGAACAGGTCTACCGAATCCACAGAGAAATTCAGAATTCGGATGTGTTTATCGCGATTCTCTCGCAGAGTGCGGCCCACAGCGAATTGCTCTCGCAGGAGATCGCAATTGCGCACGAGCTGGCCGGCAAACAATCGGGGCGACCATTGCTCTTGCCGATACGACACGGTGATCAATTCCCCCTCCCCTCATCGCTCACTGTCTATCTGGATGACCTCGACTGGGAGTCTTTGCACAATCAGGATGATATACCGCGATTGGTCAACAGCATTGCCGGCGGGGTATTGTCGGGCCGGAGTGAGGAGGCAACAAAAGGCGTAAACGAGTCCGATCCAGGGCCACAAGCGTCAAATACACTGCCGCCGCCGAGGCCCACTGCGGTGCGTCCTTGTCTGGAAATACCTGGCGGGACGATGAGCTCCGACTCGAAGTACTATGTCAAGCGCCGCGAAGACGACACTGCATTGCGTGCACTGGATCAGCAGGGCGTCACGATCGTCATCACAGGGGCGCGCCAGATGGGTAAGAGTTCGCTGCTGATTCAGCTACTGAGTAAAATCAGTGCGGCAAAGAGAGTCATCTACGTCGACTTTCAAGCGTTCAGCCGATCGGATCACCGAGAGGCGGACCCGTTTTATCTGGCGTTCTGTAGCATGATCTCCAACCCCGTGGATATGCTGCACAGGATTGCCGAGTATCAAAATAATCCGCTCAGCAACAATCAGCGCTGCACCTACTACCTGGAAAGCATCCTCAAAAGAGTTCAATTGCCCATCGTACTCGCCATGGATGAGACTGAATCGATCCTATCAGCGCCGTTTCGCGATGATTTTTTTGGTATGGTGCGGAGTTGGCACAATAGGCGCGCAGCCGAACCGATCTGGAAGAATCTCGATCTCATGTTGGTCAGGTCGACCGATAATGAATTCATCACAGACCCCAGCCAATCGCCGTTTAATGTCGGGCTGCAGATACGAATGAACGACTTCACACCCGAACACGTTGCCGTCCTCAACCGGAGCCATGATCGCCCCTTTGAGGACAGTGAGCTCGATCATCTCATCCAGCTCATCGGCGGTCATCCGTACCTGGTCCGGCAGGCCCTGTACGAAGTAGCCAGCAAGCGATTCACGGTTGCCGGCCTTTTCGATCGGGCCGCCGACGATGAGGGCCCCTTTGGCGATCACCTGCGTTACTTTCTGTTGCGACTCTACGACGATCCGCAACTCGGACTTGGTCTACGTCGAGTCATCAGTCGACAATCAGGATTGGCTGAGCTGGATAGACGGATCACCTATCGCCTGCTGGGCGCCGGATTGATCAAGCTGCAAGGCGGGCAGTATATCCCCCGTTGCAAGCTGTACAATGACTACTTTGGGACTCATCTCCGTGACTAGGTCATCGATCTATACCACCGGTGGCAATGTCCACGCGAGCGGTGGACTTTATGTTGCCCGGCAAGCCGATGACGAGCTGATGCAACTCTGTCGCAACGGTGTTTTTGCCTACGTGCTCACGGCCCGGCAGATGGGCAAGTCGAGCTTGATGATTCAGACTGCCCGCAGCCTGGACAACGAGCACATTCGCTCCGTGATGATCGATCTGACGGGAATTGGTACCCAGGCTACCGCCGAACAGTGGTATTTGGGCTTACTCAGTGCAGTTCAGCGGCGTCTCGAGCTGGGCACCGATCTGTTGGCGTGGTGGCAGGCGAACCAGCAATTCGGCATTGTCGATCGGCTGACTCGCTTTTTTCAAGACCAGCTCCTGACCCAAGTAGCACAGCCAATCGTGATTTTTGTCGACGAAATCGACACCACCATTAAACTCGACTTTACCGACGATTTCTACGCGGCGATTCGTTATCTATATATGGCTCGGGCCCATGATCGGGCACTCACGCGGCTGTCGTTTGTGCTCATTGGTACTGCCACTCCGAGCGATTTGATCCGCGATCCGCAGCGTACTCCGTTTAATATCGGGCAACCAGTGGCTCTCGACGACTTCAGCCATGAGGAGGCGAGGCCGCTGGCCGCCGGGCTCGGAATACCGAACGAGGCGGCTGATGAGACATTGCGCTGGGTGCTCGAGTGGACCCGCGGACATCCCTATTTGACCCAGCGCCTTTGTGCTGAATTATCCTGCCGTGGACCGCGCAGCTGGAGCAAGGCCGATGTCGCCGAGCTGGTCGCCAGGGTGTTTTTTCACCGGGGTGAGATACAGGACAGCAATCTACAGTTTGTCCGCGATCGATTGATCTGGCGGCCTGCCGACGCCGGCCGGGACGAGGGACTGTCCGACGTCGTGGCGATGACGAAGTCGTCGGATAGCGAGCACCGCATGGCGGAAGCCTTGACAGTCTATCGCAATGTGCTCCGACCGCTGAGCCGCGTCGCGGACGAGGAGCAATCTCCCGCCATTGCCCGGCTCAAATTGTCGGGCATTGTACGCTCGACCAATGGCACGCTGCGGGTGCGCAATCCGATTTACCGACAGGTATTCAACGCATCCTGGGTCAAACAGCATATGCCGGTCGGATATTTGCAAGCCCAGTTGCGCCGCCGTGGCGCGGCAATTCTGGCCCTACTGTGCGGGTTACTGATTTTTGCGGCACTGGCCCAGTACGCACAGAATCGCGCCCAGGAAGCGGCTGAGGCGGCCAGGGAGGCCCGAGAGCGCGCCCGCGAGGCCATGCGATTGCGCCGCCTGGCGATTTCCATCTGGAAAAAGCAAGTTACATCGGGAAATCCCGAGCTGGCATTCAACGCTATTGCGGCGCTGCTCCGCGAGGACACACCGCGCGATCAGATCACCGCTTTGCTGGACAAGCGAGCAACTGATGAAACCCTGCGCAGTTTGCTGGTCGCCTCGTCCGAAGGACTGGAGCCGGAAGACGCCATCAACACGCGTAGATTCACAGTCAACTGGGTCCTCGCGCGGCGCAAGAGATCCATCGAACTCATCGGAGCTTGTCTGGCAGCTGCCGATACCATGCAGCGCATGGGTGATCACATCACGGCACAGAAAGTTCGCGATCGACTACTCATCGAGATGTCCCAGCGGTTCGGGCCTCCACCAAATGTCACCTGGGCGTCCATCCCCGGGGGCGTATTCCAGATGGGTTGCAGCGATTGCTCTCATACATACAACAAGGACGAAAAGCCGCCACACCGGGTCGAGGTATCGCCATTCGAGATTTCCCGTTCTGTGATTACAGTCGGCCAGGTGCGTTTGTTTGTGGAACAAATCCAGGGCCAGAGCGTGACCGCGAAGGACGCAACGCTGCCCGTTGTCAACGTCAGCTGGTATGAGGCCACTGCACTGGCCGCCTGGCTGGGTGGACGTCTACCAACCGAAGCGGAGTGGGAGTACGCCGCCCGCGGTGGCAGCCAGACCAGGTGGTGGTTTGGTGACGACGAAGACAGACTGAAAGACGTCGATTGGTATGCGGAGAATTCCGGGGGAAAAATACATCCAGTTTGCTCCAGAGCAGAACAGCTTCGCCACCCATGGAGCCTCTGTGACGTACACGGCAACGTATTCGAATGGGTATTCGATCGCTACAGAGCGTATCCCAAGCTCGGTAATTCCAACGACAATGGGCCGTCAGATGGCAATTTGCGGGTTTTGCGCGGCGGAGCCGCGGTTGTGAGCAAAGAGCTCACGCGCTCAGCCAATCGAGAAGGCCAGCCCCCCGAGCAAAAAGCTCCCGTTGTCGGTTTCCGCCTCGCCCGGTAGCCTTGTGCGGGGTGGGCGTCTGGAATCGTGGACACCTGCTCGCCTGGGGTGTTCACGATCGTGGCCAGGGCTGGTTGGCTTGATCACGCAAGCGACCGATTTCACTGGTCAGCAGCCTCGGGCATACGTTGTGCAAGTACACTTGGCAAGGTAGTGTTACGCACGAGTGCTGTAAACGAGGAGTGATCGATGAGTAGGGTGATCGGGATAGTCTGCGCATGTCGTTTCGCAATCTTCTGCTTTCTGGTGTTCTGCATTGCCAGCTCCTGGCTGGGTCGATCCATTGCTGCATTACCACATGATCGATGGCAGGGCGATGAAGTGGCTGGCGAGCTCATGGGGGGATCACTGGCCACTGGATTGGGGAGCGTGTCATTCGATCTGGTCCCGGCGTCCGCGCCCAGTCGATCATCGCAACCGCCCGAGTGGCCGGTAGGACCAACCAGGGGAGCCACCCACACCGTACCCGCGGCACCCTGGATGCCCGCGCCATGGACCGCAGATCTATCCCTGCCGATCACTTCCGTCCAGCATCAATTGCCGAAATCGCAGCAGACTCGCTCTCTGGGTAGCTTGCTCAACCACGTTATTGACACTCTCACCGAGAGTGATCTCGAGTTTACTATTTTTTATAGTGGTCGTGACAGTTTGGCTATCGTGACACGAGCGCAAGCCCTGGACCGAGAAGACAGTAGACCCGGAAGGGTGGTTCGCGCGCGTTCGTTTGTCTTTGCAGTGACAGCTCATTCATCGCCATCTGATGGCAATACCGACAGCTCTGCTCGATGGCGGGTCACAAAGGCCGCCGGACCGAGCGATATCCCGCGCGAGCTAGCCGAGACAGAGCTGAGTTCGTACAGCAATCTTCATATTGCCATGTATCTCTATGCACAGAGTGTGGATGGCACCGAGTGGATACTGCAGCAGGGACAGCAGGGAGCCGCATCCGGGATTGGCGTGCATCTCCGCGATATCGGTTTTTCAGCTTTATTGGATAACCTGCCTGACGCGTAGAGTTCGTGCAGATATCTAGCAAGTGACCTACCGGTGTAGCTAGTTTTCGAATGCCGGCCAGCTGATGTGCTGCGGGTCGGACGGCCGAGCTGGTGTTTCGCTTTTTGGAGAACGATATGGACCGTGGAGCAGGGGTTGCACCAAAGGTGATCATCGAGGTATTTCTCGACTGTCACAATCTCTTACACACTCGGGTCGACGACACTGTGCTCGAGCCCGAAGGCGTCGAGCTGCCATCGGCAGCGACGCATGGTCGACCGTGGGATAAGCCGGTGGAGTTTCAAACGATGACTGATTTTGCTGCGGACATCGAGGAAAGGCTGGCCTGGCATCGGCGCGGTCTCGGTGAAGCACGACGGTGGGTCGTCCACGATCAGCGACTGCGCGACATCGGGCTTCGGTTGGGCAGTTTCCTGTTTGGCAGACCTGGTATGATGAAAGAGCAGGGCGAGCGACGACCAGGCAATATTCTGGACCAGACGTTGCTACAATTCTATCATGCAGCCGATTCGCAGTCATATATCTCCTTGTGTTTCAGTGCGCATGATTCGCGCGTTGACAGCCTGCCGTGGGAAATGACCATATGGCGGCACGGAGCACGCGACATTGTGCTGGGCACCGATCCGAATGTGGCGTTCGTCCGTCAAAGCCACTATCCGACCTACCATGCACCCAGTTTTGCAAAGCCGAGCCTGGACCCACTCGAAGTCGGCCACGCCACTGCGACGTCGCATGCCACGTCGGCCCTGGCACAGGGTCACCAGGCGATCGAAGAGTTTTTCGATTCTCTCGGGTTGGATGAGTCGAAGCTGCAATTGCTCGCCGAGCATTCGCATCAGTGGCAAGGCGAGCACGCCTTCGACATCTTCCATTTTTATGGCCACGGTCAGCCCGGCTCATTGTACTGGGAAGGGCCGGGGCTAGATCGCGAAAACAGTGTGAAGTATGAATTTGGCATAGAACAATTATTGCAGTGCGTGGACGGACAAAATCTGCCCGGTCTGATCGTGGTTCTCGCCTGTTCGAGTTTCGACCCCAAGGGGTGGCAGCAAAGGGGGCTCCTCTGGGATCTGGTCCAGGCCGGGGTGGCATCTGCGATTGGAATGCTCGGTACGACCTATATCAGAACCCCGCCGTATTTGATACAGATGCTGTATCTGCAGTTGTTCGAACACGGCCGCGTCGATCGAGCCGTACAGCGCGTGCGCTGGCTCATGCGGTACAAAGGCCGACCTGGGGCAGCCACCCATGAGGAACTGATACGGGCAGACTGGTTCCGGCCCATCTTGGTCGTGCGTGACCGCAGCGTTCTATCCTGTTTCGACGGGTTGCGTGGCCAGCATGTCCAGCGCAACGAATCCGGACGGCGCGGTAATGCCATAGAACACCGGGCGATTACCGAGAGTTTGGAGCTACTTCTGCCGCCTTTGCAGATTTCCGATCACAGATCGAATTCGGCGCTGCTGGAAAGGATGCGCGAGGCCATCAACTGCTCGAACAAGAGTGGTGTCGCGGAGTTGCAAGATCAGGCTGATCGTATCCGTACTCACCTCACCGGGCTGAACGTCGACGCATCGTCGCTACCAGATGGGCGTCGGGGCCCATCGGACCTCGCCCTGATCGCCACAGTTCTGGATGAGGAGCGTTCCCGCACGCTCTACAAAGTGTGGGATGACTGGCAATGGAAGGCAATTGTGCACGCAATGAAACAAGGTATGGCTAGTGAGGAGATAAATATGATTTTGAAGGAGACTTCACAGCCAGAGGACGAAAGGAGACAACCTGTGGAGAATGCATATTTAGGACCTTATTATTATCTCGTTGAAAAAGGTCAGGAGTGGTCACTGGTGGCAAAATACGACGAGGCGCGGGGGGATTGGTACTGGCCGTACGGGGATTCCAGCTATACGCTCGCTCCAGATGACGTCCACCGCAGGGTGAGGGAGATTCGTGACGAAGATACCGTCTACCACAAAGTGGAGTTATCTATCGATTTTTTCGAACGAAACGATATCAACGTGCTCGTACCAGGTGGCAAGCAACCTGTGCAAACTATCTCGGTGTGGTCACCCTACGGCAGTGAGAATACGTACTGGGAAAAAATTTCGCTGTTCTCCGCTGAGTCGAATATAGGCAAGGCCATCCGAACTATCCGGGATGCCGGCACAGTGCGAAACTGGTTCGATTCGTTGGCGCGACTCGAGCAGGCTGGCCACGAGGAGGGAGCTTTGCGATACGAGGAGATCTGTGGAGCTCTCATGCCGTTGCTTCATCCCGACACTGGGGATCCGGCGATCATCGAGGCCATCGACAACGCCTTGCCGCGCAATTTGCCCGACCGGTCGGCCTTGCAGGAAGATCCTGTCGACTGGGCGATCGAGGGCGATGCCGAGGCCCAAAACCGATGTAGATGGCGGTGGCGGCTTTTCTACGCTCTGGCGTCGGGCCTGGCCAGGGGCAAGTTGACCGCGCAGTGATCGACAGCGCTTGATAGGCGGCGATGAGATATACTCGGTGGGCGAGCGGTCGCCGGGGACAAAAACGATAGAGGCCCGAGATGAACGAGTTTGCAGTGCTTTGCGTCGACATCACGTCCGACACCGAGATGAGCCTGACCCTGACCGTCGATGAAGAGCAAACCACCTATCGTGCCGAGCGGCCGGGCCGCGACGATGTGGAGGCGTTTGCCCGGGATCGGTATCATCTGTGGTCGACCCCGCCAGCCGGCCTGGCCGGGTTGTATCGCCGCCTCTTGACCCGATTGGCCCGGCTTGCCCTGCCGGCTGCACTCGAACGCCGGCTACGCCAGTGGACGTCGGTACAGAGGAGCGCCCACACCCTGGCGGTCTTTTCTGGTGACGACGATATGGTCGCTCTGCCCTGGGAACTGGCGCCGTACTGGCTACAATCGGCCAGCCTCCGCATCGTCCGCCTGGCCAGCGCGTCGCCGGCCACTGAATCTGCCCAAACATCGGCTCAGCGCACCAGGCCACCTGCCAGCGGCGACGAAACCGCGGTGAGGAGTGTGAGGGCAATGAGCTGGGCCGGCCGGTCGCACCCGGCGTCGCGGCATGACTTCGGCAACCTGCGCGATGGTCGACCAGCGAGCCAGGGTGCGCATGCACCGTGGCGGATGCTCATCGCCGGATGGCCCTGTTATCGCGGGCAGGCACAACACGGCATCGCGCGAGAGATGACCGAGCTCGCCGCGATGATGCAGGATGCCGGGCTGACCGCCGAGCTCGTGGCCGCGCCAACTGTGCACCAGCTCGAGCAAGCCGTCGGCCGCTTCGAGCCCAATGTGGTGCATTTGCTACCAGCAACAATCGAGCACGCCGCCAGCCACACGGCGGCCACCGAGCCGCGTCTGACCTTGCCCGGCGAGGACGGGCGGGACGAGTGGCTGGATGTGGGCAAACTCGGCGATATCATGGCCAGAAAACTCTCGAGTCGACCCGATCTTGTCGTCATCAATACGTCCCATAGCGGCCTGTTGATGGCCGGACAGCTGTGCAAACGCCTCAAAACCGTGACCGTCGGCTGGCCGTCCCTGGTCAGCTGCGAAGCAAAGGCTGATTTTGTCATGTATTTCTATCGGCGATTGGCCGAGGGAAATAGCGTTGTCGAGGCCGTCGACGCCTATCTCGGGCATACATCGATTGGCCAGCACCATCTCCATCGCGCTGTTCCCGTGGTGTGGACGCCATCGCGGTCACAGCTGAGCCGATCACCGGTAGAGTTGGACAGAGAACGATCGCAGACCACCCGGACAGTCAGGTCGAAGGGATTGACCGACCGGACCGTAGAATACAGCCTGTCTCAAGAGCGCGATGTGCGGATCCGTATCGAGTTCGAGTCGACCAGCGCGATCAACCCGGCCATGCTGAGCAATGGAAATCCGGCGATCTCGCACCTCGTCGTCGACAGCAATCGCAAAATCGCTAATCTTGACCTGCGCATCGACTGCGATACCGGCAGCGGTATATCGACGATCCGCCAGAGCGTGGATCTGGTCCGTGGCCGGCGTCCAGTGCCGACCGAGCATGTGGAGTTCCCCGCGCTCTACCAGTTGATCCAATCGCGCGCCGGCCGGCGCCAGATCAACTTTGTTGCCACCATCTCGGACCGAGAAGGCGTGCTGGCCGCAGCGACTCGCTCGGTGCTCCTGATGGGCCATAACGAGTGGCTGGATTCGTCCGACGTGTGGCAATACATCCCTGCATTTGTACTGCCCAATAGCCAGGAGATCCGCCAGGTGCTCGATGGCGTGGTCGATCACTTGCGCCGGGTTGGCGACGCCTCCGGACAGTTGCCCGGTTACAACGGGGCCGATGAAACCCAGGTCGTCAGCCAGATGCGGGCGGTTTATCAGGTCCTGTGCAACGAGCCGTACAAATTGTCCTACGAGGCCGATTCCAGTGCAATACTCGACCCCGAGGAGAGCTGGCGATCGATGGGTCAACGGGTGCGCTTGCCCGGCGAGATCATCGAGGATCGACGAGGCACCTGTCACGATTTGAGCCTTTTTTTCGCATCCTGTGCCGAGCGGATCGGACTCTACCCGATGCTTATCCTGAAGCACGGACATACCTTTTTTGCCTATTGGAAAAGCCGCAACGCGCACCGGGATTTCGTGAATCAGCGGCGTTCGAGCCCGGAACCAGACCCCAAACCATGGGTCATCGAGAACTTTGACGAACTCGACAGGTTTTACCGCGGCAAAGGCTTCGAGGTCGTCGAGGCCACAGAAGTCTGCACAGCCGATACCAACTACGAGCAAGCGCGCAACGAGGGCAATCGCCTCATGCGACAACTGCGCGCCAACCCGGGCATGTTCGACGCTGCCGTCGATGTAAGGACCGCTCGGCACGCCATTCATCCGGTCCATCCCAGCTGAGCCTGCCCGCATCCGATCCCGTCGATCCCGCCGCGGTTGAACCTACCCTGTATCTCATCCCGGCCGAGCCCGGCCGGGCCCACAACCCCACGGCAGGCGAGATCGGCCTACCTTAAATTCAATGATCTTAGAAACTTATGGGTAATCCGAGGCGATTTCAGCGGATCTTGGACAGAGCGTGGAAAGAAGCTGGCAAAACACCACTCACTCGGAACGGTTTGACCGGGCAGGCGGGGTAGAATGTTGAAGACGTGCAAACAGTACGAGGCCCGAGAGCGCTCACCTGGTTGCTGGGAGCGCTGGTGTTGGTGCCGGCTGAGCTTCTGGCCCTCGGGCGCTCCGAGCCGTTCTTCATGTTCACCGTCGTCGCTCTGCTCGCCACACTCGGTGTGCTGTGCGGTCTGGTCATCGCCGGGATGGAAAGGCTGGTGCGTTTTCTCGAGCTGCCCGCGTTCTTGACCAGCTGCGTGCGTGCCCTGCCGGCCGCGTTTCCCCTCGCATTTGTCGCCGCTGGCTTATTTGATGGCCGATTTGCCAGCACGTTACCCGGCGCCGCATCGGGCCATGTGTGGGTTCCCATCGTGGGTTTCATACTTCTCTCGGCCTTGCTGACCCTGATCGAGGCCTTGCTCTTGCACGGCAGACGGCGCCTGGCCCTGGCTGGCGCTCTTGTCGTCATTACGTGGGTGGTCGAGTATATCAATCGCGGTGTTTTGCCGCTGCTCTATCCCGATATTCACGCCTTCCTGACCTTGGTCGCGGTGATCTGTGCCGGTGCGGCCATCTACCTGGTCTGGCCCGGGGTCAAGTGGCGAGCTCCGCACTATGTCGTGGCCTTGACCGTAGTGAGCGGCAGCTTTGGCGGGGTTTTGGCCAATGGGCTCGACAGTCAAGAACAGCGCCGTACCGTGGCCGAGCGCGGTATGCACACCCGCCAGATCGTCCGACTGCTGCGCGACATCGTCGACAGCGACCGCGATGGCTATTCACCGCTTTTGGGCGGCGGTGACTGCAATGATCGCGACCCCACCATTCACCCAAATGCACCCGAGCTGCCCGGAAACGGCAACGACGAGGATTGTGACGGCGCCGATGCCGCTCCCGGAGCGGCTGTTCTCGGCGATCATAACGCGATCGCACGGGTGGACGGGCCCGGCCGGGTAGGGCCCGTTTTCGCTGCGATATCGCCGGGCGACCGCCGACCCCCGGGTGCGAAACAAGGGCTCAGCCGCGCGATAGGAGTACACATCCGTGACACTTACGCTTGTCGATATTGGTGCCAATCTGACCGATAAATCATTTCGGAGCGACCGCGATCAGGTCATCGACCGCGCCGTGGCTGCTGGCGTGACCCGTATGATCGTCACCGGAACCAGCGTGCAAGCCAGCCGGCACGCCGCCGAACTGGCCGAGACTCGGCCAGGGGTCCTGTACGCCACTGCAGGCGTACATCCTCACGACGCCAAATCGTGCAGCGACAACAATACACTGGCCCTGTTGCGAGAGCTGGCTGCCCGGCCCCAGGTCGTGGCCATCGGCGAGTGTGGCCTCGACTTCTATCGCGACCTGTCGCCCCGTCCGGTCCAGCGGGCGTGGTTCGAGGCCCAGGTCGAGCTGGCCTGCGACCTCGCCATGCCGCTCTTTCTGCACGAACGAGATGCATCGGACGCCATGCTCGAGATTTTGCGCCGCTATCGTCGCTCGGTCCGTGCTGCCGTGATTCACTGTTTTACCGGAACCGCACGGCAACTCGACGCCTATCTCGACCTCGACCTGCACATCGGTATCACCGGCTGGATCTGCGATGAGCGGCGCGGTCGGCACCTTCATGACCTGGTCGGCAAGATTCCTCTCGACCGACTCATGATCGAGACCGACTCTCCCTACCTCTTGCCGCGAACTCTGTCACCCAGGCCCAAAAACCGCAGAAACGAGCCCGTCTACCTGCCCCATGTGCTCGAAACCGTGGCCCGCTGTGTGGAGCGCAGCCCCGCCGAGGTCGCCCGCGCCACCACGGCCACGGCCGAGGCGTTTTTTGCACTCTGACCGGGAATCCCTCGAACTCGCCGAGCCGCAATCCGCCGGCGAATGGCGGTAAAGAAATTCCGCAGCGATCCGATTCGATTCGCCGAGTAATCAAACGCTCCTCCGCTGCCCCCGGCCTCTCCATCTCCACCAACCATTCGACCGAATAAGCCGGCCGATCGCATCATCTGTACTCATCAATCGACCCGTTTCCGACGCCATCGCAGCAGTTCGCCGCGTTGCCAAACGCAAGGGAGCGTGCGCCGACCGGCGGTCCAACAGTACAGAAGGGAAGTGGCATATCAACGATCAGGTAGATCATTTCAGACCCATGCCTCTGGCCGTCGCAACCCTGGCGCTGAGTTGCGCGTTGGGCTCGGCGTGTACTCCGAGTGACCCCGGTAGTGGAGCTACCACAGACACGTGGGTCGCAGCTGTCACATCGGGCCAAAACTCCGATACCGCCCCGATTGGCGTCACCTTACGCGATGCTGTGCAACCCGATGAGACCCTGGCAGAGGCCGAGATCGACGCGTATCAGATAACCAATCTCGGATACTTGATACACCGCCAGCGGCGCATCACCGATAGAGACGGGCGGGCAGAGTTCGCACTTGCCGGCCTCGGGCAGGGCCGTGCTTACCTGTTCAAAACCCGTCACTACAGCAAATCAGTTCCCGCTTATAGCGAGCCGGTTTTCGAGCCTGGAGAAATCGATTTTTTGATCGGGACCGTGCGGGTTTCGGTCATTGATTTTTCGGCGCCCCGGCCCGCCGCCATGCCCGATACCAGGGTCACCATTTACGAGCTCTTTCCCGACGGCTACAAAGCCTGGTTCGCCCGGATGAACACCGACAGCGCTGGTGTATTGCGCCTCGACCTGCCCGGACTGGGCCGGGACAGCTCGTACCTTCTCGCGGCCAGAAACCCGACCACAAGACAGTACAAAAAAAGCCAGGTCATTTCTGAACCCGGACAGCATGAATTTCGCGTCGGCAACAGGCCGCTCGCCCTGCGCCTCGTCGACGCGTCCAGCGACCAGCCGCTTGCCGGGGTGCGGGTTACTGCGCGCGAACTCCTCGGCGATGGAACATCGCGTTGGGCCGCTCAGCGCATCTCCGATGATGGCGGCCAGGTCATCTTTGACCTCGACGGCCTCGGCGATGGACGTGAGTACTACGTGACTGCCCGCGCCCACAACGAGTTCCGCTATCGTTCACCGGTGTTCACCGAGCCCGGTGAGCACGACCTCGAACTCGGTGCAGTCGTGGTTCGCGTGCTCGATGGCAGTGATCGAGCCCATCCCCCGCTCGCCGACAAAAAGGTCCACATCTACCAGAAACGCCAGGACGGCAAACTCAAATGGTACGGCAGGGCCTACACCGACCGCACAGGCATCGTGCGTATCGACCTGCCGGGGCTCGAATCGCACGCCACCGAGATCAGTCCGACGTATGTGCTGCGGGCGCGCAGTACGGTTACTGGCCAATACAAGAGCAGTCAGGATATCACCAAATCCGGTGAACACAATTTTGTCGTGGGCAATCTTCCGCTTCACGTGACAGTGCGAGATGGCATTGCGCAGAATGTGCTGACCGGCGAAAAAGTCACCGCCTACGAGATCATTTCCCCGGACCAGAAAAAATGGCGAGCCAGCGGCACAACCGATGAAAACGGCCAGGTCCGCCTTGATCTCGACGGTCTGACTGATAACCCGGCTGAGCCCGGCCGGACGTACCGACTGGGAGTCCGGCTCGAGGGGGTCAGCAGGGTGTACTCTCCGGATGTGACCGGGCCCGGCGATGTGGAATTTCTGGTCGCAACCTCGCCGGTCACTCTGATCGACGGCAGCACCGGGCAGCCGCTGGGCGGAGTCAGACTGACCGCCTATACCCTGGAGATCGACCAAAATGGCACACCACGTCGCAACTGGTACAAGCACGGCACGACCGACGCGAACGGTCGCGTGCCTTTTGACTTCGAGGTTCTGCGCGCGCCGGGCCAGCCGGTGGTGGTTCGAGCCAACGATCCATTTCGCAAGAACCAACGGTATTTTTCGCAGCTGATCCGCAGGCCCGGTTCAGTGAAATTTGTCATCCGCGACGGCGAGGACCGTCCGTTCGACTACGAGCCGCCTCATGTTGCCATCACCGCACCGGCCGACAGCCAGCGTTTGAGTCATCGCGGCGCAGTGCTCACCGGTGTGGCCACCGACAATCACCTGGTCGCTTCGATCAGCGTCGAGGTCAGCGATCGCGACAAGGGCGTCAGCCAGGGGCCTGCCGAGTTCGACAGTGCCACAGGAGAGTTTCGCTATACCATTCCCGAACAGGCGATCACCGCGGGCGCCACGGCGACCGTCAAGGTCACTGCCCGGGATCGGGCTGAAAACTCGAGCTCGGTCACCCGCAGCTATTCGGTTGTCCGCGACGCCGACCGGCCAGTCGTGGCCTTCTTATCCCACAAAAACGGCGATTCGGTTGCCCGTCAGGGCCTTGTGTTGCGCGGCAGCGCGGTCGACAACATCGGGGTTGCCGAACTGCACATGACGGTCGCTCTACCCGATCGCGGGATCACAGTCGATCGCCGGCCACTGCGGCCATCTGGCGCGGATGGCAGATGGGCCGCCGCGCTGTGGTCGGCCGACCTGGGTGGCGAGCTGACCCCGGACGACCGACCGGTGGTGATCACGATCGAGGCCACCGACCGCGAGGGCAATCGAGGGACTGCATCGATCGACCTGAAGGCCACTGAACTCGACCGAGAGCCATACCGGCGCGCGCGGCACGTGCTCGACCGACTCACGTTTGGCGCCAGTCCCGAGCTCTTGGCCGAGTTTGGCTCCATCGAGTCAGAGACCCTCACTGGCCATTTGGACCGGTTTATCGAACGACAGCTCGGCTCCGATCCCATTGACCAGCGCGAGTGCGACGCCGGGCTCGGCCAGTTGCCAGCGCCCGGCGATGGAGGTGAACTGGCCGACCGGTTGCTCGCGCGCATGGTGTCGAGCGAACGACAGCTGCGCGAAGTGATGACCTGGTTTTGGGAAAACCATTTTAATACCGACCTGCGCAAACACAAAAACACCAGTTACGAGCTCGTCGAGAACCGGGCCTTTTGCCGCCATGCGCTGGGTAATTTTCGCGACCTGCTCGAGGCCAGCGCGACCAGTCCGGCTATGATCGTGTATCTGGACAGCGCGGTGAACAGCAAGGACAACCCCAACGAAAACTATGCCCGCGAGATACTCGAGCTCCATACCATGGGTGTCGACGGCGGCTACACCCGGGCCGACGTGGCGGCGCTGGCCAGGGTCTTTTCCGGCTGGCACTTGCGCGACGGCCGATTTTTCTTCGACGCCGACGAGCACGACGACTCGGACAAGACATTTCTCGGCAGGGTGATCCCGGGCGCCGGGGTCGAGGAAGGAATGGCGGTCCTGGACATCTTGACCCGGCACCAGGCCACTGCCACCCATATCAGCAAAAAGTTGCTCCAGCTCTTGTGAGCGACGATCCGTCGCCCGACCTGGTCAGCAGCACGGCCGAGGTGTTCATGAACCCCGGCGATGGCTCTCGTCCAGGCGAGATCACTCCGGTGCTCAAGCGCATTTTCCGCTCCGCCGAGTTTTGGGCTGCGGCCAACCGCCGGGCCAAGATCAAGACACCGCTCGAGTTTGTCCTCGGTGCGGCCCGGGCCTTCCACATCACGCCCGATGGACACGAGCTGACCCGCGTCATGCATCGTCTCGGCATGGATTTTCTCGAATTTCCCGTCCCGACCGGCTACCCCGAGGTCGGCGGACACTGGATCAACACCAATTCACTCTTCGAACGCGTGCGGGCTGCTCATGATCTCGCCCATGCCGACTCACCAGATGGCCTGAGCGCCGACCCGCGGGCATTTGCCCTGGCCCACGATCGAGTGACCGCAGAGGGGATCACAGAGCTATTTCTCGCCATCACTCATGGCGGCGAATACACCGAGGACGAGTTCAGGGCCGCGCTCAGCCAGTTCGGGCCCAATCGACCGTTCGACATCGACCTTTTGCCCGATGCCGATGAACAGGTGCGTCGCGTGCTGGCGGCAGTTCTCGGCTTCCCGGGCAACCAGTATCAATAATACGAGGAGGTATCCCCATGATGAACAGACGGACTGTGCTCAAGGGACTTGTCGCCGGCGGCCTGGGCTTGCCCGCGCTGTCGAGCTCGCTTACCTGGTTTGTGCGCACTGGACAGGCGCAGAGTATTTCGCCGGCCAGAACTCTGGTCGTGGTCTTTTTGCGCGGGGGCTGCGACGGGCTCAATGTCTGTGTGCCCTATGGTGACCCGGCCTATTACGACCTGCGTCCGACCATCGCCATTGCCCCACCCGATCCCGCCGATCTGGCCTCGGCGCTCGACCTCGATGGATTTTTTGGCCTTCATCCCGGGCTGGGCGCCATCAAGCGGTTTTACGACGATGGCCGCCTGGCCCTGTTTCCAGCGGTTCACTACCCCCAACCGTCGCGTTCGCACTTTGACAGCCAGCATTTCATCGAGAGTGGAGCCCGTCGCAAAGACCTCGAAGGCTGGCTCAACCGCCATCTGGCCAGTACATCGAGACCGGAGCGAATGCGGGCAGTCGGTTTTGGCAAGAGTTTGCCGCAATCATTGCGCGGCTCGGTCGTGGTCTCGTCCATCGACAACCTCGCCTCCTTCCGCGTGCCAGGAAACCAGAGCGAGCGGGACAACCTGCTCGCCGCCTTGCAGACTGTGTACCGCGAACAGCCATCTGATCGGCCTCATCGCGCCGCAATGCGCGAGGTCGGTGAACAGTTGATCGGCGACCTCGACGCGGTGGCAGGCATCGACGCCGACAGGTATCCTCCGGACAACGGTGCTGTATACCCGACGCGGTCGTTTGGCCGCCATTTACAGCAGACTGCGCAACTGATTAAGGCCGGTCTTGGTCTGGAGATCGCGACCGTCGACCTGGGCGGCTGGGATACCCACGAGGGACAGGGGGGCGGCCAGGTCGGCAGCCGCCACCGCCATATGCTGGAGCGTCTGGCCAGCGGCCTCAACGCGTTTGCCACCGACCTGGGCGACCGCATGGACGACGTGCTGGTCATCGTGTGCACCGAGTTCGGCCGCACTGTGCGCGAAAACGGCAGCCGTGGTACCGACCATGGCATGGCGTCGACCTGGCTGGCTCTTGGCGGTCAGGTCGACGGCGGTCAGATCTACGGCTCCTGGCCCACACTCGAAACCGGAAACCTGGTTGCAGGCCGCTTTTTGCCGTACACGATCGATTATCGCGATATCTTTGCCACTGTCGCTGCTGGCTTTCTCGGCAACAGCGACATTGACTATCTCTTCCCCGAATACGCGTTCAGTCCGACCAAATTTCTGAGACACGAGTCGTAGGCGAATCGAGCCGAGCCGCTACCACAGCCTGACAATCACTGCGAAATCGCGAAGTTTCTTATCTGATATCAATAACTTGACTGTTTCGCAGCGAGGCCGTGGCAGGCCTTGCAACAGCCGATTCCAGGCTCGGGCAGCCGGCCGGTCGAGCCGGGTGCGAATCCGGCGGTCCGGGGGGCGTTGCCCGACAAAGATAACCCGAGCGTGAAGCGGTCGAGCCGCGCGATCGTGCTGGATGCTCTCCAATGCGATTGAGTGCGGGCGAGTCGGCGCTGGCCGATGCCACACCGGGCAACAGTACCATGATGCAACATCAGCGGGCTGAATTCCCATTGCGGCCGGCCGGCGCGTCTACCAGGGAAAGCTGTGATCTCGCGATGTTGGTCCCGGTGGGACAGATTTTTACAGGCCCTGTCTCACAATGGATCATCGCTGTTATAAATTGAAGTCACCAGCCATCCATTGTGCGATGATGGACACACACAATATCGCAGGGAGTTTATGGGGGCGGCCCGGTCACAGCGATGGCACGAGTGGTTCGCATACTCGAACGTAGCTGATAATATCGTAGAACAGATACAATATATGTAGTATTACTGGGTCATTGTTATGTTTGGGTTGCCCGGGCATTCATATCTACTACTTGTAGTTTCATGGAGCAGAATATAAGTCACTATACGTATCTGCCGCGGCAATGGCAGTGAGAATGGAACGCGATGAATTTGGAGTGGGCATCTCCGCACCCGGATGAAGTGCAAATTCTTCTCGTCGAGGACAATCCTGGCGATGCCGAACTGGTGCAGACACTTCTGCAGAGAAACACAGGAGTGGTATATCGCACTCAGCATGTTTCGCGGCTGGGTGACGCGGTGGTCGCACTTACCGAGCGACCGATCGACGTTGTGTTGCTCGACCTCGGCCTGCCCGATGCCACCGGGGACGAGGTGGTATCTCGGCTTCACATTGTCAACCCGCATCTGCCCATTGTGGTATTGACGGGAAACGACAACGATCATGTCCAGCAGTCCTCGATCCGGGCTGGAGCGGACGATTTTATCGGCAAGAACAACCTGACTGCGATCGGTTTGCGGCGTTGTCTTCAGAGTGCGATCGAGCGCCGGCGCATGCAGGAACAGTTACGCGCGTTGGTCGCCGAGATTGCCGACGCGATCGTCATTGTTGGCGAGGAGGGGACCATACGTTTTGTCAACCCGGCGGCGGTTGCCATGTTTGGGCGCAGCGAGGCTCATCTGGTCGGCAAGAGATTCGAGTATCCGATCCGCATCGGCGAGGAAACCGAGGTCGAGTTCGACGGAGTCGACGGCAGTGCGGTGACTGCGGCTATCCGCGCTACCACGGTCACCTGGCAAGGGCAGGGGGCGATTGTCGCATCGATTTGCGATATTACCGACCGCAAGCGCAAGGAGGCGCTGCAGGTCCGCCTCATGCGGGCTAGCAAGTTGGCGTCGATAGGTCAGTTATCGGCGTGTCTCGCCCACGAGATCAACAATCCGGCCACGTATGTCCAGAGCAATCTCGAAGTCATGAAGGAGTATCGAGAAACCCTGGTCGATGCGGTGGCGGAGTTGCGCGCCGTGGCTGCGGTCAAGCGGCAATCTGCGTGGGTAGAGGAGATCATCGAGCGGCGCGGGTTATTGACCATGCTCGACGACATGGCGGCTCTGAACCGCGACAATCTGCACGGTATGCGGCGGATTGTGGCATTTGTTAAAGAGCTCAAGGCGGCGCATTCCCGGGTTGAGCGCACAGAGTTCGAATTCATCGATGTGACCGAGTTGGTCCGCAGTGCGTGTGAATTCATCAGAGGCGATGCGCGCGAGCGGGCCCGGATCGAGCAGAAAATCGTCCCGGTGCCACAGATTGTCGGTCATCGCGATATGCTGTCGCAAGCTGTGGTCAAACTGCTCGTCAATGCGGTTCAGTCGATAGGGGAGGGCGATTCCGAGCAAAATTCGATATGCGTCGAGACCGCGGTCATCGGCGGCCACATTGCGATCGCGATCAGCGACACTGGATGCGGAATCCCGGACGATTTGCGCGATCGCATCTTCGAGCCGTTTTTTACCACCAAGCCACAAACTCTGGGCACTGGTTTATCCCTGACCGCCGATGCAGTTCACAAGCACGGTGGAACGATCGAAGTGGACAGTGCGGTTGGGCGGGGCAGCTGCTTTACGATCAAGCTACCGATCGAGTCGCATCTGGCCCCGGCCGCCGACAAGGTCGAGCACCGGGCTGATAACCGGGAGCCGCAGCGCGCCCGGGTTTTACTTGTCGACGACGATACCCTAGTACGCAAGGCGTTGCGTCGCACGCTCGAGAACAAACACGATGTTCTGGACTGCGCCAGTGGCGAAGAAGCTCTGGCTGAACTCGCGCGCCATCCGTTATTCGACCTGATTCTGTGCGATTTGCGGATGCCCGATATGGACGGACCGGGGCTTTACGAGCGCCTGACTCCCGATGCGCGCAGTCGGCTGGTATTTATCAGCGGCGGCGCGTTCACTCCGGAGAACAAGGCTTTTGTGAGCAAGAGTGGGGTGCGCGTGCTCGACAAGCCGATCACTCCGGCCGAGCTCGACCAGGTTATCGCCGAGACTCTGGCCAAGGCGAATCGCCCGCAGAGGGATCGTTAATCGGCTTTCTGATAACCGGGACCGAGCTCGATAACCGATATACGAAGCCGATCAATCCCACACAAACTGCTCGGCTTGGATACCGGTTTGTCCGCCGGGGGCCGAGCCGCCGCCGCTGCCGCCGCTGCCTGCCGAGCCGAGCAGATAGACGTTGTCTGTGATGGACAGTGCGGGCGACAGGCTGGACAGGATGCCCACGCTCATACCGCCGGCACCGCCCGAGCCGCCGCCGCCAGTGCCACCCGGGCCGCCGTTGCCGCCATTGCCGCCCGAGCCGGGGCCACAGGGATGACCGGGACCACCGCCGCCACCGCCGCCGCCGTTGCCGCCGTTGCCGCCGTTGCCGCCAGTGCCGCCACCTGCGGTCTCGATGGTGTTGCCGGCGATGACCGATCCGCCGGCATTGACGGCCATGACGGCAAACGAGCCCCCGGCACCATCGCCGGCACCGCCACCCCAGCCGCCCTCGCCGCCGCCGCCGCCGCCGCCGCCGCCAGCTACCGCGACATACGGCAAAACGCCGCACAGATTGCCGCCACCACTGCCACCGCCACCGCCGCAGCCGGCCTTGTCGCCGCCTGTTCCACCCGAGGCTTGCCAGCCAATGCCCGACAGGCTGCCTCGCGCTTGCCCGTCGGCAATACCGCCATTGCTGCCATTGCCGCCCCGGCCGCCGGCTCCGCCATGGCCACCGAGATCGTGGCCCAGATGACCGCCACCGCCGCCATTACTGCCGCCGTCGCGTCCATTCTGGCCAGGGCCGCCCGACGAGCCCACGCCGCCGTGTCCCGGACAACTCGGCGCAGCTCCGCCGGCCGCTCCACCGATCCACGGCCATGCACCGGCACCGCCATTTCCGCCTGTGCGGCCACCAGCCCCGCTCGATCCATGGTTGCCAGGGCCGCCCGCACCGGCGTGCAAATGATTATTGCGCACGTGCACGCTACCTGTGATATCGGCGAGAGCCACAGCGATCGAACTCTGCCCGGACGAGCCGCCGTGCGAGCGGATATAGAATCCCTGCACATGGCTCTGCGTCGAAATGCCGCTGGCCGCCACTGCGGTCGCGCTCGGTGCGTCGATCACAGTGACATGATCGCTGGTATCCCGGTCATAGCCATCGCCATAGCCGCCGAAGAGTCCCACGCCATCGGGCAGGACGATCGCTTCTGGATACACACCTTCGGCCACCAGCACCTGCGTGCGCAGCGGATCGTCGGCCGCGCGATCGAGAGCGTGCTGGATGGTGGCAAAGGGCTGCTCCATGGATCCTGCTGCGCTGTTATCGCCGTCCGGTCCGACAAAATACGCTGCGCCAATATCGCCGTCAATGCCATCGCAGTCGGCATCGATCAGTTGCGGATCGGGCACATCGATTTCATCTTCATTGATGAGCACCGTGATGGTGAATTCGGTACGGGTCGAGGCGCCCTGATGGTCGGTGATGGTCACTGTCACGATGGCTGGCTCGCCACACAGATACGGAATCGTCCACTCTACTTCGCTGTGCTGGTTGTCATTGAGAGTCGACGTGAAGGTTCCCGCGTTGGCTGTCCATGCAAAGTCGAGCACATCGCTTTGGTCATCCTCTGCAGTGACCGCAAAGCGAATGGTCTGTTCCGGTGCTCCCTGGGAGCGAGTCTGTGACCGGGAGGTGATGCGCGGAGGGATAATGGGGATGTTGCGATCGCTGACGTATACAGTTACCTCGCCGTAATTACTGCCACCTCGGCCATCGCTGATATCGACGCGCAGGACGCATTGCTCGCCCGAGGGCGTGGCTGGCGGTGCGGTCCATACCGGGGATGCCGACGTAGCATCGTCGAAACTGCCCGCGCATTCGCCGCCCGGATCGGTCCATGAAAAGGACAGCGAGTCACCATCGGCGTCACTGGCATCGATCTCTGCAGTGGCGGCCTGTCCCGGCTTCAACAGGGCCGGAGCGGTGGTGATCTGAGCGACCACGGGCCAGGTATTGACCACGACATTAATAATTGCGCCGCCGTGACCATAAAACGTCTGCACATCCACGACCACGCTGACTCGCAGAACCCCGCCGTTACTGTCGGACAGCGTGATGGTGAGGGTTTGCGGACCGGTTTGTTCCGGCGCGGTCCACGTCGGGGTGGCCGAGCTGGCATCGTCGAAACTGCCTGCCGTGGCGGTCCATTCGATCGAAATATCGTCGCCATTTGCATCGGTGGCGGCCAGAACAATGCGTACATTGTCACCGGGAGCCACGTGTTGTGCAGACAACACCAGAGATTCGATCCACGGCGGTGAGTTCACGCCAGGAGGAGCGGGCTCGGTTTCTTGCAACACCATCATCACGGTCACGGTCTCGCCGCCCACGATCTCGACATTATCGGCGCTTCCGGCGTAGATGACCCGATCGGCATCATCGTACGCTTCGGCGGTGAAGGTGAGATTGGGACCGGCGGGAATATGGCTCAATTCGCCGATCCAGTGCCGGCCATCCGGACCGTTGTCCTGGGCCAGAGTCATCCCGATGGGTTGTTCGATGTGTTCGGCCGTTACGGTCACGACCACGCGGTGCACATCCGCGGCCGTGATGCGAAAGGTCGCCGAGCCCGTGTCGGGTATTGTCACGGGGCCCGTACATTGGACCAATAGGCCCAATGCGCCGAGCAAGAGTACTGGGGTCAGGGCATGCGATTGCCAACTCATGATGTTCCTCCTGGAGCGATGGGGAATATGGCTCCCTCCAGCAATTCGGAATCGGGTAGGAAAACCCGCCACGTGCGGTGAAAAAAATCGTTCACCGCGGCGGCTGGAGCGCAGGGGAGGGGACGTCGAGTCAGCGGGCCCATGGTGGGCAGATCGGTCGAGCGAGGTCGTCGGTAAAAATTCAATGCGTCGGCGCCGCGTCTCGTGGTCGATGGTGATGGTTCCTGTACCCGGTAGGCAAGCTGCGTCCAGGACAACATCGGCGATAGACAGTTGCGCAGGTGGTTCGCGGTGGATGCCCCGGAGGTAATGGCTCTTCGAAGGTCGGCGGCCGCGGTGGGGCGCGATCCAGTTGTTCGCCTGCACGCGCATTTCCATAGCGGGTCCGAATCTCGGTCTCGCATCAGATATGGGTTTCGGGTGGAGGGGGAAAAGGCGGCGAGTCGCAGATGACGCCCGGCGGCGGCGGCGGAGGTGGCTCGGGCGGCTACGTCGGCCTGGATGCCCCGCAGGTCCAGTTGATGGAGATCGGGGCGATCGGCGCCAACGGCGGCGACGGCGGCGGTGGTGGCGCAGGCATGGCACCAGCAGGCCCTGGCATGGACGCGCCGGCTGGCAGCGGCAGCGGCGGCGTGGGGGTCATCGTAATCCGGACTAACAGCCCGATAGAGCCCGAGTCAAATGAGTTTTCACATCTGCCATAGTGATCCAACCCTGACCGCGAGTGCGCTATCATCGGCGCCAGTGCTACTCGGTCAGTGGGTGGATTGATCTATGGACCTGTCCTGGCGTATAAACGGCGGATTGCGACTTCATGTCGAGCAGAGTGATTTCTTCGGTGGATTTGATCTGTGTGTAGGCCGGCATCCAGTGATGTGCGTCCAGGGGTAGGAATCATGACTGCGATCGAAGCCGCACCCCAGCAGCACCGCGTCTGTCCATCTTGTCTGGCCGTATTCCGCTATGGTTTTGCCCGCTGTCCGCTGGATGGGACCAAGCTGGAAAAAGCCGATCGAGACCCGTTGATCGGCCAGGTGTTGACCGAGCGCTATGTCATCGAAGAGTGCATCGGACAAGGCGGTATGGGCCGGGTGTATCGGGCCAGGCACACGCGCATGAGTCGGTTTTTCGCGATCAAAGTGCTCTACGGCGATCTTGCGGCTGACAGCATCATGCGCACCCGGTGCAGCCGCGAAGCCGAGATCGCCTCGTGCCTATCCCATCCCAACCTGGTTTCGGTTGTCGATTTCGGCGACACCAGCCACGGTCTATCGTACCTGGCCATGGAACTTGTCGACGGGCCCTTGCTCAGCGAGTTGCTTTACCGGCAAGGCCGCTTTGGCACCGATCGGGTCGCGGCACTACTCCGCCAGATGGCCTCCGGTCTTGAGCACGCCCACAGCAAGGGCCTCGTTCATCGCGATTTCAAGCCGGAAAATGTCATTATTGCGCGCATCCAGGACGGTGAAATCGCCAAAATTATGGACTTTGGCATCGCGCGACTGCTCGAATACAACGACTCCAAACAGCTGACAGCGGAAGGAGCCCTGCTCGGCACGCCGGTATTCATGTCGCCCGAGCAGGCGTCGGGCGCCGAGGTGGACGTGTCGCCCGACAACGTGTCGCCCGACCAGTTCCGGCAGCAGTACCTGAATGTCCACAGCAAGCTGAAAGCCCTGAGCAGCGAGTATCCCGACAGCGATGCAGTGTCCGCCCTGGAGCGAAAGTTGCTCCGCATCGACTACGGGGATGTCTACGATCGGGCCAAGCGGAGTCGTTCGTACCGCAAAACTCGGCGCCATCGCGACCAAGATCACCGAGGTCCGCAAGAGCGAGGCGCGCAAGCGAAAACGGTCGCGGGCCGGGGCGCGATGATCGAGTATTCTCTGAGCGGGGTAACCCGTCATGGCTACCCGGGACGTGTCGCGCCATGAAACTGTATGCACAGATTCTTCTATTGCCGTTGATATTGCTCGGCGGGTTCCTGTGGCCGACCTCCAGTATTGCTGGCGATGCGGACGATCTGCGCGTCGGTGTGGTGGTCGTGGTTGCAATCGGAGTCGAGCCCGAACGGGCCGAACAAATCGCAGAGCGCCTGCGCCAGGCCCTGGGTGGAGAGTTTGCAGTCGACATTGCGACCGGGCAGGAGACCGCTGCTCGACTCGGCGTGCCGGTTACTGGCGCTCCGATCGCGGCGATCGCCAGAATATCGGTATTTCAGCCGGCAAGTCCGGTGTCCACATCTCATTGACTAGGCGGTTTTGAATTGCTCCCGGCCGGATACCGTCAGATCGACCACACTGCAGATCTCGCACTGGAGCTGTGGGCGCCCAACGAGCAAGAACTCCTGGTCGTCGGTGCTTTTGCGGTGACCGACATCATGACCGATGGTGCCACGGTATCGACAGATGCGATCAGGCCGGTCCGGATCGAGGCCGTAGATGCAGAAGATCGCCTGGTGCAGTGGCTCAACGAGATCATCGTTGCTGCTGTGGTAGACGGTTTTTTGGTCGGTGACGCATGGGTCGAGCTCCGTAATAACTCGCTGATTGCCGAGCTGCGCGGCGAGCATAACGGCTGGAGCCGCATTGTCACCGAGCTCAAGAGCGCTACCTACCACGACCTGGTAGTCGACTGTGGAGATCTGGACGTCCGCGCACGCGTCGTCATTGACGTATGACCATCAAGTTCGAAAGGCTGGACGACTACCGCTATCGCATTCCGGCCACAAAAAAGATGCGCGTACCGGGCCTGATATACGCGTCGAAGCGGATGCTGGACGAAATCCGCAAGGACGAGAGCCCGAGGCAAGTGGCCAACGTCGCCCATTTGCCCGGCATCTTGGGCCATTCTATCGCCATGCCCGACATCCACTGGGGATACGGTTTTCCCATCGGCGGGGTCGCTGCATTCGACGCCGACCAGGGTGTGTTATCACCCGGCGGAGTTGGCTATGATATCAACTGCGGAGTGCGCTTGCTGGCCAGCGCACTGACCCGCGACGATGTCGCCGATTGCCTGGCCGATCTATCGCTCGCCCTGCACCGGGCGATTCCATCCGGTGTCGGCTCGCGCAGCCATCGTCGCCTGACCAACCGGGAGCTCGAGCGAGTTCTGCACACCGGGGCCCGATGGGCAGTCACCCAGGGTTACGGCCGCGAAAACGACCTCACAGTCATCGAAGAGGGCGGGTGTATGGACGGCGCGGACAGCACCGCGGTATCGGAAAGGGCCAAAGATCGGGGCCGTCCTCAGCTCGGCTCATTGGGCTCGGGCAATCATTTTTGCGAGCTGGGCTATGTGGCAGAGATCTACAATCGCCGCATCGCCGACGCCTTTGGTCTGCGCGAAGGACAGGTCACGATCATGATCCATTCGGGCAGTCGAGGCCTCGGCTATCAAGTATGCGACGAATCGTTGCGGACCATGATCCGCGCGTCGCAAAAATACGGCATCTCCCTGCCCGATCGCCAGCTCTGTGCCGCGCCGTTGGCCAGTGCAGAGGCCGAGGTCTACTTTGCTGCCATGGCAGCGGCGATCAATTTTGCATTTGCCAACCGCCAGATGATGACCCATTTTGTCCGCCAGGCCATGGCGCAGTTTTTTGCCACCACGGATAGCAAACTCGGCCTCGGCCTGGTCTACGATGTCTGCCACAACATCGCCAAGTGGGAGACCCACACAGTCGACGGCGAGGAGCGCCGGGTATGCGTGCACCGCAAGGGCGCGACCCGGGCCTTTGGTCCCGGCCATCCCGAGGTTCCCGAGCTGTATCGAGAGGTCGGTCAGCCGGTCCTGGTCCCCGGCGACATGGGGCGCTACAGTTTTGTCCTGGCCGGAACCGAGACCGCGATGCGCGAGACCTTTGGTTCGAGCTGTCACGGTGCCGGCCGCAAATTATCGCGCCGCCAGGCCAAAAAAGCCGCGCGAGGCCGGCCCATCTTCAGAGAGCTGCAGGCCAGGGGGGTCTTTGTCCGCAGCGACAGCAAGGCCACTGTGGCCGAGGAGCTCCCCGAAGCCTACAAAGACGTCGCCGACGTGGTCGGTGTCATGCACAACGCTGGCGTTGCCCGCAAAGTCGCCAAGCTGGTCCCGCTCGCCGTGGTCAAGGGGTAGCCCACGTCGCCTCGCTGCGTGAATAACAATGAGTAAAACAGTATCGCGGAGTAAAACAGTATCGCGTCAAGCCGTCCTGTTGTTGGCCTCGATGACCGTGATCGGCTGTGGAAGCAAAAATGCCCCCGAGCCTGCGGATGCTATGAATGGCTCCGGCTCCGGCAAGGCCGAGCAGCTCTATTCGTTGCCCGACGTTGTATTGCCAGAATTGGCCGCACGAGGACATCATCCGGTTGGTGTGAGAACCCTCGCCGTGACCAATCCGGGGCAACTGGTTATCGACGACCCGACCGAAACCGACGATCGCCCGCTGACCCTGGAAGTCTGGTATCCAGCGCAGCTCGACAGCGGCGTCGAGGTAGCCGTCTACCGGGACCTGACCCGACTTCATAAACCATTTGCAATTCAGGGTGAGGCGTGGCGAGATGCTCCGCCCGGGGCAGATGGCCAGTTTCCGCTGGTCGTATTATCGCATGGATATACTGGCTATCGGACTCTGATATTCTACCTGGGCGAGCATCTGGCATCCAATGGCTATGTCGTTGCCTCGATTGATCATACAGATTCGACCAACAAAGAAATCGATATGGTCGGTGCTCCATTTGCCGGCTTTCCCAGTACGCTCTACAACCGAGCCAGGGATCAGCAGTTTGTATTGAACTACCTGGCCGATGAAAGTCATTTCCTATCAGATCTCATCGATACCGATAATGCAGCGATTATCGGTTATTCCATGGGAGGCTATGGTGCCATCAACACTGTGGGAGGTTGCTACAATTTTGATGTCGCCAAAGTACAGGCGCTGGGGTACCCGGCAGATGTGGCGGCTGCGATGGTGCCGATCTTCAACAGTTGCGCTGGCGGGCAGGCAGACCGTTCGTCGGTGGACGGGCGCTGGAAAGCCATCATCGCCCTGGCGCCCTGGGGCGCTGAGCGCGAGCTGTTCAACCTGTCCGATGTCGGCGCGATTTCCGTGCCGTCCCTGTATGTGGTGGGTGACCAGGACGACGTTTCCGGGTACGAAAACGGCGTGAAAAGACTGTTCGACAGCACAGGGACAGCCGATCGATATATGTTGGTGTATAAAAATGCGCGCCACAACGTCGCTCCGCATCCGGCTCCGGGTATTGCGAAGCAAGAAGAGGGAGACCTGGGCCATTATTACGAATCTGCGTGGGATAACGAGATACTCAACGGGGTCAACAAACATTTCGCAACAGCGTTTTTGGATTGCCACGTCAGAACGATCGTGGGGCGATGCGAGTATCTCGATCTGCGGCTCGAGTCGAATCAGACGCGCGACTCGTCCGGTACCCTCGGTGAGCCGTGGAAGGGGTTTCCGAGTCGCCTCTCGACAGGGATGCAGTGGCATCGGCCGACCGCGCCTTGACCGTCCCCCGAGCGCCCGATCGTGCAGTACTCGCGGCGACGGCCTGGTCTTTCCCGCGCCGATCTCGACAATTGCGACCCGCACTTGCTCGGCAAGGTATATGTCGATGGCAGGGGCAAGAGCAGTCCGACTGCACACAAGACAACCCCGCTGGCCTGGGAAAACAGATTGGCCGCCGTTTCACTCAGCTCGGATCGGCTTTGTCCGTTCAGGCTGCCGTGCAGCCAGAGCAGGCCGAGAGCCAGATCGCTGAGTTGCGTGGACGCGCCGATCAGATGGTGTGCGCTGGTCTCGAGAGCGCGTTGTTTGGTTTGGTCTTCGAGAGCATCGATTGGCGCGAGTCCTGATTCGTTCGCTGTACCCGCTCAAAGATCTCGCCCAGTGTAAGCGGTCCGATGCCAGCCTCGTGAGAGTGCAAACTGGCAATGGTGCGCAGCCAGTGATTCAACACAGCACCTGCCCGGGCCACGGCCAGGGCGTTGCGCGCCACCTTCGTGCCGCCAGAGCCATTGTGACCACGGGTCGGAGCCGCGGCATTGCCCGGGGTCAGTGGTCTTTTTCGACCCCATCGCCCAGCTGAAAGCGAATCGCCGCTGGCTGCGCGGCGAGCGGCCAGAACCACTGCCAAAAAACTCGGCATCGCAGGCACCTGGCTCAAATGGGGCGCCCTGGCCGGTGCCGGACTGCTCATCGTTCCGCCGATCCTGAAAGCCCGCAAACGGAGTACGACCCGCACGCCCCCATGATTGTACGTCCGACGGATGCATTCTACCTGCAGTCTGGCGATTGCGCGCTGCAGTTGTCACTCCAGTTCTCGGGCGTTATGATAACGCTCAGTCATGGGTTGGCTCCGGTACGAGGATTTCGAGCTCAAAATCGAGCGCGCTGGCGATGGGTATCGTGCCGAGGTTCTGCGCAGTCCGGGTGGTGAAGCATTGTGGCAGTTCGCGCTGCCACTGTCCTGGGACCACATCGAACGTCTCATCGAGCGGATAGGGCCACAGTCCCATTCGCCCGAGATCGCTGCGGCGCGTGAACTGGGCAGCACGTTGTTCGAGAGCGTGTTCGCCGGGGATATACGGGCGTGCTTTCGGGTAAGTCTGGATCGAGTGTCCGAAAAAGAAGACATTGGGTTGCGGATCAAGTTACTACTCGAGCAAGCTCCCGAGCTGGCCGACTTGCCGTGGGAGCTACTGTTGGATGAATCGAGCGGTCGGTTTCTGTCGCTATCGGTCGAGACCCCGGTGGTCCGCTATGTCCAGCTGCCGCAGCGCGTCCCACCACTGCGAGTGGAACTACCGCTGGAAATTCTGGTCATGGTATCGAGCCCGAGCGACTACCCAGCGCTCGATGTCGAACGAGAACGAGAATTGCTCGAGCAAGCTCTACAGCCGTTGCGGGATCGCAACCAGGTCCGTGTCACGTATGTCGAATCAGCCACTCTGAGCGAGCTGCACCGTACCCTGCGCGAGCAGCCTTTTCATGTGTTTCACTTCATCGGACACGGTGGGTTCGATCGAGCCACCAAAAAGGGCATACTCGTTCTCAAAGACGAGCAAGGCCAGGGCCAGCGAGTACATGGTCACCGTCTGGCCACAGTGCTGCAAAACCGCGGGACGTTGCACCTGGCCGTGCTCAACGCCTGCGCAGGGGCGCGTATCTCGCGCGCCGACCCGTATGCCGGGGTGGCCACCACGCTGATCAAGCAGGGGGTGCCGGCGGTGATCGCGATGCAATTCGAGATCACCGACAAAGCAGCGCTGGCATTTGCCGACGCGCTGTACTCAGCCATGGTCGCCGGACTGCCAGTCGATGCCGCAGTGGCCGATGCGCGTACCGCTATCTACGCGCTGGCCAGCGATATCGAGTGGGGCACACCGGTTCTATACATGCGCGCCGAAGACGGCGTCCTGTTCGACGCGGTCGTAGACACGGTCAGTCGACAAGACGACCAATTGGCCCCCGAGACAAGAACTCCTGTCCTGTCTCGAGAGCAAAAAAACCAGCTGGTCGACCACCTCCTTGCGTGCCGCTCGGTCATGGACCCCGATAAGCGTGGCCTCATGATAGACCAGCTCGATCGCACTGTGACGATCCGTATTTCGCGCCATGCCGATGCCCACAGCCATCTTACGGAGATGGTCGAGACCTGCAATGATCACGAGTGTCTTGAATCATTGCTCGAAGCAGTCCGCCGGGTCGAGGGCTCGACTCGGCCCATGCGGGCTGTCGAGACGTTCCTCACCACTGTGAAGGACTGAGCCGACGGTTACCCATTTCCCTGCAGATCGACTCCGCTCCCATGACCGCTTCTGACGACAGATTCACTCAACTCGAGAAATTGACTGATCTATTTCTCGCCTGCCGCGCGTGCTGGAACCGCTCTGACCGCGCGAAATACATCGTCGATGGGCTACCGGATGCCGCTCGTATCGAATTTTCGTCGACCGACCTGGTTTACGCCACCAATATTGTGCGAGTGTGTCTCGATAGCGCCGCGATCTACGAGTTGCTTCGCAAGGTTCATCGAATCACTGGCGACAGCCGCCCGTGGCAGAATCTCGAAGCATATGCAGCCGAGCAAGGGTTGCTCTACGAGGGCTCGACATTGTTCGGTACCGACCAACTTCAGGACGCAGCCAAAACAATCGATGCCCTCCAGCAACCCATTGACACGATTCGCCGCATCCGGGCCGGGATCGAGCCCGAAACCCGCATCAGGGACAGGCCCACTATTGCCATGCTGGTGGCAGAATTGGCCCACTACCGGGCTCAGGCAGACGGCCTGATTCCCCTGCTGCGCTTTGTCAGCGCGCTCGTTCAACAGGCGGTCGCGTCGCCTGCCACACAGGACGCGCAAGCCTGGCTGGTATCGGCCTGTGCCGATCTCGGGGTCGAATTCGGCACCGCCACTGGCCATCGCGATGTCGGTTCCCGCGATAGCGACGAATTCGGATATCTCCTCATGTGCATCCGGCGTAGCGATGCCGATGGGTCATCGACTCAACACGCACGAAACGACCCGTGCTATAACGCATCCGCCTGGTACATGCCGCATACAATGGGCACTACGAGGCGTCTCGACGTCGAGCCGTCTCACTCGTCGTGTCCATACTCTGAACTCTCGACCATTCTCGATGATTTTATCGACCAGGCGCTGCTGTACGCACGCCAGCTGGTCATCGAGGTCATTGTGCCGCTGGAGCTCATCGACAAGGAGGTCGACGCCTGGTCCATCAACCCATTCGGGGATGTGAAAGTTCCATTGGGTCAGCGATATCCGGTGGTTGTCCGCTCCTATGAACGGCTTTTCAGCGTGCGTCGGTGGAGAGGCGCGAATCGAGAGTGGGAAAAACGCTGGGCTCAGCTTCGCGACTACCAATCCCGGCACGCGTGCGACGCGGCCAAGTGGGAAGACGACGTGACAGGTTCCGCCGATGCGTTTTACCAGAGGCTGTGTTCACATCGAACTGCCGATGGCCATCGCTATCCGGTCTTGACCGCATGCCCTTCGGATTCATCCTTCCTGGGAGCCATACTCCACGCTGGAATGCCCATCGCTCTGTGGCCGCGCGCGCCCATGGACAGCGCTCGATTGCAGGCCACCCTCGAGCCCATCCTCAACAAGCACAGGTTGCAAGAGCTTCCCACGGCAATCAAAGAGCTGCGATGTCGCGAGGACGATTGCTGGCTGAATAACCACCTGAGCTTGCTGTGGGACGATCACGACCGCAGGCCACCACCGGCTGATGCCCCACCGCTCGTTGCCCCCTGACCAGGAGAATCCATAATGACCAACTGGCTGATCTTTCGAGGGAGCGGTACCCAGCACGACGATATCGAAACGCTTCCTGAGCCGCCGCCCTGGCGCGCCCGCAAAGACCAGGACGCCCCTGCAAAGACCTACCAGGTCGACAAAAAACTGATCGAAATGGTCAACGCAGCCCTGTACTTGCGCCGGCCGCTCTTTGTCGCGGGCAAACCCGGGTCTGGTAAATCGACCCTGGCCCACGCCGTGGCCTGGGAGCTCAAGCTCGGACCGGTTCTGTACTGGCCGATCAACACCAGAACGACCCTCAAAGACGGTCTTTATCACTACGACGCCATTGCGCGGCTCCAGGACGCATCTCTGGCCGAGAAAGAGGGCAAAAAAGCGCCGTCGATCGGCGAGTATATCCGCCTGGGGCCACTGGGAACGGCCATGTTGCCCACGGATCGACCGCGGGTGCTACTCATTGACGAGATCGATAAAAGTGAAATCGACTTGCCCAACGATTTACTCCATATTCTGGAACGCGGCGAATTCGAGATTCCCGAGCTGTCGCGAGCCAGAGCGCCGAGGGTCGACGTTCGCGTCCACGGCAGCGACCAGCGGGCCGTCCTCGAAAAGGGAGTTGTGCACTGCCGGCAATTTCCCTTTATCGTCATGACCAGCAATGGCGAGCGCGAATTTCCGGCGCCATTCTTTCGCCGCTGTCTGCGGGTCGATATCGAACCACCCGATCCAGACCGTCTCGAAGCCATTGTCGAAGCCCACTTGCAAGAACTTTCAGACGACGCCCGAGAGCTCTTGCGAATCTTTTGCGACCAGCGCAACCAGGACGATCTGGCGGTCGATCAGCTGCTCAACGCGATCTTTCTGGCCAGCCATGGCGCCGGGCTAACCGATGAAAAACGCGACCACAAACGCGACCTGCTTCGCCAGGCGATCTTTCGCAGTCTCAGTGTATTATGAGTGAACTCGCCGGATTCATCTCTGCCCTGAAAGCGGCCGATATCGATCTATCCGGCCGTGAGGTGGCCGATGTTCTGTGGCTGGCCATGCAAATGACCCGGGCGACGACGAATGCATCTCCTGGTCGAGCTGCACTGGCACCGTCGGCAGCAAAACCCGGCCAGGCCAATACGTCCGGTGACCAGACTGCTGAGCGAGAAAAACCATCCAGTGAGGGGCTCTCTGATGCCAATGCGGCCCCCGGCGCAGAAGTGCACCCGACCGGAGCCAGCAAGGCGCCAGCGATCTCGATACGCGCACCAGGGGCCCGTGCCTTGCCAACCTCGCTGGCCTTCATGCGAGCGCTCCGGCCTTTGCGCCAGCTCATCCCATCGCCCGGGCGCTGGCAACTCGACGAATCGGCCACGGTCGAATGGATCGCCGAGACCGGGCTGTGGATTCCGCAATTCCAGCCGATCCGGCAACCGCGGTTTGGCATCAACTTCGTACTCGACGAAGGCCGCTCGATGGGTATATGGCAGCACGTGGCCCATGATATCCAGGGTATCCTGGAGCGACACCGCGGTCTGCGGGATGTCCAGTGTTTTGGTCTGGACAGCGGACACCGCGATCGGCTCATCTTCCGGGCCGGTTTGCCTCGTCCGGGGGTCAAACGCCGGTTGGCCCATGAAAGCGACGTTGTCGGCGGCTCAGGGCAGCGACTGGTCCTGATCATGAGCGATTGCGTTGACCCGGTCTGGTACGGTCGGGGTCTGACGGCACGATTGGCCCGCTGGGCCAATCGTTCTCAGGTCTCGTTGCTGCACGTTTTACCCGAGCGCTTGTGGCTGCGTACTGCGCTGCGGCGATTCGAGTTTGTCGACATTCGGGCGGCAAAACCGGCCTGCATCAATCGCGAGCTGCTCGTTCAGCGCGCTCCGTACCAGAACGAATCGCCGCAGGCAGCTCCTCCCATTCCCGTGCTGACCCTGGTGCCTTCCGATGTTGCCCAGTGGGTACAAACGGTGGTGGGGCACAGTGAAACCGGGATACCGGCCATCGTACTCGCCGAAAGCCCGGCACAAAACTCAACAGAGCAACCAGTTGCGGCCTCCCGGCGACAACCTGGCCATGACGGGCAAGCGGAGCCGATCGTCAAACAACGCATCGATCAGTTCTACATGGTGGCCTCGCCAGCGGCGATCCGGCTGGCCGAGGCACTGAGCGCGGCTCCCCTGTCCTGGCCGACCATGCGTCTGATCATGGAGACTCTGGTACCCGAAGCGACCATGGTCGACCTGGCTGAATTCATACTCAGCGGTCTGGTCAGTCAGAGCATCGCAGATCGCCAAAACCCCGGCGCTAGCGATGTGCAATACCGCTTCATTGACGGCGCGGCCGAACTATTGAGCGCCAGGACACCAGCGCCGATCCATCTGCGGGCTCTGTCGCTGTTCATGGAACAACATCTCGGCCAGCCAATCGACTTTCGTGCCCTTCTGCGCGATCCGTCCCAGGTAGACTCTCTGCCCTGGCGACCGGAAAGTGGCCCCATTGCCGTGTTCTCGGCGCAAACCCTGCGTCGCATGGGCGGCCGTTGCGCGGCGATCGCAGCTCGTCTGGAACGCCTGGGACCCACCCACGAACACGTTTCAGTGGCCACCTCGCTTGAGGATGCTATCAACGCAAAGAGCGAACTCGGTGAGTTCGCTCCAGCGCCCCAAGTCAGGCCAAACCAATCGCTGGGCATCGTGCATACAGCGCTAGAAGATGTGGCGCCAATGCGCTTCGTGGGCCTGACCGGAGGCACGTTTACCATGGGCAGTCCGGCGAGCGAGCCAGGTCGCGGTGATGACGAGACGGAGCGCGAGGTGACAGTATATGGGTTCGAGATTGCGGAGGCGGTGGTAACGCAAACGCAGTGGCAAGCGGTGATGGGCAGCAACCCGAGTTACAAGTTCGAGAACAGCGGGGACACTGATGAGCATCCAGTGCAGAATATAAGCTGGTATGACGCGATCGAGTTTTTGAACAAGCTATCGCAGCGAGAAGGGCTGCCCGAGTGTTATGAAATGAGCGGAACCAGAGTCACGTTGCACAAATCGTGTAGAGGCTATCGCTTGCCGACCGAGGCGGAGTGGGAATACGCGTGCCGGGCAGGGAGCCAGACAGCCTATGGGCGGGGCGTGGATGCGTCTGCTCTGGGCGAATATGCCTGGTACGGTAAAACGTGGGGCGATGGCACGGTGCCAGCAAAGAGTTTGAAGCCGAATGCATGGGGTCTGTACGGAATGCACGGCAATGTTTGGGAATGGGTATGGGACCGATATGCGCCGTACCCAGATGGCACGCAGATCGATCCTCATGGGCCTTCAGACAACAATGCATTACTCATGAACAATGACGATACAAAGACCCGCTCGCTGCGTGGGGGCGCCTTCGGCTTCAGGGCCGGGGGCGTGCGCTGTGCGTTCCGGGGCTGGGGCGGGCCCGGGGTCCGGGTCAGGTTCGACGGCCTGCGGGTCGTGCGTCGTGCTCGCCGCCAGCTTTGATCCATTGAATCATTGACCTATTGTCCGGGGAAAGGTGCCCCGCGTAGGCGGGGCCGCGCCGAAACGTTGCTGGGAAGAGGTCATTAAGTGACACCATCTTGTCATCATGTAACCAGAATTGGGCTAATAGCGCCGTTTTTCGCCATCATTCGCCACAATCTGTCACTTTGTAACCGCGTTTTTGGTCATGTATCGCTACGAATTGTCAATTGAGGACCAAATTCGTGGCAGGCCAACCAAACGGCCAAACGCGCCTTTAGAGCCGGTCCAAAAACCTCGGACCGAGCCAGAGCGGCGAGGCGCGCCGCCAGTGGGTGCGCGAGGAGTGGAGAATACTGGGTGTATTTGACCGACGAGCAAGCCCGCTGGCGGTGATGGATCGCCGCTCTGGCGACGC
>JAKSDA010000115.1 GCA_022360315.1 Pseudomonadota bacterium
GCGTCGCCAGAGCGGCGATCCATCACCGCCAGCGGGCTTGCTCGTCGGTCAAATACACCCAGTATTCTCCACTCCTCGCCCACCCACTGGCGGCGCGCCTCGTCGCTCTGGCTCGGTCCGAGGTTTTTGGACCGGCTCTTATGCCCGGCCTCGTGTCTGGCCCGTGATGGTTGCCAGAGCGTCGGTGAATTGTCCGATTCTGCCGCGTACCGCGTTCAGTGTCGCCGCATCGGCAACATCGGGAGTGCCCGAGTCAAACGGCGGCTCCGGGGCGTACTCGATCATGAGTTGCGCGGCGCGGGCCACTGGCTCGCCGGCCAGCGTTGCCATCACAGCCAGGCCGAAGTCAATTCCCGCGGTCACCCCACCTCCTGTGGCGCGATTGCGGTCGATGACCCATCTGGCCCGAACCGGTTTGGCGCGAAACATCTCGAGGCTGTCGAGCGCCGCCCAGTGGGTGGTGGCTTCATAGCCATCGAGCAGGCCGGCTGCGCCGAGAACCAGCGCGCCGGTACACACGCTGGTAATCCATCCGGCCCGCGATCCTCGTTCGCGCACAAATTCGACCGTTGCGGCGTCCCGCATGGCTGCCAGGGTTCCTCCCGTGCCTCCTGGCACGAACAGGATGTCCGGAGCCGAGGTTGCGGTTTCGTAGGTGTGTGTCGGCGGGATGCGTGCGACGGCGTCTGTCGCGACCGGTTCGCGTTGGCTGCTGACCAGCTCGATTTGAGCCTCTGACAGTCCGCTCCACAGCTGCAAGGGACCGACCAGATCGAGCAGTGTCATGCCGGGGTACATGAGCATCGAGATTTTCAATGGTGTTCTCCAAATGCAAAGATGGTTTCCATGAAGAGTGCAAGTCTGTTCCTCGAGCTTGCGTCTCCACATAGCCTATGAATTCGGGCGGTGATCTGCTGGCACAAATCGGACATCGCGATGCGATTGTCTGCCAGTTCAGCGCTTGTTCTGGCGTTCCGGCAAGAAATGCCCAGCCGAGTTCGCAATCGGCGACCGGCAACCCGGGCACTCGGCAGTTGGAATACTGGTTGCACCTCCCGGTGCCCAGTGGGCCAGCTACCCTACGCAGACGCTGACGCTGTCAGGCCCGGTCTTGTCGCGCCGACGAAATCACCGCTGTACTGCTCATTAGGTCGTTCCTTCTCGGTTGCGAGGCCGAGTATGCGGCCGGACTCGCGGATGGCCAGACTGTTTTCCACAAACCCGTCGACAATGTCCTCGATGGTGCCAATGCGCGGTGTAAGCTCCGCATGCAGCGCGGCGATTCTCGTCGGATCTCGGAGCTTTCGATACACCATCGACTCGCGTTCATTCAGTTTCCAGGTACCCGCTCCTCGCACTGGACAACGTGTGTCTGTGATCAACAGTGTTCCGTCGCCCGACACCTGGCAGATGAGAGACGGCGGCTCGACGCCCTCGCGCCACGCGTGCCTCCACTCATCGACTCGTTCTCGCACCTCATCGTAGGCCGAGGCGGCAAGGACGTCGTTCCAGTCCGCCTCGAAAAAGTATGCAATACGGCTGATGTCGATGCAGTGCTCTGGATATATGAGCTTGTAGATTGGCAGCGGTCGTCGGTTTGTCGCCCAGTGGCTGCCCTCTTCGAAATACGGGCTGAACCGGTGCATTTCGATTTCTCTGGCACTGCCGCACGGCGGTTGAAAATGCACGATTTTCGGGATGAGTTGTGCCATTTCGTCGTAATCGGCAGCACGCTCTCCAGGAATGCGAAGGAGCACATTCCATACCGGGCTCACCTTGTATTCACGCATGAGTTTTAGGCAGTACACGTTCATCAAAGGCGACACGCCTTTTCTGAGAAGTTTCAACAGATTCGCCGACAGGCTCTCGATTCCCGGCTGGACGCCCGGAACGTTGGCCTCGGCCAAAAGCCGCACTTGCTCTCGCTTTAGATTCGACTTGATCTCCATGAACAGAGGGGTCTGGCTGATGCTCGGATCCGCGGCCCTCACTGGCAGAAAGTCGCGGTAGAACTCGTTGGGCATGATGTTGTCGGTTGCGTAGTAACCGTGCGCCGCGGGATAGCGCCGGGACAATGTCGCGTGGAGATCGGCTGGGTGACATTGAGGTTTATCAATGAGGCCAGGACGTGGTAGGCGAGCTGCAAGTCCCCTCGCCGGATCAGCTCCGCGGCGCTGGTGACAAAGCGGTCGCTACTGATTTGATGCAGCAACCGCAGGGCCTGTAGTCGCCGGACGGTCAGGGCGTCGAGGCTGCCACTGTCGGCGACGCCGGGTGGTATTATCGATACTGTGGCCCCGCTTCTTGGTTGTGAGACGTGCGGACGATGATGGTAACGCAGGGGACTTCGATATGCGACACCGCGTGTATGAATGAGTTGCCCGCGACAATCTGACGAACCGTGCCCGGCTGCAGGACGTGGCAATGGGTTCGCTCGAGCTCGCCGAGCAGTAGGTGCTCGTTGACCCGCCGGGTGGGAGAAAAGCGGTAGAGGCTCTCGAGACTGGCCCCGGATAGCAATGTGAATGCCCCACAGAAACCATGTTGATGGATCGCAATCGATGAATTGATCCAGAACAGAGCCTGTATGTAGAAGCGTGGATGCACATACACGTGAAGGGGTGGCTCGCCAAACGGATTGTCCAGATCTCCTTGCTGTGGCAGGTCACTCGTCGAGTGGAGCCATTGCACGATATCCGCCCAGGCGATCGACTGATGAGGTACACTGCGCGCGAGCGAGGTTGCTGCGATGTCCGGAAACCGGTTACTATCCCAGTTGGCAGATTCCCACTTGCGCGCGATCGCCGTGCCGAGCGCGTGAAAGTAGGTTTGTGGTTCGCGCGAGTTGCTCTGAGCACTCGCGGCAGTCAGTTTGATCGGTGCGTTGTCGGTCGTGTACACGCTTTACGTCTCACAAAAACCCTAAAGTTAGTCTCTTAGCGAGTAGATTCTGTCATTCTCGGCAAAGATTTTGGGCTGCGCGCACACTTCCCCCTTTGCTGCGGGACACAAAATCCTTATGTCCAGAGCATGCCTATGCACTAGA
>JAKSDA010000246.1 GCA_022360315.1 Pseudomonadota bacterium
CCATGGCCTCTGGTACCTATGAGTGGTTAGTTGGCGTGTGGGGCAGCGGGCCGAACAACGTCTTTGCTGTCGGCGATTTTGGCACGGTGCTGCACTACAACGGGACATCCTGGCAGGCCATGGCCTCTGGCACCTCTGCGTGGTTAGAGGGCGTGTGGGGCAGCGGGCCGGACAACGTCTTTGCTGTCGGCGAATCGGGCACGGTTCTGCATCCCGACGGCCATGGCTGGCTTCCGGTAAATCGCCCCGGCGGCGAACCGCATGCGTTTCGTGCGATCAGTTCTCCGCGGAAAGGGCTCTTCTTCATCGTCGGGGAGACCATGATCCGCGTTCGCTATACCCGACCCGATCGCGGATGAAGAGCGGGGACGGTGTAAGCTTTTCAACTTGGGTCCTATGTCGGTTGAGATACCGGGCGCGACGCACGAAGGATCGGGCAGCTGCACCAATGTAGGCAACCCGACCCACCAAGCAGAGCGTACACCGTACCCGAAGCCTGTCAGGCAAAGGCAATAGTCAACGACTTGGAAGCGGTTCGCTGCGGGTTACGGGCCATCGTGATCACCGAATCCGATTCATCGTGATCACTGATTCCAGCATCGTGATCACCTGTTCCAGCATCGTGATCACCGATTCCGGCCATCGTGATCACCGATTCCAGCATCGTGATCACTGAATCCGATGCAACGTGATCACGCCGGGAGCCTCACGAGCAAACGGGTGATCAGAGTCGTCGGTAATTGTCCTGGCCGGCGGAGGTGAGCGGAAAGCAGCGGCGTTGGTTGGATAGGAGCTGTCTCCTCCGCCACGGAGGAACGATGGCAACGGAACGACTAGCAATGCGAAAAGTACGGGAGATACTGCGACTGAAATGGGTGCTTGGAAAGAGCCACCGAGAGACGGCCAAAAGCCTGGATATAAGCGCAGGCACGGTTGGAAAGACCGTGAGTCGAGCTCGCGGTGCTGGCTTGGACTGGGCGCAAGTAGAGCAACTTGGCGACGAGGAGCTGGAAACGCGGCTATTCGGCATGGCGCGACGCCGGGGCGGAAAACGACCGATGCCGGACCTGGCGAAAATCGACCTGGAGCTGCGCAGGACCGGCGTAACACTGGAGCTTTTGCACCTGGAGTACCTGCAGGCGCATCCCGAAGGGTACAGCTACTCGACGTTGAGATGTCCCAAGTCATCCAACGAGCCGACCCGAACGGTAACCGTATCGATCTGTCTCTGCTCCGACATGTGAGCCCGATCGAGTGGGACAACGTTGTCCTCTACGGTCAGTACGTCCGCGATCAGCGGTTGATTCGGCCACCCGGCTCGCATCCATAACGACAAGTCGGCGTGCATTCGGCCATAGCTCCTCGAATTTGGCCTTGGGGTGCATTTCTACATCAATGTGGTCGGTACCCCAGTAAGGATATCGCAACGCTGAGCTTCGATGAGCAGTTCGGCCTTCTCGTCGCCGCTGAGTACCTACACCGTGAGAATCGCAGACTGCAGCGTCGTCTCTCCGAGGCCAAACTACGTCAAAGTCAGGCGTGCATCGAAGATTTCGATCAACCTGCCAAACGCGGTATCGACAAATTAGTGGTTCAAAAACTGGCCACCTGCCAGTGGATCGCCGATCATCTCAACGTGGTCATTACGGGACCAACAGGCCTGGGCAAGACGTACTTGGCCTCTGCCCTCGGACAACGGGCTTGTCGCTTCAGGCGCGCCCAAGTGCCCAGTTTTGCTGACCCCGACCCCCAGAATGTACCCAAAATGCCCCCTCTCGTTTCAAAGTCGAGCGTGACACGACATCAACACCGGATATCGGACTGTACTTTACCGCCCGGCGAAAGCGAGTCTGGCGGTACAGCTGCACGTTCGCCCAGGTGATCGCCGCGATGATCGTGGTACAGCGCGGCTCGATAACAGATTCAGGTCTAGTGCAAGCACTGAATATCCGCCGTAGAATCAGAGTCAGAATCAAAGTTTGAATCTGACTCTGATTCTGGTTTGGAATACTCCTTTATCCCCGCCTTCTGCACAGTCGAGACATCCAGACGTGTCGGCGCGGATGATTCAGTAGGTTGCTCCGGCATAGTGTCCGAATTCTGTTACACCGATATTGGCGAGATGGCCTACGTTTTATTTGCCCGAAATAATGCGTCCGAGCTCTACAGCTATCGAGACAGGTGAGAATGGGTACGAGCAGGCATGACCGTGCGACGGCAACGATTGCAGGAGACAGGAGATTGCATTGAATAATCTATTGTCATCGATGGTGAGTTTCGCGATGATGACGTTTCGTGATGGGAGCGAGTGCACTCCACATAACGGGGATGAGCGATGCAGTCGACTCGATGATGTGCCAGGGCGATCGCAGTAACCCCACTGCAAAAATCCAACGAGCTGCGTATCTCGCCACCCGGTCAGACACAATGCTAAATCTCGGTGAGTGAATCATGGGTACCCTGCTAGATCGCCTCAACATGTCGTCCTGGCCCAATACCGGCATGGGCGCTCTCGGCAGATCGACGGCTGCTATCATACCGGGCGGTACAGAGTCGCATGATGTTTGCGAGGCCCCGAGCGACACTCGCAACGGGTATTCGGGGTCTTTCACGGCTCGATCGAACGAGCCGTACGCCGAGGCATCCGGGCACGCCGGCGGCGGACGAGCTACTTCGTCCGGGCATTGGTCCAGTCCACAGCCTGCCGAGATGCACCTAGCGACAATAGGCCAGAAACATCTCGATCAAGGCAGACAGCTGTCTCGGCAATCCCGAGCGGCGAATGGGTCTGCGTACCATCGAATAGCTGGCCGCGGAGCCACTCCACTGGACAAGAACTCGGTTTTGCATTCCTTGCCGGGACGTCTTGCCGACAGTGGTGACCGCTCGAAAGGTCGCAACACGAATCGGAGTGGCGAAGCAGCTAACTCGTTCGACAGTACGATCCGGCCGCCCGGCTGGCTGTCGCCCTAGCAGCGTCCGCCGGAGGGCTTTGCCCAATCATGGTAGCGGCGTTCGAGATTTTTCCCGAACGCTGCTAGGCCATTCCTGGCAAAAATGCCCGCCCCTGTGGCAACCGGGTTGATCGGGATGTGGGGCAGCGCTCCTGGCGACGGTGTCGCGGTCGGCCAGGCCGACGCGATGCTGCACTGCGGCGGCTCGCGAGTTGTCACCAGCGGAGGAGAAACGGTATCCTGCGCAACGATGACCAAGAAACCATCTCCTTCCCCGTCCGCGCCGGCAGTATCACGCCGGCGCATGCTCAAAGCCGGGCTCGTCGCTGCCGGGTCGACGTCAATGGTCGCAATGGCCGCACACGGAGACTCCAAGAAGGTGATCCGTCCACTCGACGTGCCGCCCTGGACCAAATCCGAGGGTCGAAATACCGGGGCGGCGTATGGCCTGCCTTCGCGCTACGAAAAGCACGTCGGCCGCATGCTCACCAAAAACAGCCCGACCAAGACCGCTTCGTGGAGCTTTACACCGATCGGTGATTTGCACGGCATGGTCACGCCCAACGGCCTGATCTTCGAACGCCACCACGCCGGCATTCCCGACATCGATCCAGCCAAACACCGCCTGGTGGTTCACGGCGATGTCGACCAATCGCTCATGTTCACCATGAACGACCTCAAACGCTTCCCGGCCGTGTCGCGTTTCTACTTTCTCGAGTGTTCGGGCAACACATACATGGAGTGGCGCCAGCCGACCGGCGGTACCGTGCAGTGGACCCACGGACTGATCAGCTGTTGCCAGTGGACCGGCGTACCCCTGGCCAGTATCTTGCGCGAGGCCGGAATGAAGCCGTCGGCCAGGTGGTTGCTGGCCGAGGGCGCCGACGGAGCAGCCATGACCCGCAGCATCCCGGTGAGCAAGGCCATGGACGACGTCCTTGTGGTCTACGCACAGAACGGCGAGATGCTGCGTCCCGAGCACGGCTATCCCCTGCGCCTGATCGTTCCCGGCTGGGAGGGCAACGTCAACGTCAAGTGGCTGCGCCGCATCAAGCTCGCCGACAAGCCGTTTCACACCCGCCAAGAAACCTCCAAATATACCGACCTGCAGGCCGACGGCCGGGCTCGCCAGTTCTCTTTCCTCATGGAAGCCAAGTCGGTCATCACCACCCCGTCGGTCGGCCAACGCCTCGATTCGCGCGGTTTCTACGAGATCCGTGGCCTGGCCTGGTCGGGCCTCGGCCGCATCGCCCGGGTCGATGTATCGCTCGACGGCGGCCGCAACTGGCAACCCGCCCAGCTCGACGAACCGGTCTTGCCCAAATGCCTGACCGTATTTCGAATGCCGTGGCGCTGGAACGGCGATCGCACCGCGATCATGAGCCGCGCCATCGACGAAACCGGATACGTGCAGCCGACCAGAAAGCAGATCGTCGCAGCGCGCGGCAACAACTTCTGGAACCACTACAATGGCATTCAGGCCTGGCAAGTCGAAACGGATGGGACGGTCACCAATGTACCCGCATAATAACCAACCGACCGCGGCAGCACTGGTCGTAACGCTCTTCTTGCCGCTCTTTTCGCTTGTCCTGCTCACCCTGGCATGTGGCCAGAAAACCGACGATCAAAACGCGACAGAAAAGCAAGACAAAGCCGGGGCAGAGGCGCAAGAGCAATCCTCGCCCAAGCCGGCCCCGGCCACTGGCGCGGGCCAGGCCAGGCCAACCGCCCCGACCAGGACTCCCGGTGTGTCCGGTGAGCGCCTCGGCCTGGGCACGCCGGTTGGGCCCGAGGTCTACGCGGCCTGGGATATCGACGTCATGCCCGACGGTCGCGGCCTGCCGCCGGGCAGCGGTACCGCCAAAAAGGGCGCCAAGCTGTACAAGAAGTACTGCGTGGCCTGTCACGGCGCGACCGGAAAGGAAGGGCCCATGGACAAGCTGGTTGGCGGAATCGGCTCGCTGGCCACTGCGTCTCCGCTCCAAACCGTGGGCAGCTACTGGCCTTATGCCACCACGCTGTTCGACTATCTCCGCCGCTCCATGCCCATGCAGGCACCACAGACCCTCAGCAACGACGAGATCTACTCCCTGACCGGGTACGTGCTTTTCCTCAACGAGATTGTCGGCGAGGACGAAGTCATGAACTCGACCAGCGTCGCCGCGGTGAAAATGCCCAACCGCAATGGCTTCATCACGGCCGATTCACGTCCGGATACAGCCAATGACGCTTGCATGAACGATTGCTGAACGGCATATAGGTATTCACTCCTACAGTTGGCGGCCGGCAGCGGCAACTTCGGTGCGACAGTGTAGTGAGAAACCCGGCCTGGAGTTCTGTGGACCGGCTACCATGAGTCCATGGGCTGTCGTTCATTTGTCCTGGCTATTGCGAGCCTCGGTCTGATCTGGTCGTCGGCATGCCTGCGCGACAGGGTCAAGGCCGAGCAGAGCAAATACGCCGAGCGCCACACGCCCCGTCGTCTCCAGGCTCGTGGTACGTTCAAGGGCGAAAGCCGCGCAGTGAAACTGCGTGTCTACGCCGATCACGATTATCGGGCGCAGTCTCGCCGCTGGCGGGAGCAGTTCGAGGCCAACCTCGATCTCGCCAATCAACTGCTCATTCCCGAACTCGGTATCCGCCTGGAAGCGATCGACTATGAAGAGTGGACCCGGCAGGCGCCCAACGACAAGATGGACCCGATCCTCGTCGAACTCGAGGGACTGGACGCGGCTGCTGACGTCGATCTGGTCGTGGGTCTGATCTCGTCGCTGCCGATGGTCACCGCATCCATACGCGACCTGGGCCGGGCGCGGTACATGGGGCGGCACCTGATTGTGCGCGGCTTCAACGACCTGGTCGAGTACAGGGCGTTTACCAAGCGGCTCAACCGCCTGGATGAGGAGTACCGCAGAAACTTCTTTCTCGCCCGCAAACAGCACAAGCAGACCACAGTGCTGCTCCACGAGTTCGCTCACACCATGGGCGCCATGCACGTCAGCAGCAAGATCACATCGATCATGAGCCCGTTCTACAGCTACCAGGTGGCCGGCTTTACGCCGCAGAGCGCGGCCGTACTGCGCATCGTCGCAGCGGCCAAGCTGGTGCCGCCTGACAAGCGCTCCTACGAAACCGAACTCCGCGCACTTCACGACTATTTCGAGGGTACCGACCAGTGGCCGGGCTGGCCAGACGTCGAGTACCGGGAAACCCGAAAGTGGCTGCGCGAATCGATCAGCCCAGCTGCTGCCGCAGCCACGTCACCACAACCATCGGCGGATGAGGATCCGAGATCGATTCCCAAAGAGGCCGAGCAGATCTACCAGCGAGTGCAGTTTCTGACCGGCAAAGATCAGTACGACGCCGCCCTGGCCGAGCTAAAAGGGCTGCTCGACGCTTATCCCGCCCATACTCAGTTTCGCCTGCTGGCCTGTCTCATCTGGCTCGAAAAAGAAGGCCCCAAACAGAAAGCCGACGGTCATTGCCGGCGAGTCGGCGAACTCGACCCGAGCGATGCTCGAGGAGACCTCGCACTGGCTCAAAACCACGTCAAGGCCGGCCAGCTGACCCGAGCCGCCGCCATCGTGAATGCCGTGGCCGACCGCATGGCCCAGGTCGACAAAGACAAAAAGGACCAGGTGTGGGGCCAGTTGATGTCCTTTTACCAGCAGCAGAATGCGGTCACCTGGGCCGAACAACTGGCCGCCCGGGCAGCGCCATCCGAGGCCAGTGACGCGGTGCGCAGCTGGGCCATCAGGGCCCGGCGGCGCTATAGCCTGCCGCGCAATGCCGCTCCTTTCGGCATCAACCCCGAGCGCGAAGGCGAATATCTGAGCGGCGTGCGCACCCTGCTCAACGCGATCTATGCCGCACAATACAAAGAGGCCAGAAAAATGGCTAGAAAATTACAGCAGACGTTTCGCAACGCACCGGGAGTGCTCGCTGCGCTATGCGATCTCGAGCTGCGCAGTGGCCGGCACAGTTCGGCGCGTTCGTACTGCCAGCGGGCGCTGCGCGGCTATAGCGAGGCGTCGTGGCCGCGTTATCTGCTCGGTATCATCGAACTCCACTACCGGCGCAATCGCGCGGGTATCAAACACCTCGAGCTCGCCATCGGCGCAGATCCCGAATTGCGACAGGCCTATCGTGCCCTGTACAAGGCGTATGCCCGGGTCAAGGACAAGAAGGCGCAAGAGCGACTCGACCAGGCCCATCGGCAGCGTTTCGGGGCTTCCATATTCTGATGATAGGGTAGGCCAAGCCGATGCATCGACAGGATCCGAGGGGCCATTTGGCCGCCAAAACCCAGCGTATATGGAAATTTGATTTTGCCGAGTATGGCGACACCATCGACCGCAACCCGCATGCCACGATCATCCCGGCGCGTCCGATATCCCTCGACAGTGCTGGGCGCGATGCTGTCGGCCTGCTCCGCCAGCTGTCCACCGATAGTGCCTTGGGCAAGCTCGAATTGGCCGACACCATTGGCACCGGGGGTGTGGGCATTGTATTTCAGGCCAGGCAAGTCGCACTCGGGCGCGATGTAGCGGTCAAGATGCTGCGCGAGGACAAGCGCAACGAGGCCGCCATCACGGACCTTTTGCGCGAGGCCTGGGTAGCCGGTTCTCTCGAGCATCCCAACGTCGTTCCGGTATACGACATTCTTCTCGGCGACAACGCCGATCCGCTCATTGTGCTCAAGCGCATCGAGGGGATGGCGTGGAGCGAGCTCATTCGCGACGGCGACCGGGTGCGCGATCAATTTGCCGCCGATTCACTGCTCGAGTGGAACCTGGGCATCTTGATGCAGGTTCTCAATGCGGTCCGTTACGCCCATAGCCGGGGCATCGTGCACCGCGATCTCAAGCCGGCCAATGTCATGGTTGGCGAATTTGGCGAGGTCTACGTGGTCGATTGGGGACTGGCGGTCAGTCTCCATGACGATCGATCGGGTCGGCTGCCGCTGGCCCACCGGGCCACCGCGATGGCCGGCACTCCGTGTTATATGGCGCCCGAGATGCTGGGAGATGGCGCATCGCCCATCACCGAGCGCACCGATATCTATCTCATCGGCGCAGTGTTGTACGAGATTTTGTCCGGCCGACCGCCCCATCTGGGCGAAAACGCCATGGCGCTGGTGCGCAGCGTGGTCATGTCCGATCCGGACTTTCCGGTCGATGCGCCGGACGGTCTGGTCCGCATTTGTCGGCGGGCCATGGATCCGGATCCCGACGGGCGGTTCGAGAATGCCGAGCAGGTCCGTCTGGCCATCCAGGGATTTCTGCAGCATCGCGGCTCCGAGCAGCTGGCCGAGAGAGCCGAGGCCATGCGGGCCGAGTTATCGGCCGAGCTGGCCAAACGGGTCGGGCCCAGCAGCGAGCATCGGCAACGGCTGTACAAGCTGTTTGGAGCCTGTCGTTTCGGCTTTCGCGAGGCGCTGGCCACCTGGTCTGGCAACCGCGCTGCCCGGGACGGTCTGGACCGGGCGACCGAGGCGATGATCGAATACGAGCTCACTCAGGGCGACCCTCGCGCAGCAGCGGCGCTATGTGCCGAGTTGCCCGAGCCACCTCATTCACTGCAGGCGCGTATCGACGCAGAACGAGCCCGCCAGGCCGCGGAGAAACAGCGAAGCGCCGAACTCGAACAGCTCGGCCGCCAGCTCGACATGAGCGTCGGGCAGCGTTCGCGGACCCTTGCCATCCTGGTATTGGGAGTGACTTTTACCGTCGTACCGGCTCTGTTCATGTGGCAACTCGGTGACAGGATGTTTGCCAGCCACCCTCAGATCATGAGCTGGAACGCGGTTTTTCTGGTTCTGTCCTTGATCGTCGGTTATGGCATCCGCGCATCGCTGCGCGAATCAGCGGTCAATCGCCGGCTCTACACCCTTTTATTGCTCATTCTGGTCGTTCAGTTGCCCATGCAGTTCGGACTGTGGGCTGGCGGTTTCACCCCGTCGCAGAGCATTCTGGTCCACATGTTCGTGTGGTTTTTTCTGGCTGCCATCATTGCTGCGACCTTCGACGTCCGCCTGGTTCCCGCCACTCTGGCCTATCTGGCCGCATTCCTGACCATGGCGGTGGTTCCGGATATCGCGCTCTACATCATGAGCGTGCCGCACGGTGTACTCACCCTAAACGCCGTACTCATCTGGCGCCCGTCCTAGCTGTTCACGCGCGAATGGTGGCAAAGAGCAGGAGGTGACGCTGGATGACCGATTCTTCACGGACGCGACCGCCGTTCCTGGGCAGCGGGCGGTTCGAGTTAGAGAGGCAACTGGGCGCCGGAGGTATGGGGGTGGTCTATCTGGCCCGCGATCGAGAGCGCGAGCAACAAGTCGCCATCAAGGCGCTCGCCCGGATGAGCCCGATGGCCATTCTGCGATTCAAGCGCGAGTTCCGTGCCCTCGCAGACGTGGTACACCGCAATCTGGTCGGCCTCTACGAGCTGCACTGCGTCGATGACCGCTGGTTCTTCACGATGGAGTTCGTCCCCGGCATCGATCTGGCAACGCGCTGCAAGATCTCACAGCCACTCGCTCTGGCCGACGGTTCGACCGAGCTGATGACGCCGGGCAGCTCGGACGACATCGAGCTGCCCGCGCTGGCCAGGCCACCCGCCCTCGCCGAACCACCCGCGCCTGCCGGGCAGTCCACCGGAAGGGCACCTGCACGGCTGAGCCATGCCGGCGGCGCAGACTTCAACACCATTCGCGACCTCATGGCCCAGCTCGCCGAGGGGATTGGCGCGATTCATGCCAGTGGCCATCTCCACTGCGACATAAAGCCCAGCAACACTGTGGTCAGCGATGGCCGGGTCGTGTTGCTCGATTTCGGCCTGGTCACCGCTGCTTATGCCGAGCACCGTCCCGACGAGGAGATTTGCGGCACACCCGCCTTCATGTCGATGGAACAGGTGCGCGGGGTCCCGCTAACCCCGGCAGCCGACTGGTACAGCTTTGGGGTGATGCTCTACGAGCTGCTCACCGGCCGCCTGCCACGCCCGAAGAACTGGCTCTACAACTATGTCGCATCGCGCCAGCCCCCGTACATCGTTCCACCGCGCACACTGAACCCCGACATTCCGCCCGATCTGTCCGAGTTGTGCCTGGCGCTTTTGGAACCAGACCCGCTTCGACGACCCCCAGGCGACGAGATAATCACCGCACTCGAACGACGCAGCGCGCCCCGTCAGCGACTGCTCGACCCAGATGGGCCGCAGTTATTCGGCCGCGCCGCACAGCTGGCCGCGCTGCGCCAGGCGCTGGACGATACTCGCGCGCCGGCAACCCAGGTGGTCTATGTCAGTGGCGATCCGGGCATGGGCAAGACCGCGCTTGTCCACGAATTTCTGGCTCCGCTGCGGGGCGACCCATCGGTGGTGGTCCTGGCCGGTCGCTGCTACCAGCGCGAGACCGTGCCCTACAAAGCCCTCGACAGCCTCATCGACGCGCTCAGCGCTCATCTCAACCGGCTTGACAGCGACGACCTGGCCTCATTGTGCATGCCGGACGTGCCACTGCTGTCCCGGTTCTTCCCGGTCCTGTCGCGGACCCCCGGGTTCGCGGGCCAGGACCAGGGTCCGCTTCTGCCCGCCGAACTGCGCCGGCGCGCAGTCGTGGCGCTGGTCGGTTTGCTCACGCGAATCGCGGCGCGCTGTCGTCTGGTCCTGTTTATCGACGATCTGCAGTGGGGCGATCGCGACAGCTTGCCGTTTCTCGGCGCGTTGATCCGCCAATTCGAAGCGCCGATCTTGCTCATCATTGCCCATCGCAGCGGCCAGGCCGACCGCGCCCTTCCCGACGAGCTGGCCCGAATGGTCGCGATCGGGGTCCGCGTCGAATCGCGGCTGGTGCGAGTCGGCCTACTGAACGACCGGGAATCCGGCCAGCTGGCCGGTGAGCTACTACTCCGCGCCGGTGGTGACGACTCGGTGGCGCCCCGGCTGGCCGCCGAGTCGGGCGGTGACCCGCTGTTTCTGCACGCGCTGGTCGCGTTCTCCCTGTCCAGCGCTGCGGACGCCAGGGGCGCGTCTCTGGCCGACGTGCTGACCCATCAGCTGGCCGGTCTGGAAGACCTCGACCGCAGCTTGCTCGAGTTGCTGTCGGTGGCCGCACAGCCGCTGCCCGAAGATCTGGCCCGGCGCGCGCTGGACGTCGACGGCAACGCCATCGCGCAGATGATCGCGCGACTCCAGATCGCCCGTCTGGTGCGGGTGCGCGACACGGCCGGGGCGAGGAGGCTCGAGCCGTACCACGATCGAATTCGGGACTGCGTGTTCGACGCCATCGACGCCGGTGATCGAGCGGCGTACAACGGTCGCCTGGCGCGTGCGGCCGCTGCAGCGGATGACCGCAATCCCGAGTTGCTCGCCGAGTACTACGCGGGCGCCGGCGAGCACGAGCGCGCCGCTCGGTTTGCCATCCAGGCGGCGCGCAACGCCGCGCACGCGCTCTCGTTCGGTCACGCCGCCAGTTTGCTCGAACGCGCGCTCGAGCTCGGTCGCCACACGCGTGACGCGCGCCGCGAGTTGCTCGTCGAGCTGGGTGTGATGCACAAGGCCGCGGGCGACGGTGTGGCGTCCGCGCACGCGCTGCTGGCCGCAGCTGCACTGAGCGAGGGCTGGGACGCCGATGACCTGCGCCGCCAGGCCGCGGGCGAGCAGATACGCAACGGCTACGTCGACGAGGGGTGGGCGACCATCGCGAAGCCGGCGCACCGCGTCGGCCTGCGCATGCCCCGAGGGTTTGCGGCGTCGCTCGCGCATATGTTGTACCTGCGCGCGCGGCTGCGACTGCGCGGCTTGAAGCTCAAACCGGCCGACCCCGCAGTGTCCCGGGATCCCGAGCGCGCCGCGCGGCAACGGCTCCGGCTGAGCATGTGCATCGAGCTGGCCACCGGGCTGCTGCCAGTCGAGCCCCTGGCGGCCAGCGCGTTTGCCCTTCGCGCTTTGCTCGACGCGCTCAACCTGGGCGATCGCCGCACTGCGATGCACGCGTGTCAAATGGAATGCATGGCCGTTGCCAGCCAGGGCGACTTCCGCCGCGCCGAGCAGCTGATCGACTTCGTCCACGAACAGGCCGACTTGACCGTGCCGGCCGAGGTGTTGATGGTCGCGAGCGCTCGCACAATGCTCACCATACTGTCCGGCAAGTTCTGGCAGGGGTACACCGAGTGTGAGCAAACCCGCTATGTGGTCGGCGCCAGTCTTCACGAAGAGCGCTACCCCTCGTCACTACACACCTATGAGATATTGGGCGTGTTCGCGTCCATTGCGCTGTTGTATAGCCTCGACGGCACGGCGATCCGGCGCGCCTTCCCCGCCTATCTCACCGAGGCCGCGCAGAGCGGCAACCGCTACGTGCTGGTGATGATCCGCATTTTTGCCGGCACTGTGTTTCACGCCATCAACGCCGACGTCGAGGGCATGTATCGGCACACCAGCGAAGCGCTCGCGATGTGGAACGTCAAACAGGTCGGGCTTCCCCACTTCGCGGCCGCGTTGGGGCAAGTTTGGGCCGACCTGGCCAGCCGCGAGCCGATCCGTGCTGTCGAGCGCATTCGCGCGCAGAACGGCCGATTTGCGCGCGGGCTCCTGTTCCATATCGAGCTGGTGCGGATCACCTGGACGTTCTTTCGCGGCCTGGCTCATGCCGCGGTCGCCAGGCGATACCCCGAGCGTGCACGGGCGTCGCTGCGGCGTGCGCGGCGTGACTTGCGCAGATTGCGCCGGGAACGAGCGGTGTGGACAGGCGGTCTGATCGCGCTTCTCGACGCCAATATCGCTGGCGCGCGAGGGGATCGCGATCGAGCAGAGCACAGCCTGGACATGGCGGCACAGGCGTTCGATGCCGACGATTTGCCGTTTTGGGCCGCGTTCTGTCGCTGGATCGCAGGACACGTGGTCGACGGCCCTCGCGGCGCAGCCATCCGCGCGGTCGGCGAGCGGTACCTCACCGAGCATAGCTCCGGTGACATTGCATTTACCGCTCGCATCATCGCCCCCGCGCTGGTCGGCGAAAGGAGTGCGCTACTGCGATGACCGCCCGCGGCGTGACTCCGACAAACCAGGCGGCAACGCGAACGCCGGCGGATGATTGTGACACGTGAGTGACAACGCGGCTGCGCAAGAACCGGACCAATTGATCGGGACACCACTGCCGGGATAACCAGCTATGCTCTGTCTTCGGCGATGAAAGTCGACGCTGCGCAATTTCAAAGCAATGATCGATATGAGCTGATCCGTGTGCTCGGTGAGGGCGGCAACGGCGTGGTGTACGAGGCGCGCGATCGCCGCGACGGCGGATTGGTGGCGCTCAAGGCTCTGCGCAAAATCAACCCCCAGGCTATCTTTCTGTTCAAAAAGGAGTTCCGCAGTCTGCAGGATTTGCGGCATCGCAACCTGATCAGCCTGGGCGAGCTCTTCGAGGCCAATGGCAACTGGTTTTTCAGCATGGAGCTGATACGCGGCGGCGATTTTCTGCGCCACGTACGCGGTCCCGCACTGTTCGAGCAACCGGCTCGGCAACGGCGCGTCCGTCATCTCGACCTGGCACTCGAGCAGACCGAGCCGAGTATCGGCAAACTCGACGGCGTGGCGGTGACCTCGCCGTCGGGCTCGCCGCCGGATCACGCGGACCCTCGACCGATCCGACGGCAAGCCCGGGCGGTTCATGGATCCAAACGCTCCGCCGGTGATGACGCCATCGGCGACAACCCAACTGGCTACCCGGGGGCAGGCTATGACGAGGCCAGGCTGCGCGCTGCGCTGGGTCAGCTCAGCGCGGGTCTTTGCGCGCTTCACCGGGCTGGCAAGGTGCACCGTGATATCAAGCCGTCGAATATCCTGGTCGCTGACGATGGACGATTGATCCTACTCGATTTTGGTCTCACCACCGAGTTTACTGCCGGCAGCCATGACAGGGACGGCCATATCGTCGGGACCGTGGCGTATATGGCTCCCGAGCAGGCCCGCGGCGAGCGGATTGGCCCGGCAGCCGATTGGTACAGCGTCGGAACCGTTCTGTACCAGGCGCTCACCGGAAGACTGCCGTTTCAAGGGGGAATTGCAGAGGTCTTGCGCGATAAGCAGAGCCAGCCGGTGCCGGACCCGAGGGGCTGGGGTATTCGCTACCCAGACGATCTGGTCGAGCTCTGTCTGGCTCTCTTACACGTTTCGCCCCGGGATCGGCCGACCACCGACGAGATGGCCCGGCTATTTGGGGTTCGCCACGATCATCGAGCACGGGCGATTGTCGCGCAGCCCGAGCGCGGGCTGCCGCTGGTCGGACGCGAGCGCGAGCTGGCCGTGCTCGATGCGGGGTTGGCCCAGGTGGCATCGGGGCAGCAGGTAGCGATCGTGATCCGGGGCCAATCCGGGGTCGGCAAGAGTGCATTGCTCAGTGACTTCGTCGCTCGGTTGGGCGCCCGAGAAGCCACCACGGTCCTGCGCGGTCGCTGCTACGAGCGTGAAGCGGTGCCCTACAAGGCCTTCGATGGCATCGTCGACGCTCTGGCCAGCACTCTGCGGGATATGCCCAAAGACGTGGTCGCCGGGCTATTGCCGGGTGACGCGGGGTTGTTGCCTCGGATGTTTCCGGTCCTCGGTCTGGTCGAGGCGATTGTCGGGGGCCAGACTGCACGGGCGCCGACTGGCGATCAGCGCGAGCTGCGCAATCGAGTGTTCAGCAGCTTGCGCGAGCTCTTGGCGCGATTGGCTGAAAAAAGCGCGATCGTGGTCGTCATCGACGATTTTCAGTGGACCGATGTCGATAGCATGGACCTGCTCGACGAGCTTTTGCGCCCGCCCGATCCGCCGCCGCTATTGTTGCTCATCGCGCGCCGCACCGATATCGGCAATACGGCGTCACCGCGGTCGAGCGAGACAGGCGAGCCGGGATATCGAGAGCTGAGCAGTGCTGTGCGTCATATCGACCTGGAGCCTCTCGAGCCAGATGACGCGCGGCGGCTCGCCGAACTCCTGCTGCAGCGGCTCCCCGGTCGAACACATGGCGCCCCGACCGATACTATCGCTGCTGATATTGCCGTCGAAGCCGGCGGACATCCGCTCTATATCGATGAGCTGGTCAAACATACTGCATCGGCGAACAGCGCGGCACGGACGCCTCAGCTCGATGAGGCTATCTGGCTCAGAGCATCACAACTCGACGGCGAGGCACTACAACTGCTTCAGCTGGTCGCTGTGGCCGGAACCCACATGACCGAAGAGACCATTCGCGCTGCTGCCGAGCTCGATCCGGCGATTTTTGCCCGCCACATGGCACTTTTGCGATCGGTCAATCTGATCCGCGGCACCACTGATGTGCGCAGCGCCGGCCCTTTGGTGACCATCGAGCCCTATCACGATCGGGTGCGAGAAGCGGTTGGCAGTCGCCTCAGTAGCGCCGAGCGGCGCGGTTTTCACCTGCGCCTGGCGATCGCTCTCGACCAGACCGCGACAGCGGATCAGCGGCCCGAGCTTTTGTTTCGCCATCTGCGCGGCGCCGGACAGATCGAACGCGCGGCTGTGCAGGCCGAAAAAGCCGCCCAGGCAGCGCTCGATGCGCTCGCGTTCGACCGCGCAGCCGAGCTCTATCGCGCTCGATTGCAGCTCGGTCACGGCGACGAAGTGTGCGTGCGCGCGCTGCGTCTCAAACTCAGCAACGCGCTGATCATGGCCGGGCGCGGTGCCGAGGCAGCGGCGGTCCTCGAACGAGCTGCGCGCGGTGCCGGGCCAGAAGTACAGCTGCACTGTCGCATCGAGGCGGCCGAGCAGCTTCTGGAAAGCGGCCACATGGAGCGCGGCGCGACGTTGCTGCGGGGCCTTTTGGCCGAATATGGCATCGCGTATCCCGCATCGTCTGGTCGCGCCGTCCTGTCGATCATTTACAACAACCTGAGACTGGACCTCGATCGGGTGACCTGGCAAGCACCATCGTCCCGATGCAATTCAACCGAGCAAGCCCGCGCGACCATTTTATTGGCGGCCACCCGCGGATTCCTCATGATCGACAGCATTCGGTTTGCCGCGTTTGCCGCGCGCGGTCTTCGCCTGGCCGCGGGCATCGGCGACACCGAGCGGGGCGGACATTTCTTGCTGCTCGTGGCGCTCTCTCAGATCATGGCGGGCAGCCGATTTGTGCCGCGGGCCAGGCGGCTGATCGATCAAGCGAGCAATCTGGCCGAGCGTTTCGATCTGCCATGGCTGCGCGGTCTCGTTCTATTCACTCGCGGCACCATGGCATGCATGGGCGGACACTACCGCGACTCCGTGCAGCTTTACGATGCCGCTCTGGCCGTGTTCGAGCGCTTGAACGTGCCCATGTTCGAGGTCAACGGCGTCCGTTTCATGCGGGTGTACGCGCTGTGGACGATGGGTGAGTTCGCCGATCTGCGCCGATCATCGACTCATTGTATCCGCGACGCATGCCGCCGGGGCGACCGCTGCTCCGAGGTATTGATGAGGCTGGTCGGCAGCGTGCAATGGCTGGTCGATGACCAGCCCGAGCCACTCCCTGGCCAGCTCGACGCAATGCAGTGGATGCCCCACGAAAGCGGCCAGCACAATCAACACTGGCTGGAACTCATCGCCCGGGTCAACGCTGCTCTGTATACCGACGATGTCACCGAGATGAAGCGCTTACAGGGCATCCTCGACCAGTACGGACGTTTGCTGATCGCTCGATCGGATCTATTTCGGCGTTATCGGATCTGGCTGAGTGGCGTCCTGGCAGTGGCGCGGGCCCGGCACGGCGAGGCGAAAGAACTCCGGCGGGCCCGGCGCTGGGCCCGACGCCTGGATCGCGATGATCATCCGTACACCCGGGTGAACGGATACTGTCTGCGGGCGAATATCGCTCAACTCGTCGATACTGGCGATGTGGCACAGTGGCTCGACAGAGCCATGGCTGCGGCCGAATCGGCGGATATGAGGCTTCACGCGGCGGTGACCCGGCGCCAGCTCGGTCTCTTTCTCGGCAGCGCCGAAGGCGACGAAATGGTCGCCCGGGCCGACGCCTGGATGGCAAAGCAGGGCATCCGCGCACCGGCTCGCATGGCTCGAATCATCTTGCCGGCGTTCGGCTAATCCGACTCCCGCAGTTGCACCGCTACCGGTTGGCCACGAGTTCGGAAAACAGCGCTTCGAGCCTGGATTTGCCCGAATAGCCGACCATTTGGCGCACTACCTGGCCGTCGACCAGGGCGAGCAGGGTCGGGATGCTGCGCACAGCAAAGCGCATCGCCAGCTCTGGCTCGTCGTCGACGTTGGTCTTTACCACCCGTACGCGCCCGTCGTATTGGTTTTCCAGCGCGGCCAGATCCCTGGCCACGAGACGGCATGGACCGCATCGGGGCGCCCAAAAGTCCACGATGACAGGTTGCGTCGAGGCGACGACTTCGCGGTCGAAGTTTTCGGCAGTTACCCGGGTTTGTGCGGCCGACGACCCATATGTGGCGATAAGCGATGATCCGGAAGACGATATGGAAGGTGATATGGAAGATGACATATGAACTCCTCTGAACTCCTTTTGAGCTCCTTTTGAGCTCCTTTTGAGCTCCTTCATCTCCCTGGAGACATCATATGGGTAGACTGTGACGCCTACTCGAGAAATTCTCGGCGAAACGGCTCGAGCCGCTGGCGCAGCCGTTTTCGCGCTCGGCTCAGCCGTGCCCGAATCGCCTCCGGGGTCATATCGAAAGCCCTGGCCAGCTCGGGGCCAGTCCAGCCCTCGGCATCGGAAAGCAGGATAAGTGCGCGGTCTTGGGGCAGAAGTTCTTCGAGGGCACCGGCCAGAATCGCCATGAACTGTCCCGCTCTCACCCGATCGCCGGTTGCCTGGGCAGGCGATATCGCCACTCGATCTTCGAGCGAGACGTGCAGGGAAGGGTCGTTTTTGCGGCCGTGGTGCATGCGCCTGCACACGTTTTGTACAATCCGTACCAGCCAGCCCTCGAGGCTGCCCTCGCCGCGAAAATTTTGCAGGTTGTGCGCCACGATAACCAGGCTATCCTGAATCGCGTCCCGCGCCAGCTCGTCGCAGCCGCAGTAACGCCGGCCCACTGCAGTCAGCCGGTCACCGTAGCAGCGAGTAATGCGGTCCAGCGCCTCGAGCTGGCCGTCGTACATCAAACGGGCGATCTCGTCCGGGTTGCATTCGATATGACGATCGTCGTTGCTCATCGATTGTCCAGCATAGCTTCACTTCATGATGGCTCGACCACCTCGGCGTATATCAGAGTGCCGTCGCGGTCGCGTGCCGTGAACACCAGTCGTGGAATGGGACCGGGCGTAACGATGATTTCTCCGTAATTGCGGACGGGCGCGCGAACCACGACCTGTTCCGGTTGCTCGGGCCCCGGCGTGCGCACAAACGCGGCCAGCGGGCCGACTTGAAACTCGCGGATTCCCCCCGGGTGGTGATGCGCGGCAAACCAGTGCTGATCCGCGGTGATAAAGACCACTCCCCGAATGCGGCGATCGCGCACATAGTCCAGTAGAGCATCGCGTTCGACCGCATAGGCCGACCAATGGTCTTTGGTGGTGCCAAATGCCAGGGGAACCGAGGTGAGGACGATCTTGAACGAGGCCCGGCTGGACCGCAGTGCGCGCCGCAGCCAGCGCTTTTGCTCGGCGCCGAGCATGGTCTTGTCCGGGCCGTCGACAGCGCGATACGGCGAGCGGTAGCGGCGGGTATCGAGAATAAAGAGCTGGACGTGCTTGCCCCACTGTACGGTCCGGTAACGGCGGCGGGTCAGCGGATCGGCAGCCGCGCCGCGCAATGGAAAAAACTCGTCCCACACTGCGAGCCCGGCGCGAAAACGCTCCGGTTCCTCGATGCGAAAGGTCTCGTCCCAGTTGTCCCGGAGCTCGTGGTCGTCGTAGATCGCGTACACCGGCATGGCCTTTAACAGGCGGGTCACCTTGGTCTCGAGTCGGGCAACTCGGTGCGATGACCGATATTCGGCCACCTCAGTGTCGCGTATCGCGATGTCGGTGTATGGCCAGTCGCCCAGCGAAACGAAAAAATCGGCCCCGGTCGCGCTCATGCGGTCGAGAATTCCCGGCTTGCTTTCACCTGGGCCGTAGTGCGCGGCACCATACCGGGGATCGTTGCTGATGTCGGCACCGACGACAAAATGGACCGGTGCATCGGAGTCGGCGAGAGGCGCCGTGCGAAAGGTATACCACCCGGTTGCCCGACCGTTGCCAAAGTGGAGGCGATAGCGATATTGCCGACCCGGTTCGAGTCCGGTGACATCGAGCGCACCCGTTCGACCAGTGCGCTCCAGCAGCTTTATGTAATGAGTGGCGATCCGCTCGTTGCGCAGCACGGAACCGCCTGGGGAGCTCGTGCCAGAGCCGTGTTCAGCGCCACCTTCATCAACTTCCTGGGCAGCCAGCTTGGTCCAGATCTCGATGCGCGCCGTGGTCGGCTCTGGCGCGTATGCCCAGATCAGGGCTGCCTGGGGGGTGATCTCGAACGTGGCAGCGGCCGGCGCACGCGGATATTCGCGGACCAGCATTCGATCGACTGCAGCCGGGCAGTCGCGAACCCGGGGACAGGGGGTGGGCTGAGCGCGCAGCGGTTTGGTCGCCGGGGCAGGCTCGGACGGATGGTGAGCGCCAGCGCAGGCGGAAAGGCCGAAAAGGCCGGCGCCGAGGCTCCAGGCCAGGACATCGCGTCGAGACAGCACGAAACAGACTGTATCCCGTAGCCTGCCGGCAGGCGAGAAGGTGTGGCCGGCTATTCGATCATCCAGCTGCGCCTGGCCCCGTCGTTGCCAGATGTCCGACCGGTTTCGAAAGTTGCGCCTGGCGGTGGCGGGCGCACAATAGCCAGTATCATGCTGCTCGGAATCGACTTTGGCACGACGCGAACTGTTGTAGCGGCTGCCCACAGCGGCCGGTATCCGGCGTTGACCTTCGATATTGCCGGCCAATTCAAAAACTACATCCCGGGTGTGGCAGTGTGGCGCGACGGCTCGCTCGAATACGGCTGGAACGCGTTGGCACAACTCCCGGCCCGGGCGCTCCGATCGCTGGCCAGTTCCGGCCTGGACCACGGCAAGCCCGGGTCGAACGGAGCCAGTATGCACGGCTCGAATGCCGGGCTGCTGCAAGCGCAAGGGTCGGGCGTGAGACTCATCCGATCCATCAAGCGCATGGTCGGCAATCTGGCCCCCGAAGAACTGGTACCCGGCTTGCCCGAGCCGATCACTGCACTGGACCTCGCCAGCGGTTTTTTGACCCATGTCCGCGAAATGGTGATCACGCGGAGCAATGCCGAGGTCGATGTCGCCGAATCATTCGACGCGGCCATCGCGGTGCCGGCCAATGCCAATACGCGGCAGCGCTACATCACGCTGGAAGCGTTTACCCGGGCCGGCTTCTCAGTGGTCAAAATGCTCAACGAGCCCACAGCTGCGGCGGTCGAGTTCGCTTACCGCAATAGCGGCGTGCTCAAGCCGCGCAGCCCCAAGCGATACATGGTGGTCTACGATCTGGGCGGGGGGACGTTCGATACATCGGCCGTATCACTCCAGGGCCGGCGTTTTGAACTGCTCTCGTCCGAGGGAATCGGCATGTTGGGCGGCGATGACTTCGACGAGATCATTCTCGCCGCCGCCCTGGCCAGGGCCGGAATTGCCGAAAACGACATCGCTGTCGCGCACCGCGGCGCGTTGCTCGAGGTCTGCCGTGAAGCCAAAGAGGCCCTCAATCCCAATAGCCGGCGTCTGATGGTCGACGTCGCCGCCGGGCTCGGTATTGGCGACAAGGCCATCGTGCTCGACGCCGCCGATATCTACCACAAATGCCAGCCCATCATCGATCGCACGGTCGAACTGGTCAGGCGAGTCTTTGCCGGATTGCGCGATCACGGCATCGATCCGGACAGCCCCAGGGAATTGGGCGGTCTGTATCTGGTCGGCGGATCGGTGGCCTTTCCGCCGGTCGCGCGCTCCCTCAGAACGCAGTACAAGCGCAAGATTCAGCTGGCCCCCGAACCCCACGCAGCCACGGCAGTGGGTCTGGCCATGAGCTCCGACCCCGAGGCGGGAATCCTGGTCAAGGAGGCGACAACGCGGTATTTTGGGGTCTGGCGCGAAGCCGATAGCGGCCGCGAAAAGGTCTTCGATCCAGTATTCAGCAAGAATATCTTGCCCGAGGGCGACGACCCTATCGTCATACGCCGGTCGTACCGGCCGAGCCACGCAGTTGGCCATCTGCGCTTTCTCGAGTGCACCTCGCTCACCGCCGATGGCCAGCCCGCTGGCGATCTCACTCCGTGGCGCGATATCCTGGTTCCCTACGCTCCCGAATTGGCCGGACGCCCCGATCTGGCCCGACTGGCCAGCCAGCGTCAGGCTGTGGTCGCCGACGTGATCACCGAGATCTATACCTATGATCTCAATGGCCAGATCGAAGTGGCCATCGCCAATCACAACCGCGATTACCAGCAAACCTATGTCCTGGGCACGCTGCGCTGAATACAGTCTCCCACCATACCCGATCAAAAACCTGTATTGAATGCCAAGCTGGCTAATGGCTAATGGTGTTTATGCCGGCCATCCAGGGAGATTGCCGCGATCCTCGGCTTTCTGAGCGGGATCTGATGACGAGGCCAATTCGCACCCCGAGGCCAGTTCAGCCGGTTTGTTTTGCGGTAGATCCTTTCGGATCTGGATTTGCCGACCCGCGAGCGTTACATTTCTTCCTGCCATGATTTCGCAACAGCTGCACCAGGCTCTTGTCGATTGTCTCGGACCAGAGGGTGTAGTCAGCGAAAGGACCCAGTTGCGTACCTACGAGATGGACGCGTTGACCGGGCATCGGCAAGTTCCCGGCGTGGTGGTTTTGCCCGAGAGCAAGGAGCAAGTCTGCGCGGTGGTCCGTCTGTGCCGAGACGCCGGAGTGCCCATCGTGCCCCGGGGAGCGGGTACCGGACTGTCGGGTGGTGCCATGCCGCGCGAAGACGGAGTCCTCATCGTACTGTCGCGCATGCGGCGTATTCTGGCCATCGACCCCGAAAACCAGCGTGCAGTGGTCGAGCCGGGGGTGACCAACTCGGCCATCAGCCAGGCCGTGGCGGCCCACGGCCTGTATTACGCGCCCGATCCATCCAGTCAAATGGTGTGCTCGATCGGCGGTAACGTGGCCGAAAACTCGGGCGGTGCGCATTGCCTCAAATACGGCTTTACCACCCATCACGTGCTGGCGGTCGAGATCGTGTTGTCCGACGGGGAGGTCGTCACCCTGGGTGACTCGGTTCTCGACCCGCCCGGCTACGATCTGCGCGGCGTCTTTATCGGCTCCGAAGGCACCCTCGGAATCGCCACATCCATCACGGTTCGTCTGCTCCGCGTGCCCGAGGCAGTGCGAACCATGGTTGCCGATTTCGATACCCCGGCCCGGGCGGGCGACGCCGTGACCGCCATCATCGAGGCCGGCATCATCCCGGCCGCAGTGGAAATGCTCGATTCCCTGGCCATCGAGGCGTGCGAGGACGCGACCGGCGCCGGATATACCCGCGGGATCGGCGCTGCGCTGGTCGTCGAACTCGACGGCCCCGAGGCCGGAATCGACGAGTCGCTGGCGGCGGTCGAAACTCTGTGCCGGAACAGCGGCGCGAGCAAGATCCGCCTGGCCGAAAGCGACCACGAGCGGGCGTTGATCTGGAAGGGACGCAAGGCGGCATTTGCCGCCATGGGCCGGCTGGCGCCCAATTATTTTGTCCAAGACGGGGTCATCCCGCGCACCCAACTCGGCCGCGTGCTCGAGCGCATGGCCGAACTGGCCAGCCAAGCCGAACTGCGCGTCGCCAACGTGTTTCACGCCGGCGATGGCAATCTACACCCACTCGTCCTGTACAACGGGTCGAATCCCGGCGAATCCGAACGAGCCGAAAAACTGGCTGCAGATATCGCAGAGCTGTGTGTCGAGTACGGCGGTTCGATCACCGGCGAGCACGGAGTCGGCGTGGACAAGGCGTGCTCGATGCCCAAGATGTTTTCTGCGGACGACCTGGCCACGATGCTCGAAGTGCGCCAGGCGTTCGACCCGGCTGGCCTGTGCAATCCGGATAAGGTGTTTCCGACGCCCAGGTTGTGTGGCGAGATCCCCGGGCCGTACCGGCCCCATCCGCTGGAAGAAGCCGGTCTGATCGAGAGAATGTGACTTGACAGATAGAGATTGTCACTCGACAGGTATTGGGTCGGCCGGTTTGAACCGACAAGTACGAAAAATCGAAGCAAAATCGAGGGATCGTGAATCAGAGAAACCGCCCGCGGAGATTGTAAACCGAGAGGTTCTGAACATGGCCGACCCGACAGTTCCAGGCGCCGATGTCACGCGTCCGACCGATCTGCTCCAGGCGCGCGATGTCATGCGCGAGGGACATGAGCGGGGCGCGGGGCTGCTGATCTGCGGTGGAACCACCAAGCTCGACTGGGGACGGCCGCCCCAGGGTGTGGAACGCATCATCGATACGACCGGGCTCGACCGCCTGATCGAGCACGATCCCGGTGATATGACCGCTGTGGTGGGCGCGGGTATGCCGCTCGGCCAGCTGCAGGACAGGCTCGCGACCGCCGGGCAATGGCTGGCCATCGATCCGCCGCGCAATGCCCCGGTCGATCTGCTGCGGGTTTTGCCGACCACGGTGAGCACCAGAGCGCCATCGCTGCCGTCTCTGTCGGGCCAGTCCAGCCCCGACCAGGCCGAGCGCACTGCCACGGTGGGCGGCATTTTTGCCAGCAACGACAGCGGACCGCGGCGGCTGCGCTACGGTTCGCTGCGCGAGCTGGTCATCGGCATGACCGTGGTCTTGCCCGACGGAACCGTGGCTCGTTCGGGCAGCAAGGTCATCAAGAACGTCGCTGGCTACGATCTGTGCAAGCTGTACAGCGGCTCGCTCGGCACGTTGGGGCTGGTCGTGGAGCTCATCGTGCGGCTCCATCCCCTGCCCGACACCTCGCGGACTGTGCGGGTGCCAGCTGCCTCGAATTCGGCGACTGCACTGGTACTGGCATTGATGGCCTCACCGCTCGAGCCGACTGCTGTGGAGTACAACGGTGATGAGCTGTTTATTCGCTTCGACGGCAGCGACGTGCACACCTCTGAACAGAGTAAGCGGACCCTCGATCTGGTCGCCTCGCATCAGCTCGATTGCGCATTGATTCCCGATGAGCAACAAGCGGCGCTGTGGGAAGAGTTGGGTCAAGCTCATGCGGGTGGTGATGGGAAGAGCACGCTACGAATTGCCGCGCTTCCGTCGCGGCTTCACGCGGTAACGTCGATGATTCGGCAGGTTGCCGAGCAGGCCCGGGTCGATGTAGCTCTGGCCAGTCACGCGTGCCTCGGGCTGCATACCGCGCGACTCGCCGGTGGTGGAGCAGCTCAGCACGCCGCGCTGATCGAGCGAGCGCGCGCGCGTATGGGCGAGATCGGCGGCCATGTCGTTGTCAGGAGCAAGATTTCTGGACTCGACGAGCTGGTCGATCCGTTTGGCCCGCCGCCGCCGTCGCTATCGATCATGCGCCGGGTCAAACAGCGACTCGACGGCAAATCCCGCTGCGCCCGCGGGCGCTTTATCGGCGGACTATGAGGAAAAACCATGGCAAGCGGACCGCCAGAAAAGCTCGATCACGGCATATTTGACGCCAGTCGCCCGCCCTCTCTGGCACTGGCTGAAACCTGCGTGCACTGTGGAATGTGTCTGACCACATGTCCGACCTATGCACTGTGGGGTCAGGAGATGGATTCGCCGCGCGGGCGTATTCATCTCATCAAGCTCGGACTGGAGGGCGAGGTGGTCATGGACGAGACGTTTCGCCGCCACTTCGATGCCTGCCTGGGCTGTATGGCCTGCACCACCGCCTGTCCTTCCGGGGTGCAGTACGAACCGCTCCTGGAACTGACCCGCGCGCAGATCGAACGCGGCTTGGCCCGGCCGGTATTGGACCGCGCGTTTCGCGCCATGCTTTTGACCGTTGTGCCCAACCGCCATCTCATGCGCGGCGCGGCCATGGCTGGCTGGCTCTTTCAGCGCCTGGGCATCCGCCGTCTGCTCTCGGCGACCCGACTGTGGAAGCGGCTGCCGGCCCGGTTGCGCGCTCTCGAAGCGCTGCTTCCCGATCTGAGCCTGGGCGATATCACAAAAAGCATGAAACGGCAGTGGCCGAGCGAGGGCAAGTCCCGGCTGCGCGTCGGGCTGGTCGCCGGCTGCGTGCAGTCGGTCTTGTTCCGCCAGGTAAATCTGGCCACCGCCAGGGTGCTTGCTGCCGAGGGATGCGAAGTCGTGGTGCCACCTCGAGCTGGATGCTGCGGCGCTCTCTGTGTGCATGCCGGTGCCGACGACCGGGCCCGGCAACAGGCGCGTCAGATGATCGAGGCATTTGAGCGGGCAAACGTCGATCGAATCGTGATCAACGCGGCTGGTTGTGGTTCCACGCTAAAACACTACGACCGACTTTTTGCCGATGAGGATGCTCCCGACTGGCCGGCTCGAGCGGCGGCGTTCACCAAAAAGGTGTGTGATGTGATGGAGCTTCTCGACCAGCTAGAGCCTCGGTGCACCCGCCACCCGGTTCCGCTCAAAGTCGCTTACCACGACGCCTGTCACCTCTCGCACGCCCAGGGAATCCGCACCGCGCCGCGCCGGGTATTGCGGGCAATTCCCCGACTCGAGCTGATCGAGATACCCGAAGGAGAGCTGTGCTGCGGCTCGGCCGGTATTTACAACCTCACCCAGCCCGAATCCGCAGACGAGCTCGGCCAGCGCAAGGCGGGCAATATTCGCTCGGTCAAACCGGATGTGGTCACGGCGGCCAATCCCGGCTGCCTCTTGCAGCTGCGGACTCATCTCGCCAGCGACGATGTCCGCGTGCTTCATCCGATCGAAGTGATCGCCCTTTCGCTCGGCACCAGTTGAGCCGAGGGCCCTGAACAGAAACACATCGCGTGTCGTCGGGGCGAAAACGGTGGACGCCGATCGCCGCGGCGCCATGGGGATCAGCCGATCAGAACCGGTACCAGCGTTGCCAGAGTGTGACGGTCATGGAGTATCTGAAACCATCGTCGAGTATGGCTGTGATGGTGTAGCGGCCGGGGGCGAGATCGCGGGTCTCCATGCGGTAGAAGAAGTGGTTGAAGAGGCCGTCCATCTGGTCGGCGAGGATCAGCTGTCCTGCCTCGTCGCGCACCTCGAGGTCTGCCGTCGCACCCAAAACCGGATAGCCGTTCACCGGATCGGTGAGACGGAACTGGATCCACAGCGGCAAGCCGATGGGACTCAGGGCGCCGTCTCGCGTCGGCGGTAAAAAGCCGCCGAATCGATAGGCTGCAACCTGAACGCCGACCGACGTCGTCTCGGTTCGAGAGCCCGGTGTATCGACCGAGTGCAGGGCCGTGATCTGAACTGTTTGGCCTTTGGCCGCGCCGTTCACGGTGGCCTGGAATTCGAGGCTGAGAGGTTCAGCAGGGTCACCTTCGCCGCCGGCCAGCGATTCTCGGACTGCTGTGAAATGGACACTGGTGCCGTCAAACCAGCCACCGTCTGAATCAGCCGAGCCGGCGACGTAGGTCAACCCGTTGGGAAGCGGTATCGAGATATGGTAGTTGCGATCTTCATTGGTGACGTTGGCGATCACTGTGGTTGTCACGGTGATCACGTCATCTACATGTGCCTGCGACGGGGCACTGATCGCGACGTCATCGACTCCCCTGGTGAGGCGGATAGTGGCGGTGCCCAGAGCCGAATCGGCCGGCTGGGTGGAATCACCGTAGAATGCCACCCGGCCGTAAAAGAGCTCGCCCTCGCTCATGTCGCCATCCCATATCAGGTGAATGTCGAATGGAGTCAGCGCGCTGACCGGGCCAGTCGGGCCGGCCACGGTCAGACTGGTATCACCTTCGGTGCGGAGAGCGGCTGTGGCCACAGTGAAAGTATCCGTGGCGTCTGGCGCAGAGGCCCTCCATGACTGGACGAGCACCCAGAACGGCGGCAATCCGGCCAGATCGCCACCAAGCGTAAAGGCACATCTCTCGTCGGCCGAGGAAGTTGCAGCCGCACAGTATTCCTCGTCGGCAGATGGAAGTCCGTCGCCGTTTAGATCCAGGCCCACAAAGAGGTCCAGATCGGGCGCACTGGAGTTCATGGTTTCCACGATGAAATTCTGCGCGTAATCGGGGAACGGCACGATCTTGTAGATGACGCCGTCGGTTAGGTCATCGTAGGGAGAGCTGTTGTCGCTGTCCTGGGTGATGGTGCGCGCGTCCTGCTCCGCTCGATTCAAACCCACTACGTCGGCGCTGAACTCGGTGAGCGGGATGGCCTGTACGTCGTCGAGAAGGTACGCGTCAGCATCGCGATTGGCCCTGATCTCGATGTCTGCGGGCAGGGTCGAGCGCGACGGCAAAATTGCCACTTGTAGGGTCTGAACCGGAAGATCACCCGATGTGGCGGTCAGAGATACCGTTCCAAAGTGAAACGATGCCGGTTCGAAGGCGATCGAATTGGCCTTGATGGTGAGATTTTGCTCTTCTCCCTCGGCCAATGTGAACTCGCTGGGGGTCACTGTAATGAAGTCGGACGCGCTCGCAGTCCATGTGCCGGATGTAGTCGCTCGTACTGTTCGCTGCCAGGTGCACTCGGCGAGGCAGGAATCCTGGACCAGTGCAGCGGTGTTGAGCGTGACCGGATCTCCGCCCAGGGCTGGATCGGCTGCCGAAAAATTTTCCGCCGTTTCATCCATCAACAAGCCGACCCGCGCCGCGAGGTCGATCCGTACCCGGCCGCCGCCAAAATCAAAAGGATCGGCCGGGGTCACCCCGTTCTCTTTGCGCACACCGGTATAGCCGGTGGTCATGAAGGCGGACTGTATCTCGGCATCGGTCCAGTCGGGATGCAGAGCTTTCATCAGGGCAGCAGAGCCAGCGACGTGCGGGCTGGCCATGGACGTTCCCGAGATGGAACCGAACATTCCCTGTACTGCAGGGCCATCAGCGTGGGCAAAATCGACTGTGGCGCCAGCTGCGAAAATCGACACTCCCGGCGCAGCCACGTGGGGGGCGATAAAATCGAAATTGGTATAGGGACCGCGCGAGCTGGACGATGCCATGATATCGCCCCGGCTTGCATCGAGGACGGGCCGCCCGGTCGGCGTGATCGTGCCGGTGTGGCCCTGCCCGCTGGACAGCCATGCCCGCAGAGCTTCGCCGCGATCGGCATTGACGTGGATCGCTGCGATCACGTGCGCATCGGCCACCACACTGGTGGCACCGCCGACGGCGTTGGCAAGGATGAACGCGCCGGCGCCGCCGTCGCGTACATTTTGCCCCTTGGCGACACGGGCAATGCTGCCGCGATCGCATAGGACGATCATGTCGGGTTCGAATGTGCCGGCCGGAAATGGCTGGAGACACTGCGCGGGCTGTTCAAAATTGGGCTCGCCCGGGTTGCCCACCGGGTAGTCCCTGGCGTAGACGATGCGCCCGGTAAAACCACCGGTGACAGCCTGTCCGGTGATTTCAGTAGGCGCCGTGGTATCACCGCCCGACAAGTTGTTCAGCTGCTTGTCCGGAAAGCGGCGATCGTGGGTAGACGATGCGACAGTTGTTATCCAGGGAGCGGAGTTGCTGCGCGCAGCAGTCGCGCTGCCCGGCCCAGAGTTGCCGGCCGAGGTGGCGACGAAGATGCCGGCCGCGCGAGCTGATAGGAAGGCGCGTCCGGTCGTGCTCTGCCACGGGCTGCCGCCCGAGCTGCCAATGGACTGGTTCATTACATCCACGACACCGTCTTCGATGGCCTGCTCCACCGCAGCGGCTATATCGGAAAAGTAACAGCTGTCGCCGCAAACCTTAAATGAGACGATATTGGCGTGAGGCGCCACACCCGACATGCGTTCGTAGGTGACATCTGGATTGGGATTGCCGTCGGCGTCGAAGACCGGTATGTCGTGAAGTACGTTGCCCGCTGCGGTAGACGCGACGTGAGAGCCGTGGCCGTCGAGATCCTTGTATCGCCAGATCGGGTCGCTATCGGGGGCAAATGGGTCATCTCCCGGAGTTGGCTGGCCATTGAGAAAGTCGTACACACCGATGAGCTTGTTATTGCACCATTCCGGATGTTCCACACAGCCGCCGAGATACTCGCCATCACCCAGTGGATTGGTGTGTACGTAGCCGTCTGCCGGCCCCACCTCGGCAAACGAGGGATGGTGGGTGAGCTCTCCGTCGATCAACACCTGGAACGCGATACCTGTGTCGATGATGCCGACCGTGATGCCTTCGCCCTGGGTCGCCACACCAGTGGCTCCGCCATCCCAGATCGCCGTGGCACCGATAAACGCGGGACCACGCACGGTATCGAGCGAAACGCTTCGGTCGCGCTCGACAAGGGTGACTCCCGGCAGTCGTGCTACTTCGCGCGCCTCATCTTGAGTCATGCGCATGGTGACCGCGTTGATGGCATTTGCATAACTCCGGTCAACCGTGCTGCGACCGGTCTTTTGTGCGATCTTCTGCAGTTGCCGGGTTCTTTCGCCAGCGAGGTATCGCTTGTAGCTGAGGCTGGCAGCGCTCTTGGCATTCAGTTTCCGGCCACTCTTGTTGGCGACAACCGGGCTGGTTGCTGCCAATCCCGGAATGGTACCGCGGTAGGTTGCCACGGGCTCGCCGTTGAAATGGATGATGTACCGGTGTTCTCCGGTGAGGCCGGGCTCTTCGACAAAGCCGCCCCGCAAATCGCGGACATAAGAATGGGGCTTGGCTCTGTTGCCATCGGCGCCATCGGTCTCTTTGCTTCCCGGAGTACCGGCCGGGACGAAATGGCTGTCTTTACTATTACAACCAGTGGTTGGGCCAAGTAACCATAGTGCAGTTAATGCAACTAGCAGTGATCGTACTGACTTCATTTGTTTTCCTCCCGAACTTAAGTAAAAAAGTAAAACCCGTAATATCTATTCATGTCAACCTAACAATGTACTGTCACTCGATGTCGTGACCGTATTTGCTGCAGTTGTGAGCCGAGAGCATTCACCGCGGCTGCAAATCGCTCGGATTCGGTAAAAGCGCATCGGTGACTGGGTCGGGCGAATGGAATTGGAACAAATGATGTGGAGCATCGCCGCGAAGAAGACTGGAGCGCACTTCGGCGATCCTCTCGAAGAGGGGATTTTCGACTTGGGGTTTCGGCTGGGGGAACTCGGCGAAGCCTGATTGATCGAGGGGGGACTTGATGTGGGGAGCTGGCAACGTCCGGCCAGCAACGCTGGCTATTGGGTGAGCGGTGTGATGTCGGCCTTGTGGCCTTCTTTCCACAGCGCCCGGGCGATGGCGGAAAGAAGGTCGTCAAACGAGGCGCGATCGAGCGCTGAAATGGTCAGTGCTTCGAATTCGCCGGCGCGGCGGTCGACTTCGTGGTCGGATAGTCGATCGCATTTGTTGAATGCGATAAGGCGCGGTTTCTCGGCCAACTCGAGCTGATTGAGAATGGCGACCACGGCATTGACGTGCTGGGCGTAATCATCGTCGCTCGCGTCGACGACGTGGACCAGTAAATCGGCGTCGTAGAGCTCCTCGAGAGTGGCGCGAAATGCCGCGGTCAAATCGCGGGGCAAATCGCGAATAAAGCCCACGGTATCGGTGAGGACAACCTCTCGCTCGCGGGGGAAACGCAGCCTGCGGCTGATCGGATCCAGCGTGGCAAAGAGCTTGTTTTCGGTCTTGGCATTGCCCTGGGTGAGGGCGTTGAGCAAGGTGGATTTGCCCGCGTTGGTGTAGCCGACAATGGCCACGATGGGCACATTGCGCTGGCCGCGACGCTGCCTTCGCAAGCGTCGGTTCTTGGCCAATGACGATAGTTGGCGCTCGAGCAGCCGGATGCGTTCTCGGGCCCGGCGCCGGTTGATCTCGAGCTTGGTCTCACCTGGACCGCGGCCGCCAATGCCGCCGGTGAGTCGCGACATCATCGTGTTCTTCTCGGCCAGTCTGGGCAGGGCGTATTTGAGTTGAGCCAGCTCGACCTGCAATTTGCCGTCCCGGCTGGTCGCGTGCTGGGCAAAGATGTCCAGGATCAACATGGTGCGGTCGACGATCTTTAGTTCGGTGAAGTTGGTGATGCCCCGTGCCTGGCTGGGAATCAAATCCTGATCGAAAATGACCGTTTCAGCGCCCAGCTGCATGGCCCGCAAAAGGATCTGCTTGAGCTTGCCGTGTCCGACCAGGTATCTGGGATCGGCCTCGGACCGTTTTTGGGTGATGACGTCGAGAACCTGGACACCAGCAGTGCGGCAGAGTTCGCCGAGTTCGGCGATGCGGGCGCTGGAGTCGCGCACCTTGCCGATGGCCACGTGGACGAGAACAGCGCGATCGGTGCCCGACTCGGGGCTGGCAAGGGCGCTCGAGGTCCGGCTGAACTCGGCTTCCAGCGCGGCCATGAGTTCGGCAAAGTCGGTCTCTGGGGCGTGAACAGACTCGCCTGGCAACTGTTCCCACAGCCGGCCCTGTGGATTGTCGGGCAAGAGATGACCGAGGTAAAAAAGGCCCGCAGTACCGCCTGGGCCGACCGCGATCGAGGCCACGATGTCGAGCCTGAGCAGGGTGAGGTCGGTGAGATCGTCGCGGGTGAGCCGCTCGTTACGCAGGTGGGTCTTGACCAGGCGCAAGCCGCGAAAACGACCCGGAGCGCCGCGCAAACGGCCGACATCGGGCAGCACGATATGCGAGGCATCGCCGACCATGACGTGCTCGATAGCGCCGCGCCGATTGATCAGGACGCCGATCTGCCGGTGCAATTCAGCCGAGAGCTCGCACATAAAACCGGCCAGTTCGGTCGAGATCACTTCGGTGGCTGCGATACGCCGGCGGTAGATTCGCTCGAGCGCCTTGAGCTGGCTCGCCTTGAGCCCGTTTGTGTTGCCGGTGATTTCCTGCTTCATATCGGTCTTTGGCAGCGTGCCAGCCGGTACCGGGCGGTCAACGTGCCTCGTCTCCGGGGGCCTCGAGACCCGAAATACTCTCGTCGAGTATGGTCAGCGCAACGGCTAGGGCTTTCTTGGCCTTGTTCACCATGGCCTCGTCCGACTTGATCTTTTTGTACGCCTTGAGGATCTGATCCTGGTACCCGGTATTCTGCCCCTCCAGCTCCTCGACGTCGGCTTCGAGGGACCGTATGCGTTGCGCGTTTTCCGCGATATTCGCCCGTTGTTCTTCGATGGTCAGATCGCGTTCTTCGATTTTCCGATCTCGCTCGCCCAGGGCCTGGTCGCGTTCTTCGATGTCACGCATGGCCCCGGCCAGCTCTTCTTTCAGCTTGTCGAGCTCCTCGCGCAGCGAGGCCAGGCCGGCGTCGAGTTGGCGTTTTTCCTCGGCCAGCTCGGCCGCGGCTTCGCTGTGAGCACGTTCGAGTTCGCTCCTCTCCGCAGCGTGCTTTTCGGCCGCCTCAGCCAGCTCGCTGTGGCGGCGCTGGTCGGCTTCGCGGATTGCTTGCTCCATGGCGAGCTTGTGCGCTTCTTCGGCACTGGCCAATTCTCCGCTGGCCTTGCTCTCGAGTGCAGTGATCGCCTCTTCCTTTTCTTGCTCCAGTCGGGCCATGGTCTCCGACAGCTCGTCATCCCTGGCCTGGATCTGATCCTCGTGACGCGCTTCGAGCTCGGCCACCTCTTGCTCGTGTTTTTTGCCGGCCTCGGCCAGTTCGCGCTCCATGTGGTTGCGGGCTTCTTCGAGCGCCTCGGCCTGTGCCTGTTCGTGTTGCTCTTGCTGCTGCGTCAGTGCCCGTTGGTGTTCTTCGCGCAGCGCGGTCTGTTTTTGCTCGTACTCGTCTCGCAATCTGGCCAGCGCAGCTTCTCGGTCCTGAGCGGCGGTTTTTTGGTGCTCTTCGATTGCCTCGGCATGGCTGCGCTCCAGGGTTTCGATCTCGCGGCTATGCTGTGCCTTGTAATTGGCCAGCTCCTGGTTGCGTCCGTCGAGTTCTTGCTCGAGGGTGCGGATGCGGTCCTTTACTGTCTGTTGCTCGGACTCGAGCGCGGCCAGCTGTTCGTTGAACCCCAGCAGGTGCTGCTCGAGCTCGAGGTTTTTCGAGTCGATCTCGGTCTTGTCACGCTGCAGTTGGCGCACCGCCTCTTTGCCGTCCAGAATCTGTCGCTCTTTGACGCCAACTTCGTCTCTCAGGGTGAGGATCTCCTTTTCTTTTTTGTTGATGATCTCGCGCAGATTAAGGAATTCTCGCTCGCGCGAAAACGACGGAACGGCGCCGGACTCCGAGCTTTTTTTGGCTTTCTCGAGTTCGGCGCGGAGGCGTTGGTTCTCGCGTTCGACGACTTGCAGGCGGGATTGGATGTGGCGACTGCTCTGCTCCTCGTTGGCAATCTCGGCGACCTCGGCGAGGCCGAGGTCGATTCCCGAGCCCGGGTCTTCGGTCCTGTGCGGTGCTGAACTGGACACGACTTTGGCCACCGGTACCGGCCGGAGCGGTTTGGATATCTGTTGCGAGCCCGATTTGTCTACCGGATGTGGACCGGACTCCGACCTGCGCGGGGAATGCCCGTTGCTGGCCGGCCGGTTGCCGTGTTCGGTCTGGATCCGAGCGCCGCGAAACGCCGGCAGTGAGGCCGACGTTCTGATGCTGTCGCCGTTGACGAAGTCCGGATCGAGTTCATCCGAGAGATCGGGCAGGGGAGTGAACGGCGAGCTGCCGGTGTCGAGCTCTGCATCGGGAGCGCCATCCTCGATGAGGCCGGCCTGCACAAGGACATTGGGCGGGGCGATTCGGGTGACATCGCCCTCGTCGTCGAATCCTCCCACCTCGACGTCGAATTCATCCATGTTGGGCAGCTCGACTTCCTCTTCCGGCGGAGTGGTCAGTCCGATCAGACGGTCGATTTTTTCGGCCAGCTCTGGTGGGTTCATCGCTCGCTTGTCGATGTACTCGTCGGCGTGCACGCTCAGACGGCGATGGCTGTTGAAGCCCGATGGTGGCACCGTCGCGGTCGATAGGATGATCGGGATGTCTTTTCTGTCGCTTTTCTTGACCCTGCTGCACAGGGAGTAGCCGAGCTTATCGGGTTCCTCCACGGCGATGAAGATCAGTTCGGGCTCGACCTCGCCGATCTGGTCGAGGGCCTCCATGGTCTCGGCCACCCGGTAGATCTCGAATCCGTATGAGCTGAGTTGCTCGTACAGGCTGCGGTAAAAATCGTCGTCGGAGTCGATGAGTAGCAAGCGGCGTGCGCTCATTTGGGTCGGATCCTTTCAGCCCATCAGTGTATCCCGCCGCAAAATCATCGCGCAACTCAGCTACATGGGAGGGTTCAACCTTTACCGCGGCTGCCCGGAGCAGTACAAGACGACTCTCGATAGGGGATAGAGGGCGGAGCGTGGCCGCGATGAACAATCCCGGCTATCCACCATCACCACACGGTCACGTTGGAAAGAATCCAATGACCTGCGCGGCCCGACCGTTTCGCGTTCGGGCGATCATGCTCGCCCATAGCCCCTGGACGGCCGGACCACGTACTTGGTACGCATTCCACAGGACTCCTCGTCTCACCTGTCTCTCGAACCATGTGAGGCTGTAGCGTAGGCAGGTTTCTGTCAACGACCTTCGGGAATGCTCAGCAATACATCGGTATTGGCAACGATACGCAACAGATCTTCGACATTCATCTCGGAGGTGAAGACATAACCAATACCGCGCTTGTCTTTGTGGGCGACGACATTATAACCCATGCTCTGCCCGACCCACAGCTCGCGTCCTGCAACCACGTGACGCCGGCCGGTGCGAAGATCGATATCAGATGCGTCGAGTAACAGGGCCGAAATCTCGAAATTGCGATAAGCGATGCTGACGTCGTAATAGATTTGCAGGGCGTCGCGGCCATTTAGATGGCTGAGTCTGGCTCCGCGCAGAGTTGTCTCGGGATTGTTGAAGCGCGGTAGATGAACCCGCTGCCGCAGGTGACGATCAGCCCAATCGCCCACTGCAGCACCACGTACTTCGATGGGCAATCGACGCATGTGTCGCTTGACCGCGGCGTCGACCGTTGTTTCGGGTCGGGGATGGTCGCCTTGAACGCTCACGACAAAAAGGATCAAGGCGGCAGCTGCGGCCAGGCTTGCACCACCGGGAAGTATCCAGCTCCAATGCGATTTGTCGCGTTTGCGGGCCGTCCAGTCTTCGCGGTCCAGCGCCGCCGAGATGCTCTCGTAGAGAGCAGCGGGAGCCGCCGGAGGCGCGAGTTTCTCGCGCACGTGCCGGTGGAATTGCGTCTCCTCGGTGACGTGCTTCTTGCACGCTCCGCACGCGGCGACGTGCTCCTCCAGAGAAGCCTCATCGTCTGCGGCGAGTTCACCGTCGAGGAATGTTTGAACCAGGGTTTCTATGTCTCCACAATTTACGGACATCGCCTCGGGTCTCCGAGATGTCAATTTTGGCGTTTTCTATATTCGGCCAGGTTGATTGTGACCGCACTCTCTGTTTCATCCGCACAGGCCGCTCCGGACTCCGCTCTACGTGCCGCACCATTCGCGGACTTGATGATGCCCTCGGCCACGGCAAAATCGTGAAGTTCCTTCTTTAGCAATCGGCGGCCGCGGTGCAGCCGGCTCATCACTGTACCGACCGGACACTCCATGATGTCGGCTATCTCCTTGTAGGAGAAACCCTGCACATCGCAAAGTACCACCGCGACCCGAAAGTCAGACGGCAGTGCTTCGAGAGCACGAGCGACGTCGTCAGACAACGTGCGATCAATGAGAAGTTTCTCGGGATCGCGGAGGCTCGTCGCACGCTCCTGGACCAGTACTCCGTCGGTCGCCTCTTGCTCGGCCGCCGCGCGATTGATCACTTCACGTGAACGCTTTTTCTTTTGATAGCTGTTGATGAAGGTGTTGGTGAGAATGCGGAAGAGCCAGGCCTTGCAGTTGGAATCTTTTTGAAACGTGTCCCAGAATCGATACGCTCGCAGCACTGCATCCTGTACCAGATCTTCGGCATCCCGAGGGTTGCGCGTGAGCCGATAAGCAGCTCCGTAAAGCGCATCCAGATGGGGAAGAGCCGTTCGTTCGAACTCGCTTCTTTGCTTGCGCCGACTCAGCATGACTCTTGAACGCGGTAACCCGACCGGGGAATAGCTTATTCCCAATACAGCTGGGCAGAGCGGGAAAATCACTCAGTGAACTTTTCCAAGTATCTTGAATTGTTTACGCTTTGGCAAGGGCTGCGAGTTACCCTCCGGCCTCGGTCGACGCGGTCTGCGATCCGTTCGTCACGGCTGGCCGGCGCTAGTATTTTGGCTTCATCAGCCGAGATCCATGCAAAATCGTGTCTTCACCCCCTGTATCGCCGGGTACCTCGGTTACTGATCGCTCCTTGAACATAACAGCGGTTCAGCCATACGTCGGCCCGTCGATAACCAATGTGAATCATTGGCTTCCAATACGCGAGCCCACACCATACCTACTCGACATGCAGGTTGTATCGCGCATACAGTCTCAGGCATGTATCCGTCGAGCTTCCTGGGTGGTTGCTGACGGGTCGCCAGTGACTCTTCAAAGTATGTGCTCCGGATTAACTTCAATCTATCGTAATATTTTATGAAAACCTTGGATCACTGGGACTGAGCAAAGCGGCGGCTTGTAGTAGAATTTCGGAAGGCACCATCGGCAGGTAACCTAGATTATGGATCGATTCTCGCATCGAGAAAGTAGCAGCTTGGAATCTCCAGAGAGGCGCTCTGCGTCTGTTCTACTCGTAGACGACGAAGCTCCGCTCCGACGTGCGTTTGAACGTTACTTACGTCGTGCTGGTCATACAGTGCGGTGTGCAGCCACTGTCGAAGAAGGCCGTTCGGCACTGTCCGAAACCGAAGTTGATGTGGCGATCGTCGATTTTCGTCTTCCAGACGGTAGTGGCGCAGATCTCATTCGCTGGGCGGTATCGAATAATCGTGCGCAGTCTGTGTACTGCATGACCGGTAATGCCAGCGGGCGGGCGGCCACGGAAGTTCTGGAGGCCGGAGGTATCGAGGTTCTCGAGAAGCCGATCGACGTCGATCGACTTGCCGAGTTGATTCCGACACAGGACCTTGTGGAGGCGTCCGACACTCATTATCTGAACGAAGATCTGGAATCCTGGCGCACCTGCTACGCTCGCGACATTGTCGGCGACGACGAGCGCTTGGTCGAAGCGCTCGAAACGGTCCGCAATATAACCGACACGGATTGTACTGTCCTTCTCACTGGCGAGAGTGGAACGGGCAAAGAAATGGTCGCGCGCGCTCTGCACGGGAGCTCCACGCGCGCCACGGGGCCATTTGTCGCGCTCAACTGTGCCGCGATACCCGATACCATGGTCGAGGCGGAGCTTTTTGGCCACGTTCGCGGTGCATTCACCGGAGCGCATCACTCGCGAGGTGGCCGGGTTGTCGCGGCCAGTGGCGGTACTCTGTTTCTCGATGAAATCGGCGATATGCCGCTTCAGGCCCAGGCCAAGCTACTGCGCGTGCTGCAGGATCGGACGATCATGCCGGTAGGCGCAGATATGCCGGTTTCCATCGACATCCGCGTCGTTGCCGCGACAAATCAGGACCTCGAGGCAATGATCGCTGCCAGCCGATTTCGCGCCGATCTCTACTACCGGCTCAGTGTCATCCCGATCGAGTTGCCCCCCCTTCGCGAGCGCGGTGACGATGTTATCAAGTTAGCGCGGGTATTGCTCGGCGAGGCCAATGCTCGCAACCAACGGCAGGTGACAGGCATCGATAAATCTGCCGAACGCGCCCTGCTGTCGTTTGATTGGCCGGGCAACGTACGTGAACTGGCTCATCTCATCGAGCGCACCGTGCTGCTCAAGGGCAGTGGCGTCATCACAGCCTCAGATCTTCGCTTGCGCTCCACAGGAGCGTTGCCGCGGGGCCAGAGACCGTTTAAGTCCACGGTGAACCTCGATCTGCGCAGCACCATCGACCAGGTCGAACGCCAGCTCATCGATGAGGCGCTCGACCGCACTGGTGGAAACCGCACCGAGGCCGCGTCGCTTTTGGGCGTCAATCGCACCACGCTGGTGGAAAAAATCCGCAAACACAACGCTTCGCTCTAGCAGCGTTCGGAAAAATCCCAACGCCGCTACCAGTATTGGGCAAAGCCCTCCGGCGGACTCCCGCCGGGCGTCCATGTACCCAAAATCGGCTGATCGCCGCTCTCGGCCGGGGCGCACGCAGATTCGGGAAGGACGATGTCACGAGTCTGGCTGCTGCGTGCGGTCGCAGCTACTCGTTGCTTCGAAGTAACGATTGAGTCAGTCCGATATCACCCGGGGGAGCGAAGCTGGTCAGAATCAAGAATGGCACGAGAAAATTCGCCAGATCCAGCACACGTCAAAAAGCGCGATCGATCACAGGTGAGTACAGACGATTATACCCAAGAGTGAACGATATTACTGGTACTTAAGCGATCGGTGACGGGCTTGTGCGAGGTAATTCACCGCATTGTTGATATATTTCTCTATCCGGGAAACCCCACGTACGGATACGATCTATCCCTGGCACATCATTTGCTTGTAGTAATCTGGTAAGTAACGAGAATTAAAGGGCTACTGATTACAGATCGTGCTGTTCTTGATTGCTCGCCACTCGCCAAAGCATATGAATTTGCGCACGTTATCTTCCCCACGCAGCAACAGTAAATATCGCCAGAAACGCGTGCTTGGCCCTCGGCGTTCACTTCGGGCTCGGCTGTTGGGGGGCTGGCGTTTTCCCGTCCGGCCCCTGGCCGTTGTGTTTTGTCTGGTCGCGAGTTTCTTGTTTGTTCCCCGCTCTGCCGGGGCCGAAAGTGAGCCGCTGTGGGAACTCGGAGTCGGGCTGGTCGGTATCAGCTTGCCGGACTACAACGGTTCTGACGAGCGCAGTAGCCGCATTTTTCCAATGCCGTATCTGATCTATCGCGGCGGCCTGTTTCAAGCTGACCGCGACGGATTGCATTTCCTTTCCACCGACCGCTTCGCATTCGATGTCAGCGTCAACGCAACTCCTCCGGTGAGCAGTGCCGACAGCGGAGTTCGTGAGGGCATGCCCGATTTGCTGCCCAGCGTAGAGGTCGGTCCGATGGCGAAATTCGTTGTGCTGTCCAACGCCGATAAATCGCGCGTGTTGAAGATTCGGCTGGCCTGGCGCGCTGTCATCGCGACCGACATTCGACAGTGGAAGGCACCTGGCTGGGTTTTCAGTCCCGATGTGGCGCTGACTCTGAGAGCAGCATCGACCTCGGCCAGCAGCCGTGAAGCCAACATCTCAGTTGGTCCGCTCATGGCCAGCAGAGGAGTGCACGACTATTACTACAGCGTCGATGATGCGCACAAGACTGCAGATCGCGCCCTCTACGAGGCCCGTGCCGGATATGCTGGGCTGCGCGCGACAGCACGCGTCAGCTGGCGTTTTTCCAATATCTGGTTCAGTGTCTTTACCCGCTACGATGATTTGCACGGAGCCTCGTTTGCACAGAGTCCTCTGGTCCCGGCCAAATACGCATTCATCGTCGGAACTGGATTTGCTGTGATATTCGCCCGCTCTGCTAAGGTCGACTTGAGCACTTTTCGACCGGACAAGTGAGTGAGAGGGAGCGTGAGCGGCGCGGGGGAGCGCGAGCGTGGGGCGAGCGGCGAGCGTGAGCACGAGTCTGGGTCACGGGGCGGCTTGCGGCGTGCACGGTA
>JAKSDA010000225.1 GCA_022360315.1 Pseudomonadota bacterium
CCACTCGCATCGTTGTCGGCTGATGCGGGCTTGCAGGCGGCGCTCGATCATCTCTTTTTGCTTGGCGCCGTCCTCGGCCGTCATCGTGTCTTCGGGCTCATCTGGCTGGCGTGGCAGGTCGCGGTGCTTGTGACGGAAATTGTGATAGACGAAGCCATACTCTCCGGAGGGTGCAGCGCGGATCGCTCGCTGGAGAGCGTCGAAGAGCTCCACCAAAAGCGCGGTATCGACCTCACCGTATTTCGACGCCTGCTTCGCAGACCAGTGCAGAAAAAGGTCTAGTGAGACCCGGCGCAAGCGAGGGATCAGTTTGCCAAATTGCTCTGTATCTAGAACGGCGCGCGTGCTGTTCAGGAGACACTTTTGCAGCCATAGAGATAGATGAATATAGGCTGTATCGCGCCCATCGTCGTAGATTGGTTTGTTCCCGCCTGTGACGATCTCGGCGACCACGGCGACCTCCTGAGCGCGCTGAAAGATCTGATTCAGGCGCCAGAATTGATCCGGCTGATTTGTAGCGAAAGCCTGGTTCGCGGCATCCTCGACTTCGCGCAGATCGTCTAAGTGCCCAGCCGGGATAATGAAAAAGCCGACCGAATAGTCAGGCATTACGATTCTCCTTTGCGCATACGATCGAGAAACTGCCCCATGGATTCGAGATGCTCGGCGGGAATGACCTCGATCACCCAACCGAGGTCATCGCTCGCCGGGTGAGACTTCCCTCGCCAGGGTGAGACTTCTCTCCCTAGATCGGGTACACACCACGCGCAGCCATCTGTCCGCCCGGTCACAACTGGTTGAAACCGCTAGGACAAGAGCAAGGCCCGGGATGTGCATCTCGTGCAATCTGCGCAGAATTTTCGCATTTACCCGTTTTCGCATTGCATGCGAAAACGGCTCTTGGAGTAGCACATCATGACCAAACACCCCCTTGTTATTGTCATTACGGCGCTTTTTGCAGCCCTATGGCTGAGTTCCTGCACAGTGGTCGGCGAAGTCGATACTTTCGGCGACCCAGATGACATTGATGGCAATGGCAACGGCAATGGCAATGGCAATGGCAATGGCGGCGGCAATGGCAATGGCAATGGCAACGGCAATGGCGGCGGCAACCTCACTCCTACCGACGTATTGCTGGCATTTGGTGGCTGTATGGACCTGGCCGACTGGGACGTCGCGCCATCGCTTGGCGAGATCGCTCTGACCGAGACTCAGCCCAACAATGCGGCATGCTCGGCGGCTGGCTGTCATGACAACGGACAGCAGGGAGTCTATCTCAACGCCGACAGTACGTTGACGTTCAACACGACCAAGGGCAATGCCAACTACATCTCGAAATACGCCAGCGTCAACGGTCAGCTGGAACTGAGTGCGGCCGATGCGCTGGTCGTCAAAGGTCAGCAAGCTGGCCACCCAACCTACACTTTGCCACAGAACCTCATCGACCGTCTTACCCAGTTCTTCAATGCCACCAAGGCGCGCTACGACGCCAACAACGGCGAATGTCCGATCCTCTGAGCCACCAGCAGGACAGGGCCAGAGCGCGGATCACTCGCGCCCATTCGATCGATTGATTCACGCACCCCATCTCGCCTACCAATGTTGCGCTTCCTGATCTCGCGTTGATCGAATGTCCGGCCGCCCGGCCGCTTCGCTCCGCACCTTGTGAACGCCGCTGGCATTCCTTACCGGCACCTCCGGCTCTCGCCGATCGGCATCTCCAGATCTGGCTTGAATGACCGAACCGTGCCGGCACCAGGCCAGGCAATGTTTGGGCTCGTGTCCCCCGGCATTGTGCGGCTTCACACTCACAAAGGGATCAGGAGCTTCATGGTACGACAAGGCCACTCAACAACCAGTACCAGGGGGATCGTACTGTTGGCGCTGCTGACCACAGCCTGCGCTGGCAACTCCGACACATCGGTGTCGTCCACGGCCGGGGTGCGGTTTTTATTCTCCGGCGACAAGGCACTTGCGACCCTCGAGGTTGTCGACGGTCGCGCAGAAATCCCGGCGAGCAATGCGAAGCAGCTGGACGGCTGGGCATTCAATAGGGCGACAAAGAACCTCGATGAGGTGGCTGCAGTGGTTGTGAGCATCGTCGATGCTGATGACGCATCGATCTTCGAGCGAGAGCCGGTCACCTTGAACCGGTTTGGCGACGCCTATCTGAGCAGCCCTCTCGCACTGTCGGCGGGCAATTATGCGCTTACCGAGTTCATGGTCGTCGATCATATGGACAGGGTTCTGTACGCGACACCGGCGGTCGGATCGCCGCTCGAGCATCTGGTCGCCCGCCCGGTACCCATTCCGTTCGAGGTTCACAACGATGAGGTTGCCGAACTGGGCCCCGAGGTCGTGGCTGTGACCGACCGATCCCCGGCGGATTTCGGCTATGCCAGCTTTGGGGTCGATATTGTCGATATCATCGATTTTTCGGTCCAGACCTTCATGTTCGACGAGATTGCACAGCATCTTGTGCTCACCACGGCGGAGATCACTGTGGAGGACGCATCGGAGGTTCTGTACGCAGGCGAGCTCAATGCAAGCAATAATCGAATCGCGGTCCCGGACGGCCGAGCTCACTACGAGGTCGTTGTGACCAAGCCCGATTTCAGGCCGTATATAGCGGTCTTTACCGCCGAAGAGCTGAAAGCGCATTGGCCCGGTGGCGCCCGGGGTCCGCTCGTCGTGGTACTCAAGCCGGGCATCAACGCGCCGACGATCGACATCGATTTTGTACCCGAGATCAACGATGGAGCGGTCAACCGGGCCGACGGTATTGCTGCCGGATCGTCGATCACATTCGACCTCTGCGGCACGGCGAGCGTGGCCGGAGCTGTCGTCGAGGTGGTCATCGACGGCCTTCCGCCACAGCCGGCCCGAGTAACCGGCACCGACTGGTGCCTCGACGACTTGACGCTGGCCGAGTCGGCTGCGAAATACGATGTCAAGGTCACCGCCGAGCTCGGCGATGAGTTCGGCCTGACTCGGTTGCTCTTGGCCGTGGATGCGAGCCCGCCGGGGGCGGTGGGTGTGCTGGCCGCGAGCCAGCGAGATCGCCGCAGCGCTGTACTTTCGTGGACTGCCCCGGACGATCGCGGACAGCCGGCAGATCGATATATCGTCAAACTGGCCAGCGAGTTGCTCACCGACAGCAACTTCGACACCACTGGCACCGAGTTCGCCTCTCTTGCACCGAGCGCACCCGGAACCGGCGAGACTCTGGTCATCGACGCCCGCCCGGGTACCGAGTATTACGCTGGTGTCGCTGCCGTGGATGCGGCGGGCAATCGCACAGTGGCCGAGATCGCCGGCCCCTTCTCGGTCGATTTCGACCACTCCGGCGCGGTGAGTTCTGTGCGTCCCGAGGATGACGAAAACGGGCTCGGTTTTCAGATGGCCGGCGGTGATTACAACAACGACGGCTTTTCCGACGTGGCTGTGGCCGCACCGTTCAAATCGGTCGGTGGGGATTTTGGAGTCGGCTCGGTCTATGTGTACTACGGTGGCGAAAATGGCCTCGCCGATCCGGTCGGCAGCACTGTTCTCGGTGACCCGATCGAACCCGACGTGACTATCGAGGGCACTGAATTGGGAGCGCAGTTTGGCAACGGCGTCACCGCCATCGATTGGAACCGCGACGGTATCGATGATCTCGCCATCGGTGCCCCGTTTGGCGACAATTTTAACGGCGGCGTGCAGATCTTTTTTGGCGGCGATGCATTCGACGAAAACCCCGAAGTATCCATTGGCGTGAACGACAGCGATCCGGCTAACTGGTTCCTGGGAGGTCTCCTCGGCTGGTCCCTGGCCGCGGCCGACTTTGACGGCGATCAAAATGACGATCTGGTGATGAGTGCGGTTTTCGGTGGACAGGGCAACGGCGGAGTCGCCGTGCTCTACGGTGGCACCGACGAGCGGGATATTCGGCTGGCGAGCAATGATGCCTCGGCAAGTGGCGACGCGCGAGTTGTGCTCGTTGAAGACCCCGAACTCGCTACCAACGATCTATTTGGCAGCTGGGTATACAACCTCGGTCACCTCGACCCAGCTGCCGGTGCCATGGAGGACATCGGTGTGGCGCATTTCGACGGTTCGACGGCGTTTGTGATTCGAGGCCGGCGCCAGCCGAACTCGGCCGGCGTTACCTCGAGCGGCATCGATGCGACCCGCGATCTCGAGATCCGGCATCCCACGGCCGGCAACGAAAAGGTGTATTTTGGCTCGGCCATGGGCTCGCTCGCCGATATCAATGACGACGGCGCTCGCGATATCGTCATCGGAGCCTGGGGCGAGGATGTGTTCGCCGATCTCGACGGCAGACTGTACATCATCGCCGGCAACGCAATCGGGACCCTCAATGTCGCCAACGCGATCACCACCATCTCGCCCGAGCCGGGGTTGCGCAAGTTTGCCACCGCGATTGCCAATAACGCGCTGGCAAAAGACCCCGATGTGGATGGCGACGGCCGAGAAGATCTGCTCGTCGTGGGCGGCGCTGATGGCGGCGGCGGGGTGCAGATGTTCATCTGGTACGGCGGAGCGATCCCGATTGGCGCGGTCACCACGTCCAGTGCAGCTCATTCCGTGGCCGGGCCCGCCGACTTTAGAGCTCCAATTCCTCCCTCGACCGGAACGCCAATGGCCGCTACCTGGGTGGGCGATACCAACCGCGACGGCCTGGAAGATGTGTGCTGGGCCGACACGATCACCCTCAATCGGGATGGTGCTTTCGAACTGTTGTGGGACGACAAAGGCCGGTAGCCACACCGGAGCGTCTGCTACCCACGATCACGCTGGGTCCTTGCCAACGTGATCGCGTGTACTTGGCAGGGGTGGAGATGGGACAGATGTTGCCCGGACAGCTGGCGTCCGGCTGTGCAATCAATCGGTGTGCGACATGCGTGGGGCGGGACTATTTGCCCAGCGGTTTGCTCTTGTCTTTGTCTTTCGCCGCCATTGCCGCCGCCGGAGCGGGCAGTTTGCCCTTGTGGGGCGGCAGCGGTTTCTTTTCCTGAGCCTTCTGAGATTGCTCCTCCATGAAGGAGCGGCCTTCGAAGACCACACCGCGCTCGATCTGTAGCGAGGGCGTAGTGATGTCGCCCTTGACTCGACCCGGTTGGCGGATTTCGATAGCGCGCTTGGCCCGAATATTGCCGACAATTGTGCCCTGGATGATGATCTCACCGATATTGATCTCGGCTTCGACATAGGCTTCTTCGCCGACAACAAGTACGTCATCAGAGAACACCTCGCCCTTGAATTTGCCCTCAATGCGGACGGCGCCCTCGAAGGTGAGTTTTCCCTCAAAGTCGCTGCCCTTGCCGAGCAGGGTCGTGATCTCGCTGATTGTATGAGCGCTGCCTTCCTTTCGCGGCGCTGGAGCAGTCATCGTCAAACCTCCATTTTGCGCCGACCCTACCACATGCTCACGGCGAACGCGGCGCCTTGTGGAGGTCGATATTGCGCTGTAATATGTCTTTGTCTTCCCAGCTGAGGGTTTCCATGTGCGGCTGGTAGCCGGATAGTATGAGTTCGAGCTCGCGGGACTTGTTGACGTCCAGGCCGGTAAGTGTCTTGGGCGTGCGACCTTTGAACTGCCCATTGAGGTAGATCTCGGCTCCCTGGGGCGTGCTGTCCACCTCGAGAGTGACCGGAACGCGCTCCAGGATGACCGTAATGTCGCCACCGTCAGCGCTCACGGTCACTTCTCGCGTCTCGGTCTCATACCCCTGGCGCTCCAGTACGATGACGTATCGCGCGCCTGGCTCGGCGCTGGACCACTCGATTGGCGTCACTTCGGCCACAGCGAGATCGTTGATCTTGACGCTGGCGCCACCGGGGATCGAATTGATCTTGAGAGTGGTTCTCGTCGGAACACCTTCAGCGGTGAACAGAAAGATGCCGATGACCACGCCGATCGTCACGCATGAAACAGCCAGGATAGTGGGCAAAAGCCATCGCCGTTCGGTCCGGCCGATTATAAAGTTGTCAGGGATCTCTTCGAGCTCGAGTGCCTGGAGCTGTTTGGTAAATGTCATCTGCCCGCCCCCGGCGGGCAGAGCGGAAAGTGGCTCCGAACTGTATGGGAGTTGTCCGGGATAGCCCGGCCCAGCTCCAGGTGGCAATGGCCCTCCTGCCATATTCTGCATCATCACTGGCTGCGATCCGGGCTGCCCACCAGCCATTGGATGCGGACCCGACCCCGGAGCGGGGTGGTGCGGACCCGACCCCGGAGCAGGGTGGTGCGGACCCGACCCCGGTGCAGGGTGGTGCGGACCCGACCCCGGTGCAGGGTGGTGCGGACCCGACCCCGGTGCGGGGTGGTGCGGACCCGACCCCGGTGCGGGGTGGTGCGGACCCGACCCCGGTGCGGGGTGGTGCGGACCCGCCCCCGGTGCGGCCTGCTGCGGGACCGACGGCGGAGTTGGTTGCGGTCTGTCTCGC
>JAKSDA010000388.1 GCA_022360315.1 Pseudomonadota bacterium
CTCGTGGCTGTGGCCGTGCTCGTGGCTGTGGCCGTGCTCGTGGCTGTGGCCGTGCTCGTGGCTGTGGCCGTGCTCGTGGCTGTGGCCGTGCTCGTGGCTGTGGCCGTGCTCGTGGCTGTGGCCGTGCTCGTCGCCGTCCCGCACCTTGACATCGACTGCCGAAACGCCTTGCTTGACGATGCGAGCGACTTCGAGACGATCACCGCCTACGCCGAGACGATCGAGAGCATCGCGAATGATCTGTGGCGGCACACCGAGATCGATCAAAGCGCCCAGGGTCATGTCCCCGGCAATGCCGCTCACGCAGTCGAAATGGAGATGTGCTCCGCGCAGCTCGCTCATGCCTCCTGCCCTTTGCCGCCCGGTCCGTCGTTATCGGTTGATTTCGAGTCCGAGCGAACGTCGCGCAGTTGGCTCATGCGTGTCGCGGCCACCGCCGCGCCAAAACCATTGTCGATGTTGACCACAGTGACCCCCGGGGCACACGAGGACAGCATGCCCAAAAGCGCGGCAAACCCACCCGCGCTCACGCCGTAGCCCACGCTGGTCGGCACCGCGATGACCGGTCGGTCGATCAGGCTGGCCACGACCGAGGGCAGGGCTCCTTCCATGCCCGCAACCACAATGGCTACCCGTCCGCGACTGAGTCGCTCGGCTTCGGACAGCAGACGGTGCACACCGGCCACGCCGACGTCGTAGATCCGGTCGATCTCGTGGCCGAGGAATTCGAGCGTGAGCGCAGCTTCTTCCGCCACTGCGACATCGCTGGTTCCCGCCGCCACCACGGCGACCAAGCCCCGTGTGGAACGGTGCTCCGAATCGCTCGCCGCCGCTGATGGCGGCACCATCACGACACGCGCGACGTCGTGGTACGTCGCCCCGGCGACGTCTTTGACCACCTGTTCTGCCTTGTCCGGGGCGACCCGTGTGGCCAGAGCTCCGCGGCCGCGTTTGGCCAGTGCAACCAGGATGCGGGAGATTTCGCTCGCGCTCTTCCACTCACCGAGCACCACCTCAGGGGCCCCCGAACGCAATTCGCGATGGTGATCCAGATTGATGTGCTGGTCGATTCGCTCAAACGGCAGCAGCCGCAGCTCGTCCAGGGCCTCCTCGGTGGTTACGTGACCACTGGCAACATTGCGCAAAAGATTTTTCAGACGATCTCGATCCACGGTTCACCTGACCTTCATAGTACATCGGAGGCCGCAGCTGGCGGCGGGCCGACCGGGGAATTCTGACCGCTTTTTGCCTGGCGACATGTTGCCAGCGAGGTCCGGTCAACCGGCTTTTTTGCGCTCGCTCGGGTGCTCGTCCAGCCACGCCTGCAGACTCTCGGGCGAGATCTCGACCACGATATCCTGGCCGGATAACCGCGCCTGACAGCCCAGTCGTGACTCTTCTCGAACGTCGAAGGCCTTGTCCATGATGTCGTCCTCGGCATCCTCGATCTCGCTCAGCGAATCGTACCCTCGCAACACCCAGACATGGCACGTCGAACAGGCCAGATTGCCGCCACACGCACTGCCGACATGAGCACCGCAATGCTCGGCGGCATCGAGGATCGATGTGCCCGCAGGCACTGCCACCTCGAGTGGCTCGAGCTCCTCGGCCGCAGACTGCGGCACCGTGCCCGGCATTGCACTGGCATTGACGAATGTGATTTTCGGCATGGCGCTATCTCCCAGCCAACGAGCCTTCTAGTGTGAGATCTCCCGCTCTACCTCACCGACACTGCGCCCCTTGACGGCCGCGCCAACGGCCCGATTCATGCGGCGCTGAGCAAACGGCTTGGAAGCGAGATCGAGGGCCTCGATGGCCTTGCGAATGACCAGGTAATCCTCGCCCGCGGCCAGTGTCTCCAGCTCGGCCATGGCCTTTTCAGTCGCTGCACGGGTGACGTCGTCGAGCAGTTCAGGATCGGACTTCATCGCCGCCCGGGTGGCATTGAGGATGCGCTCGGCCTCGATCCGTTCGACCCGGAGATTGCGCTCGACCAGGTCGTCATCGGCGTGTTCGAACGAATCCATGAGCATGCGCTCGATCTCCTCGTCGGTGAGTCCGTACGATGGCTTGACCTCGATCGAATTCTCGATCCCGGTGAGCTTCTCTAGAGCACTCACCCGCAGAATGCCGTCGGCATCGACCAGAAAGGTGATCTCGACCCGGGCCATGCCCGCGACCATGGGCGGGATCCCCTTGAGATAAAATCGGGCCAATGAGCGATTGTCGTCCACGGCCTCGCGCTCGCCCTGGACCACGTGGATGTCAAAACCGGTCTGATTGTCAGCGTAGGTGGTAAATTCCTGCATGGCGCCGCAGGGAATCGTCGAATTGCGATGGACGATCTTCTCGACCACGCCGCCCATGGTCTCGATACCGAGCGATAGGGGAATCACGTCCAGCAGGGTGACCTCCGACGATCCACCGGCCAGAAGTTCGGCCTGAACAGCTGCGCCGAGGGCCACGACGTGCTCCGGGTCGATGTCGCAAAGCGGCTCGCGGTCAAATACCTCGGCGACGTAGTCGCGCACACAAGGCGACCGGGTCGACCCGCCAACCAGGATGACGCCGTCGAGCTCGGCAGCTCGGATCTCGGCGTCCTTGAGCGCGCGGCGGCACGCTCGCCCGGTCTTGTCGAGAAGAGGCCGGATGGCCTCGGCCAGCTCGGCGCGGGTGACAATGCGCACAAATCGCCGGCCATCGGGCAATTCGAGGGCATATTCGGTGCTCTCGCTGTCGCTGAGTCGCTCTTTGACCGCGCGAGCTTCGCGCAGAGCACGCGATACCAGTGCCCTGTCGGGCCGGGTGCCGGCATGCTTTGGCCCGGCCATACCGTCGGAATATCCCGCCTCGTCTAGGATTCTCTCGGCCAACGTGCGGTCGAAGTCGTCGCCGCCGAGGGCCGAATCCCCACCTGTTGCCTTGACTCGAAACACGCCCTCGACCAGGTCGAGAATCGAGATATCAAACGTACCTCCGCCCAGATCGTAGACCGCGTACGTGCCCTTGGTACCCTTGTCGAGGCCATAGGCCAGAGCCGCGGCGGTGGGCTCGGCAAGCAACCTGAGCACCTGGAGACCGGCCAGGCGACCGGCATCTCGGGTGGCCTGGCGCTGGGCGTCGTCGAAGTACGCCGGCACGGTGATGACCGCGCCGTCGATGGTACTGTCGATTCCGCCATCGACCCCGTTGGCAAATTCAGATGGTTCCGGCCCGGCACTGTCGTCGCGCAAGACGGTCTCGGCACGGACCTTGAGGGTCCTCAGAATTTCGGCTGATACCTCGATGGGAGTGACCGCGCGGCGGCCACCGGCCACGGCAAACTTGACCACCCGGCCGTCCGACTCGGCAAACTGGTATGGCGTCATCGTGCGCGTCGCTTCGCCGTCCTCGGGACCGCGACCGACAAACCGCTTGACCGACGCGATGGTGTCTCGCGGATATCGAGACGCCAGGTTTTTGGCCTCGGCACCCACTGTAACCGATCCATCGTCGCTGTAGTGGACCACGGACGGAATCAGCTCCCTTCCATCTGGGCCGGGAATGATGGTGGGTTCGCCGTCTTTTACATAGGCGATCAGACTGTTGGTCGTACCCAGATCAATGCCCACGGCGCGGCCCTTGCACGCCTCCTTGACGGTGGATTGGCCGGGCTCGGCGATCTGAAACAGGCTCATGGTCGGCCTCGTCGCTGTGTGCGGAGTTCATCGTGTTGCATGGTCTCGCCCGGTCCGAGCGGCACGGCGCGATACTGGGATGCCTGCACGCATACTCCGTATCCGTTCCGCGGGACTCCTCGCATCTGCCTCGTCTCGCCCGTGTCTCTCGAACTATGTGAGACCGTATCAAATGTCATCTTGAAACTCGTCGAGGTAGCGCTCGATGTAGCGCATGAGGATGACCTCGCGCTTGATGTCGGTTAGCACCGAGCTGTCTCCGGACTCTTCGAGCGTTCCGAAGAGCGCGGCGATGCGGCCCAGAGTATCCTCTTCTCGGTGTCGCATGGCACTTTCGAGCTGGCGCAATTTAGCCGCATCGCCGGCCTGCTTGGCGGTGGCGAGTTCTTCGCGCAGTTCGAGTACCTCCATGAGGAAACCGGGTTCGAGGGTCTCGTTGGCGCCGATGGACGTGCCGCGCCGCGCGAGCAAATACTCGGCCCGGGCGAGCGGGCGTTTGAGGGTCTTGTAGGCCTGGTTGAGCTGCATCGATCGCTGCAGCGCAGCGACTCGCTCGGCCGCAGGGGCGGCCACGAAGCGGTCTGGATGGACGTTTTTGGACTTTTCGAGATAGCGGGACTCGAGCTCGGCCCGGTCGATCTCGTAACGCTCGGCCAGGCCGAGTAGTGCGTAAAAGTCCACCTCTTGACCGCCCCGGGGAGCGGCTCGTCTGAACTCTGGCTGGGTCATGGAAGCTGAGTGGGTCAGAGATCGGTTCGCATCGTCGCGCCAGCGCGCGGGCGATCACGGTCCGGATGCGCTGATCGATTCAGAATTGCACCGAATCGCCGCAACCGCACGAACCCTTGGCGTTGGGATTGTTGAACTTGAACCCGTGGCCCATCATCGAGGTCACGAAATCCAGCTCGGTACCGCGCAAGTATACAAAGCTCTTGGGGTCGACATACAGCTTGACACCGTGCTCGGCAAACACCTTGTCAGTGCTTTTGGGCTCTTTGTCGTCCCACTCGAAAAGATACGAGAAACCGGTGCAGCCACCGCCGCGTATCCCGACCCGGATCGCCGCATCGGGCGTGCCTCGCTTGACGCGCTGGCTTTGAATTGCCTCGGCCGCGCTTTTGGTGATGACGATGGTGGACAGGTCGGGCATGACGACCGCTTCTTCGCTTACCACTGCTTGAACTTGGGCCGACATTGCTTATTTGCCTGTATTCTTGCTCTTGTAGTCGTCGATGGCCGCCTTGATCGCGTCCTCGGCCAAAACCGAGCAGTGAATCTTAACCGGCGGAAGATTGAGCTCCTCGACGATCTGAGTGTTGCTGATCGAGCGCGCTTGCTCGAGGTTCATGCCCTTGATCATCTCGGTGGCCAGAGATGACGAGGCGATGGCCGAGCCACAACCAAAGGTCTTGAACTTGGCCTCCTCGATGAGGCCCTCGTTGCTGACCTTGATCTGTAGCTTCATCACGTCGCCGCACGCAGGGGCCCCGACCAGACCGGTCCCGACGTTCTCGTCCTGTTTATCCAGACTGCCCACATTGCGCGGGTTCTCGTAATGGTCGATGACTTTATCGCTGTACGCCATGGCTTTCTCCTAAAGTACTCGCGTTGATTTGTCTACTACACACCATCACGTTGGAAAAGGTCCTCCAGCGTGATCGTGCGCGGCCCGACCGCTTCGCGCTCGGGCTATCATTTATGGGCAAAGCCCCCGGACGGCCGGACTCCCGGCCGGCTCGGCCGTTGGCCTCGCAACAGAAACACCTCGTTTGATCCACAACCAAGGTGTTTCTGTTTTGTCCAGCGTCCAATGCTCTGTCCTCAGTGGGGGTTGGTCCATTCGATCTGCGACAGGTCGACGCCGTCCTGATGCATTTCCCAAAGAGGGGAAAGCTCGCGCAGTCGCTGGACCGATTGGACCACCAGGTCAACTGTGTAATCGATTTCTTCCTCGGTGTTGAACCGCCCGATACCGAATCGGATCGAGGTATGGGCCAGTTCGTCGCCGACGCCCAGCGAGCGCAGTACATACGACGGCTCGAGAGACGCCGACGTACACGCCGACCCCGATGACACGGCCACGTCCTTTAGCGCCATCAAGAGGGATTCACCCTCCACAAATGCAAAGGAGATGTTGAGATTGCCGGGAATTCGGTGTTCCACGGAGCCGTTGACATAGACCTCTTCGAGCCGGGAGGTGATGCCGCGATAGAGTCGATCGCGCAACGTCCTGACCCGCTTGGTCTCCTCGGCCATCTCGGTCTTGGCCAGCTCGCACGCCTGGCCAAAAGCGACGATGTTGGGCACTGGCAGAGTGCCCGAGCGCATACCGCGCTCGTGGCCGCCGCCGTCGATGATCGGGTCGATACGCACCCGCGGCTTGCGCCGGACCCACAGGGCCCCAATACCCTTGGGGCCGTACATCTTATGGGCCGACATCGACACCAGATCGACCCGCATCTCGTTGACGTCGAATGGCAACTTGCCGACGCTCTGCACCGCGTCGCAGTGGAATAGACACTTTGCGTTCTTCGCCTTGATCGCCTCGCCGATGCGGGCAATCGGTTGCACCACACCGATCTCGTTGTTGACGTGCATGATGCTGACCAGGATGGTCTTGTCGTCCATGGCCTCGACAACTTGCTCGGGCGTGACCAGACCGTCTTTGCCGGGGCGCAGAAACGTCACCCGATAGCCCTCGCGCGACAATCGCTTGCAGGGGTCGATGACCGCCTTGTGCTCGGTTTCCAGCGTGATGATGTGATCGCCGCGCTTTTTGTAGAACGATGCCGCACCCTTGATGGCCAGATTGTCGGATTCCGTTGCGCCGGACGTGAATACGATCTCCTTGGCGGTACCGCCGATCAGGCCGGCTATCTGTTCGCGGGCATGGTCCACTGCAGCCTCGGCGTTCCAGCCAAAGACGTGATTGCGACTGGCTGCGTTGCCGTAGTACTCGGTGTAATACGGCAGCATGGCCTCGACGACCCGAGGATCGACCGGTGTGGTCGAGTGGTTGTCCATGAAAATGGGTAGCTTGATCGCCATGGTCAGTTACTTCTTTCGCTCTCGGGCTCGTTACCCGATTTCTGACGGTTCCGTGGTTTGCGCGGTCCGGCTCCGATCTTGGTCGGGACCGGCTGCACGCCGCGGCTGTCGCGCAATTCGCCTACCGGGACATGGATGCCCGCAGTGAGGTCCTCGGCCGCAGTCTTGGACAGACTGGCGAAAAGTGGCGGAGCCGCACCGCGTTCGTGCCCCATATGGTCGCATTCGCTGCACTCCGAGGGCGTGAACAACGGCGGACAGGCATGACATGCGCCGAGGTAGTCGAGCGCCTCGTTGACATCATTTTCGATGACCTGCAACTGCATGATCTGCTGGCGGATTTCATCCAGCTTGCGCGAAAACACATCGCGAACCTGCGCCGTGGCGTCACGGCCGCTCGGGGCTTGCTCAAAATCGCGGATAAACCCCTGGATCTCCGATAGCTTGAAGCCGATAGCCTGGAGCTTTATGATCCAGGCGATGCGATTCTTGGCATCGGGCTTGTAAAGGCGAAAGCCGCCATCAGTCCGCGTCACCGGCCTCAGTAGACCGAGTTCTTCGTACAGATGAATCGCGCGCACGGTCTTGCCAACCGCTTTGGCCAGCTCTCCTACTCGCAAAAATTCAGCTTCAGGTTTAGACATCCGATTGCGCTACGGACGCCTGGCGCCCGAATTGTATGATCCTTAGACGATAGAAACGACAAAACCCATACGCACACGTGAGGGTTGCTTGTTCATTGACTATGTCCATGGTGCCTCCTGGTGTCAACAGCAATCTAACCCTAACGTTAGATTTGTTGTACAGGAAGGCTCACCATATGATTCTGAATAGTTACGGTTCAGAGAAGCTTTTGCGTGACTCAGTCGGCAAGCGCGACAGCTTCGAATGCGCGAATGACTGTGATCTTGATCTGACCGGGGAAGGTCATTTCTTCGGAGATTTGCTCGGCGATCTCGCTGGATAGTTGGACCACGCCCATGTCGTCCACCTGGGCTTCGTCCACGTATACGCGCAGCTCGCGTCCGCCGTGGACAGCGTGAGCCCGATCGACCCCCTGGTACGCGGTACCGATCCGCTCAAGGTCTTCGACGCGGTGCGTAAATCCCTCCGTAGCCTCTCTGCGTGCTCCGGGCCTGGCACCGGACATGGCATCGGCTGCGGCGACCAGGTACGCATAGACAGATCCTGGAGGCTCGTCCTGATGGTGGGCGCCGATCGCGTTGGCGACGACCTCGTCCTCGCCGAGCTTGCGGGCGATATCTGCTCCGATGACGGCGTGCGAACCATCTTGTTTGTGGGTGAGTGCTTTTCCGATATCGTGCATGAGCGTGGCACGGCGGGCCAGCTTGATATCGAGGCCCATTTCGGATGCCATCATGCCGGCCAAGAACGCGGCCTCGACCGCGTGCAGCCACTGGTTCTGAGTATAGCTGGTGCGGTAGTTCAAGGCGCCCACCAGCTTGACGATATCGAGGTGAGACCTGGGAATTTTGAGCACGGTGAATGCTTTTTTGCCCAGGGCCTGGATCTCGCGCTCCAGGTTGTCGCGGATCTTGGTGGCCCATGCCCGGGGATCGGTCCTGGCCTCGGCCACGGCGGAGGGGCGTTTGCAGAGTCGGTTGAGTCCGCGGCGGGCGATCTCGCGACCCACCCCATCGAGCCCTTCGAGTCGTACTGATTCAGTATCCTCGTTGACATGCAACTGTACGTTGGACACTTCTGCGAGAACCTGGTGGACCGTGCCGCCGTCGGCCTGAAGCAAGGCGCATACCTCACCGCCCACCCGAATATTGGAGATGTTGCGCTCGGTAAGAAAGTGGTTCTGGTAGCGCGATACAGCGATCTCCATGAGGCGCTTGGCGTCTCGGTCGTATTTGGACTCCGAGCCGGAATACTCGAGAACGCGGAGGCGCTGCGCGGCCCCGGCGCGGGCGTCTTCGATCCAATGCTGTATCAAGGTCTCCTTGATGTTCTCCACGCTTTCGCCAGCACTTTGTTGGAGGTGTTCCCGGGCCTGCCGGCGCCGGCGCGCCGCGTCCTCGCGCAGCCCGTTGGCCCGGTCGCGCAATGATTTCACCGCGCGCTGGCGCTCGTCGAGTTCACTCGCCCGCTTTTGGAGAGCATTCCATTCGTCGGCCAGTTCGGCCTCGCGGCTGGACATGCGCTCTTCGCGCCGAACCATTGAGTCGCCCTTGCGGTTGAGCTCGTTTTCGGCCTCCGCTCGCATCTCGAGCGATTCTTCGCGAGCCTTGGTCTCGGCCGCTCGACGCGCAGCGGCCGATTCTAGTCTGGCCCGCTGTACCGCAGTCGCGGCCGATGCCCTGGATGCCTCTACGCGCTCGCGGGCACGCCTGGCCGCGCGGGCACGCAGGGCCAACAGGGTCGCGATGCTGGCTCCGACGGCGACCAGGGCAAATACATAGGCGGACATATGGCGAGGATGGAACACGACCCGGTCGGGGTCAAGCTCCGGTCCTGCTGCCGGGCGAATAGTCGGCCGTCTTGCCGATTACTCAGGCGCCGGCGCAGAACTCGACGTAGTCGATGAGCTCGATCTGGGAGCGATCGACGCCTTCACCGCAGGTGGGACAGGCCGAATCGCCGCGCAGCCTGAGCTCGCGAAACTTGGTTTTGAGCGAGTCGAAAACCAGTAGTCGACCGGCGAGCGGGTCGCCGGTGCCGATGAGGATCTTGATCGCCTCGGTGGCCTGAAGAACGCCCATGACACCCGGCAAGACCCCGAGAACCCCGGCTTCCTGGCACGACGGAGCTTCTTCGGGCGGTGGCGGTTCGGGATAGAGGCAGCGGTAGCAGGGCTGCCCTTGGGCCGGGAAAACCGTGATTTGACCTTCAAAGCGAAAGATCGAGGCGTGGATGACCGGCTTGGACAGCTTCAGAGCGGCATCGTTGACCAGATAGCGAGTCTGAAAGTTGTCCGCGCCATCGATGATGACATCGTAGTTTTTGAGGATTTCGAGCACATTGTCCGAGGTGAGACGGGTCTTGTGCTTGACGACCTCGACGTCGGGATTGAGCCCGTTGATGGTCTTCTCACCACTGTCCACCTTGGCCATTCCAATCCGGTCGGTCGAGTGCAATATCTGTCGCTGCAAATTGGACGAATCGACCACGTCGTCGTCGATCAGTCCGACGGTTCCCACCCCCGCTGCGGCGAGATAGAGCGCTGAGGGCGATCCGAGCCCGCCAGCACCGATGCACAGCACTTTGGACTCGAGCAGCTTGAGCTGCCCCTTTTCACCAACCTCGGGCAGCATGGTGTGACGCGAATAGCGAATCTCCTGCTCCGGGGTCATTACCACCGGAATGTCGAATGGCTTGCCGCTTCGCTTCCACGAAGTAAATCCCCCGGCCATCGACTCGACACGGGTGTATCCCATCTCGCGAAGGGAACGCGCCGAGAGCGCCGATCGGGTCCCGGCAGCACAATACAGCACGATCGGAGTATCGCGCTCGGGCGCGATGTCCTCGATACGGAGTTCGAGATACCCGCGCGGAACCCAGTGGGCGCCCGGAATGTACCCCTGCACGTATTCGTCTTGCTCTCGTACGTCGATGAGGACCGCGTTCTTGCTGCCCAAGCCGATGGCCTCGACTCCCGCTACGTCGGTCTCCTCAATTTCACTCTTGATGCCGGTGAGATAATTCTGAAAGGTAGGCACCGAAATGCTCCTCTAGTAGACGATGCTCGTACTCGGACGGCTGCGCCCGCTCGGCCAGGCCGGACTTCCCGGACAACCGTCTGCCGTTCAACTCTAGGTAACCCGTCGGTTGCGACCTGTCAAACCCGAATTTCCCAAAAATCCGGTCGGAACGTAGTACAATTTCTTTCGTATCACAACGAATTGATTATAAAAAGTTTTTCTAATTCTGCTCAATTGGGTCGCTTTCTGGCCGCGGGTGTTGGACTGTAACTGGTCCCGATCGATTTGACAGGCCGCGCAATGCTGGCTACATGCGATCAAGAAACTAGTCAGGAGACCCCATGTCAGAAGTAGCATCCCCGGAACCCAGCGCCCCGCCTATTGTACTCGAACAGACGATCAGTATTACTGATATTGCAGCGTCCAAGGTCAACGAGATCCGAGACGCCGAGACCATCGAGGACGAGATGGCTCTACGCCTGCGGGTGGTCGGTGGCGGCTGTGCCGGGTTCTCGTACGACCTCTACTTCGATTCCGCGACCCCTGTGGACAAGCAGTTCGACTGCAACGGCGTCAAGGTAGTCATCGACCAGATGAGCCTGATGTACCTCATGGGGACGGAGATCGACTATATTGAGAGCCTGCAAGGGGCCGGTTTTAAGTTCAGCAACCCCAACGTCAAATCCACTTGCGGCTGCGGCAGTTCTTTCTCGGTATAATTGCCCGACATCGGCGAAATTCTCTCGCGTGAGCTGGGCTCCGATCGGGTCATCCGGGCCGATTCCGATCGACTGGCCGACTACGGTCGCGACGAGAGTTCGCTCGAGGGGTTTCTGCCCGACTGCGCCGTGCTGTGTCGGAGTCGAGAGGAGATCGCCTGGGTTTTGCGCATTGCTGCCGAGCGCCGGGTGCCGGTCACCCCACGCGGTGCGGGCAGCGGAAAAACCGGCGGCTGCCTGCCTGTCGCCGGAGGCATTGTCCTGTCCACCGAACGCATGTCCGAGCTGGTCGACATCGATTCCAGGGATCTCGTGGCAGTGGCCCAGCCCGGAGTGATCACGGGTCAGCTACAGAGTGCGGTCGAGGATGAGCGGCTGTTCTATCCCCCGGATCCGGCGTCATTGGGTGTCTGCTCGATCGGTGGCAATGTCGCCACGGGTGCGGGCGGCCCTCGTGCGTTTCGGTACGGCGTCACTCGCGATTATGTCCTCGGCCTCGAAGTCGTCCTCATGGGCGGAGAGATCCTGCGCATCGGCCGGCGCACGGCCAAGGGTGTTACAGGGTATGACCTGGTAGCCGGATTTGTCGGCAGCGAGGGGACTTTCGGCGTCATTACCGAGATCGTGGTCAAACTGCTACCGCTGCCGGCCGGAGTGTCTACCCTCCTGGCGGTGTTTCCAACCATGGAAGCGGCAAGTGCCGCAGTGGATGCCATCATCCACCGCGGATTCTGGCCGCGCACGCTGGAGATTGCTGATCGCACGGCCGTGGATCATGTTCGTCCGTATTCTCACTATCGCTTTCCCACCTCGACTGGCGCGATCTTGCTGGTCGAGCTCGACGGCGACCCGGACGGGTTGCAATCCGCAGCGCTCCGCGTCGGACAGCTGTGCGAGGATGCCGGCGCGGCCGAGGTTGTGGTCGCCAAAGGCTCGGCTGATCGACGCGACCTGTGGCAAGCGCGCCGGATGATCTCGTCGTCGTTGCGCCGAGCACATCGGCACAAGGAGTCCGAGGACATCTGCGTGCCGCGCGGCGCCATTGCGGAAATGATCCGCCGCATTGACCGGCTGGCTGCTCGATTCGATATGCCATTTGCCACCTATGGCCACGCCGGCGACGGCAATCTACACGTGAACGTTCTGATCGATGGCGATCGGGACGATCCAGCCGTTGCAGAACGCGTCGAGGCGGCGCTCAGCGCGCTGTTTCGGGATACCATCGAACTGGGCGGCACCCTCAGCGGCGAGCATGGAATCGGGCTGAGCAAGAAGCGCTTCATGCCGCTCGAACAGTCTGCCCGGGTGCTCCAATGGCAACGCCAGTGGAAGCGCATGTGGGATCCCCTGGAACTGCTCAATCCGGGCAAGGTTCTGCCCGCACAGCCCGCTGGCTGCCGGGAATGAATGCGCTGGCAGGGAGCAACTGGTCATGGGCAAGACACAGCTCGACACCATCGCGCGCCTGTCACACCACGCGATCGTCGAGCGAATCCGCACCCGTCTGCGCAATCGCACCCGCGTGGAGCTCCATATCGCCGGATTTCGGCCTGCCGCCGTGGCAGTCATGTTACTCGATGCAGGCGATACCACATCGGTTACCTTCACGTTGCGCTCGACAAATCTGCGCGCCCACTCGGGCCAGGTCTCTTTGCCCGGTGGCCAGTGCGATCCGAGCGACGCGTCAGCGGCTGCCACAGCAGTGCGCGAATGCTACGAGGAAATCGGTGTGCAGCCCCGGATCCTCGATATCCTCGGTGCCATGGACGATGAGCCGACCTCGACTGGATTCGTCATCACCCCCGTTGTCACCGAGTTAAAAATCAAGCCCGAGTACATCCCCAACCCACACGAAGTCGCCCAGGTTTTTGAAGCCCCACTCGCCATCTTTGCCGATCGCTCTGGCGCAAAACCGATGGGCGAGCGTCGACTGGCCGGCAAGACCTATCCCAGACGACTCTATCGCTACCGCAATCACAGCATCCAGGGAGCCACCGCCCGGATCCTCGAGCAACTCACCGACTTGATTGGCTGACCTGGCCACTCTCGATGAAACCGCCTGCTCGGTGAAAAATCCCTCCGTCCCCGCTGCCGACGGCTGTTTTCCAAACTCCGTCTCATTTAGCAACAGAAACCGGAGCAAACCCAATATTATATTACATTCCATCGGTGATGGAAGTCCGATGTGGCTCCCACTCGAGCCGGACGCGTGCGATCACCCCGGACAACTGACCATTCGCTCGGGGCTGCGCGTGCCGAGACGCCCTCATGAAATCGCGCGCAGGTGTGCCACGCCGTAATATCAACCGATTTACGGCTCGCCTCCCGTGCGGGTACACGGGTGGTGCAACCTTCCAAGAACCTGATCTCAGAGGCTTTCTCTTGTTGCAATGTCTCGGCCCGGACGATTCACGTACGACACCTTGCGCGGCCACGCCCGCCTGCGCGCTTCGCGAGCACGCACGTCAGTCCTCACCACCGGTGACGGAGTGAGCAACCCGAGCTTAACTGTCGTTCAGCCCGGCAGCTGTGCGCGCAGCCGTGAGCGATCCGAAATAGCGACACGCCGCGTTGGTCAGATTGCCGTGACCAGCCCGGCGCAGCCCCGGATAACTGATCGCCACGCCCTGGCGGTGGAGCCGCTTGAGTGCGCTCACAATCTTGTCCTGGCTCCATTTGCGCCGGCGACCGCTGGTCGCCGGAAAAACAGATGTATCGACCTCTCCCTCGTGAGCGAGGAAACGCAGCCATTTCTCCAAAATGGAGCGCGACTGCGCGCATGTCGTGGTCGAAAAGTCTTGCTTGGACAGATACGATGCGAACGCCTCGAGGTCGCGGGGCCGAATGTCGGTGACCCGCTCGCGTTTGCGCTGGCGCAAGAACTCCGTGAACCTGTCGATGTGCCGCTGGTACGACGTCACCGAGGCCGGCGAGAGTCCGCGCCGTTTGGCGTTCTTGAGGTACTTGTCTCGTGCTCTATCAAAATCAGTATGTTCGTGCTTAGCCACTTCGTTCACTACATCGGCAGAGATCCGTACGAGTTTAACCAAAGGGGCAATTTTTCGGCTGGCTTTGTGGCAGAGAGGGATCGTTTTGATTCAGAAACAACGCAACTCACCCAAAATCTGAGGATTGTTCTGAACATCGAGCAGAGAATTTAAATGGCAGACTGGAGGATTGTTCTGAAGAAAGATGCGAAAATTACTGGTTTTTTATCAGGCACAGATCAGAAAACGGGCTTCGATTTGAAATCCAGAAACAGCCGTTCAGTAGGCAGGGGGTTGGGCGTAGGAGCGATCGCCCGGGAATGGGTCGGCCGTATTGCGCCGATGCAGCTCATCGCTGGTCCATGGCGAGCCGTGCTCGGCGAAAATCGCGATGCCGACTACACCCACGTTGCGATCGCCCGAGGTCCGTGCGGCGTACGATTGGCTCACCTGGCCGAAGCGAAACGCAGCGACGTGGTGTTCGCTGCGCCGGAACCCGTCAATGACGAGCGTTGCGTGGGGTTCTAGGATATAGCCTCGCTTGCGCAGGTCGGCTGGCCGCCCGTCGATGACATCGAGCCCATCGACCGAGGCGACGATCTCGTACCTTCCGCCGGTATCATTCTGCACGACGATGTTGTATCGCTGTCCGGCCCGGCCGACCACGAAGATGCGATCCCCGGCCGCGCCACCGGGCGGGGGGTTGCCATAGGGGTCGGTCAACGCGACCGAAATGCCGCCGTGCGGTGTGTAGGCGCGCACTGGTGACCGCTGGTGGGAACCGAGGTAGGCGAGGTGCGCGCTCACGCCCTGCTCGTCGTTGTAATGCGCGGCCACAGTGGCAAATGGGCGGGACGATGTGCGCACAAACGGCTTTGCGCGCACGTGGGAGGTCCGTGTCTCGCCGAAAACAGTGCCCAATCCCGGACGTTCGCGGCGCGGCTGATCGGCAATGGGACGGGAAGGCCGATGTGCGGCCGGGGCCTCGCCGATTAGACGGGGTGCGACCAACTCGTAGTCGGCCGACGCCTGGCCAGTCGCGGCGGCAGCCGGCGTGCTGGCCGGAGCGTGGTTAACCGTCGGCGGCGGGACTGGTGGCGACTGCCCCGGCGCAGAGACGCGATACGGGGCCCTCTTGCCAGTGGCGCCGCATCCAGCGCAGACGACCAGCAGGGACAGAATCAGCACGACAGCGCCGGACGGTCTTGTCCGGCGCTCATCGCGGTGTGGGCGGTTGTCGCCAGCTCTTGCAAACGGGTGTGGTGATGTCCTGTGGTTCATGGTGATCTCCGATTGGTGGGGCCCGTGGCCGGCGTGCACCCAACCGACTTCCACGCGTGCACCTGCGCGACACGGTCGATTCGTCATGATGAAGAGCGGTAGTTCCGGGCGACAGCACTGGTCGCCGCGACGTCATCACCAACGCTCGAGGCCCGACGTCACTTACACCTCCGCGTACCGCTTCACGTGCATCGATCAATTGGGCGGGCTTTTTGCCTCAGCTCGGGTCAAGTTGTCGACCTCGAAGCCGATCTATCGCGGCATGGGAACCGACGCATACCGTTCCCCCGGGGGGATGGTACTCAGAGCCCGCCCATGTGACGATGAGTCGCGAAACGCGACCAGCTCGAGGTACCGATTCTTGTGCTTTTCCGCAACGGTCTCGGTATCAACCATTGCACACACGAAGCGCGGCATCTCGCTTCAACTCCTCCCTGCCCACTGCCCGACGAGATGCCGCGCCCTTTCTTGGGCTGAATTCGCCCTTGTAACTGACTGTTCGACAACCCGGTTGCGCCCAGTGGGAACGAGTTTGCCATGCGCATCGCCGAGGAATCAGAAGCCGCCCGGGCGCTGTCTCTGGCCCGGCATCGCTGGCTCGATACACACGGTCGGACAATCTGCCCGCATCGATCCACCGTGCTCTGTGCCACCCCGCAGAGTAAAGGAGAACTCGGACCGAGGCCGACGACCGAGACCGACACGGGAGACTCGGACCGAGACCCAAGAACCAGACCGAGACGCGCAGCCATGTCACGGTGAGAGATGCAGGCTACGCTCGGGCCATGAAACTATTCCTCGCTCTCGCCGGAATCAATGGGTTCATCGCTGTCATGGCCGGTGCCTTTGGTGCCCATGCCCTGCGCGATCGGTTGTCCGAGCGCCACCTCGAGGTCTTCGAGATCGGCGTGCGCTATCAGATGTATCACGCACTCGCGCTAATCGGCGCCGCCTGGCTGGTTTCGCTGCAGGCACCCATGGCCCGGGCCGCCGGCTGGTCGTTTGTCGCCGGGATCGCGATCTTTTCTGGCAGTCTCTACATTCTCGCCCTGACCGGGCACAACAAGCTCGGCGCGATTACACCGCTCGGGGGCCTGGCATTGTTGGTCGGCTGGGCCCTCGTCATCTACGGCGTGTTGTCACTGCCCGGACAATAGCCGCGCTCCGCTGGCGACAGATTCCCCATTGCACACTGTCGAGGACACCCTCAAAGGAGGTCGAGGGCCGCGGCGGCAACCCGCTCGGCAGTGAGGCCGTATTGCTCCATGAGCACTGCAGCCGGCGCCGAGGCACCGTATCGATCGACGCCGATGGCGGTACCCGTAGGGCCGATCCATGCCTCCCACCCCAAGGTGACCCCGGCTTCGACCGACACCCGCGCAGCGATCGAAGGCGGCAACACCGATTCGCGATAGTCCGCGCTCTGCGCGCGGAACGCTTCCCAGCACGGCATGGACACGACGCGGACAAACACCCCCCGCTCGGCCAGAAGGTCGCGCGCAGCCAGGGCGAGCGCTACTTCCGAACCGGTGGCAATGAGAATTGCCCGGGCAGTCTGCTGCTCGGGCGCATCGGCGACCACATAGGCACCGCGAGCCAGACCGCCCGAGCCGGTTCCCTCGACAACCGGCAGATTTTGCCGCGACAGCACCAGCGCGGTCGGACCCGTCGTGCGCTCGAGGGCATAGACCCAGGCCTGGGCCGCTTCGTTGCTGTCAGCCGGCCTGATCACGTGCAGATTGGGCATGGCGCGCAGCGACATGAGGTGCTCGACCGGCTGATGGGTCGGCCCGTCTTCGCCGAGCCCGATCGAGTCGTGAGTCCAGACATAGATCACGGGCAGATCGTTGAGCGCAGCAAGGCGCACAGAGGGGCGCATGTAATCGGAAAATACAAAGAATGTGGCGGCGTATGGCCGTATGCCGCCGTGATAGCTCATGCCGTTGCATATGGCGCCCATGGCGTGCTCGCGCACACCGAAGTGAATGTTGCGCCCGGCTCCGCTCTTGCCGTCAAAATCTCCCCCCGGAATCAGCGTCTTGGTCGAACCACCGAGATCGGCATCGCCACCCAAAAGCCACGGAACCCGCTCGGCGATCGCTGTCAGCACCTTGCCCGCAGCTGACCGGGTGGCCACGGACTGGCCGGTCTGCCAGACCGGAAGCGCACTGTTCCACCCCTCGGGCAACTCGCCCGCCATGCAGCGTTGCCACTGCTCGGCCAGATTGGGATGGGCCCGGGCATACTCGTCGAGCTGCGCTTGCCACTGACTGCGCAGAGAGGCCCCCCGGGTCACCGCAGCACCCATGTGCCGGGCTACTTCACCCGGTACGTAAAACTCTTTTTCGGGGTCCCAGGCAAGAGCCTGCTTGGTCAGGGCAACTTCGTCTGGGCCGAGCGGTGACCCGTGCGATGCCGAACGGCCCGCCTTGTTGGGCGAGCCATAGCCGATGGTCGTGCGGACGACGATCAGGCTCGGCCGACCGGTCTCATCGCGGGCTGCCGAAATAGCTCCATCGATTGCCTCGAGGTCGCGATTGCCATCCTCGACGTGCTGAACGTGCCAGCCGTAGGCGGCAAACCGCGCGGCGACATCCTCGCCGGTAAACGAGAGCGAGGCCGGTCCGTCCAGAGTGACATCGTTCGAATCGTAAAGTGCGATCAGCTTGCCCAGTCCCATATGGCCCGCCAGAGATACCGCCTCGGCGGCCACTCCTTCCATCAGATCGCCGTCCGAGACCAGGGCATAGGTATGGTGGTTCACAATGTCATGGCCGGGCCGGTTAAAACGATGGGCCAGAAACCGTTCGGCCATGGCCATGCCGACCGCATTCGATACCCCCTGTCCCAATGGCCCGGTCGTGGCTTCAACTCCCGGAGTCATGTGACGCTCGGGATGACCGGGGGTCTTGCTGTTCCACTGACGAAATGCCTTCAAGTCGTCCAGACTCATGTCGTAGCCGGTCAGGTGCAGCAATGAATACAGAAGCATGCTGCCGTGTCCGGCCGAAAGAACAAATCGATCACGGTCGGGCCATCGGGGATCGCCCGGATCGTGACGCAAATGGTTCTGCCACAGCACAAAGGCCATGGGCGCAGCTCCCAGCGGCAGCCCGGGATGTCCCGAGTTGGCTTTTTGAACCGCGTCGATCGACAGAGTGCGAATCGTATTGATGCACAGCTCCGAAAGAGAAGAATGCGCTGTCACCGAGATGCTCCTTTCGCCTCTCCAGGGGTGGACCGCTGCAAACGGGACTGCCAAACCTACTCGATCGAGCGTCCAGCCCAAACGCCGCACTTGCGCTTTTTCGAGCCCTCGAGCCAAATCCCCACAAATCGGATGCGCGCTTTTCCGAGTCAGGGCGCGACAGCGCAGAACGAGAGCGGCCCACCCGTGGACACACAGGCGAGATCGCCTGGACAGTCGTTCACCGTAGTGCAGACGATCGAGCAAGCGTTGGGTTGATTGGGCACAAAGCAGTTGATCTCACCGCTCGTCGGGCCGGAGTATCCGTCGGTGCACTCGGTTGCGGATACACACGCCGGGCTGCAGTATCCCTGATTCTGGCTGCCCACAGACAGAATCACGCACTGGTGCGCCGGATTGGTCGGGCATGGATTGGCCGTGCTGCATACCTGACCGAGCACGTTCTGAGCCTGGGTTGCGGCATCGGGCGTGCCCGGAGTCCCGTTCTGGTCATTGCTATCATCACCCACGGAACACGCCGCGAAGGCCATGGCCAGAGCAAAGCATGCAAGTGAGAGGGCTGGTCGGAGCCAGGACGAAACTGGCCGTGTCTTGGACGTGAGTGCTGCGCGCCACATGTCCAGGGGTTGATGCAACCTGCAAGCCATCCAAAACACGGAAGAAAAATTTCTTATTTTAGGTAGATAGAAGTTCGGGCAGCAATTCGTGTGGGGACACGGGTCTCCGAATCGGCCGGCCGGTCATCGCTTCACAGAGGCCAACCAACTGGCCTGACCGCTTGGCAGCGCACTGACTCCTGTGGACAATTGGGCAGCCGTGCCGGCCGTCGTGGCTCGAACCCGGACCCTTCATCTCCCATGCAGTTCCATCATGCCCCGCACCGATTGAATCGCCGGCCGCCCGGTCGCTCTGCTGCTCCGTATCAACCCCACGGCGCATTGTCTGCCGGGACGTTCGGCCGAATGCGCTTCTATTGCGTCGCGCTGGCGATGCTCACAGTCGTCTGGTCGGCTGGTTGCCTGTTCCGGGCCAAATCGGACAGCGCGAAAGAGGGCGAAGAAAAACCCCAGCGCCCTGCCCACGAGGTCGCCTGTCAGCCCGATGAAACGCCACCTGACGGAGCCCCGATTCCGCGCGGCACAGGCGCGCGTACCCCACCAGAGCTGGTCGCCACATCCAAGACAGTCATCGCCGAGATGAAACAGGTACTCGAGCGGGTGGTCGCTGCGCGAAAGGTGGCGCGCACGCGAAATGACGTGGTCCGGCTCAACTGTGTCAACGATCGCCTGCTCGAGATCCGAAAGCTGGTCAATCTGGCCGAGCGGGCCCACACCTATCTGGTCGATGCCATCACCGACGAAAATGATGACGAGCGCGATCGCCAGTATCAGCTAATCACTGAAACTCATCAACAGATATGGGTCCTGGGCGACGAGGCAACCGCATGTGCTTGCGATCAGTAGGACGTATTTCGGCTACAGGCCTGGCTTGATGGGTTGTCCGAAAAACTGATGACCGTCGTGGTTGGGCAGACCCACAGCGGGCAATGAATACCACCGGCCGCGTACACGCGGTATCCGAGCTTCGGATCAGCATAAGCAAAGATCAAATCGGCATCTGGATTTGTGTTGGCATTGGCGATACCAAAGCGAGCGTCGCAGAATTGTAATGCTTCGGCCCGAATTTGAGCAACCTATGCGGGGTGCGCCCCAGGATGCCCAGCTGGTAACAATCACCGTCGCCGAGTGGATCTTCATCGGGCCCCACCAGCCCTGTGGCCATCAGGGCAAAAAACCATCAAATCCCCGGGCGGATGGGAATCTTGCCGCGACGGCGGTCGTCGCCACCGTCATCGGCAACGGCGATGGGCGGGCTGGACAACCCTGCCAGATGCATTGCCAATACACTGACGATAGAGAGAAATACGATGATCGAATACCAACGTTTCACGAATGGAGACCATTACCGAGTAGGATTGGGTAACCAAGTGTTCCATCCTTGACATGGACGCTGTGGACAGAATTCCGCTACAATCAAAACTCAACAAAGATGAGGCACCGCTCAGCCGCTACCGAGTTGCCCGCGATCGACAGCGAGTGGCCGACCGTTTGAGGGATATGGCGCCGGTCACGTCCGAAACCATCGCTGTCGCCAGATTGTCGCTTTGACGCACTGCTTCCAGTGGGTATTTGGCGACGATCGGATAGTCGGCTGCCCTGCCAATCCGCCCGGCACGAGGCCCGCTTTGCAGTGCTGCCGGGACGTCGGCCAGGTCCGGCAATACCAGGTTTTGTGCCACGATGGTTTTTGCGCCCAATGGCCTCTGCTGGGTTCGGCCATTGGTCAAGTCGATGGGGTTGGTTGATGGTAAAACCGGCCCATACTGAGAATGACCAAGTAGTAGTAAACCGCTGGGCCGGCGTGTTATCCATCGGCCGTGACACGCGATTCTAGTTCTACCCAAGCAACGACCATTGTCAACGAACTCGCCGGCAAGCTGCGCGATACCGCAGAAGAGATCGTTCCGTGGTTTTTGAATAAAATGCCGCGGCGCTATTTTCAGGACACCGACGCGGCAACACGGCTTCAGCACCTCACCGCGATTCTGGCCATGCGGGCCTCGGGCATGCCGCTCAAGCTCACGCTCAAAAATACCCAGGAGAACGAGTGGACGTTCATCCAGGACCGCGACTATCCCGGCCTTTTGGCCGAGCTTCTCGATCAGCTGCCCGGCGATCGCGTACTGGCCGGGGCCAAAGTGCACACCTCGGCTGATCTCGACCTGGTGCTCGATGTGTTCAGTTTTGCCGCCGACGATCCGGCAGCCGACGTCTTCGATCCCAATAATGCCAGGCAGGCCAAAAAACGAGACCAGGTGATGGCCTACGCCGAGAAAAGTGGCATCGACCCGGCCCCAGCAGGGTCCCTGCCTCTGACCGAGTTCATCGCCTGCAGCGGGTTCAGGTATGTGGCCACGGTAACTCCATTTCGCCTGGTCGATACCTGGCAGCATTTACGCGACCTCTTTGGCACCAACGATACCCGGGTGATATTCCAGCGCGAAGAGGACAGCCCGAATACCTGGCGTATTTCGGTGGCCACGGGCAATGCACCCAAGAGCGCCATGCTCAAGCGCATCGCGCAGTATCTCGGCTCGGTCAAATTCGATATCTTACGGGCTTATTTCGACCGCTACGAGGCCGGGCCCGGAAAAGAAATTCTGCTCGCCAGCTTTGTCGGCGAGCCGACCGGGGCCAATATTATGGAGGGCGAGGAGCTGGTCTCGGTGCGCCGCGACCTGACCCGCATCAAATGGATCAACAGCCGCGCCCTGGCGCTCAATTACAGCGAGCCCGATATCGGGCTCTTGCGCGCCGAAGTAGTGATCGCACTCGGCCAGCTGGTCCATCCTGCCCTGGCCCAGGAGAACCGCCACGCATTCTCGCGCGACCGAATTCTGTCCATTTGCGAGCGCGAGGTCGCGGTCAGCAAGGATATTGCCGGCTTGTTTCTGGCCACCTTCGACCCGAAACAACCGCTATCCGAAACCGCCCGCGACGAGCGCATAAAGAGCATGCTGGTGCGCATCGAGCGCGAGGTCGACGATCCGGACAGCCGCCGCGTGCTCGCCCAGCTCTTGCTCGCGGTCCAAGCCACTCTGTACACCAATGCATTTGTCGAGGGCCGCTATGCGCTGGCCTTCCGCATCGACCCGCAACGCCTGGGCATGCCGCAGTCGGCTGATGCGCCGTACGGTGTGTTTTTTGTCACGGGACGCGGGTTCAGCGGTTTTCACGTGCGGTTTCGCGATATCGCCCGCGGCGGTATGCGGGTGGTCTTGACCCGCAACATGGCCCAGCACACCCTGGAAGCCGAGCGCCTGTACCGCGAGGTCTACGATCTGGCCTTTGCCCAGCAGCTCAAAAACAAGGACATCCCCGAGGGTGGAGCCAAGGCCGTGGTTCTGTCCCAGCCGGATATTCCACTCAATCGCTCGTTCAAGGCGTTTGTTAACAGCTTGATCGACCTCATGTCTCCCGACGAAGCGGTGCGGGCGCAGATTGCCAATCCGTCCGGCCTGCTCGAGCGGCTCTATCTCGGGCCGGACGAGAACATCTCGCCCGAGCTCATCGAATGGGTGGCCAATCGGGCCAAGGAGCGCGGATTTCCCTCGCCCAATGCACTGATGAGCTCGAAGCCAGACGCCGGCATCAACCACAAGGAGTACGGTGTCACCAGCGAGGGCGTGACCGTATTCCTCGAAGAGGCACTGCTCGAGATCGGAATCGATCCGCGCAAGGAGCCGTTCACGGTCAAGATTGCCGGCGGGCCAGACGGCGACGTGGCCGGAAACGAGATGAGGATCCTCGACCGCGAGTTCGGCGAAAACGCCCGCATCGTGGGTATTGCCGACGGCAGCGGCTGCGCCGAGGACCCCGACGGCTTGAACCACGCCGAGCTCATCCGGCTCTTCGAGGCCGGCCAGGCCATCGAACATTTTGATCGCAAAAAGCTCGGTCCCAGGGGGTCGCTGGTCAGCGTGGCCGAAAAAGACGGCATCAAGCTGCGCAATACCATGCACAACCGCGTGGTGGCCGACGCCTTTGTGCCGGCCGGTGGCCGTCCCTCGACCATCAACGAGGAAAACTGGCGCGAGTATTTGCACGACGGCAAGCCGTCGAGCCGGGTCATCGTGGAAGGCGCCAACCTATTCATCACTCCGGGGGCTCGCAAATATCTGTCGCAAGAAGCCGGTGTGCTCATCGTCAAGGACAGCTCGGCCAACAAATGCGGCGTCATCTGCTCGAGCTACGAGATCATGGCCAGCATGTTGTTGAGCCCCGAGGAGTTCCGCGAGCTCAAGGCGCCGTTTGTCGCCGAAGTGCTCGATCGGCTGCGAAAACTGGCCCGCCGCGAAGCCAGGCTCTTGTTCCGCGAGCACATCCACAATCCCGAGCTGCCTCTGCCCGAATTGAGCATTCGGCTCAGCCGGGTCATCTTGCACGCCACCGACGCGATCGAAGCCGCCCTGCCCGATGTGATCGAAAGCGACCGCCAGCTTCTCGACGCCTTGATCGCCGACCACGTACCACCCGTCTTGCTCGATCGGGCAGGCGACAAACTGCCCAGCAACACCCCGCCGGCCTACGTGAGCGGCATGATCGCAGCCACGCTGGCGACCAAGATCGTCTACCGCGAAGGGCTGGAGTTTCTGGCCAACCTGGACAGCGACGCCCTGTCCAAACTCGCCCTGCGCTATTTGCGGCAAGAACAGGAGACCAAAAAACTGGTCGCCGAGGTCTCGGCCTCGGGCCTGGCCAATCGCGATCGCATCGCCGATATCATCGAGATGGCCGGGTCGCGAGCCGGATTGCTGTTGCGCTGAAAACCCATCCGCCGGGCACGATTGCCGGCACAGCCAGCCTCTTGCCCGGGTTCGCGAATGGTGCCCGGAGCGGTTACAACCGCATCAGCACATTGCTGGTAAATCCGGCTGGGGCGGGCTGGTCGTCGAGCGTCTGGCGCCGGGCCAGAAGAAGCAGCGCGACCGCATGTTTGCACGGGTACTTCATACTCGGGCAGCTGCATTCGGATTCCAGTGCGTCGATGTCCACACAGACATCGTAGAGGTCGCTGCCCCGACAACGCCCCCACAAAATGGCGTCCTGGCGGCCGACCTCGGGCCAGTGCTGGGGCGAGGCGATCCGGCGCGCTGCAGTCATCGACTTGACGTCGGGAGCAAACTGGTAGATCTCCTGTTCGCTCACGGTCAGAGTCCCGGGTGCGGCCACGCGCTGAGCCGCTGCTCTGACCTGGACACCGGCGTCAGCAAAACCGTGGGCAAGTGAACTGATCGCGTCGGCAGACAAGAGGTTGCCGCTCAGGTCGATCTCGACGAGACGGGGAAACGCCTGGCGCCCGGTCAGAAGATGGTCGGCGTCGCGATCGGTCAGCGCACCGCCCGACAGATCGAGCCGTTCGAGACTGGATGCCCGGTCCGAGCCGGCAATGGCGCGCCACAGCTGACCGGTTTCGTCGGTACCCCGACAGGCCAGATAGCGCAGTGCGGGCAGTACTTGGCTCGAAAGCAGCGCCTCGACGTCGCCGGGAGGCAGCGGCGAGCCGGTCACCTCGACTTCGACAACCGCCAGCTCGGGCCACCGAGTCCGGGCCATCGCAGCCAGTACCGCGGGCTGCAGCACCACGGATGTGAGCCCCAGCTGGCGCAGCGCGGGCAGGTTCAATCCGTCCACATCCATGGAGCCAGCGCGCAGATGAAGGCGCCGCAACGCGTCCAGCCGATGACCCAGACAGCCGACGTCGCCGAGCTGGCTGCCGGCCAGTTCAGTGTGATCGGCGTCGAATTCGGCAATGACCAGATCGCGCAGCGACAGCGGCGCAGCCCGCGCGATCTCCGACACCACTGGTTGGTAGTCGTAATTCCCAGTCGGGCCCAGCGGCCCGATGGTGAGACAGGATAGTACCTGGGCGGACGGGTGTGCAAAGAGCGCCGCACAGAGCTCCCGCACGGTGTAGGGAGGTCGATTCGAGCTGCGCCCGATGCGGGCCCAGTGGACAAAGCCGAATTTCCACTCGACCTGGCACGCCCCGGTCGGAGTCTCGCCGCCAGGCCCACTCTGCCTGCGCCCGCGCTGAATCATGTGGTCCAGTCGGCTGGGCAGAAATCTGTGCTTAGCCAGGATATCAGCCTGGGCCGCATCGCGGGCCGGGCCGCTCAGCCGGCTCTGCACTGCGATGAGCTCTGCACGTGGATCACCCTGACTGTGTAGCCAGTCGCCGTAGACCAGATACGGCTCGGGGTCGATTGAGTCGATCGAGCCGATCGTCGGCAGTATCGCACCCGCCCGTGCCGCCCGGTCGGCTGCATCGTTGCCCCGAACGATCGCGGTCACGAAGTCGGAATTCGCAAATTGATCCGAGACATCGTCATCGACCCGCGCAAAACCGCTCTTCTCCTTGCTGGTCATGCGCTTCTTGGCCTCTTTCTGCGCTTTCTGGGCGCTGTCGAAGACTCTGAGCTCTCCTTCTCGGCCGTCGGTACCAATTCGGCCGTAACGAGTTTGCAGGCGATTGCCGTGTACTGCGATTTCCCAAAACCGCGGACGGTTTACAGACTTGGATTCAAAGCGCGCCATGACGAGAGTGTTGTGGAGGACAGCAAAGCAAGCGAGGGGACGTGCGCGTGGGCACCGACCGCCACGCGTTCTGACAGTAACACACAGCTCGAGGAGCAGGGCAGGTAGTACTGTGATATGTTTTGGGCCCGGATCAGGGCGTATCGGGGCCGGTGAGATCGGCCAGCCAGTCGTGTACATGCATGAGATAGCAGAGACAATCCTGCCGTGCCACGATGGGATCGGTTGTCATCATGACCGGAACCCGGTCGGTGGTGAATATCAATTTGTCGTCGGATATCGCAAAATGCAGATGTGATACATCCTTTTGGTCGGCGCCGAGAGCGACCAGCGGCCAGGCGCAGCCCGGCTGGATCCAGCCCAGCACGGTACCCGGGTCGAGCGTGTGGAAATTGTGGTTATCGATATCGGCGCGCAGAGTGAGGTCATAGGTTGGGTCGGGCTGGTCGCTGAACCGCACGGTCAGTCCGTTGCGCAGGCGGACCCGGATGGGATGATCGAACAGAGAAATGTCGCGATTCAGCTCGGTGTCGAGTTCGAGATCTTGTGTGTTGACGAAGCGCTCGATCCCGGCCAGGGCCACGTCATGGGCTGCGGGGTCTCTGGAGTGGCCGCATTCGATGGCCACGGACGAGATGTCGTCGACGATGACCTCGGTCAGGGCGCCGATGTTGAGGTCGCTGAGGATGCAGCAGCTATTGGTAAAGAGCTCGACCAGTTTGAGGCGGTCCAGCCCTGGCCGGTTGATGATGCCATAGGCGGGGTTCAGTCCGGTATTGTTGTGGATATCGATGAGAGCCTCGCACGGTCGTCGTCGGATGCGGCGCAGAACTTCCCGGGCCAGCTTGCCATTGTCGTCGTCGAACGGTGGGACAAAGCAGCGATTGAGATCGCGTTTGCCGGGCAGCATGCGGTGAGCAAACCCGGGCGGCTCGGTCGCCGCATCGACCGCGAGGACAAAGATGCTGATGTCCACGGCCGGCCGGGCGCCGGAGCGCAGCCAGCGCCACGCCGCAATGGGCCCCGATGGTTCGTTGCCGTGCATGAGTACGATCAGCACGCGCCAACGCGAACGATCACGGCCCGTTACCAATATCTCGGTCGGGCCACCGAGTTCGATGAGAAACTGTTCGGCCGTGCCAGCCAGGGATGCGGGGTCGGGATCGACAATCGTTGTGACGAGTTCAGACAATGACTCTCCTTTCGGACTCCACATAGTGGTGTCGCTCAGGTCCGAACGCAACCGTCATACATGGTGTGGTCGATCGTTCCTGCCAGGTTCGGAATTTTCCCGAAGGCTGCTCGAATCGCCCGGCGTGAGCCCGGCCGATCGGGTCGGGTTGTGACAGCTCTGGCCGCCGGCCGCGCCTGGTGACAACTCTGGCCGACGGACTCGGTCGGGTAGTGACAGGATTGACTGCCAGCCGCGTCCTGTGACGGCAGGAGTCGGGTAGTGACGGGGCTGGACGGCCGGCTTCACCGCGGCGTGTAGCGAGACAAAAATTTGTCTTGTCACGGGGTGGATCTCATGACCTGCGGCTCGTCGGACAATTCACTTTTCATTTTCATATAGATGGGAAGATTCGATATCGTCTTGTCGCAATAAATGTGAGGATAGTTACAGATTGAGTGAGCGGTTCTATGGTGAATGTAGGTTTAATGGAGACATACTCCGACAAACTGTGGGAGATGGAATCTCATGAGCGAATATTTCTTCGATGATTCCAGAGACCACGACTACCAAGACGAATTTGATCGACCCAGGCCCACTGGCGGCCATCGGCGGGCTGGTCGGTCGTAATGGGTACTTACTTGCGGGTCGCGGTACTTAGGGCAGCGAGCACCACAGGAGCACCGCTAGCCTCTCGTGGTCCCGCCAAGTCCGCGGTCAGTGGGTCGTGGTCAAATAGCAAGGCTTCCTCCTCACAACGGCGCAGTGCTGTGCAGCGTCAAGAGGATCGAGATGGTGTCAGGACGCGGCGCGTTCCGTGGCAGATCACACTGGTCGTACGATGGCCCACGAGGCCGCGCTTCGAACAGGTGGGTAGGCAATCTTTGCGGGCTTGGTGCCGTAGTGGCATCTACTCGGCAGTTCTCGTTACGAGCGAAGGTCAACTGCTGCGGACCGAGGACTCAGGTATTACCTGGAGCAGCGTAGAGTTGAAAGCGAAACGAAAGGAAGTCTTTCGCGATTCATCGGACGACCACGAACTACTAATCATGGCTGCTTGCTTTGACAAACAGGATATAGCGATCGCGGTATCTTGGTACCACTGGGGTGTACCAGAGGGACAAGAGCTCATGGGAACTAGCGTTATGCTTTCCGAAGACTTTGGTCAGTCGTGGACCGTTAAGAGCAAAATGATCGGCTCCGAGCATGAATATCTCGGAGTAGCCAAATCTCCAGTGTTGGGACTATGAAATCGGCAGAGGAGATCATTGTGTTACCCACTGATTTGGGATCGAAATCAGATCTGTTTTTAATAGAGCCTCCACCGAGGATCGACGCGTGGCTCCATTTGTGATCTATGATCTTCATGACCTCACCGACAAGCAGTGGGAGATCATCGAGCCGCTCCTTGCGAAGCCGAAGCGTTGGCGCAACCGACGTGGGCGACCATCGTGCGACGTGCTCAACGGCATCCTCTAGATCCTTCGTACAGGAGAATCGGCCCGGTCATCTGCGGGTATCAGCCATGCGCATGAACGCACATGCTCACCCGGATGGCGAACGAAAACAACACTCAAAGCAAAATAGCGCCAAATCTGCGAGAGCAGATGGGGCGCCAACGCATCACCGTCGCGGCATGCTCGACGAGAGGAGAAACAAGATGCGCGTGATCTCGAGACTGAGTCTGGTTGGGAAGTACAGGTTCGGCGTTGCGTTGTTCAAGGTGACGTCGTTTTGTCCCCCTGAGTCAAGCCAGGACGGGGCCACGCAACTCAAAAAACTGGCGCTAGCGTACCTGAAAGATCCGGATCGTATACACAAGATGGTGGTAGACGCGGCAGAAGGCAGTGAATCCGACATCCTGCTTCGATGGACAATGAGTGAGAGACCTGGCCTCGGGGCGAGATCGACGTGGATACTCACCTACATCGGCGCCAAGTTGAAAAGCGTACACCGTCCCCGATGCGGCGCGATCGGGCAAAGCGCGGGCCGAGCTGATTGCTGGACAGGTGGGGTGACGACATGATTGCCGCGTGCATGTCGGCGATCTCGGCGACCGAGAACTGATCGTCGAGTTCGCAGTAGGCCTGGCACTCGGCCCCCATGGGCCAGAGGTCAAGTCCGATCACAGGGCTCGTCAGCGGCGAGGTAGGCGGCGATTTTAGGTACCAGCTCGGCCGCCTTGCCACGCACTGCGTGACCTCTGTCGTGCTCCTGGGCGATCTCGCCAAATGGATTGTCGTCGATGTTGATGTCGACGATGAATGCTCCGACCTGAGCGCCCGACTTGACCACGTGCCAGGGCAGCGTGGTGCTGGCCGAAGTGCCCACAACCAGGATCAATGCCGCCGAGATTGCCGCGCCCAGCGAACTCTTGTAGCGAAACAGCGGCTCGTCGTAGCTCTCGTCGAACCACAAGACATGCGGCCGCGCCGGCCCGTCGCAGTTGCGGCAGCGCAGCAGGGCTGCCCTGTCGTCGGTCAATTGGTCGTCGCGATCGAAGTCGCCGATCTCATCGGGTATGGTAAATACGTCGGTTGTACACTCCCTGGCGCAGCGCATGAAATCAATATTTCCGTGCACCTGGTAGGTGCGTTCCACGCTGTTTCCGGCGCGCATATGCAGGCCGTCGACGTTCTGCGTGATCAGGCGAAACCGGTCGCCGATCGCCTTCTCGAGCGCGACCAGCGCCTGATGGGCCGGATTGGGCTGGGCCCGATTGCACACCGTGCGACGGTACAAATACCACTGCCAGACCGCCTCGGGGATGCGCTGAAATGCGGCGTAGGTGGCCAGCTCCTCGGGATGATATTCGACAGAACCAACGGTCCAATACCCGTCCTTGCCGCGGAATGTCGGAATACCACTCTCGGCCGAAATTCCAGCACCACTCAGTACCACGATCAGGCCGTCCTTTTGCCTGGCCTGGTCGAGAAGACCCTGTAGGCGTTGTTCCATAGCCGGAGACTATACAGTCTAATCCGAACAGAAACGCATTGCTTGTGGATCAAATAACCCGCTTCTGTTGCCAGGCCAACCGCCGATCCGGCCGGAAGTCCGGCCGTCCCGGGGACTCCCGGTCCGGTCATTCATGGCCACTCGTCTGCCTCGGCTTCGATCTTTTGCCGCTCGACGCGGTAGCGCTCGAGATAGGTTTTGAGCACGCGGCCGGTGTCGATCTGCAGCATTTTGGCGTACTCGACCAAAAAGCCGCGAACATACACGACTGCTGGCAATTTTTTGAAGGTCTCGCTTTCCAGTGCTTCCAGATAGGCCATACCGATCTTGGTGCGCTCGGAAATATCGCGCAACTCGATACCGCGAGCCTCGCGAATCTGGCGCATGAGTGGGCCGGAGAAGTCGGTTGCCGGGGTGAGCGTGGGCATGGGCGGCCGCGCGGCCGGGGGCAGCTGCAGCTTGGGCGGCGTGGCCACGATCGGATCGACTGGTTGGGCGGGCACTCCCTCGGGAAATAGCTCGCTGTCGTAGGCCTTGCGTTTATTCGAGTCCATCAGAGTGGAATAGGCCGCGTCGAGCCTCTGGTGCAGCTCGTCGAGTTGCTCGTCGGTGTACAGTCCATTTACCACCACCGAATCGCGGCTATACACTTCTCGCACGCGTCGATTGGCCCGCCGAATGTCCTCGAAGCTGGCCGTGGGTTCGACTTCCAGAAGGTCGTAATGGCTGTCTCCGGCGGCCGCATTGTCGAGCGGCTGGTCGCTGTCGCGAACCGCGAGCAGCCGCCGGGTGACTTTCTCGATGCACTTGGATATCCGAGATTCGGGATGCTCGACCAGAAGAGGCCGTTGCCGTCGGATTGCCACCCAAACCGCTTCATCGTACTCGAGATGGCCGAGATAGGTGATCGGTACCCCGAGTTGCCGACGCACGGCCGAGGCCACAGCCCGTCCCATTTCCATATCGGCCTTGGACCGAACGGCATTGATGACCAGATGGGGACGAAACTGCACGATCTGAGCCTCGACGGCAGTGGCCAGTTCGGGATCGCGCTCCAGGGCGTAGAAATACAGATCCCTCGGGGCGGGAATTCCGCCGAGAAAGTTGCGCAGTTCCCCGGGCCCGAGCTTGACCGGATCAGCCAGGTCGGCAGCTCGCAGCTGGCGAAAAAACGCCGCCCGGATGAAGCGATAACAGAGCTCGATCGAGGTCGGTTCGGGCATGGCGACCAGCACGCGGATATCCGCAGCCAGAAACATATCGAGGGTAAAGCTCGAGGTTCCCGGAGCCAGATCGATGACCACGAAATCGGCATCGAGCTCGTGGATCGTGGTGGCCAGCCGGCGCACTTGCGCGGGTTTGGGCGTGGCGACCCAGACCGGATCGCGCACCCCGGCAACCAGACGAAGGCCGGGAACGGCAGTGATCGAGACCAGCTCGTCGAGGGGAATTTCGGCCTTGCTAAACGCCTCGGACAGAGTTCTTTCGGGCCGGGCCAAGCCGGCAAATGTATGCAGGTTGGCCATGCCGAGCGCGGCGTCGACCAACACCACACGGTGGCCGAGCGTCGCCAAAAAAATGCCGATATTGGACGCGATCAAGCTCTTGCCCGCGCCGCCCTTGCCACCGGCAACGGCCACGATGCGAGGCTTGTCGACAGAATCGCTCACGACGGTCAGAGTAACAAACGCCGCGGGTATTTGCCGATTCGCTGTCCCGTTCATCTGAGCCAATTACCCGCCGCGAGTAGCCAGCCGCTGGCCGCGATCATGCCCGCACAGGATGCGCTTTGCCGCCCTCCGATACTCCGATATTCGCGACGAAATGGCTGTAATTTCAATCGGTTATACGAGAGAAAGCGGCGAGGTCCAATCCGCCCCGGAGTATCGGCGCGGCGCTTTGCGCCGTCGGTTTATTGCGGCCCGCTGCACAATGGACATCAGTAACAGAAGGCTGTTATTTCCCACCGGATTCGACGTGGCAGACAAGAGCCTTCCCGAATGACTCGAGCGCCAGACCATCGAGATCAGCAATCTGTGAGCTGGCCGTGACGTCGTGACTGTCGCACGACGCCAAGAACCAAGAACAGATCGATCAACGCTGGCCGGGCTGATCGGGCTCCGGGGTGATGTTGGGCAGCCGATTGGCGACCCACTCGCCCAGTTCGGTCGGTGTCACGATGGCGCGCTGGCGGCGGGATTCGGCCAGCGCCCGGGCCAGAGCATCGGCGCTGGCAAAGCGGCTGGCTGGATCGCGGGCCAGGCAGGTCCATATGATGGCCCGGACATCGTCGTCGAGCCCGGCCAGATCGGGCTTGTGAGCGGCCTTGATATTGTCCAGCGTGTCCATGACCGTGGCGCCGTCAAACGGTCGCGTTCCGGTGCACAGCTCGGCCAGGGTCACGCCCAGGCCAAACTGATCGCTCACCGATGTGAGCGGCTCTCCAGCAACTTGCTCGGGTGACATGTACGCGTATTTGCCTTTGCGGATGTTGCTCAGGGTATCTTCGGCCAGCATCGTGGCCTTGGCGATGCCAAAGTCGGCCAGTTTGACCTCGCCGGCCCGCGAGATCAGAATGTTCGATGGACTGACATCGCGATGCACAAGACCGAGCGGGCCCTGCTCATCGGCATAGCGGTGCACATATTCGAGGGCGTGGGCGATCTCCTCGGCGATCGAGAGCACAAGAGGCAGGGGCACAGCGGGCGGATCGGATTCGGCCCGCCGGGTCAGCGTGCCCAGGTCGGCGCCGTCCACGTAATCCATACAGGCGTAGTACACCCCCTGGTCCACGCCGAGCTCATGTACCGAGACCAGGCCCCGGTGTTCGAGCCTGGCGCTCAGTCTGGCCTCTTCGATGAGCAGGCGCTCGTATGCGCCCATGCCGCGATATGCCGGCAACAGGGTCTTGATGGCCAGGCGCTTTTCAAAGCCACTCGCGCCAAACCCCCGGGCCAGGTACACTTTGGCCATGCCTCCTTGCCCGAGCATGGCGACGAGACGATAGCGACCGAGTCGGGTGAGAGAATCGGGGCCGAGCGAATCCATACACCGAATCGAAGCGCATGAGCAGGCAACAGGCAACGGTTTATAGCGCGACCTTTCCCGCTGCCGGCGGGCCCATCCGCTGCCAGCTCGTCGTGGTCGAGGGGCCGGATCGCGGTCGTGCAGTCAGGCTGGGACCCGACGAAATTTCGGTCGGCACCGACAAGAACTGCGATCTCGTGCTCGCCGACGACCGTGTATCGAGCCGCCACATGGCTGTTGCCGCTGACGGCGACCGGGTTTCGGTGCGCGACCTGGGCAGCAGCAACGGCATCTTGCACGAGGGTTCCCTGCTGGTCTCGCAGGCCGAGGTCTCGGTCGGCGCCACCCTCAGGCTTGGACGCACATTTCTGCGCGTTCAACCCATCGCCGTGCCGCTCCAGGTCGACCCCAGTCAGTCGCGGCGATTCGGCGATCTGGTGGCCGAGAGCCTGGCCATGCGCGAAGTGTTCGCCGTGCTCGAACTGGCCGCTCAGTCGGACACCACAGTCCTTGTCGAGGGCGAGACCGGCACCGGCAAAGAACTGGCCGCGCGGGCCATTCACGAGGCCAGTGCCCGACGCAAGGGCCCTTTTGTCGCCGTGGACTGCGGCGCCTTGCCCGAAACCCTGCTCGAGAGCGAGCTTTTTGGCCACTTGCGCGGCGCCTTTACCGGTGCCACGTCCAGGCGGGCCGGCTCGTTCATCCGCGCCCACGGCGGAACCCTGTTTCTGGACGAGCTGGCCGGAGTTTCGCCCACGGTGCAAGCGCGTCTTCTGCGCGTACTCGAGGAGCGCAAGGTCAAAGCGGTCGGGGCCGATCGGGAACAGCCAGTCGATCTGCGGGTGATCGCGGCGTCGCGCGACGACCTGGAGCTACGAGTCGCCGATGGCACGTTTCGCGCCGATCTGTTCTATCGCCTGTCAGTGGTCCGGGTTTCGCTGCCGCCGCTGAGGTCGAGACGCGAGGACATTGCGGTCATCTGCGCCGAACTGATGCGCCGCCGCGGCCTCGACCCGCTGTCCGGCGACCGTGTCGCGGGGCCCAATCTCGACCAGCTCATCGCCCATGACTGGCCCGGCAACGTGCGCGAGCTGCGCAACATCATGGACCGGGCCATTGCACTTTCGCCTGGCGCCCGCAGTTTTGCCGACCTGCGCATCGGCCTGGCCACCGCTGCCGGCCAGCACCACGAGCTGACCGTGCGCACCGATCTGACCTATGCCGAGGCCAAAAAAACCGTCTTGCACCAATTCGAGCGCCGCTATCTGAGCGACCTGTGGGCCCGCTGCCAGGCCAATCTGTCCGAGACCGCCCGGCAGGCCGCGCTCGACCGCAAGCACCTGCGCACGCTTCTGCGCAAGCACGGACTCATCACCAAACGCGAAGAATAGGTGGAAGAATAGAAAAGCCGGCAACCACAGCCCGGTCGCGGCGTCGCGTCAGACCTCGATTCGCACCAGCGCTTCTTCGATCGCTACCCACATGGAGGTAAACGCCGTACCGGTCTGAGCAAACAGAGCTGCTTTTTCCGAATCCAGCTCGGGATACAATCTCTTCTCCAGCTTTTTGATCTCCTTGCCCGCCTGCCCTCCAGTGTACCACTGTTCGATCCGCTTGGTATATCCCCAGATCGGGCAGCTCTTGTAGCCCTTTTCTCGCATGAGTCTGCCGAAACGCAGGGCAAATGGATCTTCCTTGGGGGTGCCTTGCGCGCTCCAACACGAATATACTTTTACGTTAAAATTGATCTTGGTGTCGAATATGCCGCGAAAACTCTGAAAATACTCCTCGAAGGTCATTCGGTGCTCTTTGCCCCGTTTGCGCTTCCAGAACACGTAGCTAAAACCTCGACTGCAATGCCCCCCCATGATGTAGACCGCCTCGGTCTTGTTCGGGACATGTGGCAAATCAGTACTGTCGGCATAAACCAGTGAGTATTTTTTGTCGCCCTCGATGTCCTTGACTCGTTTCCATTGCTGGGAACGCACATCCATGTCGATAAATGGCTCGGAGCCTCTGCGCCATGGATTAAAGATCAGATCATGCTTCATCGCATCTACCCTTGCTGTCGCCGTTTGCGAAAACCGTATCGCCAATGAGGCAATTGATTCGTCACTTTATTTCCTCCTCTTCTTCTTTTTCTTGCCAATTCCCTTTACCGCCTTGGTGGCCTTCTTGGTCCCCTTGCTGACCGATTTGGCGGCCTTTTTGCTTTCTTTGGCCGCCGTCTTGGCGACTGTCTTGTAGACACTCTTGACCGCGCTATCGATGTCCTTGGAGCTGAAACCAGCACTCTTCATGATCGAGCGCACGGCTTTTTCGTCCTTGCCCCAGGATTTTTGCAGAAACGTAGCCGCGCCTTTCGATGACATGCGGAATACTCCGCGCAGTGCCTTGACTGCGTGATCGGGCTCAAAACCGGCTGCCTTGAGCGCGTTGCCGGCCACATCGGCCTTGGCTTTGAAAGCGTTTTGCAGCGCCTTGCCGGTCTCACTGGCGTCGAATCCCGCTCCGCCCAGGATACGAGCCGCCTCGGCTGGGTTGGTCGTATAGACTTTATGCAGCCCCTTGCCGATACGATCGACAGGAATGGCGGCCGTTTTCATCGCTCTGGCCACATCGTCGGCCCCGGCGGTGAAGCTATCTTTCAGTGCCTGGCAGGTGTCTTCGGGCGAATGGCCGGCCTTTTTGAAAATCTTGACCGCCCGGTCGGCGTCCACATTCTTGTAGGCTGCCTGCAGGGCATCGCCGAGCTCTGCGGCGCCTTGCCCGATGGCTTTTCCGGTCTCGACCCAGCCTTTTTCCACAGCATCGCCGAATGTATCGAGCCCGCCGACGATATCTTCGAAAATCTTGTAGGCGTGGTTTTCGATCTCGTCGGTGACCTCTTTGATGATCTCGGCAACGCCACTGAATGGGACCGAGAAGACCACTGTGGGCACGCGCATGGTCTTGCCCTGCCACTGAAAGCTGCCCTTGATGTCGAGGCGAAAGAGCCTGGCCGTGATATCGAGATCGACCGAGCCGTCGAGCGACGTGCGCAGTTTGATCCGGCCAAGAGACGTCTTGCTACCGGGCACGACCAGCCGGACATCCATATTGAGGGCAAACGATAGGCTGCCATCGGCGCGCAGACCACGGTTGCCGACCTGGCAGCTAAGGGCCATGCTGGTCCCGGCCGAGGTGCGACTGAGAGCGAGTTTCAGGCCGGTTTTGTCGGCCTCGGCAAGGATTTGCTCCTCGAAAAATCCCAGCAGCCCAACCCGGCAGGACATATAGAATGAAGGCGATTCAAAAACACTGAGATTGATCCGCAATTGCGGTCCGCCCAGGGCCGATTGCCGGGCCCCGGACGGCCTGTTGACGATCGCTGTTTTGGTATTGGCCTGTTCGCTTCGCCGGGCAGCGCGAGAGTCGAGGTCTGGTGCATGGTTGATGGATTTGGCCCAGCGCGCTTTCCCCAGGGTCAGGTCATGACCATTGGGTGAGCGGTCACGAGCCGTTTTGCCCTCGCCCTCGTCGAATTGCCAGTAGGCCAAGAGATCCGCTTCTCGTCCGGTAAGCCCGCGCCGGCTGCGCCGGCGAATCTCGTCGGCCGAACACGCTCTGCCCCACACCCTGACCTCGTCCACCAGGCCGCCAAAGGGCAGAGCATTGTCTTGCCGGGCCCCGACAACCACCGCGGTCTGGGTTGATTTGACCGCGCGTTTGTACCTGGCTTTGCCCACCGAACTCCCATCGACAAAAAATTCGATGGATTTTGACCGAGCGCGGCGACACGCGGCCAGGTGATGCCAGACTGCGCGGGGCACCCGGCCGGCGGCCGGGGCCGATACCTCCTCGACCGTACCGTTACCGTGGGCAAACGACACAATACCGTTTTCGTCGAGTTCGAGCGAAAAGTCGCCAGCCGCGTCTTTGCAGACGATGGCCTGGCGCTGGCCACTGTCCGAAGCGCGCTTGATCCAGGCTTCTACAGTCAGATCGCCGGCACAGGACAGGCTGCTGGTGGTGGCAGCCGTGGGCCGGTCGCCCTGGCCGGCCAGCTCCACTCCGCCCAGCAAGAGGGCATAGGCCGGATCGCCCGGTGCGACCTCGGCGCTCGGCGACAACTCGGCCGCTTGCGCGAGCAATGGACCGCCGATGTCACTTTTTTGGCCGTTGGCTGTTTTCTGCGATTCCTCTCTTGCTGGCCCGGCCAGGGGAAAGTAGCCCTCGAGATCGTTTTCGCCGCCGCGAAGAAGTTGAAAACGCCCGGATTTGCACTCTTTGCTGCGTCGCTCGCGCGACCAGATCCGCACCTCGGCCATGCGGCCGCGAAAACCGGCCCCCGCCTTGCCGCCCAGCAAAAGCCCCCGCACATCGCCCTGGGGCCCGTCGGCTCGCTCGGCCGAGGCAGCGAGCTCGCCGTCGATATAGATGGCCTGAAAACGCCCGCCGCGACCTTGCGACACCACGGCGATATGGGTCCATCGACCGTAATGAGCGCCGAATTCAGCGCTGATTCGGCCCTTTTTGACCGAGCCGTGCTGCCACACCAGCTCGGTGCCGGAAAAGAACAGCCGAATGCGTCCGTCCCTGGCATCTCTGTCGGAATTCTGGCCGATTTCGACCAGCGGGAGGTCAGTTTGGGCAGCCGGCGCTCGCCTGGTCAAAGGAGCAGCCGTTTTGCGCCGCACCGTTTTGGTGCTCTTTTGCGGCGCCCTGGCTCGACCCTTGCGCTCGGTCGTTTTGGCGCTGGCGGCTTTTTTTCTTCCTGCCGACCTGGCCGCTCCTGTTGCCTTTTTGCCCGCCTTGATGCTGGTTTTCCGCCTGACCTCACCGGTCGTCTTTTTGCCCGTTCCGGTGCCGGTTTTTGCCCCGGCTTTCGATGTGGCCCGTGGCCGGGCGGGTTTTTTGGCCGCGGTGCGCGGTTTGGCCGCATTGATCCACAGCTCGATGGTTGTGGGCTGGCCGGCCTTGCAGGTGACGCTCTCGGCACTGGCCGATGACTTTTTGCCGCTGAAGGTGAGACCGCACAAGGTCAGACGGGGCCGGTCGCCGGGCGCCCGTTTGGTCACTGCCGGACCATCGCCGGCCGGCGTGGCCGCGAGTGCGGTTTCGGCTTTCTCGGCCGGCTGGGCCCCGCCATCGCCATACGGATTGAGCGGGCCGGCGGCGGTGTTTTCTTTGTCCGCGAAAAGATCGATATCTGCGGCGGTAAGCTCGAACGCGTATTTGTCGCTGTTGATCTGGCCCAAGCGCAAGGGCTCGCAGGCCCCGTAGAATCTGATTCCCGAGGTGTAGCTCAGCTCGGCCTCAACCTCGGCGTCCCAGCCGAAAATATCGGTCTTGGCCTTGAAGCGGAATCCCTGGGGATAGTAGTTCTGGCCGATATAGGTGCTCTCGGGACAGATATAGACATCCACGTCGCGGTAGCCGCTGTCCAACAGACCGGTGAGCCAGTTCGGCGCACTTTTGCGCGCCTGGGGCGAGATCAGCGAATCGAGCAAAACGCTCAGGCTGAGTTCGTTGAATTGCAGCGAAAGCACACTCTCGGCGGGATCGACTGAATTGATGAGAATCGCCAGCGAGCCCTCGAAATTGCCGATCTTGGCAGCTCCGGCCAGGCCCACCGTGGGCAGGCCCTGGGCGCTGAGCCCGAGCTGCAAAGCAACCTCTGCCAGGACCACCCCGGCAATGCCGAATGGCCGGTTCCAGGTTCCCTGCATGGTCGCCGACAGAGTGGCGCCATTGGGCTGAACCAAGAGTTCGCCGGTAAAGAGGAGCTGATCGCGCAGATCGACCGCAACCCGGCCAAAGATACTGAAGGAGGCGTCGCCGTCTTTTTCGAACGCCATGCGAAAGCCAGCGCTTTCGAATACCACACCCGAGGCGACTTCGAAACCGGCCATGGCCGCCTCGAGCAGACCCCCCTGCTCACTCAGTGCCCCGCGCAAGGTGAGCGACGCACCGTCGTCGCCGAGCACGTTGCGCAGGGGAGCCAGGGCTCCCTTGCCCTCGAGCACGATCGGCAGATAAAAATTGACCCCGCGCTGGGTGCGAGTCACCTGATCGCGCGGTTGACCGGGCAACGTGAGCTCGCGCGCGGCAAAGGTCGAGATGACCATATAGGCGTTGGAAATATCGAATCCATCGAGCACCGAGAGTGACTTCGACAGGCTGGAAAATCGGAAATCACCCGGCATGGACAGGCCGAGGCCCATGCCCCAGCCGGCGTCTTGTGGTTTCTGGATGAATAATTCGGCCCGACCGAGTTTGTCGGCGCCGGCGGCCAGGCTAAATGTACGGCTGGAAAAATCAGCCGTGACCACCGCATCCTTGAGAGTGACATCGAGAATATCCGGGGCAATGGGCATGCCCTGAAAGGCGTTCTTGCCACACAGCTGGCCGACAACTCTGGCCAGGTTGAGCTCTTCGATCGAGCCCTTCAAAAAGAGGCCGCCCGGAACCCGCCAGCTGGCCAGGAGTTCGACGTCGCCTATGGCGATGTGGCCGTAGACCGCGCCAGTGGTCTTGACGTTGCCGGCAGTGCTATCGCGAGAGAGCTGCACACCCATCCGTTGCACGGTGAGATCGGAAATTCCGATCGGTATGGCCCAGTCGCCCTCGATCTCGGTGAACATGGACAGGGAGGTGCCCTTCAGATCGCCGTATACGCGGAACGAGGTGCACGCCAGATCGGGTCCCTTCAGCTCGGGCAGCACCGTCTCGACCAGCTTGGCCAGGTCGATGGACTCGCCCTGGGCGAGCTGGGCGTTGAACCACATCCGCGGCATGGTCATGTGGCCGCTGAATCCAGTGCCGAATAGTTCGGCATTGAACTTGGTGGCAACGTAGAGTTTGGACCGGGACGTACCCGGCTCGACCAGTGTAAACCGGACCACGAATCCACTCATGGAGAGGAAATCGGCAATGACATCGATCGTGGCGTCGAGGGCGACGTCGATCTGAAAGCGGGTGATGGTTTTTTCCGGCGACGAACCGGTGATCGCCACCCGCTCGATGACCACGTCGTCGAGGCTGGGAAACGAGTCGCCGAGCCGCTTCATGAACTGGTCGGCGCCAATGGCCCTGGACATGGCGCCAAAGGCCATCTGCGACGGGTCGTCGCCGCCTACTTCGAGAGTGAGCTCGGCCAGTCGAGGGTGATCGACCATGGCGGCGAGCGGCAGCTCGACCCCGGAATCGCCCCGCCCGAACGTGGCAGTAGCGGCCAGACGGGCAAATCCTCTCGCCTTGGTTGCACTGGTTGCAGAAGAGCTGGCTGCCCGGCCCTGGCCCGATGGCGCCGCGGCCTGGCCCTGGCCCGACTGGCCGGCTCCCAAGTCTTCGCCCGGCTCGAATAGCGAGATGAATTGCAGCTCGAAGGGCAGAGAAAACCCGCCCATCTCGACCGGCGAAAGGGTATCCGAGCGCAGCCACATGCGCGCGGCATTGCCCCGCATCTCGAGGGGGCCACGCACTTCCAGGCGATCGCCCTGGATCAACCAGGCCACGGCGTTAAACGCCTTAAGATCGACCTCGGCCTCGAACGTGATCCCGCGCAGAACGAACTTGTCGAGCATCGGCGGTGTGGGCGAGAGGCCAAAGGCGGTCTGAAAGTGCGGCGCCAGACCATTCTCTGCCCGGGAATCCACGGTCAGACGCGGATGGCGAAACCCGATCATGTCCATGAAGCCCCCGGCCATGGCCGGAAAGCTATTGGACATATTCCACACAGCGGGAAATTCGCTGGCACAAAGGGCCAGGGCCGGCTGGTCGCCGAGGTGAAAGGTGGCGCTGATCGCGGCCCGCGGGATCCGGAACACGGTCCCGCGGCCATTGATCGTGACGCTTGTATCGTCGCTTTCGAGGTCGGCATCTTCGATGTGAAGCCAGCCATCGTCGAACAAGCCTCGCAACATGGTCTCGATGGATTCGACACCCAGCATATCGGCTCGAAGAGAGAAAGAACGGCCACTCAGGCGCTCGGCTATGCGCGCGCGCAGATCCTGATTCAGCATAGTGCCCCACCATGGCAAAGACGCCACGTATCTGAGGCCGGCATCTTACGGCAGCGAGCGGCGAAAAAACAATCTCTCGTTATTCAGCTCTAGCCGAATTTTCGTCGTCGGGTTGCGATCAGGTCGATCGATACCGCCGGGCGAGCACCGCGCGCACGGTCGGCGGGCGCCGGGGAGGTCTCGCCACGGTACCTGCGATCGACTGATACGCTCATACTCCTGGTATGCGGCACTATCTCCGACCGAGAAGTCGCAGTGGCTCGCAAACAGCGAAAATTTGAGTGCGGGACGTGCGGTTCCAGACCTGGCAGGCAGGTCCAGGTCTGGCCGCGACACCTGGGGGTCGGTTTCCCGCGGCAGGTAGAGCGAGGACTTGCCGCCATGTTTGGTGCTCGATGAGAATGTTCAGCGGCTTGTAGAATCGCCAATGAACTCGTCGAGAAGGGGACGTGAATTGCTCCGCCCCGCGGAGAACATTGCCGAATCCGTGCTCGTGTGCCTGGCCGACCGGGCCCGGGGCGTGTGGATTACTCAATTTATCAATTTACCAAAGAGCACGATTGTGAAGTATTTGATATGGGTCGTGGCCACGTAGAGCATAAGCAAAGAACGGGTGCCAACAGATTCGATCCACTAGTTAAAACCACTGACCTCCGGGGCAGAAGAGTATGTAGCCGAGCAGCCAAGATCTCGATGATACGTCGAACGATCTCGTCGACGATCGACGCGGTTTCCTCGTCACCGGGTGGTTCGAGCTGTAGCAATCGAGCATTGCCAGAGTCATCCATTGTGAACGCGCTGTCGCGCAATATGGCGTGAAATGGTTGAGATTGACGAACCCACCTCCCCGTTCGAGTAGCCTGACACGCGGCGGTGTACCTCTGCAGCAGTCTCATTTTTGTGCTACCCTGCTATTTGGTTATGAGCAACCGTACTCACTCCCGTTCCATGTATCTCGTGCCCGGCGCGAGAAGCTCGGCTCGGGTTGAACTACCCGGGGCACCCTGCAAGGTGGAGTTTCCATCACCCGACGAGCATTTGGTCGAACCAGAAACGTATCAGGAAATGATCGACGGTCAGGTTATCCAGGTTGCGCCTTCGGAGCCGCCTCACGCTGACCGCCAATTCGACATTGCCTACGCACTGCGCGCCCATGTGGCGGATGGTTATGTCGGTTCCACCGAGTTACTCACTCGAGTATCCGAACACACCGACTTTGCCACCGATGCGTGTATCCGCAAAGCGGGAACGGACGCGGACGGCCACCGATATCTCGAGGAGCTATCGGTCGAGGTCAAACACAAACAGAGTGAAGCCAGTCTGAAAAAACGTGCCCGCTATTTAATCGAGCGCGGGGTGCGCCGCGTATTTGCTATCTATGTGCATGAGCAAATTCAGCACCATGACGGCCCTGATCGGACAGGGCGAGTGATAGTAGGCCCGGTCAAGGAGTGGTCCCCCAACGACGACTGCTGGCTCAGCCTGGCCGACGACTCGTACATCGAAGACCCTTGCTTGCGCACGCCGCTAAAAGTCCGCGCTCTCACTGAGGCAATCGAAGCCGATAACGCGGTGGCTCGGGCTCTCATCGGCAAGGGGAATCCGGTCGCGCTTGAACTGAAAGCCGAAATCTACGACCAGGGTGAATCCGACGGCTACAACCGGGGCAAATCCGACGGGCTCCGCCAAGCCATACGCGTTCTATGTCAGGCACTCGATATAGTGCTCACCCCCGAGCATCGGGCTCGACTCGACTCCTTCAATGCCAGTGAGCTGCAAGCCATCCCCGATCGGATCCAGAAGAATCACTCCTGGAACCTCGAATAGAGTCTCGACGCCCAGCGCCCGAAGTACCAGAGGCGAGTGGAGACCTCGCCATTCGTGAAAGGCACCGCCCAGGACTGAAGATGAAGATCATGTTCGACGCCGAGGTGCATACCGAGCCGGCCTTGCACAGACGGTTTTTGCGTTTCACCTGCCCACAGCGAAAATGTGACTCTTGTTGCTGTGGCCGAACCGATCTTGCCTGTGCTGAGCGCAGATAGGCTGGGCGTACGTTCTGCAACGGACGCCGCGGCTGTCACTTTTGCCAGGCCACGTTGCAATGCGGCCATGCCCGCACCTCGACCTAGACTTGATTCAGCGGATATATACATATCCCATGAGAAATCTGATGGAGAGAGTCTGACGCATGGAAGCCACGGTTTTATCGAGAGCAAATAGTGTTATTTAGCATACTGAAATAACAAGACCAGCGCACTGTTACTCACGTATTGACGACTACGCTCCCGCCCTATGAATTGACCATACCAATTGCAGCTGAAAGCGTATCCACGGGCGATAGAAATAGCATGGAGACTCTGGATCCTGGCCTCTTGCGCGGCTCGCTGTGCTTGTGCACCGCTGCCGCGTCCGCTTGCAATCGCGACCACCTGCTGCCAACCGAGCTACATCTACCAGAGTTCGGACAGTGAACACCCTTGCATACAGTTTCGCCGCAGAGAATAATACCGAGGTGGACTTTCCGGTCCAGAATGGCGATGTTGTCGCCGGCCGATACCAGGTCGAAAAGCTCCTCGGTGCAGGCGGAATGGGTGCTGTCGTCGCCGCGTTTGACCGCGCGCGCGATCAGCGCGTAGCCCTCAAGTTTATGCTGCCAAAAGCGCTGATCTTCTCGAATGCGGCGCAGCGATTCATACGGGAGGGCCACGCGCAATCCAAGCTACGAGGTGAACACGTTGCCCGGGTCCTCGATGTTGGCACGCTCGACGATGGGCTGCCGTTCATTGTCATGGAGTATCTCTGCGGCATTGATCTCGCCAAACTATTGGCCCGATGCCTCTACCTGCGGCAGAGTGAGGCCTCGGCGCTCATCATCCAGGTGTGCAACGCCATGTCCGAAGCTCACAGCCTGGGCATCATCCACCGCGACCTCAAACCCAGCAACCTGTTCGTGACCCTGGCGAGTGACGGAGCTCTGAAGGTCAAGGTCCTGGATTTTGGCATATCCAAAATTGTCAAGGGCGATGGTAACGTACCGTTCGAGACCACGACCATCGGCACCATCGGCTCGCCGGCGTACATGTCGCCGGAACAGGCCAAATCGGCCAAATACGCCGATTCCCGGTCGGACATCTGGTCACTCGGCGTCCTTTTGTATCAGCTCACCACGGGAGAGTTTCCTTTCGTGGCCGAGAGTCCAGCCGAAATACTGGCCAAGATCTTGTATGAGTGCCCGCTGCCCATGTGCGAGCGGGCGCCGTGGGTGACCGCGGGGTTCGAATCGGTAGTCATGCGCTGCCTCGCCAAAGATCCCGACCGGCGCTATCAGAGCGCCGAGGCGCTGGCCAGCACCCTGAGGCCATTTGCCGAGGAGCGCGAACCAGGCGCCGACGATATCACCATCCGGACCGGGCGCAAACCCGGCGAGTACAGCTCGGCCCGCATCGTGTACCAGCCCGAGGCCATCAAGAGCCTGTTTCCGCACGTCGTGCCCACTGATATACGATTCGCGGTATCGTCCGGCGCTCCCGACCCCGACGATGACAGCGGCTCGTACACGGAACCCATGCTGACGGGAAGCGCCATCGGCATCCAACCCGAGTTTGCGGCGGTCGGTGCCGTGAGACACGCAGGTCTCAGCAGTCGGCCACGACGGATAGTGGTCATGGCCTTCGCGATCGCTGCTGTAGCCGCGACGGCGCTGCCCGTGATGTGGTACAGCAAATCGGTCTCCTCGGCCGATGGTCCGCGGTCATCGCAAACTCCGGGACTGGGCAGCAGCGAGGTGGAAAGCCGCCACCCGCCGCCATCCACAGCGATGCAGCGCAAAGCCGACGAGCGCGCGAGCGCACCTGTTACAACGTCAGTTCGGGGCGAATACGGCGCGAGCGCGGGCCCAGGTGAATCCCACCGGCACGTGCCGAGCACCGCCGAAGAAATCGACGATACGCGTGACGAACCCGGTGCAACTGCGCGGCACCCTGGCGAACCGACGGCCGATCAGCCCAGCCGTACGGCCTCGAAGGCCGATGAACCGGTGCCCACGAAAGTTCTGCGCCGAACCAAGCGACGCAAAGCACGCACTGGCATTGCCAGGAAACGGAGGACCGCGACAGAAAAACGCACCGTCAAGGCCAAGACCGCGAGGGCTTCAGGCGGCCGGCGGGCAGGAAAGCGCACCAGGGCCAGAACGGCGACGACGTCGGGCGACCGGCGGGCAGGAAAGCGCACCAGGGCCAGGACGACGACCAGGCCCGGCAGAGGCAAGCCGACCAAGGGTAATCCGTGGCCAGACGTTTTGTAACGTCATATGGTCTGCTAGCACAGCCGCGACGATCCTTCGGGTATCCTTATCGCTGATAATCATGCGCAATATCCGGTGTGTTCCCTATAGTCTCGCATTGGTGTGGGCGTTCGCGGCCCCTCTTCCCGTGCTGGGTCAGGGGTCGGGCCCGAATGCGAACAGGAATTCCGGGCAAGGCAGCTACACCAAGGCCGACCTGGCGGCGGCGCGGGATCTCTTCGACGCCGGGATTGCTCTGTTCGAGGAGGGCGACTACGCCAGGGCGTGCAGAAAATTCGAAGCCAGCCTGCAACTCGTCAAAGGGCTCGGTACGAGGGGCAGACTGGCCGAGTGCTACGAAAAGCTCGGCCGCGTGGCCAGTGCGTGGGAGCTCTATCGAGAGGTCGAGGATGCCGCCGCACTCTCGGGCGATACGTTGCGCGAGGTCGTGGCGCGAGAACGCGCCAAGGCCATTGAGCCGAGGCTGCCTTATCTCATTATCGAGGCCGAAAAGTTGGCTAAAATCGCAACCGCTACAATCGAGAAAGACGGCGTCGCCATACCGCGCGGCAAGTGGAACGTGCGTCTCCTGCTCGATCCCGGGAACTATACCGTCGTGGCATTTGTTGCTGGCGAGCAATTCTGGTCCATACAGCTCACCCTGGCGGAGTCGAGCACGGTCACGGCCACGGTACCGGAGCCCAGCGCTCCCCGCCGCCGCGATGAGGCACCATCCAGCGATGCCAGGCCGCGCGAGCAAACGCCGCGACCGTTCCCCGAGCGGGCCAGCAGCACGCCGAGCGGCAACCCGAGGTTGCAACTGGTCGGCCGGGTTGTGGTCGGCCTCGGCGCGGCAGGACTGGCAGTTGGTGGCTACTATGCGTGGGATGCCCATTCTCTGTGGGACGAAGCCGAAACGTTCTGCACCTCCATGAACCAGTGCACGCGGCCCGGCTTCGACAAGTCGAGGCGAGCATTGGACAGCGCCCGCAACGCGGAGATCGCAGTCGGCGTCGGGTTTGCCCTGGCCGCGGGTGGCGCTCTGCTGTGGTGGCTTTCACGCCCGGGAGAGGCGCCCGAGAGCGGCCCGGCAAGGTCTGGCATGGCCGCCGCGATCGGCAACGGCAGCGCCAGCATGTGGGTCTATGGCCGCTTCTGACCGGGGAACGCGGGCCTGATTTTCTCGCCCCCTAACGTGGTCTACTATGATCCCACTACACACAGATCGGGACTTCTACAAACCATGGCTGTGAAGCTCTCAACAACGCTCGTATTTCTATGCGGACAGGTGGGATGTGCAGCGATCTTGGGCATTCCAGACGCTGCCCTGGACTCCGACGGAGACACGCTTGTCGACACGGATGACAACTGCAAGGAGATCTACAACCCAGGTCAGTTCGATGAGGACCGCGACGGCATCGGCAATGAGTGCGACAATTGTCCACTTATCGGTAATCCACAGCAGGAGAATGAGAGTGAGTTGGCCACTGGCAATGACGCTGACGACCTCGGAGATGCCTGCGACCCCGAACCTGAGCTGATGAATCAGCTCATCTTGTTCGAGAGCTTCGACAGCGAACTCAAGGCCGATGAGTGGCAATCCACCATGGGCGACTGGAAAACCACTGACGGTGCGCTCCGACAGTCCAGCCGACTCTCGCGTGCCAGTATCTATTATCGGCCCGTGGTCGGCAACGACCTGCTTCGGATCGAGGTCGTAGCAGAGTACCGGAATCCCGCGAGCCGCCGCGAGGTTTCCGCGATATTTCGCGGTGGCGGCATATTGTTCGAGACATCCGCAGACGAGGAGACTGGTTATGGGTGCTGGACCATGTACAACCTCGACGATGATTTCCAGGGCTATACCGTGCCCAAGTTCGAGCAGATCGCCGGCAGCATCGCGATCACCTTTATACCTTCGGGCTCGGTAATGCGTGCGTTCGTCGAAAACGAGTCGTCTGTCCATACAGCCGAAATCGACGGGCAAGTCAAACGTTGCATCGTGCGAGACCTGAACAGCGAGCCACCGTTTACCGCCAATACTCGATCCGATGGCGAATACGACGGCGATGGCGTCGGTCTGATGACCTCGTATACGGAGGCGACGTTCCATTACATTTACGTCATTACGATCAACCCCTGACCAGACTGGGGTTGACTGGCCGTTTCCGCAGCCGCCCGCTTCCCCGGCAAAATGGGTCTCTGTTCAGCGTAGCGAGGCCAATCTGCGCGCCTCGGCCAGCTCGGGCAGTGCCGGCTCGGCCCGGGTCCAGCGTTCGAGGAAAGCCCGGGCATGCGCTGTCGCCTGGACCGTGCGTCCCATGGTGTGGTGGATACGGGCCAGCACCAGTCGAGCTCGGGTCCGATCCAGTTCCAGGTCCAGGCGGTTTTCCTTTGCATCGCTCCGGGCAGCAGCCTGGTTGGCAGCAGCCAGGGCCTCGGCCAGCTTGCCCGCGGCCAGATACGCACGAGCCAGTCCCAATCGATAGACACCGTATTCGTATCCGGTCAGCGATACTGCACGCTGGAACTGTGCAATGGCCTTGTCGGCCTCGCCCGCGCCGACAAGCTGCAAACCGCGCAGATACGCGGCGGCTTTGTCCTCGGTCCAGTCCCCGGCATCGGGCGGAAGGGCGTGCGAACGGATCGCCGCTATGGTTTTTGCAAGAGCGTCGCCCTCTTTCAAGCGCAACTCGAGCAGACCGCGGGCAAAGAGATATCGCGTCGGCGGCACACTGTCGGGCGCCCGGTCGAGCGCGCGGTCGATCAAACGCGCTGCCCCCTTGGTGTCGCCGAGTTCCATGAGCGATGTACCCCGTACGGAAAGCGCCATGGCCTCTCGCACTTTTTCGGCAACGATCGACTTTTCGAGCTCGGCCAGTGTTCTCTCGGCTCGTCGAAACCGGCCCTGCGAGCGGTATAGCGCGGCCAGCGCAAAACCGGCATCGGCACGGCGACTGGGATCTGCGCCGGCGTCCGATATGACGGCGGTGAGTTGTTGTTCGGCAACGTCGCGACGCTCCCGCACCACCTCGACCTTGCCCAGGTCGATGCGGGCAAAATGAAATCCAGCGTCGATCTGCAGCGCCGCTGCATATTCCTGCGCGGCGAGTTCGAATTCTGCCTGGGCCTGATAGGCCCGGCCGAGCATATGGTGGCCATTGGCGCTTTTCGGCTCCATCTCGATGTAGCGTCGGGCATGGAGTACCGCTCGATCGAAATTGCCAACCGCCAGATTAGCCCGGGTCGACATACTCCACACGATCGATCGGTCGGGATTGAGCTCGATGAGCTCGTTCACGACTTCGAGCTCGTCCCGATGGCGTCTCGTCGCGGTAAACATCTGAGCCAGCCAGACCCGGGCCTCGGTGGCATACGGCGACTGCGCGATGATCGCCCGGTAGGTAGCGATCGCCCGGTCGTATTGATAGGCGATATAGGCCGCGGCAGCACGAACATAATGCGCATCGCGGTCGCCGAGTCGGTCAGCTTCGGCGACCGCACGCTGGATCTCCTGGTTGGCCTGCTCATTCTCGCCAGTGGCAGCGAGAACCAGAGCCAGCCGATAGCGAGCCATGGTGAAGTCGGGTGCCCGGGCCAGCGCTGCCGCGAAAGCCCGCGCTGCATCGTCATACCGGTAGTCGACAAAGGCGGCGAGTCCCTCCACATAGTCGTCGTAGGCCTGTGGATCGCGCACGCTGAAATCGGCGGCATAGACATCGATGGCCTCGGTGAGCGGAACTCCGAGCGCCCTGCGCGCCACCACGGCGAATGGCCGGGCCAACGCCAGTACATCCCCGGTCCCCGCAACAACTCCGCTCTGCCGGGTGGCCAGCTGGCGTCCCCGGTCCGCTTCGATCACCCGGGCGACCGCTGTGACGCCAGAAGGGCCCGGCCGGATCTCCCCGGTCACCAGTATGGCAATGCCCCGCACGCGTGCTCGCTGGGCTCGCTCGGCCGGATTTCTGGCGTTGGCCAGTGATGCCGAGTCGACCGCGGACAGCACGTACAAATGCGGCGAGCGAGACAGGTCATCAGTCACCGCCTGGGCGATGGTACGACCGGCCCGAGTCCAGGCCGGATCGCCGGTCTGGTTGGCAAAGGGAATGACCGCCACGATGGGCAACTCGCCGATCGCGGTCTGCTCTCCGGTCTTTTCTTCGCGCGGCTGCACCGGCTCGACGGGCGGCCACTGTCCTGCCAATACCAGCAGGCCGAGAGCCAGGACGGCCGCTGCAGGCACGAGCCAGCCGCGTCGCCACAGGCGACCTCCAGCGGCAGACGGCGCTCTGCCGCTGGCGAGATCGCGCACCATCTCATCGACCCTCTGATAGCGCTGGTCGGGATTTTTGGCCAGCGCTCTGGCCACGATTCGCTCCACCGACTCGGGCACATCGTCGCGCAGGCGACCCAGTGGCTCGGGCTCCCGATGCAAGATCGAGTGGATGATCGCCTGCTCTTGCTCGCCGCGAAATGGCAGTTTGCCCGCGATCATCTGGTACAGGATCACCCCCAAAGACCAGATGTCCGTGCGACTGTCGACCGGCTTTGCGTCGGCTTGCTCGGGCGACATATACGCAGGTGTTCCCAGCACAGTCCCGGTCCGCGTGATGCCCGATTCGCCCGCGATCTTGGCGATGCCAAAGTCGAGGATCTTGATCTGCCCCCGTTCGGTAACCATCAAGTTGCGCGGCTTGATATCGCGATGAACAATGCCGGCCTCGTGAGCTCTGTCGAGTCCGCGGCCGATCTGCAGCGACAGGTCGATGGCCTCTTCGATGGACAGCGGACCGCGGGCGATCTTGCCGGCGAGAGTTTCGCCATTGTAGTGGGCCATGACGATAAAAAGGTAGCTGTCATTGTTGGCCCCGATGTCGTAAATGGTACACAGATTGGGATGGTCGAGCGACGAGGCAGCACGGGCCTCGCGGAGGAAGCGCTTTTTGGCCGCAGGGTCGCGACTGTATTCGGGTGGCAAGAGCTTAATGGCCACTTTTCGGTCGAGACGAGTATCCACGGCTTCGTAGACCACGCCCATGCCACCGCTGCCGATGACGCGCAGCAGTTGATAGGGGCCGAGGTGGTTGCCGCTGGCCGGCATCAGCTCCACAGTGTCGCCCTCGCCGTCGACGGCGGCGAGAACCCGCATGGCGTGTTCTCCAACCGAGGCTTCCAGGATGCCATTCTCGCGCCGGTCGGCCAGCAACAAGGCGTCGATCTCGGCCCGCAGATCCGGATCTTGGCCACAGGCGTTGGCCAGAAATGCCTCCTGTTGGGTGGGCGAGAGGTCGAGTAGCTGGTCGAGCAGCCGCTCGATCTCGTCCCAGCGTCGCCGATCCCCGGGTGGACGTGAGGTCATGATGAGGTCTCTTCTCCATAGAGCGCTCGATACAAGAATGCCCGCGCCTTGCGCCATTCCCGCTTTGCTGTTCGCTCGGAGATGTCCAGTATGGTTGCGGCCTCCTGGATGGTGAGGCCGCCGAAGAAGCGCAACTCGACCAGTTTGCCCAGGCGCTCGTTGGCGGCTGAGAGGGCTGTGAGGGCCTGGTCCAGAGCGATGAGTTCGGCCGTATCCACGCTCACGCCACCCTGTTTGGAGTGGTCCAGAGTGACTACAGGAGCATTGGCGCCGCGCTTTTGGGATGCGCGCCTGCGCGCGTCGTCGACCAAAATGTGGCGCATCGCCACTGCCGCAACAGCCAGAAAGTGAGCTCGATCGTTCCATTCGCTGGCCAGCTGTCCGACCAGCTTGAGGTACGCTTCATGGACCAGCGCATGGGTGTCCATGGTCTGACCTGGCCGCCGCCGGTGCAGCTGTCGTCGGGCCAGTACGCGGAGTTCCTGATAGATCGCGGAGAACAGCTGATCGACAGCGCCGGGCTCGCCCTGCCGGACCTCGGCGAGAAGCTGGGTGATCTCCGCTCGAGTTGCCATTGTCTCTCAGTATAGTGGCTGGTGCGGCAAGCAACTACACAGGATCAGGTTGACCAGATTCGACGTGGTGGCGGCTGGTAGCGACGCCTTCACGGAGCGTCGGGTTGGCGTTTGGGATGCGAGGCCACGGCTGCCGGGTGCTCGGATGCGGTGGCAAAGATACGGCGCAGAGTCGGCATGGGGGTCAGATCCATGCCCAGCTGCTCCGCGTTGTACAGCTGGGGCAGAATCCACATGTCGGCAATGGTGAGGGTGTCGCCAATGGCATGGGCGCCCGCGGTTTCGGCGACCAGGCGTTCCAGCCCGGTCAGGCCCTTGTCGATAAAGTGTCGGGCCCAGGCGATGTGATCGCCGCCGATCGAGGCGACATGGGCCAGGACCCCGGAGTTTTGCAGCGGCTGAATACCCGCGTTGACCACTTCGGCGATCTGTCGCGCCCGAGCGCGGAGAAACGCGCTATGCGGCAGTAGCGGCGGCGTGGCAAAGCGTTCGTCGAGGTACTCGACAATGGCCATGGACTGGGCCAGACGCCGCACCTGGCCGTCTTCCCGCCATTCCAGCGCGGGTACTTGTTGCTGTGGATTGACCGCGGCGTATTGCGCTTTTCGATGTTCTCCAGCCGAAATCGTGTCCATGGGATTATCGGCTCGCCCACTGCCGACGTTCAGATTGACGGGGACGTACTCGAACTCGATCCCCTTGACGTAAAGAGCCATGCGCACGCGCCACGAGCACGAACTGCGCCAATAACTGTACAATCGCATGTGGTGATGGTAGCAGCCCCACGGTCCGGGCGCATCGGCCTGCTCTCCAACGTGACCGGGCGCGACCCGAGAATTTCGCGCTCGGGCTGTCCGTCCTATTTCACCAGCGACACAGGCCAATGGGCAGGTGGCTCGGGTGCGTGCTGGAACGTAAAGATCCGGGTGATGCGGCCGTCGGCGTCGACCTCGCCGATGTCGATCAGCGGGATGACGTCGCCGCCGTCGGGTGCCAGGAATACGCCGTTGAACCGAAACAGGTTGTGGTGGTGCTCGATGCCACTCGTGAATATGGCGCGATGCCCGGGCGCTTCGCGACGCCAGCGAATGATCCTGGCGTGGAGAGCATCGCGACTGCTGATCACTTCGCGGCTCGAGATGACCAGACCATCTGCGGCAAAGCAGCGCAAAAGCAGCTTGCGAATCTCGCCCTCATCATCCTCGTTCCACGCTGCACCGTAGTCGAGCACGGCCCGTTCGATGGTCTCATAGGGTAGCGTGTGGGGTTTCATCGTCGTCATCCTTGTCGTTGTCATCCGTGTCGTCAATTTGGTTGCGGGGCACCATCGCACCCGTGCGGCTCTGCAAATGCCGTGATTCGAGCGATTCGGCTGGCGCGCCCGGCCCGAGGGCAATCGTGTTCAGGCGACTGATATACTGACCTTCTACGAGATCGATCGATAATCATCGGCAGTTGCCGATCTAATCGAACGGTTCAAATCCACTCGTTTCTCCCATTTCAGAACCAAATCCTGCCACGTTCTACCCTCCTGGGACCAGAGGATATGTGGATGTGCCGGCAATGGGCCCGACATTGATTGGACAGAAACCCACTGGATGTGGCTCATACCATGATCTGCGAGACGAAAAACGCTGGACACTCGACGCGACGTTCTGTGCAAAAGGGCTGGCTTTTGCGCCCGGCCCGGGCCCGGAATCGCTATGCTTGTCGGCCCGTGCGCCGGTCGCTGATCTTCCTCCTCCCCGTCGTACTCGCCGCCTGTCGCGGTACTGACGCCCCGCCGCCGGAACTGCCGCAGACGTCCCCACTGTGGCCGGACCCGGCCGCGCCCGGGTTGGGCGACCGCGACGTGGGCGCTGATGCCGCTCGGTCCATCCAGCCGCCGGCGCCTGCGAGCTGCTCAGCATCGCGTGCCGAGCTGGCCCGGGCCGAAGACGCTCTGGTCGACGAGATCAATCGCCGCCGGCGCGCCGGCGCGATCTGCGGCAGCCTCGGCTACTTCCTGCCGACCCGGCCGCTGGCCGTGGACACCCGGCTGCGCTGCGCTGCCCGAGCGCATTCGGCGGACATGGCCGAACGGGGCTTTGTCGGCCACCGCAATCCCGATGGCGAGGACTATGTCGTCCGGGCCCGGCGTGCCGGGTTCCGCGCCAGCTATATCGGCGAAAACCTCGCTGCCCACCTGCGCGAACCCGCTGTCGTGGTCCGCGGCTTCCTCGACAGCGACGGCCATTGTGCCAACCTCATGGACCCCGCCTTTCGCTTCATCGGCGTGGGACTGCACGAAGATCAAAGCGCATTCTGGACCGTGCTCTTCGGCCTCCCGTTTTGATCACGCTGCGGCCATCGACGGCAACGGGCGCCGGATCATGCGTTTCTGCCCACAGTCCAACGTCCCGTGCAATTGGCGCGCGACAAGAATAGTATCGCGATGTGTCGGCGCGATTAGAATTACGCGTGGCGATTGCTCTTTTCGGTGCTCTGTTGGCAGTATTCGCCACCCTTTCACTCCTCGGCGGCCCCCTGGGGCACGACGAATCGGCCTATGCGCTGGGTGGGCGTGGCATGCTTCACGGCGGGGAAACAACTGGGTTTGGCACCTATCGCTCGTATGGAACGGCCGTGCTGGCGACGATTCCGATCGCTTTCGGGGCAGGTGACCTCGCGTTTCGAATTTTCGGCTCGAGCATCGCCTTGCTCACAATGTTCGTGTACTGGCGCGCGGGACGCCGCATCGTGCGCCCCGGAGCGGCGCTGTTGGCAGTCGCCGCGATAGGCACGTCGTGGATCTTCTTGCGCCGCGGCCACGAGATGCTCTCGGACGTGCCATCCTCCGCGCTGTTGTTCCTGCTCGTCTTCGTGATGGCTCGCGAGGTAACCCGCGAGGGGGGTATCAGCACGCGCTTCTTGTTAGTTGCTCCGCTGGCCGCGGGTGCGTTTTACGTCCGCTATGGATCCGTCTTGACGAGTCCAGTGATCTTTGTGACCGCTGCGGCGCTGTGGCCGCGTGAGTTGTGGCGTGCCAAAAGGATCGTGGCAGCGACTTGTGCCATGTTGACTGTCCTGCTGATACCGCATCTCGCCCTGGCCATCCACTGGTTTGACAACCCGCTTGGCATCCTGCTGCGCTCGCGTGAAGCCGAAGCACCCGGTGGACCGGGCGGCGCATTGTTGGACTACGCAGTCACGCTTCCCAGGTTGGGTGTGGTTGTGGGCGTGCTGATGATGATCGGAATCGCGCGACCTTGCAACGATCGGGTGCTGCGATTCATCTGGATCGTGAGTCTCGGTCAGCTCGCGGTTCTGTGTCTTCGGGGACACGGCGAGCTGCGCTACCTCTTCTTTGCGATCTTTCTGCTGACCATGCTCGGTGCCCACGTGGTCTGTGAATGGCTGGCCAAGATTCTGTCCCATCGCGGCCGCTGGGTCATGGTAGCGGCAAGCACTGTGTTTGCCTTGAATGCAGCGGCCTGCGTCGGGCTCGCGACCGACGTGGTCGTGCGCAGGGCTGTAAGCCGACAAGTCCTGGTCGACACCGCTGTTTTCATCGGCAGCGATGGCACGGGTTCATGTGCTGTGCTGTCGCGTTTTACCGCGCAAATGACGTGGTATACCGGCTGTTGGGGCTCCACCTTTGGCGACGCAGACGACCCGATGTTCCTCCGCCACGAACGCCGCTACATCGTCTTCTTCGAAGGTCTCCACGATCAGCCGAGCGGCCAGGCTCGCGACAAAATCGTCGCCGGATTGAAACTCGCGGCGCACTTGTCGTCGCAGGGCAGGCTGGGCGACGCGTCCATCTACACCCGAGATCGTCGGGATCTCGACCCAAGGTAACAGATTGCCGACCAAGGGTCACCGGGTTGGGGATTTGAGGCCAGGGCTTGTCATGGGACGAACGGCGAACGACTACTGGCTACCGGTTCCGGATCGTCCGGGTTGGGGATTGCCGACCATGCCAGATAGGACCCGGTCAAACGTCTCTTTCTCGCTGCGAATCTATCGTGGGCCAAATTGATGCGACAGAACCAATTGCAACGTATCATGCCAGTTTTTGCCTCACCATCACCAGTGACTCAACAAGAGTATCCATATCTTGCTCAGTGTGGAGCACACTTGCCATGATGCGCAGTTTCGGCTTATCCACGTACCACACTGGCGATACCCAAACGCCATGTTCATAAAGTAATTTCCTGGCGAAATCCTGCGGGGGAATACCTCCTATTTTTACCGGTAAGATTGCAGTTTCTCCTTCAACCTCGAACCCTTCATTATTGAGCCCTGTTCTCAGGTAATTGGCATTCCATCGCAGCGTCGCGACCAACTCGGGGTGCTGCTCGAGATACTGGAGGCTGGCGAGAGCAGCAGCAGCGAGAGGAGCTGACAGTGATGCGGTGCCGGAACTGGTTCGGGCAGCGTCGAGTAATAGGGTAAAACTTTTATTAAAACTGCTAATGGCAGCGCCTACCGAGCCGGCAAACTTGGAAAAAGTAGTAAGAGTCACGGGTTCTATGCCCCGTTCGTGCACATGGTTTGGATCAATAGTAAAATGATCGTAGATTCCACCTCCCCGTTTTCCGATCACGCCACTGCTATGTGCCTCATCACAAACCAATACTGCACCCTCATAGTTTGATAGCACTTCTATGATTTCTGGCAGTGGAGCAATGGTTCCTTCCATGGAAAAAACCGAATCAGTCATCACCATGATACGGTCACCCTTACTCGCGTATTTTTTCAGGCGCAGCGCCAGATTTTCGGCATCGCAATGCCTGTAGGGTTTCACCTCGACCACCATATCCTTGCGTGGGAACAGCTGTCCTGAGATCCCCAACTTTGCACTGGTCGCAGCCGAAGTTATGCAAGAATGGCTCATGTGATCTACCATGATCAATGTGCGCGTTTTGGGGCTATAATCAGGTAACTTCATGGCCAGATGACAATACGTATCGGTGAGAGCCTGCACAGCCATCCAGGCATTTAAGAACAAATGAGTGTGGGGAATCTTCTTGAAGGATGAAATTGATTCCTCCAGGTCGGCATGTAAACTTACGCGCCCACAGTAGAAGGTGCAGGAGGAATTGCTGGCTCCAAACCGATCGATCGCTGTCTTTGCAGCATTTCTTACCTCGTCTAACTGAGCCAGCCCCAATACGTCATTGCTGCAGAAATTATCCACCTCGAGCATCTGATCGGTATCCTCATCAAGGATTTTGTATTTGATGCCATTTTTTTTAAGGACCCGGTATCTGGTAGGGTAAAGGCCGTGTTCACACAATCGCTCAAAGTATTCGTTTATTACCTTCATGATAAAATGGTATCTGAGTTTCACGCAATTAGGAAGGATCATGGTTCCGACTCGATGTTTCACTGAGTGAGCATACGGCTGCAAAAATGGAAAGCCGCTTCACGATTGCGCTGCGCTCTCGGTGCTGCGCAACATCGCAGCAGCGGCGCGGCCGCTTTCGTCGCGTCGCTGGTGTTCCATGCCAATTGCGCAATCGATTTGCTCTGTGATGACCCCGGCCCGGGCTTGCCAATAGCAGGCATTCAAGACGGCCGATCGGGTCGTGTCTCGAGCGGCAAAAAACACCGCTGCCAGCTGCTCTGGCCGGGATATTGTCGCGCGCGGTACGATTGCGCGGTGACGAGGCCCGGCAAGGCTTGTATAGTTGGGATTGTCTTGAATCCATTCATCGTCGCCGCCATCCCCGCGTTTTTGCTGCTGATGGGAATTGAAGCGTGGGTTGCGAAACGCCGGGGGCTGCGGGTGTACCGCTTCGGGGATACCGTGGCTGATGTGGGCGCGGGCGCGCTTCATCAGCTGACCAACTGGAGCATCGCGCTCGGCGGGATATTCGTCTATCAGCTCTTCTTCGAATGGTACCCGGGGGTGACCTGGCCGGGGGCGTGGGTTTGGCTCGTGGCGTTCCTCGGCGTGGATTTTTGCTTCTACTGGCAGCACCGGGCCTGCCACCAAGTGGGCTTCATGTGGGCGGCGCACGTCGTGCACCACCAAAGCGAAGAGTACAACCTGGCAGTGGCGCTCAGGCAGTCCAGTCTGCAGCCGGCCTTCAAGTGGGTCTTCTACTGGCCGCTCGCGCTGTCAGGAGTGCCGCTGACTGTGTTCTTGTCGGTCGCGGCTGTCAATCGACTCTACCAGTTTTGCCTCCACACCAGGCTCATTGGCCGGCTGGGCCCGCTGGAGTGGATCCTCAATACGCCATCTCACCATCGGGTGCACCATGGGCAGAATCGCGAGTATATCGACAAGAACCACGGCGGCATGTTCATCGTCTGGGACCGTCTGTTCGGCACCTTCGAGTCGGAGCGGGCCGAGGTGGTATACGGAGTGACCGAGCCGGTCAAAAGCTGGAATCCGGTTTGGGCCAACGTCGACGTTTGGGCGGCTCTGTTTCGTCGAGCGACGGCCACCCGGCGTCTTGTCGACAAGGTCAAGCTATTTGTCAAACACCCGAGCTGGCGCCCCGACGATGTCCAGGAGGCGGCCAAGGCCTGGCCTGCGCCCAAGTATGACCCGAGCGCGCCGTCGCTGCTGCGTCGCTACGTAGCCGGGCAGTTCGGGTTGGCGCTGACAGTCACCCTGGTCATTCTGGTTTTGCCCGTCGAGGGAGCGCTCGGAACCAAGATTTTTCTTTCTGTGGCGGTCGTGCTCAGCCTCGCCAGCCTCGGGGCGCTCCTGGACGGCCGAGGATGGGCTGCGCATGTGGAGCCGTTCCGTGCTCCTCTGTTGACCATCGGCGCGTGGATGGTGATGGGCGAGCAGCTGCCGGTTTGGGCGCTCACCTTGATGGGGCTGTGGGCGCTTTCATCGGTCGCCTGGTGGGGCCGGATCAGCCGGATGGGGGAAGCGAGGCAAATCTGAGGTTTGGCGTTGATGCCGGTGCAGGCTTCAGGCCGAGCCGCGCGGCGACCCGATGGGGCGCGACTGCGGAAATGGTCAGAAATTCATCGATGACCGAGGGGGGTACGTCGATCCTGGACCGTGCCCGTCCGCACGAGGGGATCATCCGTGATCTTTCCCGTGGGACACGGGTTGAAGTGCTCGGTATCGGACGTCCTCGCTCGCCGGCCGCAGGAAATTGTTTTCGTGGCCCATGAGCACCTGCTTGTTCGAAGTGGCCAGCCGCTGCCCCGTATGCGCCCGCTTGACCCGAGGCACCGTTCAGACCCGCTCTTACCGGGAGAGCACCACGCCGGGCAGGGCGCCTGTGACCTCCTCATTGTCAACGACCAGTTTTCCGTTGACGATCACGGTTTCGATGCCCTTGGGTGTCTGGTGTGGCTCCAGAAAGGTCGCGCGGTCTTCGAGCGTTTCGAGATCAAATACGACAATGTCCGCGTGGAACCCTTCCTTGATGATGCCGCGATCGGTAATTCCCATGATTTCCGCCGGCAGCGATGTTGCCGATCGCACCGCGGCTTCAACGCTGAGCACGCCCTGATCCCGGGCAAAGCGAGCGATCTTGCGCGGAAAGGTTCCATAGAGGCGGGCATGGACAGAGCCATCTTCGGGGAAAGCAATGCCACCGTCGGTCGCGGTCGCCGTCCAGGGCTGGGCCGCGTAGATCGCAACGTCCTCCTTCAACATGGAAAAGCCTCTCAGCTTTACGCCGCCGCGCTTGTCCTTATGGCCTGTGAGCTGAAAAACGATGGCAAGCCCGACCGGGTCTAGGCCGCATATCGTGGCCAGCTCCCCCACGGTCATCCCAACGTACGCGGGCTTTGGATGGTCAAGGATGAGCATGGTATCCGCACCACCCCGTAATCTCATCTCATGACGGATGTCGCGGCGCAACGCGGCAACTTTGACAGGATCGCCCAGGGTTTTGCGCAATTCGGCCGCGTAGTCGGTAGGAGGGTTGTCCCGGTCGTAATTGATGGCCCAGTCGGGTATGAGAACGACCCGGCCGTCGCTGCCGGACGTATTGTACGGGTATTGATCGGCGTATATCCGGACGCCGCGTTGTCGAGCAGCCTCAAGCATGTTTACTACCTTCCCGGCCGTCCCCCAGGTGTCGACGCCCCTGGATTTGATGTGAGTGAGGACGGTCTTCGCCCCGGTCGTCTCGCCGATCTTGATCGTTTCTTCGACGGCCTCAAGTAAGGTAGGCGGAGTTGGCGGATCCTGGCTCGGTGTGTACCACTTGGGCGAGATGCCGGAGCTGCGTGTATGGGGGATGTAAACGCCATCGGATGGCACGATCTCTTCCACGAGTGCAATGACCTCTTCGGTCGTGCTCCAGATCCCTGGCGAGTATTCAAGGCCCGCCGTCAGTCCGAACGCACCCTGGGCTATGGCCTCGCGCGTCATCTTGCGCATCGCAGCGATCTCTCCTTCTGTGGCCAGTCGCTTGTAATCATCGCCGAGCACGGAACGCCGTATCGAATTGTGGCCCGCCATCAATACGGCATTGAGGCCGATGCCCGGATCCATCATGGCGGCGCGGTGTTGATCAATGGGGCGGGATTGAAATCCGTCTGCATTGACAACGACAGTGGTGATGCCCTGACTGACAAGGTTCGGCGCGGCGCGGCGCTTCACGTCCGAACTTACCAGTCCCCGACGGCCCCCTGCATGGGAATGTATGTCGATGAAACCGGGTACGATAAGGCGACTCTCGGCATTGATCACGCGGGTGGCCTCGGCGTTGGCGAGATCGCCGATTGTAGCGATCTTGCCGCCACGGACCCCGACATCGGCCTTGATCGCTCGGGCGCCAGTGCCGTCGAGGACATCGCCGCCGAGAATGAGCATGTCGTAGGCGTCCTGGCTGTCGTCGGTTTGACTGTGGGACGCTCGGTTAACCGTTTCGTTCGAGCAGCCCAGCGTCGCAAAAATGGCAACGGCCAAAAGGACGAAAAAAAGACCTTTGCCCAGCAATGCGACTTTCTTGCCCATTGCCGCAGCAGTGAAAACAATGAGTTCACGCAGTTCGAGATTTCGCGACGGCAGCGTCGCTGGCGAAACTACTAGAGAAATACGCATCGGTTGCATGTTCACTCCATTGTGTGATTATGGAATTATCTCATCCTGGCAAACTCTTCGGCGATATCGCTGATTCGTGCGTTGCCAAGCGTGGTCTGAAATGGCTTTGGACGGATGCGTCTAAGAGCCGGTCCAAAACTCTCCGCGTCGCCAGAGCGGCGATCCATCACCACCAGCGGGCTTGCTCGTCGGTCAAATACACCCGGTATTCTCCACTCCTCGCCCACCCACTGGCGGCGCGCCTCGTCGCTCTGGCTCGGTCCGAGGTTTTTGGACCGGCTCTTAAAAGAGAATTTGGTTGGGATTGGTGAAAGCATGAAGGCGATAGGACTGCCACTGCAGTTGCTGTTGAGTTTGGACGGGAAGCAGAACTACTCCGCTCCGCAGGAGGTTTATATTCGGATTTTTGGTACTCTTGATTTTTGGTACTCTTTAAGTGGTGTTTCAGTTGGGGGGGCGGGCCAAGGAAAATACGATGTATTACGTCGGGCGAACCATCAGGGATGAAGAGCTCGACACCTGCGACTGTTGAACTGCCGGTCGAACCTCGACCAGCCAGCGCACGAGCTCTGCGACAACGTGCGTGAAATCGCCGTGTCAACGCCTGATGAGAATATCTGGCCCGAGAGGATATCTGGTGTGATGAGGGTGTCTGGTATGAGGCAACAGCCTTGCCGGTTCTAGCCTGTTGAACAATACGGTCACCTACGGTCGGGTCAGTGGGGTAATGCAATGGTATACCATGCATACCTAATGGTATACCATGCATACCTAATGCGCCACCATTATGAACTGTGGACGCGCCAACAGAATTGGGCTGCATCCAAACAGAAAAAAATCATTATTTCAGATAGTTAGATCCAGCGGTGCCGGCGAGGTGTCAACCCACGCGCCGAAACGGCCGGCTGATCTGACTGAACGAGCACCCACGCAGGGAGGGTACATAGGTGACTGGCAACTGAATCGGCACATGGGTGGCTCATGCATGTAGGATTTTATACGAATTTACCTACATGGAGCTTTTTTTTTCTTAGAATGAACCTGAGGCAATATCCCAGCAACCCACTTTGTTTGAGGTTCGAACCGCGGCCGGGCCGGGTTGAAGCCATTGTGCGCGGCCGGCCTGGCCGACTGAGGTCCGGAGTCGAGTTTGATGGCTACCCGGTGCAGCGGACAGTTTATCCAGCGAAGAGGACACTCAGACGTTGGGGCACGACATTCTCGATTTGGTGCACCAGACGTAATTCTAAGTTTGCACAGCACCTCGGCTGGTAACATGGATGCATGCTGCGAAGTGAGGGGAGCTGGCGCAGAGAGACGAGGGTCAGGCATTTTCGCTGGGGATGGCGTGCGTTCAAGAGACAGCTCGACGATCCAGAGCAATGGACCGATGAGCATCTGCACAGGCTGGTTGTCGCGTTGGAACACGAGATCCGGTCGGGCATATTCGTGGGCCGAGATCGCGACCTGGCGCGCGCCATCTGTTTTCAGTTCGCCCAGGTTCGGCGTCTAGCAGAACCGGTGCGCGCACGCCTGGCGACGCTGACCGGGATGGAGTCGATCGACGAGATCCGCCAGCACTTCCTGGCCAAGGATCACTGGCACGGCAAAAAAGCCGGCTACACTCTACAGCGCAATGGCAACGAGGCCCGGCGGATGTTTCGCAAAGCGCTGCAGCAGTGGGGCGATCATAGCCTTCGCCGATTCCATGGCGTCGCCCCGATCGGAACGCTGGGATGGTTCACGCCGCGTGGTGCGGCCGGGTTGGCCGGGCTCGTCGCGGCGGCAATCGCGGGCCATGTACTGCTGTCGGCGGAAGGGGATCGGACCCTGTCGCGCGCGCACCTCGTATTGCAGATTGAAACCCCACAAGGCAAGCGCATCGTGTTGGGTTTCAGAGATGGGGGCTGGGCCATCGCCGGCCCAGATGGGCACATCGAATACAGTGCCCCTGCCCGTCTTCACTTACCCGGTCCAGCCGAGTTCATTGCTGCAGGTGACCTGGACGGCGATCGCCAGCCCGAGCGGGCGTTTGTGCTCGCGCCTGGATTCGACCGAGGGATCCGGCCAGCGTCTTGGCGCGAGGTAAAGGACGGCACGCTGCCCTACCGACCGCAACCAAACGGGGTCTGGCTTTTTACTCTCGCCGACAACGGTGGCTGGCAACTTCTCGACGTTGTGCCCGGCCATATCGGCGCGGTCGATGTCGATGCCTGCAGGGATACGCTGATCGACCACTTGGCGGCCAATGACGAGATGGCGCGAACAGGGCTATTTGCGATCACCGATGAGCTGGAGCGCGCGCGACGCAGCTGTCCATCGAGGATGAGAAAGGTCGAGCTCCGCCCCGGCGTGCTCATCATGTATCTCCATGCTTATGGCCGTGCCATTGCTCGAGCTCGTTGCGGCTCCCGGGGATGCCAAGCAGCAGAGCTCGTGGCGGTTGTCGACAGTGACATACTGGGCGCAGCACACGTGCGAGATGCGGCTGGCAGAAAGCGCTCGTTGATCTCGACCGGGTGTTGGCGTGAGAACGGCCCGCTTGCCTACGGGTTGCTCGAAGTCGATCCGACACGGAGCGAAAAGCCTATCGAGCTGCTCTACCAGCCCGGTGGCAGGACGTTCGTAAAAAAACTCGATGAGCACCGCATGGCCATACTCAACGGTCAACCCTGTAGCGGGCTGCGCGAGCAAAGGCTGGTGGCCAGCATGCGAGATGCTCCACCGGGAGTGGCCGAGGGCACCCTGATCGTGGCCACGCTCGATGAGCACGGAGCACTCGAGCACCACGATCGCGTTCTACTCCCCAATTGTTGTCGCGGTGACCATATCAAAATGGTCGTGGTCCCCGATGCGGCCGGGCAGCCGCTCGCTCTGGCAGTTTCCTATGATGAGATTGTCGGCCAGGCGTCTTCCCTCCTGGTATTCGACGTCCGGCGCGATCTCGACGACCAAACACCGGTCGTGATTCCACCTCCATTCGGTCCAGCGACTCGCCTTTTTACGTTGAGCGCGGCCGATATCAATGGTGATGAAAAACCGGAGCTCATGGTCTCCCATGTTCTGTACGGCACGGTGGCCTTCGAATTGAAGGAGACGGCGAATTGCCTGCGGCTGCGCCGCAGGCAACTCTGGTAGTGATTCTCATTTCCTCGGGCAACGCGTGTGTGAGCGAGTTTGTAAGAGCCGGTCCAAAAACCTCGGACCGAGCCAGAGCGACGAGGCGCGCCGCCAGTGGGTGGGCGAGGAGTGGAGAATACTGGGTGTATTTGACCGACGAGCAAGCCCGCTGGCGGTGATGGATCGCCGCTCTGGCGACGC
>JAKSDA010000283.1 GCA_022360315.1 Pseudomonadota bacterium
GCGTCGCCAGAGCGGCGATCCATCACCGCCAGCGGGCTTGCTCGTCGGTCAAATACACCCAGTATTCTCCACTCCTCGCCCACCCACTGGCGGCGCGCCTCGTCGCTCTGGCTCGGTCCGAGGTTTTTGGACCGGCTCTAAGATCTTCATGAGGCGGGCCTTGAAATAGCTTGAAGTGGACATCATCGGCTCTATTGATGTAGAGATGCTTGCTCGGCGCTTCCGGGTGAGCTCGCTGGCTATGCAGTATCGAGTATACGGTTACCAGCATCATGTAAGTCATCGATTCTTGGGACGTAATGCTGGTAACCGCAGTGGCTTCCACCTGGCAGCCGTTTCAGATTCGCGGCGAATGGCGCGACACCTGGGCAGGTCCAGGCTTCGCCAAGGCGACATTCCGCGAGCTCCAGCGTCTGGTATCCCGGGTGCCGCTTGTGCGCCTGGAAATCGACGACCCGGAAGTCGACGTGCCGGCAGGAGTCATCCGCCGCTTCGAGCGTCCGGATGGTGGCCGCACTACCGAGGTGCCTGTCCAGTGACTCGAGAAGAATGAGAAACGACAGAGGCCAGATTCGGAAATGCAACAAATGTGGTTCGACGGATATCGCGAACCCCATAGTCCAGTGCTGGATCCAAGTGAAGAGGTCTTGCCCTCACTGTCGGCTTTTTGCCGATGGCGTTCCTCGCATTCGTCAATCGCATCCTTGATCAATTCAGCCAGCTCTTGATCAGACATCTCGTCGTAGCCGGGCGGGCGGGAAAGCTCGAGATTCGCTGTATCAGGCCAGCTACCGCCGTCTTGCTCCTTGCGGAAAAAACCCTTCCCGGTGCGCGGCCAGATACAATAAAGCCGGCGACCAGGAGATCAATAGCTGTATACCGCGTCGACGATGAAGCGGAAGTCCTCGTAGGGATTGGGCAGAAATTCCAGCCTGGGCTCGTAATCAAAAAATGCGTCGGGCTGATAATAACGGGCGTTGAATGCGTTGTAGACAACTGCACTGAGGCGGAGTCCGGATACGCCGGTGTATACTAGGCCGGCGCTCAGGTCGGCACCCGGGGGCAGTCGGTCGAGCACGACTTCATGCGCGCCGACGAGCAGGTTTTCCAGCGCAAGAGTTTCCGCGTTGATCACCCGGCCCGCCTCGTCGTAGGCCAAATTGCGGTGCTCGACCAGGCGGTTGGCATCCTCCATCGCGCCCAGTACGCGCAAATTGGTGGTCACTGCCAGTTTCTCGTCGATCACATTAAAATACCCACCGAGATTGAACCAGTGCTCGGGCATCGAGCGATGACGACCCTTGTCGTCAAGATGCATGCGCAACCAGGTATAGCTGAGTTCGAGCCGGTGGCCACCCTGGATATATAGTTTGCCCAAAAACTCGACCGAGTGAATACCCCGGTTGCCGGTGTTCTGATATTGGGCCGACACGATCTGAATCAAATTACTCAGTTTGGTGTAGGAATAATCGGCGCGGAAATTCAGCTCGCGGATGCGGCGTTTGCCCTTAAAAATACGCGCGTTGATCTCGGCCTGCAGGGCCTGGGAGGTCTCTACCCCGAGGTCGGGATCGCCGCCGATCTGGATCGCCTCGCCATTGGAGTTCGTATTGGTGAAAACCGGTGGTCGCGCGCCCTCGGCATAGTTCAGCTTGGTGTGCCAGCCCGGCCAGAAATTGTAGACCAAGGCACCCGATAACAATATCTGCGGCGAGTACGGTTGGTCGCTGATCGGATCCGGGGCCGCTTGAACCCGGATGCCGCCGTCGAGAATCAGTTTTTTGGCCAATCGCCACTGCGCATTCAAATAGGCACCGAGAACACCGCGATCGGTGGCAAAGGCAAAGGTCAGAGGACAGCCCTCGATGAAGCGCTGGCTGCCCTGACCGTCGGGCTCGCGCGGACACGGCAGTGGCAACGTTTCGAGCAAGTAGGGTCCCAGAGCCACACTCTCGACTCCGGCACCCTGCCGCGACCGGCTGGTATTGTCGCCCAGCCACTCGCGAAATGCCTCGAATCCGTAGAGTAAACGGAGCTTGCCCGGCAACTCCAGGTCGCCGTCAAACGACACACCCGAGCGATAGGTCGTGCCGTCGAGTTTGAAGGTCAATCCACCCTCGAGGAGCTGGTGTACAGGTGGCGCAATGTTAAAGATAAAACGGCGCACGAACTGCACCACATAGGCCTTGGCCGAAATTCCCAGGCTGCCGTTGGCAAATCGATCCCGGTAGTCCACGGTGAGGTAACGGTCGTAAAAATCCGGCCGATCCTCGCGCGACCGCCGGTTTTTGTCCGCGCACAGGTCGCCGGGGTCGACAAATGGCTCCTGATTGGGACAGGCAGGTGCGCCGTTTTCGTCGACCAGCGTGTCCTCGGGTAGTTCATCGCGGACGACATTGCCGCTAAAACCGAGCGGCCGCTCGATGCGCGCCCACGGATACGCAAGCGTGACAGTGATCGGACCGGTCTCAAGCTTGCCGTTTAAGTTAAACAAAAATGAGCGCCGCGGCTCTGCTCGCGTCAGCGGTCCGTACAGCGAGGGATGATTGGGCTGGGGCAGCGGTGCCACGATCAGCGTGGTCGGCATCTCGAATGCCGGTCCCACATAGGTTTCCAGACTGGTGTGCAAAAAGAGGTCGAGATCTCTGCCCGAAAGGTCGGCGATCCCCGCCATGACATAACTCCGCGCCACGCTGCGATCACCGCTGCCGTCGCCGATCCGAAAGCCGGCCTCGACTCCATCCACATCCGCCCCATCCTTGGTGATCACATTGACGATGCCCATATACGAATTGGCCCCCCACAACACACCGCCAGGTCCGGTGATGAGCTCGACGCGCTTGATGGTCTCGATCGGCATGATGCGACCAAACGTGGGCACGTTGAGCAGCGGCTCGAACAGCGATAGGCCGTTGTGCATGTACATGGTGGCCTGCAGGGTGCCCCGGGTGAGGGCAAACGGAAACTGGCTGTGAATCGCACCGAGCCGTACCCATCCGGGCACGGTATCGATGACTTGCTCGAGGCTGCTGACACCGCGCTCTTTTATCTCGTCGGCTGTGATTACCGTGACAATGGCCGGTGCCTCCTGGACCGTGGTGCGCCCCTTGGCCGCAGCTTCGACCAGGTTGGCGAGATCGAGATCGGTCGCCCCCTCGTCATCGAGCGCCTGATCGGCGGTATCAAATACGATGATCGGCACTTCGATTTCGGTCGCCCAGGCCGGCCCGGCCGGCCCGGCGATGACCGCCAATAAGCCCACAAAAACGCCAGCGATCGGGATACGAACCGGGATAGCAAGATTCGTCAACACGCAGCGCTCTCCTTCACGGTTGCCTCTGTTCGCGCTTGATGAAATCGACCCGCTCGTTGACCGCACGAGTGGCAGGAGATTCGAGCGGACGGGCTGAACCGATACCGACCGCCTGTAGAGCGGGCAGCGATACGCCCTGCTTGCGGACCAGATAGGACAATATGGCCTCGGCACGACGTTGCGCCAGTTGTCGGTCGCCAGCCCTGGCCCGGGCAATGGCGCGCCGCCGCTTGGACCGGGTGCTGAGCGGCACGTGAACCTCGACGCGAATCTTCAAGTCCCGGCGCTTGACGATGTTGGCTACCTGCCGCAGCAAGTCCTGCGATTGCCTGGTCAGCCGCGCACTGCGCGGTCCGACAAAGGCGATCTTGTTCCCGCGTAAGTCGATGCGGTCGAACTCTTCGATCGGACCGGTTTGCGTCCTGGCGTCTGGACAGCCGTCGTCGTCATCAATCCCGTTCCTGGTCTCGGGCCGATTGGGACAGAGGTCGCGTTGATCGTCGATGCCGTCCCTGTCGTTGTCGCTCTCGGGGCAGCCGTCGTCGTCCTCGAAGCCGTCGAAATCCTCGGGCTGTGCAATGCAGCGATCGGTTACATCGGCAATACCGTCGCTGTCGTTGTCTCTTTCGGGACAGCCGTCGTCGTCGAGGTGGCCGTCCTTGTCCTCGGGCTGATCCGGGCAGGTATCGCGGGCGTCGTCGAGGCCGTCGCCGTCATTGTCGGTATCGGGGCAGCCATCGCCGTCCTGGAAGCCGTCTGGATCCTCGGCCATGTCCGGGCACAGGTCGGCCATGTCCGGGGTGTCGTCGCCGTCGATATCGCTGGTGCTGTCGCCGATCGTTGGCGACCCCTTGGGCACCGGTGTCCACACCACTCCAAACATGGCGCGAAATAAGTCTCCGCGGGCGCCGAGAAAACTCGACCCCAATCCCAGGCGCAATGTGGTATCGGCAGTGACCCGGTAGTGCACGCCAGCATTGGCATAGGCGGCCAGGTCGCCGTAGCCCGCGCCGGCAAAGTACATGGCGTCGGACAGTGTGTCGCACGGCTTGAGGTTGTCGAGCCGGCAGGTGCCGTACGACAGGTCCTCGGGTAGCGGGACCAGGAATGTAACTTCCCCGGCAATACCGAAGCGGGGCGAGATCCGCAGGGCTGTCCCGGCGCCGAGGACCAGTTCAGAGCCGATATCCAGAACTGCCAGGGCACTGTCGTCCACCGCAGGCCCGGCTGGATCGACAGCCATGAGAACTGTGCGCTGGCGCAGATTGGCGCCCAGGTTGAGGACCAGTCGAGCGGCCCGAGTGCGGCCGGGTGCGAATTCGACCGCGAGTCGGGGCGAAACGACAAAGTGCGCGTCGCCCAGAAACATCTCCTCATCGCCAAACGGAATGCTGGCCAGAGCCAGAAACGCCAGGTCGAACGAGTTGCGGTCGATGAGCTGGAGCTTGAAGCCAGCCCGGGCGTCGAGCGGACCGCTCAATCCGTGCGGCTCGAAGCCACCGGAAGGATCGATGTTGCTGACCGGTCTGAGCGAGATCAGGCCGGTCGATGGCTCGGGCTGGCCGGGTCGATAGAGGCCCCGCTCGCCGTAACCAGAAGCGGGATCGGTGCGATAGAGCCCGGTGTCGATGACCAGGGTGAGGCGGCTCGACAGCGCGAAAGCCACTGTGATGTGCAGAGCCACCACATACGAAAGGACCGGATCGTCGCCATTGTCGCCGCCGATCCCCGGAACTGCCACACGCAGGGGACGATATCCGCCACCGACAGCGAGCTTTACAGCCAGATCATAGCGTTCGAGAGCCTGGGCGCCGTCGAGGGTAAATATACCGCTCGCATCCACGGCCGGGCGATACAGATAACCGTCCACACCCGAATGCGGTTCGCCAGCAGCAATCCCCGCGCCGGTCGCGATTGCCAACGCAATCGCAAGAGCAACCACTCGAGCCAAGTATCGCGACTCGTGAGTAACTACCCAGCAGGGTCGATCCAGCGCGTCGAGGGCAAGGCGTCGAGGAGGGAGCATGGGTAACCTATGTGACCGACAAAAGCGCAGTCATCGGCGGGCTGGTGGGGCGTACTGGAACCTTGATTGCGGAGAGCGGTACTAAGAGCCGGTCCAAAAACCTCGGACCGAGCCAGAGCGACGAGGCGCGCCGCCAGTGGGTGCGCGAGGAGTGGAGAATACCCGGTGTATTTGACCGACGAGCAAGCCCGCTGGCGGTGATGGA
>JAKSDA010000511.1 GCA_022360315.1 Pseudomonadota bacterium
GCGTCGCCAGAGCGGCGATCCATCACCGCCAGCGGGCTTGCTCGTCGGTCAAATACACCCAGTATTCTCCACTCCTCGCCCACCCACTGGCGGCGCGCCTCGTCGCTCTGGCTCGGTCCGAGGTTTTTGGACCGGCTCTAAATTTCTCCGAATTTCGCCTCAAATCAGCGGTGGCATCGAGCAGCTGGGCGTAGCCAAACGTGTGGCCAACGCTACTGCCAATCTGCTCGGCAAGGTCAAGGTCCCGGACGGAGTCGATATCGATTACAACAGTGTCAAAATACCAACCGTAGGAAAGATACAATTTCCCAAGTCGGTCAAGCTGGAGCACGCCGAGCCGTTGCGGCCAGTCGAAAAGAAATTCGATGAAATGGCCGAGCGATCTTTCTGCTCACCGGACTCGCCTTCGTACTGGACTGATCCATCGACTGCCCGAGCCCGCGGCAGCCGATGCAACCAGTTCGGTCGACGTTCTGTTGTGCGTCAATTGACGTCGGCCGTGGCCACTGATGTCGGCGATCGCCGGCGGTGGGTCGCGCAGCTGGCGAGGTCAAGACCGGGTCTAACGGGCGCAGAAGCGCCGTTGGATGGAGATCGGTCCCGTCCTGGCGACTATCGGGATGACACCGGACTGACTCCGCATTATCCTCTCGTTCCTCGTCCGGGAGCTATCCATGGCCACGTCACATCCCACTACCCCCGATCGACTCGCGCAGACCATCGCCGAACTCGACATCGACTCCGATTCGCCGCTGCCGCCAGCGGTTCAAAAGGCGGTGCAGCTCGCGCGAGTTCTGCAGAGCCGTGGCAGCGCACTGCAGACGCCGCAGGAGCGGCGCCAGCAACGAGAACTCGAGCGGATGATGGACAATCCCCTCGACAAAGCCACCCTGATGCAGTTGACCGACCAGGCGTTTCGCTCCAAAACGCCGCAGCGCGCCGCCGATCAGCTCATTCACATTCTCGATGTCCAGGGCATTCCGCGCTTTTTCACCGTGCTGGATCGGGCCATGCTCAAGGGATTTCAGTCGTTCGGCGGCTATTTGCCCGGGGTGAGCGTGCCCATGGTCAAGAGCAAGATGCGCGAGGAGACCGCCAACGTCATCTTGCCGGCCGAAACCGAACTATTGGTCGAGCATCTCAAAAATCGCCGCGACAGCGGTGTGCGCATGAACGTCAACTATCTGGGCGAGGCACTGCTCGGCGAGAAAGACGCCCGCAGCCGCCTGGAGAACTATCTCGCCGCACTTCAGCTGCCCGAGCTCGAGTGCATCAGCGTCAAGGTTTCGACAGTGTATTCGCAGATCATGGCGATCGCCCGCGACAAGGCGATCCGCATCTTGTGTGACCGGATGGAGCTGCTCTATCGGGCCTCGGCCCGATCTCGCTACGAGCGCCCCAATGGGACGGTAGTACCGAAATTTGTCTACCTCGACATGGAGGAGTACCGCGATCTCGACATCACGGTCGAGACCTTCATCCACACGCTCGGACGGCCCGGGCTCGAAGGGGTCAATGCCGGCATTGCGCTGCAGGCTTATCTACCCGACAGTTTTCGAGCCCAACAGCGCATCACCGAATGGGCTGTCAATCGGGTTTCGCGGGGTGGCTCGCCGGTGACCATCCGCATCGTCAAGGGCGCCAACCTGGAGGCAGAACGCGTCGAGGCGTCGATCGCCGGCTGGCCGCAGGCGCCGTTTCCCAGCAAGCGAGACACCGACGCCAACTACAAGCGCATGTTGCAGTTCGCCCTGGAGCCTGAGCACATCGAGGCCGTGCACGTCGGCGTGGCCTCGCACAATCTATTCGATGTGTCCTACGGCCTGGTCATGGCGAGCGAGCGCGGTGTGCTCGACAAGGTCCAGTTCGAGATGCTCGAGGGCATGGCCAATCACCAGCGCCGCGCCCTGCACGAGCTGGCCGACAATGTTCTCCTCTACGCACCGGCGACGCGCAAGGACGAATTCGTCAATGCCATCGGGTATCTGGTTCGCCGGCTCGACGAGAACACCGGCGCCGACAACTTCTTGCGCCACGCATTTCGACTCGAAGTCGACAACGATGATTGGAAGACACTCGAAGCCGATTTCGTGGCCAGCTTCGAGCACATCGAGAACACGTTAGAACGACCGCGCCGGACTCAGAAGCGCGGCGAGCCGGTGGCGAAAGCGGCTGGCGCGCCGGTCACTGCCGGGCAATTTGACAACGAACCCCATACCGATTTCGCACTGGCCCACAATGTCGCCTGGGCCAAAGAGATCATCTCGGCGTGGAAACCGCGCTGTGGTGACCGCGCCACGGAGATTCCACTGGTGGTCGCCGGCGAGGAGATCACCGCTGGTGGCCACATTCGCGAGTGCCTGGATCCATCGCGGCCCGGCGTGGTGGTCGGCCGGTACCGGCAGGCCGACACCGAGCACATCGACCGCGCACTCGAATGCGCCCGGCAAGATCCCGCTGGCTGGCGCCAGCTCGACGAGGCCGATCGAGCCAAAATCTTGGCTCAGGTAGCGCAGGAGATGCGCCGAGCCCGCGGTGACCTCATGGGTGCAGCCATGGCCGACGGCGGCAAGCTCTTTACCGAGAGCGACCCGGAAGTGAGCGAGGCGATCGACTTTGTCGAGTATTACGCCGCGACGGCGCGCGACTTTCGCGCAATGGCCACGGTGGACGTCGAGGCCAAGGGGGTCGTGGTCGTGGTACCGCCGTGGAACTTTCCTATCGCCATTCCTTGCGGTGGCGTATCGGCAGCGCTGGCCGCCGGCAACACGGTGATTCTCAAGCCGGCCTCGCACACCGTGCTGGTCGCCCACGAGCTGTGCAAATGCTTCTGGCGCGCCGGTGTCCCCCGACAAGCGCTTCAGCTTTTGCCGTGCTCCGGCGCCTCCGGCGGTGCCAGACTGGTCGCGTCCAGCGATGTGGACGTGGTGATCTTGACCGGGGGGACCGATACTGCGCTGCGGATGCTCGAGGCGCGGCCAGAGATGAACTTGCTGGCCGAGACCGGCGGCAAAAATGGCACAATCGTCACGGCGATGAGCGATCGCGAGCAGGCGATCAAGCACGTGGTTTACTCGGCGTTTGGCCACAGTGGACAGAAGTGTTCGGCGACTTCGCTACTGGTCCTCGAGGCCGAGGTTTACGACGACCCGAATTTTAAGGCGACTTTGTGCGACGCAGTGGAGAGCATGGAAGTGGGATCGGCCTGGGAGCTGAGCACAAAAATGGGCCCGGTCATTCACGCACCGACCGGCGATCTCGAGCGTTCGCAAAAAGAGCTGGAGGACGGCGAGTCGTGGGCGGTCATACCGAGGCAGAGTAGCGACAATGCAAATCTGTGGACGCCGGGCGTCAAATGGGGGGTCCGGCCCGGCAGCTACACTCATCTGACCGAGTTTTTCGGCCCGGTCCTCGCAGTTTTGCGGGCCGACGATCTCGAGCACGCGATCGACATCGTCAACCACACCGGCTACGGGCTCACCTCCGGGATCGAGACTCTGGACGAACGCGAGCAAGAGATCTGGCGGGATCGCATCGGCGCCGGCAATCTGTACATCAATCGAGTCACCACTGGCGCTATTGTGCTGAGGCAACCGTTTGGCGGCATGGGCAAGAGCGCATTTGGTCCCGGCATCAAGGCCGGCGGTCCCAACTACGTCGCGCAGCTCATGAGTTTTCGCGACCGGCCGCTGTCATCGGATGTGCGCGACGAGCCGGTGGACGATGCTGATGTGGACCGGCTTCGCGAAGCGCTGGTCGGGCTGTGCAAAACCAATTCCGAGCTGGCCGAAGGCGTGCCCACCGCAGAGCTGCGCCGCGTTCTGTACGCGATCGCCAGCTATGCAGATGCGTTCAAGAGCGAATTCGGCGCGGTTCACGACCATTTTCGGCTGGTCGGCCAGGACAACCTGCGCCGGTATCTGCCGGTTCGCGCTCTGCGCATCCGCGTGCACCCGGACGACACTCCGTTTGAGCTTTTTGCCCGGGTATGTGCTGCGCGTATCGTGCGCTGTGGCATCACGGTCAGCATGCCGCACGATTTCGACTCGCCAGCGCTCGACTTGCTCGATCGGCTGACCGATTCGTGGGGCGCTGCTGTCGAGTTCGTCGAAGAGAGCGACACCGAACTGGCCGAGGTCGTGCGGACCCATCAAACCGATCGAGTCCGCTACGCATCGGACGATCGAGCGCCGCACGAGGTGCTCGGCGCAATCGGCGATACCGGCATCTTCATCGCGCGCACGCCGGTCCTGGTCGAGGGCCGTATCGAGCTTTTGTGGTACGTGAGGGAGCAGAGCATCAGCCACGATTACCACCGCTACGGCAACCTGGGCCCCCGCGCCAGCGAGAAACGCCGGCCGGTACTGTAGCCCGCATGACTCACGTGGGTCGGCGCTGATGTTGGTTCTATTGGATCGCTCCCACTACGTTCATCCTGTCGTGTCACTCCGCCAGCACGAGGCGCGCGGCGTGACTGTGTTTCAATCCGGTGATCGGTGTTGGCTGACCGACGCAGACGGTAATCGGGTGCTGGACGGGTTCGCAGGGCTCTGGTGTGTCAACGCAGGCTACGGCCATGAAAGCGCAGTCGAGGCTGCTGCGGAGCAGATGCGCCGCCTACCCTATGCGACAGGATATTTCCATTTCGGCACGCTCGGTTTCGCACCAGCGATCTGTATCACCAAAGACGAGATCGACCTCATCGTCGAGCGCGTCGAACAGACGCTCGAGAGCGTCGCTGACATCAAGGAGTAAAAGATGAAGCTGACCGACTTTAAAGTGCTGACCTTCGATTGCTACGGCACGTTGATCGATTGGGAAAGCGGCATTATCGAAGGGCTCAAACCGTTGATCTCCAAGCTGGGTCAAGAGCTGAGCCGTGACCAGATTCTCCAAGCGCATGCGCGCCACGAGAGCTCTCAGCAGAAGTGGACGCCGACGAAACGGTATCAAGAGTTGCTTCCGATCGTCTACAAACGGCTCGCCGAGGAATGGGGTGTCAGTGTCACCCAGGAGGAGTGCATGGCCTATGGGCAGAGCGTGAAGAAATGGCCTGCCTTCACGGATTCAGTCGGCGCGCTTCAGTACCTCAAGAAGCACTACAAGCTTGTGATCCTCTCGAACGTTGATAATGTGAGCTTCGTCGGTAGCAACGAACGTCTCGAAGTAGAGTTCGACGCGATCTATACTGCTGAAGATGTTGGATCCTACAAACCGAACGACCGTAACTTCGAATACATGCTGGAAAAGCTTGCAGGTCTCGGCATCGAGAAGCATGAGATCCTGCATACAGCGGAAAGCATGTTCCACGATCATGGGCCCGCTAACAAACACGGCCTTGCGTCCTGTTGGATTTACCGCCGTCATGACAAAGAAGGTTTCGGTGCCACCACGCATCCCGTTGACATGCCGAAATACGACTTCCGTTTCACATCAATGGCGGAGCTCGCCAAAGCGCATCAGGAGCCATTGTGTGGATAAAGTCGTGATAGACTAGGGAACCTCGTGGGTCATTTTACTATGAATAAGAACGTTAAGCTCGACAGAATTGATATTAAGATTCTCGCCGAACTGCACCGACATGGTAAACTGACGAGCATCAACTTGGCGGAGGCCGTCGGACTTTCGCCAAGTCCGCCCTTTCAGCGGACCTTATGAGTTTTTGGACCGGCTCTTAGCTCATGGTTTCCTCCTCACCCAGGCTTTGCCTGGCGCACCAAGAATCAAGGCTGGCGGGCCGCGCCCCGGACGCAACGGAAGCCGATGTTCCTGTTCCAGTCCTCGGGCCTGAGCCTGCCCCGGTCCGCGGAGCGCAGGTACCAGGCCCCGTCGTCGAAAGAACCGCCGCGCAGCAGCCTGTACGTATCTTTGTCTACATTTTGCTCATCCGGTCCCACTGGATTCCGATCGATGTTTTGCGCCGTCAACTCGGGATAGTTGGCGTAGATATCCCAGCACCACTCGTAGACATTGCCATGCATATCGTAGAGCCCCCACGGATTGGGCTTCTTGTGCGCCACTGGCTGCAGCTTGCGGTCCGAATTCTCGCTGTACCAGGCGTATTCGCCCAGCTGGCTCTGGTCATCTCCGAATGACCACTTCGTCTGCGTCCCTGCCCGGCAAGCGTACTCCCATTCCGCTTCGGTTGGCAGCCGGTATCCGTTTGCGCCGACCTTCCAGCTCACTTGGTAGCCATCAATCTGGTAACAGAGGTCGAGTCCTGCTCGCTCGGATAGAACGTTGCAAAACGCCACTGCGTCATACCAGGTCACTCCCACCACCGGTTGCTCGCCTTTGTTATACGGTTCATCGGTCCACAGCCTCGGCGGTTTGCCGGTTGCCTCCACGTAGTCCTCGTATTGTGCGTTGGTCACGGCGGTCTCTGCCATCCACAATCCGCGCACTTCCACTTCGCGGGCCGGTTTTTCGCTTTCGTGGGCGAGCTCATCGTCATTCTCGCTGCCCATGGTAAAGCGACCCCCAGGCAGCCACAAAAACGC
>JAKSDA010000543.1 GCA_022360315.1 Pseudomonadota bacterium
AGGTTACTTGCATAGTATCTGAAACGGATATTGTACTAAAAGCCGGTCCAAAAACTCTCCGCGTCGCCAGAGCGGCGATCCATCACCGCCAGCGGGCTTGCTCGTCGGTCAAATACACCGAGTATTCTCCGCTCCTCGCGCACCCACTGGCGGCGCGCCTCGTCGCTCTGGCTCGGTCCGAGGTTTTTGGACCGGCTCTAAGTACCGTTGAAACCGTTGAGGACGCTGGCGAAAACCGGCCCATGCTGTCGACGCAGCGGCGATTCCGCTATGCTCGGTCTATCATGAAGAAAGCCTACCTCTGCATCGCGGCGAGCGCGCTCCTATCGTGTAGCAACGCCACCAACGACCGCACCATGAAGGAAGGGCCCAGGCCAGCGTCCAAGAAGGGCCCCAGCGTGAGCCTCGAACAGTCGGTCGATCAGGTAACCAGCAATGCACCCGGCCAGTCCTACCGCAAGGCATCCGGCAAGGCGGTGAGTCTCAGCGCAACCGCCTTTCCCGGCGCTCAGGGCTTTGGCGCCAAGGCCACGGGTGGCCGCGGTGGCCGGGTTATCAAGGTGACCACCCTCAGGCCGCGCGGCAAAGGCAGCCTGCAGGCGGCGCTCAATGCCCGCGGCCCGCGCATCATCGTATTTGCTGTGAGCGGAGTGATCGACGGCAATTTCGTCATTCCCCACGGCGATGTCACCATCGCCGGCCAGACCGCACCGGGTGCGGGTATCACCATCAAGGGGCATCTAAAGACCGAGTACCGCTACGGCATTGACAATATCGTGGTCCGGCATATCCGGGTGCGGCCCAAATACGACGGTTCGGCCGGTGCGCAGTTCGACAGCATCCAGTTTTCGCGCAGCGCGGTTATCATGATCGATCATGTATCGGTCGGCTTTGGCGTCGACGAAACCGTCGATCTTTACGAGGCCTGGGATGTCACCGTGCAGTGGTCGACCATCGAGAGCTCGGGTACCAAGGGACACCCCAGGGGCCAGCACAACTACGGTCTGATCAACGGACCCAACGGCGCTCGCATTTCGGTACATCACAACTTGTTTGCGCACCACAAGAATCGCTGCCCGGCCATCGCCAACGGCCCGGCCGAAGTATACAACAACGTCGCCTACAACGTGCGTCATGCCTTTGTGCACCACAATCCGGCATCCGGACCATTTAATATCATCGGCAATTACTACAAAGCCGGAGGCGATGACACCTTGATACCCTTCTGGTTCGATGACGAGGCCAAGTTTGCAGCCAAGGATCTGGCCTATTACTTACACGACAATTTTGTTGATGACCCAAAAAGTGCTTGCAATGGACCGGTTAAAAATCCCTGGCAAGAGTGCAAACAGAACCTGTTTGCCCCCGAATCCCGGCGGGCCAGGGCCAGGCACAATTTCGGCAAGTATCCGGGTTGGTACTGGTTACCGGTCACGGTCGAGTCGGCCAGGAGCGCCTACCAATCGGTGCTGGCGCGGGCGGGCGCATTTCCCCGCGACGTGGTCACCCTCCGCTCGGTCGCCGAGACCCGCAAGCGCAAGGGCCGCTGGGGCGCGCGCATGCCCAAGAACCTGATGCGCGGCCTGAAATCGGCGGCTCCGCCGGTTGACTCCGACAACGATGGCATGGCCGATGCGTGGGAAAAAGCCAACGGCCTCGATCCCAGGGATGGCAGGGACCACAACACGATCATGCCCACCGGCTACACCGCCATCGAGCAATACATCAACCTGCTGGCCGAGCTGCTGCTAGCCGCGCCGTAAAGGCCACGAGGCCGCCTCACGCGCCGACCCGCGACAGTGTCCACGATACAGGGCACGAAGAGCCCTGCACTGACTGCAATCGTGCACATTCACTCCTCGTGACATTGCCCATATGGCCATTTTACAGGAGTCGTTGTCAAGACCCACAACCAGCGTCAAAGGACCTGGAGGCGGCCGTCACCATGCAAAAGTCAGCCGCGGTACCTCCCGCGTATCTCGGCCCAATAGCCATTACTTCTCAGGAATCAGGATCGAGGCCTGTCCCCAGTCGAATGGACGCGGACCATGGTCCGAAATCTTGGACAGGAGCAGACCAATTATTCCAGTATTCTGGACAATCCGAAGCCTTGGCCGCTATTAAATCAACGCGGTACGGCGGCCGTGACAGTGGCATGCCGGTTGCTTGGGACGAAATCCTAATCTATGCGTGACGTCAATATTCTCTTCTTGGCAGCCAATCCGACTGAGACACCAGGGCTTGCGTTGGATCGCGAACTTCGCGAGATAAAGCAGGAACTCCGAACCTGCAGATTTCGCGATCACATCGAATTCGTGTCGGAATGGGCAGTGAGCCCAAAGGATCTCCAATACGCTCTTCTGTCTCATACACCGGACATTGTCCACTTTTGCGGACATGGCAGCGAAGAAGGAATTGTACTGCTCGGTGATGATGCCGCCAGTCATGTGGTGCCCCCGCAAGGCCTTTCGGCGCTTTTTGCGGCACTGCACTGCCGGCCACGCTTGATTGTCCTGAATGCGTGTTTCTCGTTGCCACAGGCGGAAGCGCTGATAGAACACGTAGATTGTGCAATGGGCATGTCAGCCGCAATCGAGGACCACACGGCCAGGGTGTTTGCGGGCGCTTTCTATCGGGCAATTGGCTTTGGCCACTCAATCGACACCGCGCTGCGCCTGGCCAATGCGGCGATCAAAATCGCTGGCATGCAAGGCCAAGGTGCGTCAATGTTGTTGGGCGAGGGTATCTCTGCCGAGCAAGTAGTTCTGCTCGAGAGCGGCCCCGAAGGCACGGGCGAGCCCGATCTCGAACTCGTCTCTGCGCGGCCCAATGGTGGGCAAATCGACCTTCTCATCCGCAATCGAAGCAACGACAGCGCGATCATCTACGAAATAACGGCGACCGTGCTCCAAAACGACGACCGTTCGATTCTCCGGACGATGGAGTCTGCTGCCACGTACACGTTGCCGATCTCGGGCTCACCGGGAACATCGCACACTATCTCTGTCTCCCACCTCGTAGAAGGTCACGCGGGCGAGAGATTTGGCATCATGCCCAAGAGCACCGAGTCGCTCGTGAGCAGCGTTGCACTGCGCTACAACGACGGCGAGGAGTTGATTTTTTACGTTCGCCTCAGGTACGGTAATCTCAAGGCAGTGGGCAAGACGCGGGAAGAGCTAGAGCTAGCGGCGATGGCCAAGCGCTCTTCGCCCGCCTAAGGCCGCCTGGAGTGGTTTCGTCGGGGTGTTTCGCCGAGGAGAAGGTGAAAGTGGCAACAAATCGCATGCTGTTGGAGTTCGCCCGGGCCGAGCAGGCCGATGATCCCTATGCGTTCAGTTTCCGGAGCCAACAGTATCTGGTCCGTACCGAACGTGGTGGGTTCCGCCGCGAGGAATGGGCGTGGGATGCGGAGATGCTCAGCGACCTGGAGGCCGTCGGCGAGCCCGACTGCGATCCGGTCATCGTGCAGCGCATGGGTGATCGGTTGTACACATTCTTGGCGCAGGCTGGCTTTGAGCGCCATGAGGGCTGGATTCTGCAGGCAGCCGAGCGGGCCGAGCGTATCTACATAACTATCCGTTCTGCGGCCGCCGAACTCTACGCACTGCCGTGGGAGCTTCTCACACTGCGTGCATCCGGTCAGCACCTGGATGAGCTGTCTGGACTGCTGATTCGCTATGCCTGGCCAGAGACTCAGACAACGCCGGTGCCAAGTGCACCCACCGATGAGGGAAGGATTCTCGTAGCCTTCTCCGAGGCGGGCGGCCCCCTTCCAGCCAGCGAGCATCAGGCGATCATACAGAAGATCTGCAAACGCGCTTCCTATTCTTTTGACGTGAAACGCGATGTTCTGAGCGATGTGTCGCTCGCGCGGCTAGACGACGCCCTTTCATCTGGGCGGCGCGAAGGTAAGCCTATTTCTGCGCTTCACATCCTGGCTCATGGCTGTGCACACGGTGAAGCATTTGGACTGAGCTGGAATAGTGAGCCCAGCGATGTTGGCGGAAAAGGTAGCGTTGTCGTGGACCCTGGCCGCTTGAGGCAGATTCTTGCGCCGTATGCCGATCAGCTTCGCCTGGTTGTACTCTGTGCGTGTGACAGCGGAAACTCTGGAGCCCTCGGCAACCACCTGGGCAGCTTTGCGCAGACCCTCCACCGGGCCGGAATTCAGTCGGTTGTGGCTTCGAGGGCTCCTCTGTCGGTGCGCGGCTCGATTCGCTTAACCGAAACGTTGTACGATCGGCTCGTGGGCGAGCCGGCATCGCTCGAGAGCGCAATCACGAGTGCACGCAAGGCGCTGGCACACGACGCGGACAGCCTCGATTGGGCAAATCTACAGTTGTACGCCCGGCCCGAGGACGGCGACGATACCAGGCCGCTGATAATTCGACCTTACCGCGGACTGTTGCCGTTTCGCGCCGAGCATGCCCGATTCTTCTTCGGGCGCGAAGCCGAGGTCGGCGAGATACTGTCCAATCTGCAAACGCTTGTCGAGGCCGACAAGCCGCGCTTTCTCGTCGTGGCAGGGGCGTCCGGCACTGGTAAGTCATCAGTCGTAATGGGCGGGGCGCTGGCCGCACTGATGGAAAACTCCGCGGAGTCTACGGATGATGGCGTCGAGGTCGAAAGCGCTCTGCGGACAATCGAGCTCTGGCAACAGCGCAATGGCTCGCACAACCTTCGGCGAGCCATTGATGAGCTGCGCCGCGGTGTTGTTGAACGTCGTGCGCTCTCGAACTCGGCATGGGAAATTGCAGTCATGCGGGTCGGAAACCAGCCAATGCAAACGCTCGAGGCGACAATGGCTGCGCGCCGCGACCCCTCTTGCGACTTTCTCCTGGTCGTCGATCAATTCGAGGAGCTCTTTACAGCGATCGACAGCCCAGACCTGCGCCAGCGCTTCGCACAGAAGCTGTGGATGCTGTCTCATGGCCCCAGCAGAGTTCATTGCATCATCACTATCCGCGTCGACTTCCTGGGTAAGTGCGGCGATATTGTGCTCGATGGCAGCGATCTGCGGCTCGATCAAGTCGCCTATGACGAACGCCACCGCGTGTTTGTGGCCCATACGCGCTCCGAGCAGCAGCGCGCGGCCATCGAGGGACCTGCGCGTCTTGTCGGGCTCCAATTCGAGCCTGGGCTGACCGCCACGATACTTGACGAAGTGGGTGCGGAACCCGGTGCCTTACCGCTGCTATAATACACCCTCGATCTCCTGTGGCAGAAGCGTCGCGGCCGACTCTTGACTGCAGAGGTTTATCACCAGATTGGCGGCGTGACGGGAGCACTGCAGCGCAAAGCAGACGCGTTGATCGACAGCTTTGATCCGGCACAACAACGACAGGGACGCCGCTTGCTCATTCGCCTTGTCGGTATCGAAGATGATGTGGCGCTCGACACCCGTCGCCGCGCCGCTATCGAGCAACTACGCCCGACTGCCCCCTCCGAACTCACCGCCTTTGACCAGGTGCTGGATGCGTTTGTTGCTGCCCGGCTGCTCGTGCATGGCGAAGACAGCGGCGTACCGACAGTGGAGATCGCCCATGAGGCTCTCATACGCAAGTGGGCTCGCCTGCGGCAATGGTTGCACGAGGATCGCGACAAGCTCGTCGAATTGAATGAGGTCGAGGGGTGGACCCAGCAGTGGCTGAACTTCGGGACGTTCCTCTACGGAAATCAGCTGGGTTATGCCGTGCGAGTACGAGATAAATACCCCGACGACCTCGATAGCACCGCATCAGACATGATAACGGCCAGCCAGCGCAACGAGGCCATTCAGCGTCGCCGTTCGCGCCGCCGCCTCAACATTGCGCTCGCCGTATCCCTCGCTGTCGCCATGGTGATGGCCGCACTTGGTTCATGGGCGAGCCAAGAGGCCAAACGAGCGATACGGGAGCAAAGCAATGCCGAACAGCAACGCCAGGTGGCGGAACTCGAGAGGGAACGGGCGGAAGAGCAAGAAAAAAAGGCCAACCGTGCCGCAGCAAAGGCGCGAGACGCAGCCAGCAGAGCACAACGAGCAGCAGAGCGAGAACGCTGGGCCCGGGCGAACGCCGAGCTGGCCGAAAAACAGGAAAAGCTGGCCCGGCAAGCTGCCGAGAAAGCCAGGGCAGAAGCGCAGCGTCGCGCCTACCTCGAAGCCGAGGCCAGGGCCGAAGCAGTGCGTGCGCGCGACGCCGAGGCCGATGCGCGTGTGGCCGAAGTGCGCGCGCGTCGCCGGGCAGAAGCGTTGGCCGACGAAGAGAAACGACGCGCTGACGAGCTGCAACGCAAGCTGGATGGCTCCTTGCTCCCCGAACTGCCACAGCCGGCAACCGCCGAAGCAGCCAATTGAATCGCGAACCAGGAGAGACAGACACCATGCTGCAAGAGAGATTCTACTGCCTGCCGGCGCCACTGGCAGGCATCTTCACCGTGCTTTCGGTGCCCTTCGTCGTGGTCCCGGCCAGTTCTGCCCGGGCCCAGGCTTTGCCAGAAGACAACCTGGAAACACTGAGGCACGGCTCGCAGGATGCCATTCCAGCCTGGCAGCGAGGGGTCGGCGACAAGCAACGCGAACACGCCCGCAAGCTATTCAAGGAGGGCAATGCCAAAGCCCACGATTTTCTCTTCGACGAGGCCGCAGAGAGGTATGCGGCCGCTCTCACCTACTGGGAACATCCCGGAATATACTACAATCTGAGCAAAGCGCTGGTGGCCCTGGGACGCCCACTGGAAGCTTATCACATCACGCAAAGAGCTCTTCAATACGGCCCGACACCTCTGGGTGCCGACCCACACGCAGCCCGACAGAACTACAATCGGATGCTGCAACAACGGCAGCGGCTGAAAAAGCGACTCGCCGAAATCGAAATTGTACAGCACAACCCAGAGTACAAAGCGTTTGTCGACAACGAGACAATGGCGCCCGATTCCGATACGACCCACGTTCTGCTCCCGGGCAGGCGCCGTGTCGTGATCCAGCGGCGAGGCCACAGAACGCTGGTGCACACGGTCTTTTTTGATCAGGGCGATGTACGGCGTTTCAAGCTAGTGAGCGTTCAGCCGTTCGAACCGTGGCAGCCATGGGCCGTCGCGGGGGTTGGGGCTGGACTCACCCTCGCTGGCGCCGCCATGTACTGGAGCGCTCGAGCCGGTCGCGACAGCCTTGGAGAATCGGTTAACGCGCAATGCCCGCAACCGAAAGGCTGCCCGGACTCCGAAGCTCGGTCTGTGGACGGTGCCTGGCAAAAAGTGCAATGGAAAGAGCGTCTCGGTAGCGGAGCGATGCTCATCGGGGCGAGCGCGATGCTCATCGGGGCAGGGCTGCTCTTGTGGAATCTGAAGCGGGATATTCGAATGGAGCCAGTAGACCACGACTCGGTGGTCTTGAGTCCGGTCGTATCTCGCGGAATGGTCGGTTTCGCCGGAAACTTTTCGTTCTAATGAGACAGGTCTTGGCCATGAAGAACTCGAAAAACCACTCTCTCCGACTCGGTGTTGCAATCCTCTCATTTGCTATTGCATATACCTCGTGCCTGGATCGACCCTATTTCGAGTGTGTTGACGGTCATATTTGCCCGGATGGGTTCATATGCGCGCCCAGGGTCGCCTTTTGCGTCCCCGAGTTGGGATGTGGCAATGGCATCTTGAATCCCGGCGAAGTATGCGACGACGGAAATACCAGCGACGGCGATGGCTGTAGCCACGACTGCCTGTCCGACGAAACATGCGGCAACGGCATCGAGGATGTGTACGAGGAATGCGACGACAATAATCGTCTTGCTCACGATGGTTGTAGCCCCCGGTGCTACCTGGAGCGATGTGGAAATGGCGCCATGGATCCGTTCGAAATCTGCGACGACGGCAATACTGTCAATGGCGATGGCTGTAGCGCCGATTGCAAATCACTGGAGATCTGCGGCAATAACTACCGAGACGTGCGTGAGCAATGCGACGATGGAAACAGGATAGACGGTGATGACTGCGATGCCAATTGCTTACACGAAGGCTGCGGCAACAGTATCCTGGGGTTATGGGAAGTTTGCGACGACGGAAACAACGTCAGCGGGGATGGCTGCAGCGCTGATTGTTTGTCACTGGAGTTTTGCGGCAATGCCTATCGCGACATACACGAGAGCTGCGACGATGGAAACACAGTATCCGGCGATGGATGCCGATCGCACTGTGAGCTGGAACTCTGTGGCGACGGAACAGTGGATGTCTCGGAGGTTTGCGATGATAGCAATAATCTCAGTGGCGACGGATGTAGCAGGGATTGTCTCTCGGATGAGAGTTGTGGCAATGGATACAAGGACATTTTGGAGGCATGCGACGACGGAAACGATGAACCAGAGGACGGCTGCTTTGCGTGCAAGTTCGAGGGGTGCGGAAACGGCGTTCTTGAAATGTTAGAGATTTGTGACGACGGAAACGAGCTCGATGGAGACGGATGCAGAGCCGATTGCGCATCCAACGAGCGCTGTGGGAACGCTGTATTGGATCCGCATATGGGCGAAGGCTGCGACGACGGCAATACGGTCAGCGGGGACGGCTGCAGTGCTCAGTGCCAGTTCGAGCCCCTATGTGGAAACGGACGCGTTGAGGCCGAGTTCGGCGAGCAGTGTGATCCTGGATATACCGGGGATTGGTCGGAGTGCAATATCGATTGCACCCGCAGCGTTTGTGGCGACGGCATGGTCAACCCGGCGGCCCAGGAGCAATGCGACGATGGAGACTCCATCGACGACAATGCATGCAGCAACACCTGCGTCGCTCAGTATTGTGGCGATGGAGAGGTGCAGCAGGGATTGGGCGAAGAGTGCGACGAAAACGGCCTCGACACAGCAACGTGTGATGGAAACTGCTCGCGACCTTCCTGCGGCGACGGCCGCACCAATACCGCATTCGACCCGGACGGTACTGGCCCGGCGAGAGGTGAAGCCTGCGACGTGGACACGAATGATGACGGAGTTGCCGATAACGTTGCAGATTGCGATAGCGATTGCACAATGCCCAGGTGCGGCGACGGGCTCTACAATCCGAATTTCCTCGATGACGGGACTTGCGATGATGGTGCCAACACAGCAAACTGTGACAGCGATTGCACGGCGCCTGAATGCGGTGACGGCCTTCACAACGCAGCAGCGGGCGAACAATGCGATGAAGGTATTGCGGACACATCGACCTGCGATGTCGATTGCACGACGCCTGAATGCGGCGACGGCCACGTCAACGAAGCGGCAGGTGAACAATGCGACGAAGGTATTGCGGACACATCGACCTGCGATGTCGATTGCACAGCGCCCGAGTGCGGCGACGGCCACGTCAATCCTGAGTTCGATCCCGACGGCGATGCTGGCCCGGCTACAGGTGAAGAGTGCGACCCGCCAGGGGTATTGTGCAGCCCGACTTGCCAGGACATCAGTTCGTAAGCCCCCATACTGCCGGACTTCCGGCTGGCTCGGCTGACGGCGTGACTTCAAGAGCCGATTGGTCGCGGCCGAACTGCCACCACATCGAGGAAGAAAGCATGCCTCGTCGGGTGCCCTGGCGCTGGTGGGTGACCCGATGGAGCCCGCCCAGCAATCGCTGTCGTCGCGGCTTTCGGTGCATTGCTATCGGCCGTTCAGGCTGCTGCAAGACGGCTGGGCTCCGCCGCAAGGCGAGCACGTGGGGCCGCAGAACAGCGCCGAGTTGCATGCTGCGCACAGCGTGACCTCGCTACAGGCGCCGCGATTCTTGTCAAAGAAGTTAAGGCTCGCAACCAGGCCCAAGACGAATAAAACGGCCTCACCTGTGTGCTTGTACTAGAGATGCACAAATAGATTGTCCCGAACTTGCACAGTGTACAGATAGCGGCACAGATAACGTCAACAAATACGCCTAATTCGCCTGGCACTCACCTTGCACCTAGCCACATCTACGCTTTGCCGACGAGAAACCGCACGTAAGTCCCGCATTCGACAATATATGGATTTTCACGCACACCTCGCGGCACATATATCATTATCCTGCTGTTACCAAATATATTATTTATATCAGGTAACCCCAACTCACTGCCCAATTACCTAATCAACCACCGCGACACGCGGGCAGGAGGCAGAGCGATGGCTTACGGAAAATTGCTTCACCGTCATGAACGGGTCGTGCCGAATAACGTGACGATTCCACGTCAACCTATCTTTGTAGCCCTGGCTACCGCGGCAGTTGCAGGCGCGCTATTTTTCGGTCTGGCCGAGCTGGACGCTCAGATCAGAATCGCATTTATAACGTTTGCCGTCGCCATCATTGGCTGGGTCTTCACCAGGATCGAAGACAGTTATGTCGCCCTCGCCGCGGCGATGATCTTCGTATTGGCGGGTATCGAGGCACCCGATGAGTTTTTCGAAGCCCTCGGCGACAACTTGGTCTGGCTGCTGGTGTCCTCATTCATCATCGCCGCAGCAGTGAAGGCGTCTGGACTGTCCAACCGCCTCGCGATGGTGGTAGCGGCGCGCGCTCGCTCCGTCGGCCACCTATTTTATGCCCTGACCGCGGTGGTGGTGGTGACGGCCTTCCTTATCCCCGCCACCACGGGACGCGCCGCGCTGATGGTGCCGGTCTTCCTGGCCCTTAGCAATGTCATCTGCAATCCACGGATCATCAGGGCGCTGGCCCTGCTTTTTCCCACGGTAATACTCCTATCGGCGTTCGCTTCATTGATCGGTGCGGGGGCGCACTTGCTGGCCGCGGACATCATCTGGCGTATGACGGGAGAACGCATCGACTTTCTGCGCTGGATGATGCTGGGTTTGCCGTTTGCGCTGATCAGTTCGTTCCTTTCCACCTGGGTTATCTTGCGGCTTTTTCTTACCGCGGATGAGCGGCGTCAACCGCTGGCGCTGGATGCAACGACCTTGGCGAAACGGCAAGATAATCCCCGGACAGAGAAGCTGAGTGGCCGTGAGTATTATGTGATGGCAGTCGCGTTTGTCGTGGTGCTGCTCTGGTGTACCGAGCCACTGCACGGCCTCAACAACACCGTGGTCGCGATATTCGGTGCCCTGGCGGTGACATTACATCACGTCGGACCCATCTCGCTCAAACAGGGTATCAACAATGTGGAATGGAATCTCATTGTATTCATGGTAGCGACCCTGGAACTCAGCGAAGGCCTGGTTGACTCCGGCGCAGCAAAATGGTTGGTCGACGGCTTGTTTAGCAGCATACAAGGCGTGGCAGACAGCGCCTGGTTGGTATTCGGCAGCGTGATGCTCATCGCCTTACTGTCGCATCTGGTTATTGCCTCGCGGTCGGCGCGTGTCGCGATTCTCGTTCCCATGGTGATCTTGCTGGCCCTGGCACTGGGTTATAATGCTGTTGCCCTCTCCTTTGTGGCTGTGGCGGCTACGGGATTTTGTGTGACCTTGGCGGTCAGCGCCAAGCCGGTAGCCATGTTTAGCCAGCTGCCGGTACCCACTTATGCGCCCCGTGATCTGCTGCGTCTCAGTGGGGTGTTGCTACCCTTGCATTTGGTATTGATCGTCGTTTTTACAGTTGCAGTGTGGCCGCATATGGGACTGTCCATCATGCACGAAACGCCGGCCGCGCCCCCGGCGCCCCATTGGCAGCAGCCTTGGGAGCATGAACAAGCGAATCCGACACCTACAATCAAGAATGGATATTTGCTCGACTCTTGAGCCACCTTTATCTGCCGCAGATGTTCAATGAGCAGCAGCAGGGGATATAGCCGCTCTCTCGCTCTGAGTCATGGAACAGAAGAAGCGCCCACTTAACGACGGGAAGAAAAAATGACTCTAAACATTCTAGTCGCTCCATCCGGATTCAAAGAGAGTTTGAGCGCCCACGAGGTCGCCAATGCTATTACCACGGGGGTAAAGCTCGCATTGCCCGACGCAGAGGTCTTCGCCGTCCCCATGGTCGATGGTGGCGAAGGTTTCACGCAAGCCCTGGTAGAGTTCACCGGTGGGACCTCGCATGGGTTGACGGCGACGGGGCCGGTGGGTAACCCAGTGCAATCGCACTTTGGGTTCCTGGGTGGGACGCGAAATAAGCACGCCGTACTGGAGATGGCGGCGGCGGCAGGGTTACGTCTGGTACCGCGTCACGCGCGCGATCCTCGTAATACGACCAGCCACGGCGTGGGAGAATTGATTCGTGCGACCCTGGATGCGGGCGCTGAACGCATTCTCGTCGGCTGCGGGGATTCCGGGATCAACGACGGCGGAGCGGGCATGGCCCAGGCCCTGGGAGTACGGTTACTGGACGACCGTGGCGAGGAGATCGGTTTTGGTGGTGGTGAACTGGCGCGGCTGCGACACATCGATCTTTCTGGCCGTGATCCCCGCCTTGATCGCGTGCGCATCGATGCAGCCGTCAACTGGCATAACGTGCTCCTGGGCCCCCGCGGCGTGGCACGGGTCTTCGGGCCGCAAAAAGGAGCTACACCGGAAATCGTCGAGGAACTCGACGAAGCCCTCGAAAATTACGCCGACGTGATCCGACGGGACGTGGGCGTGGATGTCGGCGCAATGCCAGGTAGTGGTGCCTCCGGCGGCCTGGGCGCGGGCCTCGCCGCACTCCTCGGCGGTCGACTCCATCCCCGCTATGAAATCGTGATGCGCTATATCGATCTCGATCACCTGCTGAAACGAGCCGATATTGTGTTTACGGCAGAGGGATGTCTGGACGCTCAGACACCGTGGGGCAAGGTGCCTGCCGAAGTCGCGCGGCGTGCCAAACGTTACGGCTTGCCCGTCGTGGCCCTGGCGGGTACTGTTGGGGAAGGCGCGAGTACAAACCTGGAGCACGGCATCGATGCCTATTTCAGTATCGTCGACTGTCCCTGTTCTCTACAAGAATCCATCGACAAGGCCCACCAGCTGGTTGCCAATGCCGCGGAACAGGTGGCGCGCACCTTGCGCTTGTGGAGCAACCAGCTCGTCCCCGAGCAGAGACTAACTGCCTAGCCCACTGCTCGAGGCTTGCCAATGCGTTCCCGGGCAGACTGCACTGCTTTCAAATAATCCGCATACAACTCGTCTTCATTGAACCTGGTACTTTCCCCACTCTCGACCAGTACCTGCCCGGCAACGATCACGGTGTCAACATCCTTGCTGTTACCCGTGACCAAGAACGTTCGTAGCGGATGTTTCGACTGTCTGTAGCGATAGTCGTCAATATTTACCAGCACGATGTCGGCCTGCTTCCCCACTTCCACGGAGCCAATGCTGCCGTGCCAGCCAAGCGCTTTGGCACCAAAGAGAGAGCCCGTTCTTAATGCCAGATTGGGTGGGCAGACTGTATTGCAGTTATGGGCCTCGTTGTGATTGAGGTGTGCTCCCCGCATGGCTTCACACATACCTCCGGTGAAGGTAATGTCGCCGTCGGTGCTGGTTGATACCCAGCGCCCCTCTTTGAGAAAACGGCCGATCTGTCCTGTTTCGCTGTTGCTGCTCTCGCCCAGCATGCCGTAATGTGCAGGAGCGTGGCAAATATTCACTCCCGTCTCTAGCAGGCGTTGATACTCTTCTTCCGATGCATAGGCTGTATGGACGGCCATCAACTTGTCTGTCAGTAATCCGAGGTGATCGAATCGCTTGATAGGTGACAGGCCGAACACCCTTTCTACCGCGTGGCGTTCGTTTTTTAACGGCGCCAGGTGGGTCGCGTACGGGACCTCAAACCGGCTGGCGATTTCACCCAGTGCCCGCAGTTGCTCGTCTGAACTCCCAAACGCACCCATGACAGACGGCATTCCGCCGATCAATCCCGACGGGTGATCATTCCATTTTTCGATCAAGGATACCCAGTCATCGGCCTGTTCTTGGGTATCCGCGATATATTCGATTGTATCTGACCTGTTGACAATCATGATGTCAGATCCCCAGCGACTGACGCGTAGGCGCATGCCCAGATCGATGGCGGACTGCGCCATGGCATCGGGAGAATTGGCCGATCCGACATCCCCCAGCGTGGTTGTTCCCGAGCGCAGCTGTGTCCACATGCTCCAGCGCGCAATGGCCATGCCTTCGCGAAGCGTGAGTTTTTTTCCAACCGACGAAATAAACCCAAACATCGATCCCAGTGCTTCGATATCTCCACCATTGGAATACGCGGTTGGCTGCACGTCCTTGTCGTCGGGTTGCTCGACGTTCGACGCCACAAAGCTCTCGTGCCAGTGAGGGTTTACGAAGCCAGGTAGAATCATTTTACCTTTCGCATCAATCACCTGATCACCTGGCGATTCCATGTTCGGCAGCCCTCGATCCACCGAGCCCAGCGCCTTGATTTCATCGCCCTCGATCAACAACCATGCGTTCTCGATCACAAGGCTGTCCAGGTTGGCTGTGTAAAGAAATCCATCTTTTATCAGTATGCGACGGTCAGAGGCGGGACCTGCTAAATCTAATTGAGCTTCCGGTAATAGCCGGTGAGTCTTGCCCTCGCTCCAGTCGAGCGGAGCCGTGGAATTCGAAGTACTTTCCTTCATTACCTTGTCCTGGTGAGTCTTGATGAGCGATCAGGCTGTCCGAAAGACGGCGGTGAGGTATCGAGTCCTGGCACTAGCCAGGATCTATCTCAAAGCCCCTCATCCTCCTCGAAAAAGCCAGGTTCGAATATTCCCGACTCTTTCATGACCAGTAGTGACGCTTCGACCGCGTCGATCGTTTTGTCGATTTGTTTTCCTGTATGTGCCCCGCAGACGAAATTCACTTCGCGGCGCAACAGGACGCCGCGTTTGGCCATTTCACCCAAAAATGGCTCTGCGTATTTGACGTGTTCTGCGGGGTTTTTTGCAAAAAGAAACATTGGAATTGGATCGTAGCCGACGACTCGAAGCGGCGTATTCAGCCGCTCCGACACCTGGTTGACGCCCTCTTTCAAGCGGCGGCCCAGGGCTGCGATACGGTCGATGTAATCGGAGCTTCGATACTCGTTCAACACCGCGCAACAAACCTCCAGAGACAGCATTTCCCCGCCGAAGGTGGTCGAAACTTGCAGTTTTTCCATATGCTTCATCAGCTTGGACGGTCCGGCGACCGCGGACAAAGGCATACCTGAAGCGATGCCCTTCGACAACGTGACGAGATCAGCCGCGACGCCGAAATATTCTTGTGCACCACCCAGCGCCAGGCGAAATCCGGTGACGACTTCGTCGAAGACGAGTAGCACATTGTTATCGCTGCAGGCGTGCTGGAGGCGACGTAGAAAGTCACCAGTCAGTGTACGATTGTAGGGGACCGACAGCAGAACCGCTGCTAGAGAATCCGCCTCGGACTGAATCAATTCCAGCATCGGCGGCTCGTCCATGGCCGTGAACAAGGGCATCCTGTGGGTGTAGTTTTGAATTATCTTGGGCACTCCCGGTGTATCGAACATGTATTGATCATGCCACCCGTTGTAACCCACGATTATGATTTTTTCCTTCTCTGTGATGCAACGGGCCAGGCGTATTGCCGCGGAATTGGCATCGGCTCCCGTCTTGAAGAACCGGACCATTTCCGCACCAGGGATCATGTCCACCAGCATTTTGGCTGCTTTGGGCTCGACCGGGGTGGGGAGAGAATGAATGATACCCTTATGAAGATTCTCCGATATGGCCTGGATCACTGTGGGGTGATTATGTCCTAATGTGTTCGCAGCTAGGCCATTGATGAAATCAATATACTCGTTTCCATCGACGTCACGGACCACGGCACCTCGACCGCTTGCGATGAAGACAGGAAAGCGTCCAGGCGCGAACTGCTCGGGTTTCTTCATCATGGACTGAGTAAAACCCGCAATATACTGCTCATTGGATTTCGCTAGCAGGTTGGACTGGGTCAGCTCTAATTCACCTACAGTTGAATCTGGACCGGCAGCATCAGCAATCATTGGTTACTCCATTGAAATCGGGTGGTTATTGGTGGAATTTGATAGGTAGGATCTAGGGGGATCCCCTTGTTCGCACAATTTACGCCACCTGTGGAGTCTCGGTGGGTCTCCATCGAGGCGCCAGATACAGGCAGAAGCTCAGCAAGATCGAAAGTCCTGCCATGATGGCAAAAGTCGTTCCTGGGCCGTACATGCTAATGACAGGTTGGCTCAGAATTGGTGCAGCGAACTGGGCCAGGAAGAAGCTGGTAGTCACTCCACCCATGGCCCGGCCCCGCCTGGCTGGATCGGTGAAGCTGAAAAGCCAGACTATGAGATTTGGGCGAACAATGCCGAATCCCACGCCGCTGATCATCAAACCGAGTATAGCCACCGCATAGTTCGCGGTCAGTCCCATGACGGCAAAACCCACGCCGACCACCAGGAAACCGAGTGCATGCAAAGACTGGTAGCGGGCGGCCTTGGCGTATCGATGGTAGTTCATGGATACAAGCGCGACAATTAGCAGCATGACAGCCATGCTGATGCCGGTCTCCGAGCTCGAGACTGACTGAAATTCTCCAGCATAGAATGGATAATGCAGTGGAATCATGTAAAGCATGAATACTTCGCAGAATCCCAGGATATAGCATGTGTACAGGCTTCGCCTTGCAGGCACGGGATCCAGAGCGGGTTCGGGCCGGACACCTGTAATGGTATTTTTGTCGTTCAGGAATATCAAAATCCCTGGCAATACCAGAAATGCAAACGCATAGATCAGAAATGGTATGTTCCAGTGAACGTCGGCTAGCAGACCGCTGAACGCCAGGAATACCACACCCCCTATGCTTGAGAATCCTGCCTGCAATCCCATGAATACCCCGAATTCAGGGCCTTCGAAGTATTCGCCTGCGATGGTGACGGTCGCAACCATGACTCCAGCCACCGCGATACCGAGACCGAGACGCCCAGCCAGGATCAGCACGAGCGAATGACTGAGGAAGTAGCCAGATACACCTGTCAAGCCGTAAAGGATCATACTGGCAACGAGGATTGCCTTCTTGCTCTTCCGGTCGACCAGTCTGCCAGCAAATGGAGCCGACATTGCGATGACGAGTCCAGGGGCCGACAGTATCATCTTCACCCAGAACTCGGCGCCGGCATGGTTGCCGAAGGCTTCCTTCATTCCCGGGAGGGCTGGAGCCAAGGTAGCTCCAGCGAGGACAGTCATCGTACTTGCCAGTAAGAGAAATAGGTTCCGCCTGTTCAGGATCATTCCTGCTGTAATGTTCATGTGCAGCTCTATCTCGAGGGACAGGTTATGGTTTCGCGATCTCCGTCGGGGCAGCCCGATTCATCGAAAGGTTGCCGGCAACGGTCCCGGGGACGAGCGAGTCACGGGTGTGTGCTCGGAGTTTGCGGCGCTCGGCACTCGGTCGGGGGCAGAAGCCCCTGGGCGACGCAGTAGTCCAGGTAACGGTGCACCGCCGTGCGATCGATGGGGTCGCACCTGAGTCCGCTGTCCGCGAGTCCCGACTCGAGGTTGTCAGTGCGGATGCGGCCAAGGCCCAAGGTCGCCTGGCTCGGGGCCTCGGAGCGCCGCATTTCAAAAAAGGACAGGGTGGCACGAGTCTCGGCGCGGGGGTCGCTCTCAAGGCGGCGGCACCAGTCGGATACGGACGTGGTGTGAACACGGTATCCGTAGTCGCCGATCCACTTGAATAGCTCGAGCCAGCGAACCTCCCGGGTTGTGGACACATGGACAACCCTGCCATTAGCGGTGGAATTCTGGACCAGTTGTACGATGACGCTCGCCACATAATCGACCGGAGTCCACGGCTCTCGCACGTCGAGCTGGGGGAGTATTCCCACCGGGACACCGGAGCGGACGATGCGCCAAAGGATGTCGCTGTGGTTGACGAAGCCGCTGCGCGTCGGGCCAACCACCCGCCCGAGGCGATACACCGCGAGGGGGATACCGCGGCCGCTGGCCTGCTCCATGAGGCGCTCGGCGACCCATTTGCTGCGGCTGTAGCCATCCCGAAGGCCGTCGTGGCGTGGCACAAAGGCCTCGGGCACCTCGGCGGGCGATTGCTCGTGGCCGGATGCCACCGCGAGGGTTGAGACGTGGTGCACGGTCTTTTCCATGCCCCGGGATGCCAGACGTAGCACCTCGAGGGCACCGAGCACATTGCTCGCGCGCATGCTGGCGTACGACCTCACCAGGCTCACCGTCGCGGCGCTGTGAATCACAGTATCGCAGGTGTCGGCCAGGAACTGATATCGCCGGGTTGTGAGGCCGAATCGTGGCTTGCCGATGTCGCCGGGCTGCACCTGCACTCGCTCGGCGAGAGCGCGTTCGACAGCCGGGGTCAACATTCCATGGGTGTCGAGGCTGCTCCGCACCCGCGCCAGCCCTGCTGCTTCGCTGTCGGCTCGGACCAGGCAGACCACTCGACGGGTGCTGCTGCACAGGAACGCGTGGAGCAGATACACCCCCACGAAACCGGTGGCGCCGGTCAGGAGCAGGTTGCCGGCCTGGCCTGAAAGGGGCCGGGAACTGGGCTTGGGCAAACCGCCGATGTCAGATGGCAGCTCGGCGTCGCGATCCATCTCTCGAGTGATCGCCGTGGTGTCCACGGTTGCGAGCTGCGGTACTTCGAGAGCCCGGCACAGCCCACGGAGAGTGGGATGGGCGAAGATCAGCGAGACCGGCACATCGCGCTCAAGACCAGCGCTGAGTCGCGACGACACCTGCAGCGCTTGCAGGGACTGACCGCCGAGATCGAAGAAGTTTTCGTCCGGGTCGCAACCGGCAATGCCCAGCACGTCACTCCAGATCCCATGCGCCACCCGCGCGATCTCGCCCTCGGGGACCGAGGCCAGCGGGCGGTCCTGGTCGTGCGCCGAGAGGGTGCGAAGGCCCGCGCGATCCACCTTGCCCGACGCATTCGTCGGCAACCGGTCCAGATGCACGAACCGCCGGGGAACGGCGGCTGCCAGCAGTCGCTCGCCAGCGTGCTGGCGCAATTCGGCAACCGAAGGATACGGCGCGTTCGCGACGTAGTGCGCGGTCAACAGCGGCACCTGGCCGGTCCCCCGGATCACGGTGACAGCTGCCTCACGGATCGAGGGATGGGCTCGCAAGGTGGCTTCGACCTCACTTGGGTCGACGCGCTGTCCGCTGATCTTGACCTCCTGATCGACCCGTCCCGCGAACACCAGCGCGCCGGATTCGTCTGCGCGCACCCGATCGCCGGTGCGGTAAGCACGGGGCTGGCCAGCGACGGTCCGCACCGAGACGAAACGCTCGGCGTTGAGTCGCGGTCGGTTCAGATACCCCTGGGCCAAGTTGGGTCCGATGAGGTAGAGCTCGCCAGTCTCGCCCGCGGGCACGGGACCGAGGCGCTCATCGAGAACCACTGCGTGCGTTCCCGGCAGAGGCCTGCCAATGGGCACGCTCTGCTGGTTCTCGGACGACCGGGACAGATCGGCGAACGCCGCGACCACGGTGGCCTCGGTGGGGCCGTAGGTGTTGAGCAGCACCGGATGGGTCCCGATAGTCCGGCGCCAGGCGGCCACTCGTTCGGCGGCGGCTTCTTCGCCGCCAATAATCACCTGGCGAAGGCAGGTTGGCAGGGTGAAGGATCCCGCGGCCACGCGGTCGACCAGTTCGTGCCAGAGCGCCGTGGGCAAATCCAGGATCGTGATGCCTCGGGCCTGGCAGCCGTCGACCAGCGCTGTGAGCGAATCGAGCATGTCGTCGGTGCGCAAGACCAGGGTTGCGCCACGGCACAGGGTGAGAAAGATCTCCTCCACGCTGGCATCGAACTGCAGAGCGGCAAATTGCAGCACCCGATCGTCGATGCGCCAGCCGTACGCAGCAGTCGCAGAGGCCACGAAATGGGCCAGTGCCGCGCGCCCGATCAGCACGCCGTTGGGGCGTCCGGTGGAGCCAGATGTGTAGATCACGTAGCCAGTGGTGTCGGCGGCAGCGGAGGCGACAGGATCTCGGTCGGAGGGAACAGCGGCGACCGCGGCATCGAACGGGTCGTCGGCATCCACCAGCAATACCTCGCCATCGGTGCGGGTCGCCAGATGGGCATGGGCGCGATCGGTGATCAGCAACCGGGGACGGGCATCGTCGAGAATGCATCCAGTGCGATCTGCGGGGCCATCGGGGTCGAGGGGGACGTATGCAGCCCCCACCGCCATTGTGGCCAGGATGCTGGTGATTGTGGCCACGCTCCTTTGCAGCGCGATCACCACCAGGTCGCCGTCGCCCACGCCGTGCTGCCGCAGTCGTGTTGCCTGGACGCGCACCGCTGCGGCCAGCTCGCGATAAGTGAGCTGCCGATCGCCGTGCTCGACCGCCACTCGTTCGGCGCAGTCGCGGGCGCGCTCGAACACCAGCTCGATGACATCGCGCGCCGGCTCCACAAGAGCGTCACCGGTGAGTGGTTGAACGGTCGGCTCCTGGCCGCTGTGGGGATCCCTGGGGGATTCGTTCGAAGCTGCCCGTTCGAGTAGCTCCAGGACCTCATCCCCGTGAACTGTTATATCGGCGTGGTCATAGCTGTCGGGGTTGCCCTCGACTTCGAACTCGGCGTCGGCACCGCTTGGCCGGGCGCGCACACCGAAAGACAGATCCTCGACTGGGCCGGCAGAAATCCGATGAATGATGGTTTCCAGCCCGGGCAAGCGCAGCTCGGTCACGAACGGCATGATGTTGACCACTGGGCCGAACAGTCGTCGCCCCTCGCCGAGGGCGCGGTGCTCGCGCTTGAGGGCTTCGTGGCGATAGCGAGCGTGAGCGCGGATCTCGCCCATAGCCCGGGCCACTCTGCGGGTGAGTTCCAGGGTGGTTACCCGACCCGGGCAGGGCACGCGCACGGGCACGATGTTCATGACCATGCCGGGCACGCGGGCGGCCACCGAGCCCATGCGGCCCATCATCGGCACTCCGAGTGTGACCTCGGCACAGCCGGTGGAGCGGTGGACGTGGTGGGCGACCGCGGCCATCACCAGCGCCGGCCACGACGCGCCCACGCTCTCGGCCTTGCTCGCAACCCGACCCATGAGCTCGGCGGCAAGGTCGGTGCGGTGGCGCCGAGGTGAGCGCGTCGCGATCGCCGGGCTATCACAGAGAATGGGAGCTGTGGAGCGATCGCGCAGGTAGCGGGTCCAGAAACGCCGGTCGTCTTCGAAGTCCGACGACGACGCGTAGGATCGCTCCGCATCGATCAAGGATCGCAGGGAGCCGTGGCGAGAGGCCGGGGCCGCTCGCCCCTCCTGTCGGGCGCTGTAGAGCTGCGCCACCCGGGCACTCAGCAGCGAGTAGCCGTAGCCATCGAGAGCGATGTGGTGCACCCGGAGGTACCAGATATGCCGGTCGGGTCCGGCGCGAAACACGACCTGACGATAAAGTGGCCCGCGCCCGAGATCGACGGGTCGAGACAGATCGTCATCGATGAACGCGCGGACGGCTGTCCATGCATCGGGCTGGTCGCCGACCTCGAGCACCGGCGGCGTCAGCTCGCCGGGATCAACATGGACCTGCCAGAGACCGTCATCGCCCTCGACGAAGCGCATGTGCAAGCCCTCGACCTCTACCACGGCCTGAGCGACCGCGCCGAGAAAGTCGTCAATCGCGAAGGACCCGACGAGTTCGATGCACTCCGCGGTGTTGTAAACCGGGCTGTGTGGGGCCATTTTTTGGCCCCACCAGATGCCTTCTTGCGCAGCCGTGAGCGGCAACATGTAGCCATCACCTCGTGTGATCGTCATTCGATCCTCACTCATACGCCGAGGGTCGCACCGCCATCGATACACAGATCAGCGATGGTCAGGTGTCGCGCACGATCTTCCAGAAGGAAACACGCCACCTCGGCGATGTCGTCGGGAGTTGCGATACGGTTCAACGGAATGCCGGTGCGAAATCTGCGCAGTGATCCCTCGATGACGCCGTCGACGCTTCGCTCGTCGCACCACAGGGCACGCTGCATGGCAGTGTCGGTCGACCCGGGCGAGACCGCGTTACAGCGCACGTTGTACCCGGCCAGCTCGAGACCCAGGCATTTGACGAACATCACCACCGCCGCCTTCGAGGCACAGTACGCGCCCATATCTACCCGCGGCACCCGAGCCGCGTTGGACGCGACGACGACGATGGCGCCTCGCTTGCGGGCCACCATGTTCCGCGCCACAGCGTTGCAGACCGTACGCGTACCGCCCATGTTGACCTCCAGCACTGCGTCCCAGTCCGCGTCGCTCTGATCGAGCAGCGGACCGGTTCGCAAAATGGCGGCTGCGTGCACCAGACCCTCGACCGGGCCGAGTTGGCGCTCAGTGGCGTCTACGACCTGTGCAATACGAGCACCGTCGCGCACATCGGCCGCGAATATGTGCGTCCGCGCTCCGTTTCCTCGCAGTTCGTCGCCGAGGGTGCCCAGGCCGATCTCGTCGCAGTCGACAGCCGCGACCGCCCAGCCGCGCTGGGCCAGCATTTGGGCCACTGCCCGGCCGATCCCGCTGGCCGCACCGGTGACTATACAGGCCTTCATGCCGCCTCCAGCTCGTCCATGACGCGGTGACGCTCCTGGTGATAGGCGTCCTCGTGCAAACCGGCCTTCCAATAGGGCACTGCGTACATCGAGTCGCGCCCGAGCCCGTGGGTCTCGCGCAAGTAGTCGCGAATCGCGACCACCGCTCCGTGTTCGCCGGCAATCCACGCGTAGGTGCCAGCGCCGGGCCACGGCAGGGCCTCGACGATCTGCGGTAGCGGCGATGGTCCGCGCCGGACGTACCACCTGACATCGACACCGGGCGGACACTCGAGCTCGCGAATCCCCCGGTCATCGGGCACCTCGCACAGCACCCTGGCGCGAGTATCGCTTTCCATGTTCTCGAGCAGGGCAGTGATCGCTGGCAGCGACGACAGATCGCCGACCATCAGGTAGTGCTGTGCCAAAGGCAGCATAGGGTGGGGACCGCCCGGCCCGGCGATGCCAGCGCGGTCGCCCGCACGGGCCTTTCGCGCCCAATCGCTGGCCGGACCCGATCGAGGGTGGAGGACGAACTCGATATCCAGATGGCAGCGCAGGGGATCGAAGCGGCGAACCGAATAGGTCCGCACGATCGGCCGGCGATGGGGCGCCGGCCATGTTATGCCCTTTGGTCCCACGGTCGGCAAGACCGGATCGCTCTGCCCGTGCCTGGGCAAAAACAGCTTGAGGTGGGCGCCGGGGCAATCCTCGGGAAACCCCTCCAGCTCTGCGCCCCCCAGGGTGATGATCCTGGTGTGTGGCGACGTGTCGCGGGTCTCGATCACCTGGAGCATGCGAGGTGGTCGCCTGCGTGGAGCCGCCATTACGAAGGCCCTCCTTCGACCAGAGCCAACAGCTCCCGTACGGTTCGGCAACTCGTGATGTCCATTGCGGTCAGGTCTGGGAAGACGCGAGTCCAGCGCTCGGCGAGTTCCATGAGACGCAGAGAATCAACGCCCAGGTCGGTGACCACGGCCTCCGGTGCGATCTCGTCACTGGCCACGCCCATGAGCTCGGCCAGATCCCCAAGGACGGTGGCTGCCCTTCTATCCCGACGGTTGCTGCCGACGATGTCGTGGATCAGATCGTCGCTCGACACTACCGCACCACATCGGGTGGCGACGTAGGTCAGAGCGGCGACGTGGTGCTCGCGGGAGAAATCGCCGATCGCGTCACGTACCACGAAGGACTGTATATCCCGCATGAACGCATCGCACGCGGTTACTTGGCAGCCAATGTGTCCGTAGATGCCACAGATGTAGATCTGGTCGCGGCCGCGCGATTGCATCCACGAGGCCAGCTCGTTGCCGACGAACGCGCTGTAGCGTTTCTTGATAAACAGCGTGTCCTGGCCTTCGGGCGCGACCTCGGGGGCAATACGCTCGCCGGCGTTGTTGCCGCGAATACCGACGCCCCACATATCCGTGAGCAGGCCGCGCTCTTCCTCCGATTGATCGGCCGACTGTGCGGTGTAGAGCACCGGTACGCCCGCGAACTGACAGGCGCGTTTAATGGCGCCGACATGGGCGAGCATCGGCTTACAGGGCGTGGCAGTGCGATCGAATACAGACAGGAAATGCTCCTGGAGATCGTGGATCAAAAGGACACCGCGCCCGGGATCGGGCCGCCAGCTCACCCGATTGGGCGGAATCTCGGCCGGACTGGGCGTCTGGTATGGCGCAATAGAAGGCAGTCCGCGAACAGATGGCGGACGGTCAGTGTTGGATTCTATGACAGGGTTCATGGTCGTTCTCCTGTGACGTTCAATTGTTGCAGGGCACGCTTGTCCACCTTGCCGACCCCGGTGAGGGGCAACGCCTTGAGGAGCCGCAGGTCGTCGGGGAGTTTGTGGTCGGCAAGGCCACGCTCACGCAGAAAGCCACGCAGCGCAGGCAACGACAGGCGCGGATCCGTCGACACGACATATGCACAGGCTCGCTCGCCGAGCACGTCGTCGGGCATGGCGACCAGTGCTGCAGCCTCCACGCTGGTGTGTTCGCAAAGATGGCGCTCGATTTCCGGTGCAGCAATCTTCTCTCCACCGCGATTGATCTGGTCTTTCGACCGGCCGACAACAACCACATGCCCCGAGTCGGTCAAGCGAACCAGGTCGCCGGTGCGGTAATAGCCCTGGTCGCTGAACGCCTCGGCGTTGTGTGCGGCGGCCCGGTAGTATCCTCGGATGGTGTAGGGGCCACGAGTGAGTAACTCTCCGACGTGCCCTGGTGGAACCGGACTGCCCAGGTCGTCGACCACGAGTAACTCGTCGTGGGGCGACATCGGCCGCCCCTGGGTCTGACATATCGTTTCGATCGAATCGTCCGTGCGGGTATAGCAGACCAGTCCCTCCGCCATGCCGTAGACCTGCTGCAACTGGCAGCCCAAGGTGTCGAAGACTTGCCGCGCCGTGTCGGGATCGAGTCGCGCACCTCCGACCTGTAGAGTCCGCAGGCTGCGCAGTCGCTCACGGGTGTCGGCCTCGGAAGTTCGCAACCACATGGCCAGGAGCGACGGCACCAGGGCGGTGACGGTGACCTCGTGCTCTTCGATCAGCGGCCACGCCACGCTGGGTGCCGGGGAGGGACTGACCACGACGTGGCCGCCGGCGACCAGGGTTCCCAGTATGCCAGGCGAACTCAGGGTGAAATTATGGCCCATGGGCAGAACCGCCAGGTACACGGTCTCGTGGGTGAAATCACACACCTCGATGCTGGCGTGAATGCTGTAGAGATAGTCGTCGTGAGTGCGCGGGATGAGCTTGGGGGTCCCCGTGCTACCGCCGGACAGGAGGAGCAGCCCGGTGGCACCTGATTCGACCGCCGGAAAATCGACCGGTCCACCGACCAGGGACGACAGGGACACGTACGGTGGCCCGGCGTCGTCGGGCGCGGCCGGACACATGACGATGTGCTGCAGCTCGGGACACGCGTCCACCACCCGCTGCGCGGTCTCTCCCACGTGTGCGCGACTCTCGCCCAGTTGTGCGATATACGCGCGCGCAGAGGTCATGCGGCAGTACGCCGTGATCTCGGCGTGGCGGTGAGACGGCAGGGCCAGAACCGGCACCACGCCCAGGCGCAGCAACCCCAGCAGCGCGGGCACGAAGAGGTCATCGTTGGCCAGCTGCAAAACGACCCGGTCGCCGGACGCCAGGCCGAGATTCGAAAAACCGGTGGCCAGTTCGGCAGCACGACGGTAGAGCTCGATGTGAGTGAGCGTGCGACCGCGATACGAGACCGCCGGCGCGTAGGGCGTACGAACCGCCGTGGCGTGGACAGCCTCGGCGAGCGCGATGCCACGCCAAATGCCGGCACGGCGATAGCGCGCCGCCTCCGACTCCGGCCACGGTGTAAACTCGGCATCGTCGCGCTGGTTCATGACAGCTCCTCGCTCGGCGGCGTGATACCGAGGGCTCGGATCATGGTCTGCAGCTTGTGAGCAGTTTCGCGAAGCTCCCGGTCCGGCCGGGAGTCTGCGACGATGCCAGCACCGGCGAAGAGACGGACCTGGTTTGACTGCATCTCGGCGCAGCGGATGGTGACAGCCCACTCGCCGTCGCCTTGTGCATCGCAGTAGCCAACCGCTCCGGTGAACAACCCGCGATCGAACCCTTCGTATTCGCGGAGGGCTGCGAAGGCGTCCGCTCGTGGCGCGCCGCATACCGCAGGAGTCGGGTGCAGGGCTTCGACTAGATCGAGAACCGACGTGCTCGGGTCGATCAGTTCACCGCTGACGCGGGTGCCGAGATGCCACAGGGTTGGCGTGGCAACCAGTGTGGGCTCGGTGGGAACGATCAGCTTGGCGGCCAGGGGCTTGAAGGCGTTCTCGACCGCTTCCACGACGACCTGATGCTCGGCCCGATCCTTGGCCGACTCGAGCAGCGTCTCGGCGAGCAGCATATCCTCTGCCGGATCGGAGCTGCGGGCCATGGAACCGGCCAGCGGATGGGCGCAAAATCGGATGCCCGCCCGCGACACCAGCAGCTCTGGCGAAGCACCAACCAGGGTCGAAGGATCCGCGTTGTTGCGCCGTCGTTGGACGGCGAAGCAGGTGCCAGCCGGATTTTGGGCGACCAGCCGACGCACGATGGACGGCACATCGAACGCTGCGGCGGTTTGTAACTCGACGGTACGGGACAGAACTACCTTGTCGAACTCGCCAGCCTGAATGCGCGCCACGCATTCCGCCACTGCCTGCTGGTATGCGCCCGGGCTTGGCTCCAGCCGACGCACCCAGCTGGTCGCCGGTCGCCATGGCCGCAAATCAGGCTGAGGCCGTGGCCCGAGGGCGATCAGCGGATCGGGCACTATATCCAGCGTCGCCACCGCCCGGGGATCGAACGGCAGGGCCCCGGCGACTACCGCTTGTGGATTGGTCAGGTCTCCCAGGGCGCGCCGGCTGCGGCTGGCCAATTGCCCGTCCGCCAGCGTGCCCTCGACGAGCCCTTCGCGATGCGTCGCCAGGCGGGTTGCGTTCGGTGACGAGAAGAGGAACGGCGACGCGCCGTTGTACCCCTCGAGCAATGCTTCGTGGGTAAATAACTGGGGTACGCGGCGAGGTTGAATCGCGCGAGACCATGTGCTGTTGGGTATCGCGCTTCGATTGATCTCCATAGATCGGCTCCGTGGTTCGCGCTCGATGGCGCGACCCTGCGGGGCTCGGGACGTAAGGTCTCTGGCCTCAAGTACAAATGGTCCAAAGAGGTTCGAGTCGGCGTTCGGGCGCGGCCCGAAGAGGCTCTGGGTTCGAGTAAGGGGCTGGCCACCCGCAGGTGCGGTATGCTGCACCTGAGAGCCGGCTTTGGACGGCTCCTGGGAGACCTCGGACGGTTCCTGGGACGCCTCGGACGGCTCCTGGGACGCCTCGGACGGCTCCTGGGACGCCTCGGACGGCTCCTCGGGCGGCCCGGACGGCTTGGGGGCCGGTGGCGAGCTTCCGCCTGGACCCGCAATGCGACCGACATTGCCGAAATGAGCCTCGGACAACGTGCCGAGCATCAGGTACGCAGCGATCCCGATGGAGGCCACGATGACCCCGCCTCCGAGCAGTCTTCGCGGCCTCACTTGCCACCACATGAAGAGCCCGGTGATCACCCACACAACCATGGTCGAACCGAGGAGATCGGCGACCAGGGCCCACAGCCAGGTAACCCCGATACGGCTTGGAAAGTGGTGCTGGGTGTGCAATCGGGTGAGCTTCTGATACGTATCGAGGTCGGGCTCGCGATCGGAGAGGCGGCCATCGACGACGTCGGTCCCGAGGCGGTGGGTCACGTTCCAGGTTCGCTCCTGGCCATCGAGCATCCGAAACCGCAACTCGGGAGTGATCTTGGGATGAGCGCGAAGCGGCCCGATGGGCTGCATTCCGCGGTCTTGCAGCAAGCCCTCGAGCTTGCTCGAGAGCAATGCCGGTGAGGTGTCGGGCAGGCTAACGTCTGTATCGGCGAAGGGTGGGCGGACCCGAGGCCTGCCCAGGGAGCGGGCCGAGATCATGGCCCGGCCGCGCTCCATGTCGACTAGCACCAGGTGGTTCACGCCGCTCCCGGGAGCCTGTAGCAAAGCAGGACCGTGGAGCCGGCTGGCAAACGAGTCGTCCTGGCGGTACGGCCCGCCCGGCGCGGACGACGCGTTGAGCTGGTCGACCAGGCGCCTGGCGAGGTCTTCCGGGTCGGCGGGGTGCACCCCTCGGGCGGCCAGACGCGCGCTGGAAACCGGCGTATTGACGACGTCGGCCCCGCAGCTGGAATGATTGAACAGCACACCACTGATGCCGTAGAGCAGCACCCACGGGGCCAGAAAAAGCCCCGCGTACAGATGCACCCGGCGGACCAGGCGCAAAGCGGTATTGCGCCACGTGCGACGGCGTTTAGCAGCGTCACTTGTCAGCGAGGGAGAATCGGTGTCCGGCATGGCACTTATCGCAGCTGCACCAGGGAGAAAACCAGCCCTGGTACCTCCAGAGTGACGTCACCGATGGCTCCGCTGTCCACGACGCGGAACTCGGTGAGCGAGAAGTCGGGGGCGAACTCGGGTATGACCTCGCGATCACCGGCATCGAGCACGATCACGCTGCCGGCGCCGGCGGGCAAGCCGTCGTGGGCAGTGGCGGTCACCGTATCGCCGAGAGCCAGGTCGTACCACTGCCACGCAGCCTGGCTCGCGAGAGAACGGGGATGGGTGGTGTTGTCGATCGTAGCCAGGTTTTCGTCGAGAACCCGCAGGTACGCGCCGCTGGATGGCCCGGCGATCAGGGAACCGGCTGCGGCGCCACCGACGAGGCTTTCTAGCTCGACGTGGAAAGCGGCGTCGAACTGCCGGTTCTCGATATCGAAGCGCAAAAGACACGGTTTCGGCGCGGCGCTCGCATCGAGCCGGTGCACCGCGGTGCCGTATGCCTCAGTGGCCATGTACAGCTTGCCGTCGCTTCCCAGGACGCCGTCACGCACATAGCCACAGCGATCGTCGGTTGCGATCTGTACCGAGTCGTCGGTGACATCGAGAACGACAACCCCGGCTTTGCTCACGATGCTGAGATTGTCGGCTCCGCGCCACCCCACCAGCATGATGAGGGCGTCGTTTTGGCGAAGAATCGGGCTTTGGGAGAACGCCACCACGGTGTCGGCCTCGGTCAGCTCCGCCAGGTCGATAGTGTCGGTGATCGTCATCGCGGACGGATTCCACAGGATGATCTGGAGGGTCTGGGGGTCGAAAAAGTAGGCTTTGGACCCGGACACGAAGTAGAACTGGGAGCCGTACTCCCCAATGCGAGTCAGACCTTGCCCGGCGAAGCTGATCGAATCTCCTTTGGTCAGGGCAGCGCTGTCGATCTGGTAGCGGGTGAGCACCGCCGATTCGTCTCCGGTCGCGAACACGGCTCCGCCGGCGGCGCGACCCACCCCCAGGGAACGACCGGGCAACTCGACTGCATTATCGAGAGACAAAGGGGTTGCAGCGTCGAGAGTGTCGGTGACGACAATATAGCTGTTGGCTTTGCCACCGGTGCCAAACACCTGGGTTGTGATGGCCCACAGCGGCCCCGAACCGGGCGTGTTGGGCCCGTTGCTGTCGTCATCAGAACCGCACGCCCCAATCAGGGCGGACAGCGACAAAGCGATCAGGATGGTCCTGTGACTGTAAAGATTTGATCGGAACATGAGCAGATACGTCCATGAGGTCGAAGTGCGGGTCCGACTACAGTTGAAGCGATAGTTTCGAGAACAGCGCCCGGCCGGGGCGCTGCACACCGAAATAGTCGTAGACCCGCCGGTCAAAAAGATTGTGTGCTTCAATGCTGAGAGCTAGTTGCAAGAGAGAGGACTCCCAGTGATAGGTGAGTACAGCCGAATGGACGACCTGGGCGTCGATCTGAAGTTTCGTGTCTGCCCGGCCTATGCTCTCCCAGGAGCGGAAAAAAGCGCCCACGTAGCGTCCGAACCAGGCCACAGACAGCAAATCGCCATCCACCACGCCGGTTGCGCTCTGCAGACGAACCGAGCCGTTGGCCGTCTGGTAGGGTTGATTGGGAACCCTATCGCCGTAGTAAGCGGCGAACGGACCCTCGTCCGAGGTGTTGCGCAAGCTCATCCACGTCGCGTTCGCCTCGATGACGAGGTGATTGCCTGGCGAGGTCCAGCGAGCGAATCCTTCGAAGCCGATGGAACGCGCGCCGTACACGTTGTCGTGACGCATGACCTGGTCATTGCTGAGCCGGACGATGAGATCCTCGACGAAACGGCCAAATGCCGTGGCGGTAACCCGCAGCGAGCCAGCGCGGGTAGGTCCCGAGTCGAACCCAACCTCGAGATTGATGTTGTGGCTTACCTCGGGAGTGAGTTCGAGGTTATCGACCACCAGTACACCGTCGCCGAACAGCTCGGCGGGACTCGGCAGCCGGGTCGCCCACTCGTACGATGCTCTGGCGAACCCATGTTTGAGAAACCTCACCCGCAGCCCGTCACCGACTCCGAAGCGAAGTAGGTTCCGGTCCAGGGGAGTGAACCCGCCGGCGATGAGCGGCCGCTGGATCACGGCGACTCGCCCGTAGGACTTGACGAACGCGATGTTCTGCACCGCCTCGGCCGGCGATGCCGAGGCCAGCTCGGCGCCGGCCACGTAGGTCAGCAGGCGCTGACGCGCAGTGAAGGGATCAAATGACTGGTCGCCGAGCGTTCGATCGTTCCCGATACGATATGCGTACGTCGGGGCGACAGACAGGCTCCATTTGTGTGCCTTCGTCACGGGACCACCGGCGTGAAGCCGCACGAACCCGCTGTGATCGCGGACCTCGTAGTCCAAAGGACGGGTGCCGATCTCGCCGGACGATGGCCGCTGTCGCACACACGCGCCGTACCAGTCGTAGCTGCACGAGCTGAGATCGCGAAACCCCGTGACCGTTCGGGCGTAGCCCGCAACCCCTTCCAGCTCGACTCCTCCACCGAGGCGACGCTCGTACCGTGTCACGATCCCGGCCAGGAACTTGTCGTAGACAACCTCGCCGTAGGGAACTGTCATGGCCACGTTGTGCTGGATGTCTTTCTCGTGGCGAGCTCCGAAGACACGCACAGCAACGCGTTGCGACTGCGATCCATTTTCGTGAGCGAGCACAAGGCTGCCGCCTTCTGCCCGATAGCCGTCGTGGAAACGGCGCACCCGCGTGGGCCGAAGACGACCGGTCGAGTCGGGTACTTCGACGTCGATGGAATAATCGTTCTCCGCCCGGTCGACGAATCCGCTGGCGCGCAAGACCAAGCCGTGGTCGACGCTGCGATGGGCAGCGTGACCGGCCAGGCGGTGGCTGCCGAACGAGCCGGCCTGATACGACAATTCGCCCGAAGTACCGTATGGATTGGGCTTCGACACCAGTTCGACCGCGCCACCGAGGGCATCGACGCCGAGCCGTACAGGCACCACACCCCGATACACATCGACGCGATCGACAAGGCCAACCGGAACGTTGGCCACGCCCATGCCCAGACCCGCGACTTCGAGCGGAACCCCATCGAGAAACACCCGCACGCGACCACCGCCCAGGCCGGCGAGCGATAGCCGGGCATCCGAGCCGAGCCCGCCGACTCGCCGTATACTCACCCCCTCGACGCGCGCCATGACCTCACCCAGATCGGCACTCTGCCGCCCCGCCACCACAGTATCGATCACTCGCGCCGCCCGCGCCGATTCGCGTAGGCGGTCACCCTCGCTGCGATATGGCTCAGTGATCTCAATCACCTCACCGGGAATGACAAGTCTGACCGTCGCCGTTGTATCGGTCACATTCACTTGAATCGCGGACCCACCGAACGATGCATCGGCCAGGCCGACCCGGTACATCCCCGGCACCAGGTCGGTGATTTCGAAACCACCATCGTCACCGCTGTGGGTGCGAGCCTCATGCCTGCTGCTCGTCGCGACCACCTCGATACCGGCCATGGGCAGCCCGTCACCACCCCTCAGAACCTGTCCGCGGATGCTCCCAAGAGGGCGACTCTGTGCCAGAGAAACGCCTTCAAAAATCAATAATATAAGAACGATACGACGCATTCATCATCCGCATTTAACTGAAAATGACTTTGATTTTCAATTACAGGTACAATGTTCTCCCGGACCTGTCAAGCGCTCATGCTCACCAGTCTGGTTCGGCATGTACTCACCGAGTTCCGGTACATCCGTGGCGAGGGCCGCGACCAACCCTCGCGGCGGCCGCCGCACAACTCGCAGCCTCATCCACCACGGCGACCTACTTCCCATCGATGACACCGGCCACCACACCGCCGATTCATTCTAGCTCGTTTCCAGCTTGATAGTGAAACTGAAATTCATTATCAATAAAGCGTGAGCTCAATCAGTGGCACTGCGAATCATCCACCAGATGAATCCACCTGTATTCATTGCGGTCGTACCAAAGGACGAAGCTGCGCTAGCGACATTCGGTGCCCGTGTGGCAGCCTGCTTGCGCGCCGTGTTCCGGAAGGCGTCGAGTTGAAGTGCCGTCGGTGCAAACGCACGTTTGTGGTTCCACTGGCTGGCGAGGTGTTGCCGCTCATGAAAAAGTGAAGAAATCCGGCCGGACGAGCCGCGGCGAGCTGGTCTTTTGTGAGCCACACCGAGTCGTGGTGCTGGGATCTGATTGCCGTATGGACAAATCGCAACGGCGCAGGTGCAAGAAAAACCACGCTCAGTATGAGGCGAACACAGGCACAGTGGAGTGAGCAGCATCCATGGTATTGGTGTGAGCGGCGGCTGCGGGGCCAGGCACAGTGAGTGTGAGCACGAAGATTGAAGGCGAACCGATTGGGTACATGCTGGTCGCCGGCGAAAATGACGCATAGTAGCCAACCAGAGTCCAATTTCCTGGACGCCTTAAATCCGCCCCAGCGATTGTGAGGGCGCAGCGCTACGCCGAACAGGTCGCCGAGTTCGCGGTAGAAATCACCGACCCGACTCTGCGGATGATCAAGCGTACCGACGATGGCATCACGCCGCTGTCCGAGTCGGTGAGAAAGGATGGGTAGGGCCCGCTTGACTCCAGGGCCATGGCTGCGACACAGTCGGTCTCGCCGTTGCAGTCCACCCCAACGTGGGATCGCGTCACGTGAGCCAGCTTGTCGACATCACGATCACAATCAATGGAAAAACCCACAGCGACTCGGTCGAACCGCGTCTTCTGTTGAGCGACTATTTGCGCCATGGCCTCGGCTTGACCGGCACGCACGTCGGATGTGAGCACGGCGTGTGTGGCGCCTGTACCGTCATGGTCGACGGAGAGGCAATCAGGTCGTGCTTGCTCTTTGCCGTACAGGTCGACGGCTGCGCGCTGACCACGGTCGAGGGGTTGGCTCCGACGGGCGACGAACTGCACCCGCTGCAGGCCGCCTTTCACGAGACTCATGGACTGCAGTGCGGGTTTTGCACACCGGGATTTCTCATGACTCTGGTCCCGTTCCTCGACCACAACCCCGATCCCGACGACGACGAGATCCGCGCCCTGCTGTCCGGCAATCTGTGCCGCTGTACTGGCTACCTCAAGATCATCGAAGCTGTAAAGCTGGCCGCTACCAGACGAAGAGAACAACGGGTCAAGCCGTAGCGCGGCGAAAGGATTTGCCAACGTGGAAACCCGATACATTGGCCGGCCGGTTCGCCGCAACGAAGATGCCCGACTCTTGCGCGGGCAGGCTCTGTTCATCGACGACGTCGATCTGCCCGGAATGTTGCACGTGGCTTTTGTGCGCTCGATCGAAGCCCACAGCCGGATCGGGGACATCGATTGTTCTCTGGCCCGCGAGCGCGACGGCGTGATAGCGATATACACCGCTCGAGACCTCGGCGATTACTGCAAGCCCGGACCGCTTCTGGTCCCACCACCACCGATCGATGGGCTGGTCTTCCATTCGCGTACTCATCACCCCCTGGCCGTGGACAAGGCGCGGTACGTCGGCGAGCCTATTGCGGTGGTCGTAGCCGAAAGCCGCTACATTGCCGAGGATGCCGCCGCCGACATCGACGTCGACATCGAGTCGCTCGATCCCGTGGTCGATCTCGCCACCGCTCTGGATCCATCAGCCCCACGAGTGCACGACGACCTCGAATCCAATCTCGCCGCTCATGTGGTCCAGGAAAAAGGCAACTACGAGGAGGCGCGGCAAAACGCCGATGTGATCATCGAACGGCGTTTTGTCTGCGATCGCGGCGCATCAGCAGCACTGGAGAATCGCGGTGTCATCGCCCATTGGGACGATCGCAGCCAGACCCTCAAGGTATGGGACACAACCCAGGCACCCATCCCGATCCGCAACGGCCTGGCCGCCATGCTCGGATTGTCCGAATCACAAGTACATGTCATCGCGCCGTTCATCGGCGGCGGATTCGGTCCCAAGATGATGATGTTCTACCCTGAGGAAGTGCTCCTGCCGTGGATCTCGCGGCGCCTCGGCCGGCCGGTCAAATGGATCGAGGATCGCGAGGAGAACTTTGTCGCCACCACGCAGGAGCGGCTGCAGGTCCACGATGCCGCGATCGCCGTGACCCGCGATGGCCGCGTGCTCGGTGTGCGCGACGAGTTTCTGCACGATACCGGCGCCTACGATCCATACGGGCTCACCCTGCCGATCAACAGCCAGTGCACAGTGCTCGGCTGCTACGACGTGCCCAACTACTACAGCGAGTTCAAGGCGGTATTTACCAACAAGACCATTGTCACACCATATCGCGGCGCCGGCCGGCCCCAGGGCATTTTTGTCATGGAGCGGTTGCTCGACCTGGCCGCCAAAGAGATCGGTATGGACCGGGTCGAGATCAGAAAGCGCAACTTGATCCCGCCCGACGCTTTTCCCCATGACAACGAGATTATTTATCAGGACTTCGCACCGCTCACCTATGACAGCGGCAACTATGCCCCGGCGCTCGAACGCGCGGTCGAGATGATCGGCTATGGCGAATTTCTGGGCAAAAAACAGTCCGAGTCGCGCCAACAGGGCAAACTGCTCGGCCTGGGCATTGTCACCTATGTCGAGGGAACTGGAATCGGCCCGTACGAAGGCGCGCGGGTGCGTGTAGAGCCGAGTGGCACGGTGACTCTGGCCACGGGCATGGGGACCCAGGGACAGGGCCATTTTACCACCTTTGCCCAGTTGGTGGCCGAACTGCTCGGCGTCGACGTAAAGGACGTCCGGGTAGTGACCGGCGATACCCGTGAAATGCACTGGGGCACCGGGACGTTTGCCAGCCGCGGTGCGGTCGTGGCCGGCAATGCGTGCCACGCTGCGGCGCAACAGGTGCGCAAAAAAATCCTCGCCCTGGCCAGCGATCACCTCGAAGCTGATCAAGCGGATCTGGAGCTGTCCCGCGGCCGGGTGGCCATCAAGGGAGTGCCCGATTCGGGCATCTCTCTGGCCGAACTGGCTGTTCTGGCCAATCCGCTGCGCGGTGCTGTGTCGCCCGGGACCGAGCCCGGCCTCGAGGCGTCGTCGTACTTCGGGCCGCGGAGCGGAACCACGGCCAGCGGCGTGCACGCCATGATCGTCGAGGTCGACCCCGATACTTTCGACGTTGCGATCAGGCGCTACGTGGCGGTTCACGACTGCGGCAAGGTCATCAATCCCCTGATCTTGGAAGGGCAGATCCAGGGTGGCGTGGCCCAGGGCATCGGCAATGCGTTTTACGAGCAGCTGGTCTACGACGATGACGGCCAGTTGCTCAATGCATCGTTCATGGACTACCTCGTGCCCACGGCCAGCGACATGCCGGACGAATTTGTCATCGAGCATGTCGAGACACCGTCGCCGCTCAACCCGCTCGGCGTCAAGGGCGCGGGCGAGGCCGGGACCATCCCGGTCGCCGCGCTCTTTGCCCAGGCGGTGGAAGACGCTCTGTCAGAGCAAGGAGTCGAAATCTGTCAGACTCCAATGAGCCCGAGCCAGCTGTTCGAGCTGGTGCGCAAGGCGGCCCAGCAAAAAGCACAAGGAGGGGACGAGCGATGAAACCCGCGCCCTTCGAATATCGACGGCCCGAAATTCTCGACCAGGCCCTCGAGATTCTCGCCGAATATGGCGATGAAGCCAAAATTCTGGCAGGTGGACAGAGCCTGGTCCCAGCCATGAACTTTCGCCTGGCCCAGCCGTCTCTGCTGGTGGACATCAATCGCCTGGACGAGCTGGCCTACATCGACGCAGGCGACAACGAAAGCAACGACGGCGGTCTGCACATCGGTGCGATGACCCGGCAGCGCGCGGTCGAGTGCAGTTCAGTGGTGGCCGAGTCGGCTCCGTTGATTCACCAGGCCATGCCGTATGTTGCACACGTTCAGATCCGCAATCGGGGCACGGTAGGTGGCAGTCTGGCCCATGCGGATCCCGCGGCTGAGCTTCCAGCCATCCTGGTCGCGCTCGACGCGCGCATGCGTGCGCAGAGCAAAGCAGGCCAGCGATGGCTGGCAGCCAGTGACTTCTTCACCGGATTGTTCGCCACTGCGCTTCGCCCCGAGGAGATGCTGGTCGGTATCGAGGTACCGCGGCTGGCCGACCGAAGCGGTCACGCATTTATCGAGTTTGCCCGCCGGCACGGCGATTACGCCGTGGTCGGGGTTGCTGTACAAGTCACGGTCGATTCCAGCGGACGCTGTCACAGTGCCCGGGTGGTTCTCATGAGCGTGGGCGACCGGCCAATCGATGCGCAAGCCGCCGCGGCAGTTGTGAGCGGACAAAAACCATCTGTCGAGGTCATCCGCGAGGCAGCCGCAATTGCCGGCAGCGACGAGATCGATCCACACAGCGACGTCCACGCCAGCTCGGACTACCGCCGGCATCTGGCCAGAGTTCTGACTTCACGCGCCCTGGAGCAAGCGTTCACCCGGGCTGGAGTACGGGTAGAGTAGAAGTAGCCTAAGAGCCGGTCCAAAAACCTCGGACCGGCTCTAAATAGGATTCCTGGGGAGAACAATTCCGGTTCGAATATCCGATTCGGATATCTGGCGATTGGTGATAGGATGGGCGTCGAGGTTTGATATTATATTTTCGTGCACGACGGGTTTGCCGTCTCGGGTGTTCTGCCTGGTAAAGTCGGTGCCGTGGGTTTTCTCGGCCGGGGGGGTCATGATCGTGTGACGATGGTGAACTGTGCGACGCCCGGTTCGGCAGCCGCCGGAAGTGTCAGGCGGTCACTCGGCGAAGCTGCGGATCAGTGCGACCAGTGCATCGACCAGTTCGGGTCGTTTTTCCAGCGCTGGGTTGGCCGGCATGAGCGGGCTTTTGCCCACCATGGCCCCACCCTTGACGATGATGTCGCGAATTTCCTGGTCGGTGACCGTCTTTTGCCACGCCTTGTCGGTGTAGTTGCGCGGCTTGGGATTGAGCGCTGCCGCAGCCATTCCATCGCCGCGACCAGACTGTCCGTGACACTGCGCGCACTGCATTTTGAACAGTCGCTTGGCCTCCACCATGGTCGGCGAATCCGACGCCTGCTTGGCGAGGTTGTTCTTGCTCGGGGCCGGAGCTTTCTTTTCGGGCGGCGTGCCCGCCTTTCTGGGCTGTGCTGGCGGCTTGGCCATCCGCTGGGGTGGCTCGCTGCTCTTCTGATCTTCTTTGCCGCAGCTGCCGATAAGCAGCGCGGCTGCTACTGCCGCTATGGCAATCGTACGTCTCAACATGAGGGGACCTTACAACCGCAGCGTGAAATTGCCACCCCAAGGACACAGAGACGTGACGCTTTCCGGTAGTCTCTCGGGATGGCCTACTCTCAGGTTGTCAGAGTCTACGCGACCACTCAGGCCCCGGACTACGATTGCCCGTGGCAGGCGCGGCCCCCTGAGCGCGGTACCGGATCCGGGGTGGTGATCGCTGGCGACAAGATCCTCACCGGCGCCCACGTGGTCGCCAACGCGACCTTTGTGCAGGTGCAAAAACCATCCGAGCCCGACAAGGCCATCGCGCGGGTCACCGCGGTCTGTCATGACTGTGATCTGGCCCTGCTCGAGGTAGACCAGCCGGGCTTTCTCGACGACGTCGAGCCGGCCGACATCGGCACTCTGCCCGCCCTGCGAGACAAGGTCTCTGTCGTCGGCTTTCCCATTGGCGGCGAGGAGATCTCGATTACCGAGGGGGTGGTGTCACGCATCGAGGTCCAGCGGTACAATCATTCCCAGCGCTATCTCCTGGCAGTGACCGTGGACGCCGCGATCAATCAGGGCAACAGCGGCGGTCCGGTGTTCAGAAATGGCAAGATCGCCGGAATCGCCTTTCAAAAGCTGCCCGGCGCCGACAACATTGGCGAAATGGTGCCCGCTCCGATCATCCACACCTTCCTGCGCGGCGTGGAGGCGGGCAAGACGCCCCAAGTGCCGGGCCTTGGTATCATAACCCAGCCACTCGAGAATCCGTTTTTGCGCCAACAACTCGGCCTGGCCCGGGGCGAGTCCGGTGTCCTGATCGTCGATGTCGAGCACGGCAGCTCGGCCTGGGGAGTCATTCAGTCCCGCGATGTACTCACCGAAATCGACGGACTGCGCATCGCCAACAACGGCACCGTGCAGTATCAGGAACGCTACCGTACCCGCTACGACGTGACCCTGGGCCGCTATTTCGTCGGCGATACACTGCCATTGACCATCTTGCGCGATGGCGAGCACACCGCCGTCGAGGTAACCCTGCAGCCCATGCACTACCTGGTGCCGCGCGCGCAGTACGATATCGCACCGCCCTATTTCATCTATGGTGGGCTGGTATTTCAACCGCTCACACGCGACTATCTGGCGACCTGGAGCAAATGGTGGAACAAGGCGCCAAAGGAATTTCTGCACTACTATTATTCCGGCATACGCTCGGCTAAACAGCGGGAGATCGTCATCCTGTCCCAGGTACTCGGCGATGAGATCAACGTCGGCTACGGCGATTGCTACAACGAGTCGGTCACCTTGGTAAACGGAGTGTGCCCGATCGATATGGCCGACTTTGTCACCCGGATTCAAGCCAGTCAAGGCACCGTCGAGATCACCATGTCGGGCCCCAGCGCAATCATGTTCGACACCGAAGAAGTACGTGCTGCCATGCCGCGCATCCTGGGCCGCTACCACATCGAATTCGATCGCTCGCGCGATCTGGCCGGCGCCTCTTGACCAGACGCGGGCCTTTACAGGACCCTCTGCGGCATTTTTCGGGAGTCTTACCCGCGCCGTTGACAGGGAATAAACCGTGATTATCCAGAGTTCATCTGTGCGCATCCCGCGGAGCTCGGCAAGCTCGTCAAATCCAGTGCCAACACGCTACTCCTGTTGGTTCAGCGCAGTTCCCTCCGCGATTTTCATCGCATTCAAACAGTAGCGCGTCAGAGCTTGAAGCCGACCGACACGGAGCGTCATCAAGAACCCCACCCCACGCCGTGTAGCTAGGTCAGTATTTCTTGGGAACCTGGATGGTCAGGACACCGAGGTCTAATTCGACTGTCATGCCCGCGCAATCGACCGGACGGGGAAACGTGAACGACCGGCCAAAGGATCCATAGCTGCGTTCGCAGGTGAGATAGTATCCGCCGTCGCTGCTCCGCGGTTCCTCGTGGGTTCCAATCATGGTCAAGAGATTGCCGGACGCATGGATGTCGAGACTCTCTCGACTCATACCCGGTACTTCGGCGCGAATAACATAACGATCGTCGCGCTCCTCGATCTCGACGGCTGGCATGAATTCACGCCTCGGCCGCCGCGATAAGTGGCTTTTTTTCTGGCCCGTCCCAATCGCCGGCTTTTCGGTGTTGTTATAGAGACGATGCTCAGCCGGATCGGACTCCTTTCCTCGAGTTATTGCGGTGGTGATCATGGGTTTATCCTTCTTTCGGTTGTTCTACTCGGTTGTTCAATCCGTGGCTATCTGGCTGCCGCTGCGCTACCGGTGGCTTGCATTGCCAGGGTGCGGTGTGATTCGATACTGGCCACCACAGCTGTGATGTTGTCCTTTCCACCCCTGGCATTGGCGAGATCGACCAGGCGACGGCTGCACATTTCCGAGCTCACAGCAGCTTGCATGGTTTGCGCGATCTCATCGTCAGACACGTGATGGGTGAGCCCATCGGTGCACAGCAAGAGCCGATCGCCACGCATCAGGGGGATGCGGCGAAACTCGACGGAAAGATCGTCTTTACTCCCCCCTATCGCGTTGACCAGAACATTGGCGAATGGAATCTCGGCCACCCGGTCCGGCGATACTAGCTGATGGTCGATCAGCTGCTGCGCCATGGTGTCGTCCGAGGTCAAGCGGCGCAGATACCCAGCGCGATACAGATAACATCGGCTGTCACCAGCATGGGCGATATAGAGCTGAGGCCAGGCGATATATCCCACAGTCAACGTAGTCGCGATTGGTCGGTCTTTGTAGCCATGGCGAGCAGCTTCCGACCGCAGGCGCTTCTGGCAGCGTTTGAACGCGCGCTCGAACTCGGCGGCCGATAGCTGCACGTCGTTTTGTCCCGCTTCTACGATCCACGGCATGACCGTGACAATGTGACGGGCCAGGGAATTCACGACTACCGCGCTGGCCAGCGCGCCGCCTCCTGCCCCGGCCACGCCGTCGGCAACCGCGATGAACTTGCCTTGCACATGGTCGATCAGACAGTCACCATCGCGCAGCGCCAAACTCGATGGCCCGACTACTAACTCTCGCTTCAAATCGACAGTCAGAAAACTGTCCTCATTGTGTTGTCGAACCTTGCCCTTGTCCGACAACCCGGCGATACTGATAGACGGGGTATCAGCTGATTGGTCACGATTCAAGGGCCGGGAAAACCCTGTGGGTAGTATGGGTCCATCAAACGTTTCGGGATTCGTGGTCTGCACTCTGTGCTCCTTTCGGCCCGGACCGACGCTGTGGCAGCGGGGGGGTAGGGCCCCCTCCGGTCGTGGCCAGTTCGCCGACAAGGTCGTTGAGTCGGCGCAAATCGAACGGCTTGTCGAGAATTGCACCAGCGCCGAGCTGGATCGCCCGCTGGTGGGTACGACGATCTCCAAAGGCAGTGAGTAAAACAACTGGCAACTGCGGCGCGATGAGTCGGATGATCGCCAGTGCGTCCAGTCCGCTCATGCCCGGCATGACCACATCGCTCACGATCACAGCTGGAAACTCGTGACAGCCTCCAGCCGTGCACAAGCGCTCGATGAGCTCTTCTCCGTTGCGCGACTGGTCGACATGAAAACCGCTCTTTTCCAGTGCGGTGGCCAGCATGGTTCGCATGGCATCATCGTCTTCAGCAATGAGGACGCGTTTTGCATCTCCGATAAGTGGTTTCATTTGAGGTCTGACAGAGCACAAAGCGTGCCAGGCTGGAAATCAGGCTAGCGCAGGCGTCGCCAGATAAAAGGCGCCTTTCCGGCCGCGTGGGAGCTGTATAGCGTGTGTCGGGATGACACACTGGTACAAAACGACACGCTCGGGCTGCTCGATTCTGCTAGCTTGGAGCAGCACTTCGGATTCGGTTGGAAGAGCTCGGGCTGCTCGATTCTGCTAGCTTGGAGCAGTACTCAGATTCCGTTGGAAGCGAGGAATATCGCGTGAGACTTACAGCCAAGCTGACAGTGACGCTGATGAGCGTCATCATCATCGTGATCTCCATCCAGGCCGCGTGGAGCCTGAGTCGCGTCACTGCGTTGCACCTCGAGGAGACCCGAGACGACCTGCTCATCCTGGCCAGTGCGGTCACCGCAGCGGTCGATGCGATCTGGACGCACTCTGGCCCTGAGCAAGCCCGCATGTACGTGGAACGCGAGAACACGCGTCGCGCCGTGGTGAGCATACGCATGGTCGAGGGCTCGATGCCCGGATCGGTGCGATCGGGGGCAGAAATGGACGCACTGCCGGCCGATGAGCGCGCCCGAGCAGTCGAACGCACGGACAATGCGCTGGTTATCTCGGTTGGCCTGGACGGCGCCATTGGTGTGCTGGAGCTCAGCAAGTCACTCGAGATCCATCAAAGCTATGTGCGAGATGTGATCTGGCAGCAGGTCGCCTTTACTGCCACGTTGCTCGTTGCGTGCAGCGCGGCATTGCTCGGGCTCGGTTTCTGGTTCATCGGCCGTCCGGTCAAACTTTTGGTCGACCAGGCACGGACGGTTGCTGCCGGTAACTTCTCCACCCGAGCCGAGGTGCAGCAGCGAGACGAAATCGGTATGCTAGCCAGGGAGATGAATCGCATGAGCGAGGGCTTGGAGGCGGCGTGGAGCCAGCTTAAGAACGAACGCCGGGCCCGAACTGCAGCGCTGGAGCAACTGCGTCACTCCGATCGTCTGAGCACGGTCGGCAAGATCGCCTCCGGGATTGCCCACGATCTGGGAACTCCTCTCAATGTGGTGTCGGGGCGCGCCATGATGATTGCAACAACCGATGATTGCCCGCAAGAAATCGCTGCCAACGCCGAGATCATCGCCCAGCAGACCGATCATATGACCCGGATCATCGCCCAGCTGCTGGATTTTTCGCGCCGCCACACCATGCGAGTGCACAGCACTAATGTATGCAAACTCATCGAGCAGGCCAAGGTGCTGGTCGAGCCTCTTGCCGAGGAGCAAGGTGGCTCCGTAGAGCTGGCCGGCAGTGGCCAGCTCTATGCCGAGCTCGACGAGGGCAAGGTGCTGCAGGTTCTCACCAACCTGATGGTCAATGCCATCCAGGCCATGCCCGACGGCGGAATACTGCGCCTGGGCTGTGGCGCAGTGGCCATCGGCGATCCACCAGACAGCCACGCCGCGCCCGGTGAGTACGCGTGCATCACCATCGAGGATCAAGGAGTGGGCATCGAAGCCGACAAGCTCGAGCATATCTTCGAGCCTTTTTTCACCACCAAGGAGGAAGGCGAGGGGACCGGGCTCGGCCTGTCGGTATGTCACAGTATCGTCAAGGAACACGGCGGCTGGATCGCGGTGGACAGCATCCCGGGTGAGGGCAGCACGTTTTCGGTCTACTTGCCGCGCGGACAGCAGTCAGCAGAGGGATCGGGCGACCCTGGCGGTAATGCTGGAAGGGTGCATTGAGCATGAGTGAGCCATCAATACCAACCGACGCCGGGTCCAAGCGGCCCGACCTCCGGGACGAGACCAAGAGCCGGATGTCCGGTGGATCCGATCGTGACGCGTCGACCAAGCGGCGCACTCGTTCGGTCCTTGTCGTGGACGACGACCGCGAAATGTGCCTGCTGATCCACGACGCCATGTCCCGGCGCAGTTACGATATCGCCTGGGAGCTGGACGCTGCGGCCGCTCGGACTACTCTCGAGTCGCAGCCATTTGATGTAGTGGTAACCGATATCAAACTCGGCAAGGTAAATGGCCTGGCTCTGTGCAAGCACATCGCCGAGAGCACCCCCGATGTGCCGGTCATCGTCATCACCGCCTTTGGCAGCATGAAAACCGCCGTCGCTGCCATCCGCGCAGGAGCCTACGATTTCATCACCAAACCCATCGACATGGACGCACTAGCTCTCACTCTGGATCGCGCCATGCGCTACCGAGAGCTGCAAGATGAGGTCACCCGACTGCGCCGCCAGGTCACCGGCGCCAGCCGTTTCGACGAACTGATCGCCGAAAGCCTGGCCATGAAGAAGATCTATGAAATGATCCGGCAGGTCGCCGATCTCGACACATCGGTCCTGGTCACCGGCGAGAGCGGCACTGGCAAAGAGCTGGTGGCGCGCGCTCTGCACAACGCCGGGAGCCGGAAAGACAGACCATTCGTGGCCATCAATTGCGCCGCTGTGCCACCCAGTCTACTCGAGAGCGAGCTCTTCGGCCACGTACGAGGAGCGTTCACCGATGCCAAGACCTCGCGCACTGGGCTTTTTGTGCAGGCCGACAAGGGTACGCTTTTTCTCGACGAGATTGGCGAGATGTCGCCGGAAATGCAGGTCAAGCTCTTGCGGGTGCTGCAGGAGCGCAAAGTGCGTCCAGTGGGCGGGACCAACGAGGTGGAGTTCGACGTCCGCATGATCTCGGCCACCAATCGCGATCTCGAGACCGAGATCGCGGAGGGCAATTTTCGCGAGGATTTCTACTACCGGATCAACGTGGTGCAGATCCATCTGCCGCCGCTGCGCTCGCGTGGCAATGACATCCTGCTCCTCGCTCAACACTTTATCGACAACACTCGCGCGCGGACTGGAAAAAACGTCGAGGGAATCACCGTGGAGGCGGCGCAAAAGCTCCTGGACTACGATTGGCCGGGAAATGTCCGCGAACTCGAAAACTGCATCGAGCGGGCCGTGGCACTCACCAAATTCGAAAAACTGGTGGTCGGCGACTTGCCCGAGAAAGTCCGCGACTACGAGAGCACCAAGCTGGTGATTGGCGGTGACGACCCCGAGCAGTTTCCCACCCTCGAAGAGCTGGAGCGCCGCTACATCCGCCGAGTGCTCGAAGCGACCCGGGGCAACAAGGCGCAGACTGCGCGCATTCTGGGCATGGGTCGAAGGACCCTTTACCGCTGGCTGGAGCGCATGGACGACGGATCGTGAGATGGACTCTACACGCGACCACGTTGGCAAGGCTCTAACGTGATCGCGCGCGGCCCGACTGCTTCGCGCTCGGGCTATCATTTTGGCAAAGCCCCGGACGGCCGGAGTCCCGGCCAGCTCAGCCGTTGGCTTCACAACAAAAACAACTCGTTTGATCCACAACCAATGTGTTTCTGTTTAGTTAGTTAGTATGTCAAATTTACCAATCGTGTCGAATCGACACATCAGATAGAGCTCTTCGACCCTCGCTCCGGTGATATAGTGAATACCTGTTGCGTGCTTGATGCCCTTGCCATGCCCAAGATTTTCATCGCCGACGATGATCGCGAAATGAGAAGCATGCTGGGAGCTTCTTTACGTCGCGAGGGATTTGACGTTCAGCTAATCGATAGCGGCGTCCAGCTCCTGGCCGAGCTAGACGCGGCAAGGGCTGTGGGACAGGCACCTGATCTCGTCATCACCGATTTGCGCATGCCTGGAATCGATGGGCTCGAGGTGCTCCGCCATGTTCAAACCACCTCGCCATCCCTACCTGTCATCCTGATCACTGCGTTTGGCGATCGCAGGACCCACGAGCGGGCCCATTCCCTCGGGGCTGCATTTGTGATCGACAAGCCTTTCCAGCTAGGTGTGCTCCGAGACCAGGTCGAGGCTCTCATCAGATCCAGGTAGGCCCGTCGACCATGGCCGGACATCGCCAGCACATACCCATGCGGTACCGCTACAAGCTATCCAGCGCTTTTCTGGCCGCGCCGGCCCACGGGCCGTCGGGATAGCGCTCGAGGTAGTCTCGGTAGGCCGTTCTGGCCTTGTCGGTGAATCGAGCTACTTGGTAGAGGCGAGCCATATTGTAGGTGGCTTGCTTGTGCGTGCTGCGGTGTTTTTTAGCCGAGCGAAACGCCGCACCCGATCTGGCATACTGGCCCTCTTCGGCGTAAATGATTCCGCGCAAAAGAGCCATATGGGCCCCGATCGACCCGCTGCCGGTCGCTCTGGCCAGGGTCCGCTGCGCCATGACATGATCGCCGGCAGCGAGATACGCGGCTGCCAGGTTGAGCCGGGCCCGGGCGTAATTGGGATCGCGCCCGAGCGCCTCGCGAAACAGAGAGATGGCCTGCCTCAGCGCTCGGGGCATGGTGCGCGACTTAACACCCCGCGTCCTCTGCTCCTCGCCGAGCAGGGCAACGTACTTTACCGCGGCTTCTCTCTCGATCGACAGATCGGTCTGCCACCGGTGAAGCGGCGTCCCGGCCGATGCCAGGGCGTACATGCCCAGTCTGGCGTAGGCGATGCCCATATTGTTGAGCACTGCCTTGCTCGGCTTGACCGTGTCTCTGAAGCGCCTGAAGTGGGCAATGGCCTTGCGGTAGTGTGCGGGTGCGGAAGCGTCACGGAGGCCGAAAAGAACGTTGCCCTGTTCGAGCTCGTTCACACCCAGCTCAAACGAGACAAATGCATATTTGAACTGATTGGACCAGTACTCCTCGAGATAGTGAATGCGTTCCTCGAATGTCGGGTGATCCAGATGCTTGGGAATCTCCTCGGTCTGGCCGCGCGCTTCCATGAGCTCAATTCCGCCCCGCGGGTCATAGCCGGCCAGAAACGCGAGTACCATGCCGACCCGATCGGCCTCGATCTCCTGCAGTCTGCCCACCTGAGTCAGCACCATGTAGTCGAGGCTGCGAAACGAGTCCTTGGCCGCCTCGCGGTAAAGGACATTCTGCATGGCATGGCGGCGCAGGATGTGACTCACCTCGTGCGCCATGACGTGACCGAGTATGGCGTTGCCGGCGTCGAGCGCGCGGTCGGGCCAGTGCCCTTTGATAAAGTCGAGTAACCCGCGGGTAAAATAGATATTTCCGTTGGGCAACGCAATGGCGTTGGGCACATCGATTTTGAGTACGCGGACCCGAAGCGAGGCCTTGGCGCCCACATCGGCGGCATCGAGAATTCGCGACAGAATCGCATCGAGAGCAGCTTGCTCGGGGGCGTCGTTTTCGACTCCACCCAGGTGTTCCTCGATCATCCGCACCGCAGCCTGAAACCGCTGACTCGACAGAATATCACCTGCGACCGTGCCGAGCATCAGCGCCTGCTGAACCAGCGGATGTTCGGGATCGAGCACGCTCAGCTCATCGAGGGCGCGCCTGGCGTCGGCGCTGAATCGGTCGATCGCAATGGACTTGGCAAAAGACTTGATGGCCGCGCGGTCGCGGCCGTCGAGTTTGTAGATGATGGCCAGTTCGAGCCGGGCCCGCTGATGGTGCGGATCGAGCATGAGGGCGCGGCGAAGGGCCAACTCTGCGCTGTCGAGGTCGCCGGCCAAGCGAAGCATGCGAGCCAGGGCGATATGGGCTTCGGGTATCTGATCGGCCCTGGCAAAATGCTTGCGGGCACTCTGCCGATCATAGTGTTCCGACGCTTTGACCGACGAATGGATCAGACCCATGCCATAGTGGCAACGCTGGTCGGTCGGACGCGAACGCAGACACTCGGCGAAGCCCTGTCGCGCTGTTTCCATGTGCTGGTTGATCTTGCCGATGCGAGTCTCGGTAAATGCAGCCTCATAGGCAACCCTGGCGTCGTGGATGACCAGTTCGATGGGATCGCCGGATAACTCGATCCGGATCCGTTCGGCCAATTGGTACTCCGGCCCCCGCGGCAGAGGCGCGTGGTCGAGAAAACTGTTCACCGCCCGGCGCAGCTTGCCCTTGAGCGCGCGGTTGCCGCGGCGATACCGCTTGTGGAGATTGGCCACGATCAGCCAGCGGGCTGTACTGTCGTTCGGGTTGTACTGGATGGCTCTGCGATAAGCTCTCATGGCGTCTCTGTGCTTGCCCCTGGCGGCAAATGCGCGGCCCAGTGCATGCCAGACTCGAGGCTGCCTCGGGCGCTTCTTGGCCAGTTTTTTGAGCAATCGAATCGCCTTGCTGGCCTTCTTCCGGCGGACGTGGATATCGGCCAGCGCCAGAGTAGCCAGAACATGAAGGCGGTCGAGGGCGAGCACTCGGCGGTACTCCTTGGCCGCGGCCCTGGCGTTGTTCTCTTGTAACAGGTAATACTCGGCAGTGTACAAGTGGCGCTGGATGCGCTGCGCCACGCGCCGCGCGCGGCGCGAATTCTTGCCCGATCTGGCCCGCCGTTTGGCCTCGACAGTCGAAATCTCCAGCGAGAAGTCAACTACCTCGACCGGTAGGACAAATACCACTGCAAAAGCGACGACCGCGATGGCCAACGCGCGAAACCGTCCGTCGAAATAGCGTTTCATGCTCACATGCCCGGTAGCGGGGCCCACTGCCCCGAAGGAATGAAGCCGGCCCAGTAATACGGATGGCTGTACTCGTCGCTGTCGAGTAGCTCGAGTTGAGTGACGCGAAGGGCGCCGGTTCGACCGCGCCCAGCGTCGAGTCGTTTGTAGTACCCGGCCATGAGCCGGCGGGTCGCCTCGTCGTCCACCTGCCACAAGCTCATGACCAGGCTCTCCGCCCCGGCGATGGCGAGAGCCCTGCGAAGTCCGTATACGCCTTGTCCTGCGTCGACCGCACCCACTCCGGTCTCACACGCAGAAAGAACGACCAGTTTGGTTCCCCACAGATCGAGCCCCGACGCCTCGAGCGCGGTGAGTACACCATCCTCTCGCCCGCTCGACAGCTGGTTGGCCCCGGCCAGCACCAACCCGGATCGCAAAAGAGGATTTTCTGGTCCAAAATCTGCCGATACACGGCCTTCGAAGAGAGGACGGGCGAGATGTGAAGTGCCCATATAGCTCTTCCGCTCGGCCAGAAAAAATCCGTGCGTGGCCAGATGGAGGATACGCGGCGCGCGCAGCTTCTTGATCGCTTGCTCGGTAGCATTGCGCCCGCTCAATAGCAGAGCGTCGTCGAAGTGCTCGACCAGCGCCCGTGCCTCTCGTCCAGTGCCGGGTAGCCGCTCCCAGCGCGGCGACGAAAATCTCTGCAACCGGCCCTCGCGGCGTCCACCACCAATGGTGGCCTCGCTGCTTCGATCAAAATCCGGGTCGGCCACGATCACCATACCCGGCGCGGCGCGGCTTTTGGCGTCCGGATGTCCCGGCGAGGAATGGGAAGTGGCGTCATGGGGAGCGGACCGATCGGGCAACCGGGTCATCTGATGGCCAAATCGCAGCAGATCGCGTCCCGAGGTCAAGTATGTAAAATTATAGCGCCGAATCAAGTAGTGCCCAGCACGATCGACGAGCGCGGCAAACGGGACCAGATTGAGTTCGCCGTCCGGTGCCACGAGCACGTGGCGAGAACGGCCCAGCGCGCGTTTGAGCGGAGCAAATACCACGTCATGGACCGCCCGGCCCCACTGCGCAGCATCTTCTCGATCGGGTGATGACAGGGCCTGGCGCAGCCTGGCGACGCGGCGGTCGATCGGTTTGCTCGGGCCGAGGTCTTGCCACACCGGAGCACCGCTGGCTTTTATCACGTAAGCCCCATAGCGAGTATTACCGATCTCCACTGCACCATCGCTGCCGGGGACAATTTGGCGATAGGCCACGATTTCGACCAGTGCGGCCCTGTGCGGTATGGATTTGCGCAGCTCGGCGAGACTGATGGGTCGGTCTTTGGCGCGAAATGCGGCGCTCCGGCTGCGAACTTTTCGCTCCAGTGAGCGCGCACGCAGCTCGAGGCCGGCCAGTTCGCGGGCATAGTCATCCTCGCCAGTGACCCGGGGACCGGCGAGGACCAGCTTGGATAACTGGGCCCAGGTCGATGACAGCTCGTCGAGAAGCTGTCGATCTTTTTGATTCATGCGGCGGCGCAGCGGAGCAAGGCTATTGGCTGCCACATCGAGCAGGCGCCCCTTGTGGGCCAAGACCATCGACAAGCCCAGCCGGGTTGCTGCCCGGTTCTGCGGCAGATACTGCGCGTGCAATGCGATCGCCACGTTTAACTGCCGCGAGCGCTGGGCCAGGTGGGATCGGTTGTCGGCTTCGGTGCCGCCGGACAGAATCAACGCTATATGCTTTTTCTCGGCTTCATAGGCCAGAACGAGCTGATCCAGCGCCCGCTTGCTCTTGCCCTGTGCGAGGTCGAGCAGGGCGAGAAATTCGCGCTGCTGGTTGACCATGGGATGGCCATCGCCAAATGTCTCGAGCGCGCGGGCGAGTACGACCTCGCCCAGTTCGCGCGCTCTGGCGTATTTGCCCATGTCGCGGTACACCCGGGCGAGTTGCACAGTGGGCATGCTGCGCGCCCAGCCCCGGTAATGCTGCTCGTCGTAAATTCGCTCGGCGCGGCGCAATCGCCTGATGGCGGCGCGGTATTTTCCCTGGGCCCGCTGAACGTCAGCCCACTCGCAGAGATCGCCGACGAGTTGACTGCTCTTCTCACCCACACTTCGCTCGGCCGCGGCGAGCAGGCGGGCGTAGAGCTTTTCGGCCTCGTTCCACTTTCCGCGCTGCTTGAGCAATCGGGCCAACTTACGCGTGGCGTGCACAATCAAGCTCAGATCGCGCGGACGAGCGTTCTCATGGGCGTGCAACGCAGCGCGATAGGCCCGCTCGACGCGGGCTAAAAGCACATCGGCGTGGTCGTGCTCGCCCCACTCCTGGTACGCATAGGCAATCCAACACAGCGCATTGATGAGCCGCCAATCGTCAGAGCGGTCGTTTTCGCGGTTGTCCTGATAAACCCGCAAAACTCGATCAAACGCGCGTTCTGCCCGTTCTCGGTCGCCTTGAGCGTGATAGACGAATCCGAGTTCCAACCATGCCCGGGCAACTCTGGGATGGCTTCCACCCAGCCGGGCAGCGAGTAGTTTGCGCGCTTTGGTATAGAAACCCTCGGCTGCCGAATACCGGTGAGCAGAGGCCAGAAACGCGGCATAGCGCTGCAAACCGCCTATGTAGAGGTCGCTGCGACCGCCCCAATGACGCTTTTGCAGTGCTATCGCGCGGCGATACAGACGCCGTGCACGGGTGAAGTCACGCTGCGCCCAGTAATGGCCGGCCAGGGTTTCAATGGCCGAAACCGTGTCGACATGACCCTGCCCTCGTTTTTTTTCGAGCAAATGCGCCACCTCTTCGGATAGCACTGTGGCTCGACCGTAGTCGCCGATGAGGGCGTGGAGACTGGCGACGTTCTTCATGGCGCGAATGGTCTCGGCATGGTCATCGCCGTGACGATCGCGCTGCGCGGCGAGAATCTTCTGCGCCACGCGCAGCGCCGCGTACGTCCTGCCCTGGATACGATGGCGAGAGAGCGTGCTCTCGAGCCGAGCGATCGAGCCCTGTGCGCTCGAACCAGGTGCCGCATCGGCATGTCCGCCGGCCAATCCCACCGATACACTGAACAGGACGAGCAAGCATGTGCTCGATACGCGCCAGGCTAACACCTTGTATTCAAAGATACTACACGATATTGCTCGTGCAACCCACCTTTCGAAATGGCTTTGGCTTTGTGCTAAGGGCAGGTGACGGCTGTATTCTTAGCTACAAAAAATGCATTATATACTGCGCAATGCGATATGTGGGGGATCATGGAGGCAGGGGACAGGTAGGATGCGTCGTCATGCTGTCGCGCCGTCCCGTTTTGTATCTCGTGCTGCCAGCTCTTGCACTTGTCCTGGTTGCCTGTTCTTCTCATAAGCCCCTCGCGTCACCTGGTGAGCCAACTCGATCTGCCGTGAAGCCCCCACCGACTCAGAAACCCGATTCGAGCTTTCTGTATCAGTATGCGCGCACCTTTGGGTTTCAGCTTGGGGTGCCCACTGCGATCAGGCCAACTCCCGATGGCGATGCGGTAATTTATTTGCGGTCGTCGAAGGATTCGCTGAGCCGCGATCTGTACAGCATCGACACCAAAACTGGTGTCGAGCAACTTTTGTTGCGGGCCGACGATCTGGTTGCGAGCGAGGGTCCGCTGCCCAAAGAAGAAAAAGCGCGGCGCGAGCGCCAGCGTTTGCTCGCGGCGGGGATTGCTAGATATAGAATTTCCAGGGACGGCAGTCATTTGCTGGCTCCGCTCGCCGGGCGTCTTTTTCTGATCGAGCGGGCGACCGGCGCGGTAAGAGAACTGCGCAGCCAGAACGGCTGGCCGATCGACCCTCAGCTATCGCCTGACGCCGGGTACGTGGCCTCGGTACGCGACGGCGATCTGTATGTCTCGAGCGTGGCCAATGGCGAGGAGAAGCGACTCACCCGCAGGGACAATGAAAATATACAGAACGGCGTCGCCGAATTTGTCGCCCAGGAGGAGATGGCTCGATCGCGCGGCTATTGGTGGTCGCCCGACAGCACGAGGATCGCCTATCAGCGCACCGACAACAGCGGGGTCGAAACTCTGTATATCGCCGACCCGGCACGACCCGAGCGGCCGGCAGACGAGTGGCATTACCCGCGCGTAGGCACTCAAAACGCGGACGTACGTCTCGGTGTGGTTTCGATCGCGGGTGGCGAGACAACCTGGGTCGATTGGGATCGAACGACCTATCCGTATCTGGCCAGGGTGACCTGGGAAAAAAACTCTCCACTCACGATTCTGGTACAAAACCGATCACAGACCGTGGAGCGTTTGCTCGCGGTCGACCCCGACACTGGAAGAACCCGCCAGCTGCTCGAAGAGCGCGACCCGGCGTGGTTGAACATCGATCCGGCGATGCCGCACTGGTTGCCGGACGGCAGGCATTTCCTGTGGACCACAGAGCGCAATGGATCGTGGCAACTGGAGCTCCGACGCGCCGACGGTTCGCTGTCGCGTCCACTCACCGCGGTAGAATTCCCCTTGCGCAAGTTCTTGCACGTCGATGTAGAGCGGGATGCAGTCTATGTGACCGGCAATGCGCCCGGCGATCCGACGCAGAGCCATCTGTATAAAGTGCCTTTTTCTGCGCCCGGCATGCCCGAAATGCTCACCCGAGAGCCGGGATACCACCTGGCGAAGTTCGCCCGCAGGGGAGGCGTCTACGTGCACGAGTATTTCGGTCTCGACAACACCATAACCGGGGCGATCTATCGCGTGGATGGAAAAAAGGTGGCAGATCTCCCCTCGCGTGCAGTCGAGCCACCATTTGTGTCCAATAGCGAAATCACCAGCGTCGAGGTCGACGGCCGCACATACTGGGCAGTTCTGATCAGGCCGCGCGGCTTCGACGGCGCCCGGAGCTATCCGGTGCTGGTCAACGTATATGGCGGGCCGCACAGTCAGACGGTTACTGCGACAGGGCGGCGCTATCTCCTCAACCAGTGGATTGCCGACCACGGATTTATCGTCGTGTCGCTCGACGGCCGGGGCACACCGAGCCGCGGTCGCGAGTGGGAGCGGGCCATCAAGGGCGATCTCGGGACCATACCCCTCGACGATCAAGTGGCCGGTTTAAAAGCGCTGGCCGCCAAATATCCGGCTCTCGATCTGAAACGGGTCGGCATATGGGGATGGTCGTTCGGCGGGTACATGTCGGCGATGGCGATTCTCAGGCGGCCGGACGTCTATCACGCCGCAGTGGCCGGAGCTCCGGTCGCCGATTGGCGTGATTACGATACTCACTATACCGAGCGGTATATGGGTCTCCTGCCCGAAAACACCGAGGGCTACGACCGCGCCAATGTGCTCACCTATGCCGATCAACTGGAGCGCCCGCTCATGATCATCCACGGCACAGCTGACGATAACGTGTATTTCACTCACAGTTTGAAGCTGTCCGAAGCGCTTTTGCGAGCCGGCAAGGCACATGACTTCGTACCGCTCAGCGGGCACACCCACCGCGTCGCCGAGCCCGCCATACGGATTCGCATGATGGAGCGGATCATGGCGTATTTCACCGAGCACCTGCGCTGACCGCCGAGGTAACCAACCGGCAGCGGGATCTGAATCCCACAGATTGACAGTCGTTGCAGCTCGCTGAAATCGGACTGCTAGCTTTCAGACGATCTTCGCGGGGAGTTACCGACTCCCGGCCGGCCCAGCCGTTGCCCTCGCAACAGAACCGCCTCGTTGTCCCACAACTGATGCGTTTCTGTTCAGCATCGGATCCGCATCCAATGTCCGGATCCGAGGCAGCAATCCCAGAGCTGGATCTGTCAGAGCTGGATTGTAAACCATATTAACTGTCGTGGTTCTGATCGTGGTCTTGACGCCGCTCGTACCTGGGTCACATTATGTTGTCTGGCGTCAGAATCTCGGCTGTCCGCGTTTTGCGTGTACCCACTCGTACCAACTTGCGACACTTTAAAAAATGACCAATGGTCATCTATTAATTACACCGTAGGTCAGCAACGTCGAGGTGGCCGGTGATTGGGCGCGATTTCTCGCACATGGACGACAGAGTGTGCAGCGTTTGTCGAACGCATTGGCTATTTTGATAAATCCTGGTGTACCTATGCCGTTGACAGAGTTAGCGAATGGCCCCGGTGATGACGCGCCGGGTATGCCTATCCGATTTTCCCATTCTCGATTCCGCAGCGATGCGGAGCGACTCGAATCGCTTCGCAGATACCTGGACGCGCTCCACGAACGCGTGAAGGCTCGTCTTGGCCCACAAGACATCGCCTACCTTGGCAAGATTGATCGAACCCGCTGGGTGTTCGAGCTCACCGGCCGGGGCCTGATCCACATGAGTCTCGATCCGGTCACATTTACAGTGGGTGTTGTTGCATTATGGGTTCACAAACAGCTCACGTTTGCCCTGGGCCACACCATTTTGCACAAGACGTATGACCGGCTTGGTGTGAAGAAAAAACAGTTTCGCTCGCACACGTTTCGCTGGGACATGCCGGTCGACGAGTGGTGTTGGATTCGTTGTCACACCAAACACCACGCCCATACCAACGTACTGCACGATGATCCCGATACCCGGCCCGGCTGGTCCCGGTGGTATGCGCGAATTCCGCATTCTACCTACCACCGCTTTCAATACATCGAAGCTCTTCACACCTGGCTGCGCCTGACGCTGTCTCTCAACCTTCATATTGCCGGTTTTGTCGATTTTTGGCTGCGCAAAAGCGGCGAGACCGATCTCATCGACGACAAGACGCTGACCACCGCGCTTCGAGTCCACTGGCACTCGGTCCGGCGGGCACTGCCGAATTATGCCAAGAACTACCTATTCTATCCCGCTCTGGCCGGAATCGGTTTTCCCAAGGTCTTGCTCGGCAATATGCTCGCTGACCTCATGCGCAATGTCTTCACGGGCATTGCCATCTGGAGTGGCCATGTCGGGGCCCATATTGCCGATTATCCCCGTGGTTTTCGTCCTGGCAGTCGGGCTCGCTGGTATGAGCAGCAGATCCGCGCCACGCAAAATTTCGAGGTACCGCTGTGGATCTCCGAGCTCATCGGCGGTCTCGATCGCCAGATCGAGCACCATTTATTTCCCACACTACCACCCAATCGACTCCGCGAGATAGCCGGCGAAGTTCGGGCCATCTGTGCAGCCCACGATGTCCCTTACCACACCGACCGCTGGCCGCGGATCATCGGCCGGATGCTTCGCCACGGTGTGCGGTTGGCTCGAAACCGAGACACTTGATCGCAGAAGAGCGCTCTCATCGAGAACTCCTGATGGGTGCCGGCCCGGTTAATCTGCCGCCAAGTACTGCGTTTAATGTCACCTCGAGCAGTTCCAGGTCGTCCGAAGACTCTGCAATAGCGCAGTTCAGTCCGGCTGGCACGACCAAGGAGTCGGCAGCGTTTAGCCGCACTGTTCCGTGTCCCTGGCAGTGAAGCGTCACCGTGCCCGCGAGCGCGAAAAGAAAAAGCAATTCCGCGTTGTGACTCCATTGCGGCGACCGGGTTGCGGTTGCCGTGGTTGCCGGGCGGACCACGCACACGTCAGCCAGACCGTCTGTGGCCGCTGCGATGCCGGTGTCCCGGCCTTCGAAGCCAGCGATTCGCCACGGCCTCCAGGTCGCTGCGGCCGCCACGTGTCGGACAAAACGCTGTCCGGCGAATTGCCGCTGTGGCCGCAGTGCAGGCGTCGGAAGTGGCAGATCGTGGTCCGCCACGGTTTCGTGCTCGGCTGGACAACCGATCTCGATCACCTCCAGCCCGGGAGAGCTTTCGAGCACTCGGTGACGAATCTGTGGCGGCTGTAGCACGCAATCTCCCGCCTGCAGCACAAACGGCGGTCCCTGATCCTGGTAAACCACCCGTACCCAGCCCTTGTAGCAGTAGATCATCTGAAAGCGAACCCTGTGAAAGTGCACGTAGTCGGGCACGGGACCGCCATCTGGAATGTGGATATGCGACGCGATAAAGCGGCCTCCCTGGCGATCTGGGATCAAGTCGCGGTAGCGCATCCCGGCGCGGCCCGTGCTCCAATCGGCCCGGTCACTCAGCTGGCTCAACACCAACGACGGCACCAGCGGTGGCACGAAGAGCGGGGGATCGGCAGCGATGAGTTGCACCCGCGTGCCATTGGGTGCGATCAGCTCCGAGGCACCATCGGCCAGGGCAGCGGGATCGCGGCAATACAACCGCAAGACACCGGGCGCGAGCGCTGCCTCGCTACCATTGTCGGGCAAGGTCATCCGGCTGACTCCTGCCAGCCGGATGCGCAGTCCATACCCGGACAGTACCGCTATCGAGGGATGATCAGCCGGAAAGATCGCCTCGATACGAAATCCCAGTCGCTCGGTGAAAAAAACCACAGTCGCGTCCAGCCCAGAGCACGGCAAGACGACCTCTGCTGTATCGATCTGATGGGTGTTTTTGGGATTCATGGTATGTCGCCAAAGTCTAACCGGATTGTGCAATCTGGCCGAACAGCGGCTCGGCTAGGCGGCCTCGACAGTACGAGCCCTGGCCGGCAAATACCGCGTGTCGTCCACGGCCTGACTAATAGCAGCCTCACGTGTGGACCGCGCTTGACAACACCTGGCGAGTGACACTGTCACCGATTCCTGTCGTGGTATGCTCCGGGCCATGCCTGACTTCAGTCTGTTTGGAGACGATCACGTCCAGAAGTACGAGGAAACCGCCGGCAAGGTTGGCCACGACTGGAACGGAACGAGCTGTCTGGTGCTGCGCGCAAAGGGGCGCAAGTCCGGCGAGACGCGGAAGGTTCCTCTCATCTACGGGCGCGACGGCGACAACTATGTGGTCGTCGCGTCGAAAGGTGGGGCGCCCGAGCACCCCGGCTGGTACAAGAACCTGGTGGCCCATCCCAAGGTGGAGATTCAGGTATGGGGCGAAGTCATCCCGGTCACCGCCCACACCGGCACGGCGGAAGACAAACAGCGCGTCTGGCCCACCATGGTGGCACAATGGCCAGACTACGACTCCTATCAGACGCGCAGCCCGCGCGACATCCCGGTAGTGCTGCTGAAGCCTCGCTGAATGCTTTCGAATCAAAGCAAAGGTACGTCGCCCAGGCCGATGGGCAGCCTGCCGCGACTGTTGATAAAGGCCTCTCCGTAGCCCAGTGTGCCGTTGCTCCCGTTGCGGCCCCAACACCTGACCACGCCGCTGGCCAGCACAGCACAGGTGTGAAATGAACCGGCAGTGATTTTTGTGATATGGTCGCCGACCGGAACTGCGGGCAACGAGGCCGCGTCGGTGAAATCGACGTTTGCATCCGGCCGATAGCCGAGCTGGCCCAGGCTATTGCTGCCCCAGCAGCGCGCGGTGCCGTCATCGAGCAGTGCGCAGGTGTGGCTCCGGCCCAGGGCCATCTGTTTGATTCCGGCGGCAAGGGTAATGCCCTGGCTGTCGGGCTGTTCGCGCTGGATCAAGTCACCGTGGCCAAGTTGCCCGCCGTCATTTGCCCCCCAGCACTTGATCGCCTGGTCCTGGGTGACAGCGCAGGTGTGAGCTATACCGGCAGCGATGTACACAGCGGGGCCGCCGAGGTCCACGGGATTGTCCGGCTGCGGTTCATATCGTCTGGTGGTATCGCCACAGCCGAGCTGACCGAGGTTGTTCTTGCCCCAGCAGGTTACTGTCCCGGCCGTCGACAGCGCGCATGTATGGCCACCAAGGGCGAGTTGCTGCACCGGGGCGCCGACCGCGACGAGCTCTCGTGGGGTGTCGTGGTCGGTTCCCCGTCCGTAGCCGAGCTGGCCATCGTAGTGTTCTCCCCAGCAGGATACCCGGCCATTTTCGTAGAGCACACAGTTGTGGTCAGTTCCGGCGGCGAGCTGTTTTACAGGTTCATCGAAGGTCCAGGAACGAACCGGCTCGCGATGGGGCAAGAGATCTCTGGCGAAGCCGAGTGCGCCGTGTTCGTTGATTCCCCAGCAGTACAGCACCTGGCCCAACAATGCGCAGGTATGCGTGTTGCCCAGGGCGATATGGGTGACGCCGGACAGCTCTAGTTGCCCTACTGAGGCTGGAAATTCGTCCTCACCGATATTGACGTTGTCGCCATAGCCGAGCTGTCCGCCCTGATTGCGTCCCCAACAGCGCATCGTGCCGTTGCTCAATGCGGCACAGGTGTGCTCGGCGCCGGCACTGAGAGCGCCGATGGGACCGTCCTGCCCGAGCAGCGTTTGACAGTCGCCTGCGCCGAGCAGGGCGCAGGGATGGTCGAGAAATACGGTGAGCGGATTGCTCCACACCCGGTCCCGCTCATCTCTGCAGTCATCGTAGTCGCGATCCCCGATGTGGGCAGCGCTGTCGTTGGTCTGGCACAGATTGCCCCAGGCGCCGCTTCCTTGCCAGCACTGTCCGACCGGTCTGGCCGCGCATATATCGACGCCCTTGGGGCCGGCGCAAATGCGTTTGGCGGCATATGCCGCGCCGTCGCCCCAGCCTGGCGACCAGCATGAATAGGCATTCTGGTACACGACGATCTCCTGTCCTGCTGCGAGCCCGAGCTGATCGAGAAATGCGTCGTGCTCTTGCATTCGCCTGGCCGCGCCGCCGTCGCTACTCTGGTTGCACTGGATCAGATAGACCGGTCGTCGGTTTTGCGGGTCGTCACCAAAACGATAGACGACGGCATCGTCCTCGACCTGCACCGCGATATCGGCATTGACCGCGTCGCGTCCAAAAAGATTGCCGTAGAATGCGCCTTCGGCCCAGTGAAAAAACCGCTCCTCCCCGACTGGATAGACCGCATTGGACGGTTTCCGGGCAGGCAATGCACCGTCTTGCCGAGGAGGTGAGGCCATCACAGTAAAGGTGCTCGACTCACCGCAAGGAAACGACAGCGGTAGCCCGGGCTGGCCGCCGGCACATGCACTGGCAGCAGAGGCCAGAGTTTTGCCACTGCCATAGTCACAGGCATCGCTTCCGTCGCATACCCGGAGCATCATATCATTGTCACATGGCGACGCGGGGTCGAGATCGACGGTGCTGCCCGGCTGACAGGCACCGACGTGGCCCGGACTCCAGCCGCAATTGCGCTGGGCAGGATTGGTCAGATGTGGCGGCGAACCGCTGCATTCCTGAATGCTCACCGGCTGGTCGAGGACCATACCGGGGGTATGGGCGGTGAGTCCGAGACCTTGCTCGTCCTGCACTCCGCGCAGAGATAGCGGTGCGCGCGCGCCAAAAGCGTTGCTGCGGGCCAAAATGCATGCGCTGACCAGCTCCTGGCACGATTGATCGGCGGCAATAGCGCCATCGGCCCAGGCCGGACACAGGCCAAAACCTCCGGTCCACGTCGCTGTATCGCCGGTTTCTGCGTCGCTCCAGGTGATCTCGATATCGCTGTCCACCGCGCACTCGACGATATAGCTCATCAGCTCTCGCGCCCAGGGATCGCGGAGCTGCTGGTGAAGACAGACTCCGTCCCCCCCCGGACAACTGGCAGGCTCGAACGCCGCAGTGCTGAGCGGATTGTCGAGCAGGGCCTGATTGGCCTCCGGATTGGCGAGAAGCGCGTTGAACATGAGCTGCTTGGAGCCCAATCGGTTGAGGATGGGGCCTTCTTCTCCCCTTTTGATCGCGCTCACATGACACGGGCCAGGTGATGCGTCGCCGGTAGGTCCGGCATCGGATATGGTGGGTATACTTCCATCGGGATTCTGGCTATCCGAGTCGCCCCCGGAGCAACTCGAGAGCAGTATCAACAGCACGAGTTTGGACCAGTAAATCGCCTGTTGTGGGCCGTTTGCCAGCTTTGTCATTCTGCCTCCTCTCGGTCGGTGGTCGATCGTCGATCGTCGTGCTGGATTCATCGTGCGTGATCGCCTTTGCCATCGCCTGGACGCCCGTCGAATGATGCGAAGCAGAGTTGTGACCGAACACAGCGGCCGGGCGGCCGGTTATCGGATCGGACAGACACATCAGCCATGGTTGTGAACTGGCGGCAGCCGCGCCAGATGATTCAGTGAGAGAATACCACTGTTTTGCCTTACACAGTATTGAGCAATGGTCATCGATACCAACTGCGATCCCCCACATTGTTTCATGATGAGCGGTGGAGGTGAGAAAGGTCGGACGCATTCGCACGCGTTGCAATCGAGATCCGCATACCCTTTCGCGCCCATGCATCGGGTTACTGGCCTTGTATCACGTTCTGTGAGATGGACACTGTAGTCGTTTTCAGCAGATGTCACGGTCATCGAGTGTAACGCCGCGGTTTAGAGCCGGTCCAAAAACCTCGGACCGAGCCAGAGCGACGAGGCGCGCCGCCAGTGGGTGCGCGAGGAGTGGAGAATACTGGCTGTATTTGACCGACGAGCAAGCCCGCTGGCGGTGATGGATCGGCGCTCTGGCGACGC
>JAKSDA010000164.1 GCA_022360315.1 Pseudomonadota bacterium
GTCATGCAGGGAGAGGCGGACTTCTGGGTCGTCCTCAAAGACCGCGCTGACCTCAGCGAAGCGGCTGCCATTGCCGATTGGAACGAGCGCGGCGAGTTTGTCTACCAAAGGCTGATCGATACTGCAGAGGTGACCCAATCCTCGGTGCGGGCGACGCTGGACCGGGACAACGCATCATACCAGAAGTTCTGGATCGCCAATGTCATTTATGTAAAGGGCGGTAGTGAAGAGCTGGCCGAAAAGCTGGTCGCCGATGCGTCGGTCGAACGGATCGAGGCAGACGAGACTCTGGAGATCGCCCCGGTACAAGAAGGCCACGAGGAAGAGCCGGTCAACGGTGTCGAGTGGGGTGTCGACCGGATACGGGCTCCCCTCGCGTGGTCGACGTTTGACGTCAGGGGCGAGGGAATCGTGGTTGCCAACATCGATACTGGCGTCGACCATACCCATCCAGCGCTGACTGCGCAGTATCGGGGTACTCGAAGCGATGGTTCGTTCGATCACAATTACAACTGGTTCGATCCGTCGAGCGTTTGTTCGCCGGGTACTCCTTGTGACAACAACCGTCACGGTACCCACACCATGGGTACCATGGTGGGTGAAGATGGCGATTCGGGCGCCAATCAGATCGGGGTTGCACCCCACGCGACGTGGATCGCGGCCAAGGGATGTGAAAGCAGTTCCTGCTCGCGTACTGCCCTGCTGGCTTCCGGTCAGTGGCTAGTCGCTCCCACCGACCTCGATGGAAACAACCCGCGGCCCGATCTGCGGCCCCACGTGGTGAATAACTCGTGGGGTGGCAGCGGTGGACGGACGTTTTATCAGGACATCGTGGACTCGTGGGTGGCTTCTGGCATCTTTCCGGCCTTCTCGGCGGGAAACTCGGGACCCTTTTGCGGCACCGCGGGAAGCCCGGGCGATTATGTCAATAGCTATGCTTCGGGGGCGTTTGACATCGGCAACACCATCGCTTGGTTTTCGAGCCGCGGGCCTTCTTATTTTGGCGGTACCAAGCCCAATCTCGCCGCACCGGGCGTGAACGTGCGCAGCAGTGTGCCGGGAGGTGGTTATAGCTCTCTGTCGGGTACCTCGATGGCGTCGCCCCACACTGCGGGTGTGGTCGCCCTGATATGGTCGTCGGCGCCCAGTTTGATCGGCGATATCGATGATACCCGTGCACTTCTCGATCAGACTGCAGTTGACGTTAACAATACGTCGTGCGGCGGCAGTGCAGAAAACAACAATGTGTTTGGCGAAGGGCGCCTGGACGCCTTCCAGGCGGTCGATCACGCACCCAGGGGGCCAACCGGATACCTGGCCGGCACAGTCACTGCTGTGGACGGCGGTGGCGCCGTCGAGGGCGCTCGGGTGACAATAACCGGATCGAGTGACCGCGCAACCGTGAGCGACGGAAGTGGAGCGTACAACCAGCGTCTGCTCGTGGGCACATACACCGTGACCGTGAGTTCATTCGGATATCTGGATAGCTCAGTATCGGAGATTATCATCACCGAAGACGAGACTACCGTGCAGGATATTGTCCTTACCGCAGCACCGTCCCATCCGGTCAGCGGGCATGTGTACGATGACAACGGCGATCCAGTGGCCAATGCCACTGTGATCATACAAGCTGTGCCCATCGCTCCGGTGACCACCGATGAATCCGGCTTCTACCACTTTGCCAGCGTGCCCGAAGGGCAGTATCAATTGATGGCCACGGCCATGGGCCGCTGTTTTGACTCTCAGGTCCTGGATCTGACCGTAGATGGCGACGAGCGGAGCGATTTTCACATTCCCCGCCGTATCGACGAATATGGATATTACTGCGAAACCCCGACGCCGGAGTACATTGAGGCCAGTAACATCCTCGCCCTGACTGGGGACGATAGCAGCACCTCCATGGACCTGCCGTTTGGAGTACATCTGTACGGGCAGATCTACAACCAGGTCCATGTGTGCGCTAACGGCTATGTGAGCTTTTCCAGCTCATTATGCCTCTTCTACAATGGCGGTATTCCATCCTCATTCACTCCCAATGCGGCCATCTACCCCTTCTGGGATGACCTCTATGTCGATGCATCAGCCAGCGTTCGTACCGAGCTTCTCGGCACGGCGCCCGAACGTCGGTTCGTCATCGAGTGGCGCAATGTGCGCTTTCATGGCGATTCGACGCGGCGGGTCGACTTCGAGGTAGTGTTCTCCGAGCGCAGCAGCCATATCCTCCTGCAATACCGAAACATTGCCGCGGACAGCCGAGAGAAGGGCAGCTCGGCCACGCTCGGTATTGAAGATGGCACTGGCAGTGTGGCTTTCCAGTACTCGCGCAACCAGGCGGTGATCGATGATTCCGAGTTTGCCTTGCAGTTCAAACTGCCACCATCGGCAACCGTGCAGGGCACGGTGATCGATTACAACGATGGCCTTGGCGTGAATGGAGCCACTGTGCGTTTCCTGGACGCAGATGGCAACCAAGTGCACAGCGCGATCACTGGTGACGATGGCTCCTACCAAGCACGGCTCTTTTTGGGCTCCTACGACCTGGAAGTCCACGCCGAGCATTATTCTACCGGGTCGGGCCAGGTCGTCCTCGATGAGGATGACGGAGTGGTCACCCAGGACTTTACTCTGCTCACAGCTCGTGCCGAGGTATCGATCGACGCCCTCGACTATATTGTGCTACACGGAGAATCTCGCACCAAGACGTTGACCTTGACCAATACCGGTTCGCTGGATCTCGATTGGGATATCTGCGAACAAGTCCCGGGCAGCTGTACAGACATTCCGTGGTTGAGCGCCGATGTTGCCAGCGGGATACTGGCACCTGGCGACTCGCAAATCGTCGAGATCACGGTCGACGGCGCTCTTGCCAGCGTGGGCATCTATTTCGGCGCGCTCAACTTTATCAGCAAGAGCGGCCGCAAACCCCAGGTCATTGTTCAGATCGAGGCATTGATCACGGCGTACCGTCAGGGGGTCAATGCGGGTAGTTGCCGCGAAGTGGACGATGATGGCGACAGCAGTGGATCGGGCTACGACGGCTCCTGTCTGGCCTATGTCGATGACGATGGCGACGAGTGGGCGATCGA
>JAKSDA010000468.1 GCA_022360315.1 Pseudomonadota bacterium
ACCGAGCCAGAGCGACGAGGCGCGCCGCCAGTGGGTGGGCGAGGAGTGGAGAATACTGGCTGTATTTGACCGACGAGCAAGCCCGCTGGCGGTGATGGATCGGCGCTCTGGCGACGCGGAGAGTTTTTGGACCGGCTCTTACTTGCGGGGGGCATCCTTACCTCGTACCTCCCGGTTCCAGGCGCGCAGTGCCTCGCCTTGCCTCGCCATAGCCAACGTGGCCGCCATTTGACCAGGTTCTGCGCAGATTCTGCCGAAAAGCCGAAACTTCGCGCAGCCCGGTGCGGCCGGCTCTCACATGTCAACAGAAACACTCTTATCCGCCAAGCAGCAGGAATAGAGACTCTTCATCACAAGAAACAGTATATTATAATATCGCTCGATCCTTGACTTGTTAGCCAGTTTCCGCCCCGCAAACTCCTGTATTCCGCGGAAATGGACCGGGCACTGCTCGGCACGCAGAGCTGGGCGTTGGCTGCTGACCGCGACGACGGATCATATCAGCCCACGAGTAGAGTCTCGAGAATGAGTCTGGCACCGACTCTATACAGGTGCGGGTTGCCCAGCCGGCGGTCTTGGCGGACGCTCGTCTCGAGCGTCCCGGCGCCGCTAAACCGACATTCATTCGCGAGTAGCTCTAACCCAACCACGTTGGGTAATTCCGAATCAAAAGCTCCAGCGTTATCAAAACTCGATGACTCGCACGAGCATCTGTTGTTGTCAGGATGCATTGCTGCCAAGAAAGCACCGGTTCCAGGAATCGCCGTTTCCAGGACCATTGTCGCCGAGAAAAACGGCTCCAGGAACCATCGTTCCACGGAACCGTGGTTTCCACAGAACCGCGGTTTCCACAGAACTGTGGTTTTTTTCTACAGAACCGTCGTTTTTCCGCGGAAAAGTTGCTTTCCGCAGAACCGTGGTTTCCACAGAACCGCGGTTTCCACAGAACCGCTGCCTCCAGGGGAATGGGTACACAAAGCGGTGCACTTCCCAAGTGAATATTGTTTGTTTCATACCACTGCCTCCTTGTTTGCACCGCGGGGCTCACAAATTTGGACCATTGTGCATCTACTTGCTCACCAATCACGTTATTGCAACGTGCATCACTCAACTCCCTATACACCGACGAAATGAATGGATTGCGGGGCGACAAACGTTGAGACCTACATACCCCTACAATGCTTCACGGGCACTATTTTGTCCCGACCTCGAAAACGCAACTTAAGGTAACAGCCATTCTCAGTAGCGATAAACAGGGAATCATTGCTGGACAGTAACAGTGAAATACATTAGGCTACAAAGAATGCCAGAAAGCGCATGGGGATTCGCTGGCCAATGTGTGGCAGAAATTGGTAGTAATGCGATGCGCACAAACCGCCAAAAAATCAGTTGTTAAACCGTATGGCACTGCAAAGCCCTCGCGGCAAGATCTGAGGAGTGAAGGTGGACGTGAGCGCCCACACCTGCGGATGCGCCAATGGAGAGCAAGCGGCGAGTGCGCGATGGTCGTTCCACGGACAAGGAAGGAGTCATATCGTGTCTGTTATCGCAATCGTAGGGATCGGCCTTCGGGTACCGGGATCATCCTGGACCGGAGAGTTTTGGGAGAATTTGGCGGCGGGCCGTCAGATTCGCGACTCGGGGGACCCACTGGGGGTGACCTACACAAAATGGGGAGGCTTTGACTGGCGTGCATTCAAGGTCTCCCCGGTCGAAGCACAGTACATCGATCCACAGACACGCCTGCTCATGGAGTTGGCCTGGGAGGCCACTGAAGACGCGGGACTGAGTCCAGAGCAGCTCGGCGGTGAGCGCTGCGGGGTCTACGTTGGTCTCAACAGCCATGAATTCCTCCAGGTATTCGACCGCAGCGGTCTCCAACATACCGGCTACTCACTTTTGGGAATGGCGCCCGCTCTGGCCGCCAATCGCATCTCCTATACGTTCGACCTGCGCGGACCTAGCAAGACGCTCAACGTGGGATGTGCATCTTCGCTGTTCGCCCTGCACGAGGCGTGCGGAGCTCTCGAGTACGGCGACGTGACAACCGCGGTGGTGGGAGCGGTAGAGCTGCCCATGTACGAAGATCGCAGCGATATACTCGCCGAACTGGGTATGATCTCGCCAACCGGTCAGTGCCGCAGTCTGGACCGCGACGCCGACGGTTACGTGCGGGCGCACGGTGGCGTGGCCATGGTGCTCAAACGCCTCACCGACGTGGGACCGGGCGAGCGTGTCTATGCCGTGATCCGTGGCAGCGGGGTGAGCCATAACGGACGCAACGAGTGGATTTTCGCGCCCAGCGCAGAAGGCCAGGCCGACGCCCTCCGGCGCGCCTGTGGCCGTGCCGGGGTGGCTGCACATGAGCTCGAATACGTGGAGATGCATGGCGCCGCGCTGCCCAAGGGCGATCTCGAAGAGTCCCGGGCCCTGTCGATGACGTGGGCCGAAACCGGACGTCGCCAGCCCTGCCGGCTCGGCTCGGTATCCAACAGCATCGGCTACCTCGGCGCGGCGGGGGGCATGGCGGCGGCAGCGAAACTCGCGCTGTCCATTCACCACCGCACCTTCGTACCCACGGTGGCGATCGAGGCGCCAAATCCCGCGATCCCGTTTGACCGATGGGGGCTGACGATTCAACGCACGCTGGAGTCCTGGCCCGAATCCGACGTCGATCGCCTCGGCGCGGTGATGGTTACCTCGCTGGGCGGTGCCAACGCAGCGCTGGTGATGAGCGGTGCGCCACCTCGCAGCTGTGGACTTTCGGTCGATGATCCCGACACCCAGCTGCTAGTGCCCATTTCGGCGCACAACGACGCAAGCCTTCGCGCTCGCATAGAGCAACTTCGACAGCTCGCGCATTTGTCATCGGCGCCGCCGCTCGCCGAAGTGGCCCATACGCTGATCCATCACCGCAGTCACCGGGCCCGACGCTGTGCAGTGCTGGCAAGCACGTACACCGAGCTCAACGCCGCATTGAGTTCGGTTGCCGAGTCTCCCAATGACACGCTGCGCTTTTCTCCCGCGCTCGACGTGGCGTCTCTACCCACCGCACTGTGTGAGCGCGCGGAGCGTTACCTGGCTGGACAAGACCCCTCTGTGGCGCCGTCGATGGAGACCCCCATACGCCCATGCGTCAGCCTTCCGCCCTATCCCTTTGATCGCCGGCGTTTGTGGCCCAAGGACCTGACGCCGCCGGAGGGCCGAAAACCACTGGAAAGCCGACCCGTTCGCCTGACCGAGCAATACTGGCCGGCCCAACTCGCCGCAGCAGCCACACCATCCCAACCTGTGCAGTTCGATCAAGTGATCGCCAGAGTAACCGATGGCGTGCGACTGATCCTCGAGCTTCCGGCCGATACTCCCTCGCTCCTCGAGCAGAGTTTTGTCGAATTGGGCTTTGACTCGATGTCCTTGTTCCGCCTGAGAAACTGGCTCGAGGACGAGCTCGGTCTGTCCGTGCCGATCCCCCTTTTCTTCGAGGCACCGCGCATCGAGCTATTCGCCCACAGGCTGCTGCAAGGCGAGGAAAGGCTCAAAAGCGACGATGCCCCGGTTTCCTCGCCACCGAGAGAATCCCTCGCCGTCTCATACCTCACCGAAGAGGAGGCGGAAGAGCGTCTTCTCGAAAAGCTGGCCACGCTGGACGAGATAGCCAACCACGGGTGACTCGACTCGCGTCCCCGAACCTCAGATATGTCAATACTCCAAGACATATCCTCAGTTGCAAAAATTCATGTGACCCCCAAAAACATATAGACAAGTTTGCAATATACGCTATTTTTGGTCTACTGACTTCGGCTTGAACGAGCACGCTGTTCAGCAGATTCGTGGTGTTTGGATTGGTATCATATCTCCGAGTAATCGGCATTGCCCTTAAACCGGACAATAGGCCAATTAATCGCAGCGGTACATCGTCGTGCTGGATCTGGCTATTACCGCATTAGACTCAACTGCCCGGCCTGCGTCTGCGGCCGCATTGCATTGGCAGCTGTCAGTTTACTGGGCACCATCTCACTGCCTGTGGAAGGCCCAGTGGTACCGAAATTGCTCATTACAACCTCACTCCCACGAGTGAACAACGCCACCCCGAAAGGATTCACATGGAATTACCGCGTCGCAAAGGCCAAGATGCTTTACTCCCCGATGGTGAAATGATTCGCGCCATGGTGTCTCTCGCCGAGCGAGCCGACCTGCACGATCTGCGTATCGGAATCGTTTATGCGTTTGACCGCCGCGCCTACATGATGCCCTATCTATTCGCCCACAATACGGTCGTCCCGTTATCGGTTCGCATGGTATGCGGCGCCCTTTATGCCAGCGGTTTTAAGCATCAGCGCATCATTCTTCAACAGTGGACACCGAACTTCAAACCGAGCAAAGCCATACTCGATGGCCGCCCGCTCGATATGCTGCTCATCTCGGCCATGCAGGTTCACGGTGAGTCGGCCTACCAGCTCATTCGAGAAGCCCACACCATGGGGCCCAACCGGCCACTGATTCTGGCCGGCGGTCCCAAGGCGATTTACGAGCCGACCGACTTACTGGAAATGGGCCCCCGACCAGGCATCGGCGCCGACTGTGTAGTAACCGGCGAAGCGTACGTGCTCCTGCGCCTAATAGAGGTCTTGTCCCGCTACTTCAAACCCGGCACCTCGGCGTTGGACGCGTTCGAGACAGCGCGAAAAAATGGCGATCTGGAAGAGGTGCTCGGCCTGGTCTACATGGCTCCCGATTCCGCATCCAGCAAGCCATACGCGCTCAACACCGGCGTCCAGAGATTGGTGCGCGATCTCGACGAATGCCCCATGCCGGTTGTCGGTTACAGCCTGCTCGAACCCAAGCATCGCCGTGAAACGCTTTCCGCCGGCCCGCTTCCGGCCAAGAAAGTGGGCAAGATGGCGCCGGTCGGTACGGTCGTGTCGACCCAGGGGTGCAGGTTCAACTGCAACTATTGCCCGATCCCCGCGTACAACCAGCGGACCTGGCGACACAAGAGTCCACAGCGGCTCGCCGATGAACTGGCCTACCTTTACGAGAACTTCGGGATCGCGGATTTCTTCGGCACCGACGATAACTTCTTCAACAAGCGCCAGACGGTGATCGAACTCATGACCGCCACCGCGAACCGGAAGCTATCCGACGGCTCGATGCTGGGCGAACGCATCCGGTTCTATACCGAAGCCACTGAGTACGATGTATTCAAGAACATCGATATATTGCCGCTATGCAAGCGCGGCGGGCTGAGCGCAATCTGGTTCGGCATCGAAGACATCACCGCAACGTTGGTCAACAAAGGCCAAACCATAGGCAAGACGGAGGCACTCTTCCGTGAGATGCACAAGGCCGGCATCGCGCCAGCAGCCATGATGATTCATAGCGACGATCAACCGCTGCGCTCACCCAAGGGCGACCTCACCGGCCTGCTCAACCAGGCCAAATATATGTTTGATCATGGAGCGTGGTACTATCAGTGCACGTACCTGCAGCCGGCGGTTGGAACTCGCTCGTACGAGGACATGAAAAAGGAAGGGATGTTGTTCAAATCGGTCGATGGCGTGGACATACCGGCGGCCTACTACGATGGCAGTCGCGTCATCTCGTCGAAGAGCAAAGAACCGTGGAAGCGCCAGTTGGAAGTCATCTACGCATACGCTGCATTCTACAATCCGCTAAACACCCTGCGGGTGATCAAGGACTGGCGAAAGTCACCTCATTCGAGCTTCCGATTGCTTCTCCAGATCCTCGGACAGGTGGGCCTGATTCATTCCGCGCCCAAACTGTGGCAATGGTCGCGCAAGCTGAAAAGGGGTCGGATCGAGCGCATGCCCACCAAGACTCGGGCACGGATCCCGATGATCGATGTGCTTACCCGCGAAGAGGTGTTCTGGGCCGATGAGCGACTGCCCTCGCCGGTGTCCCCGGCGTCACAGCCTCACGCGAACCGCCGGGCCACGGAATCGATCAGCTTAAACGTGCTGCCTTCCTAGCCTGTTCGAGTACTCCGCTGGTGGCTGGAATCCAGAATACTGGCTGACTAGAGGGTCGGCGACAGCACATGAGTCGCACGCCCGCAACGGAGTACGGGTCGGAATATGTCATCCCGATTCACAAGGAGTAGTGATTTGTTCGCAATCGCAAAAGTAGGGATCCGCCCGGGGGTAGCAAGGTCCCGGGCAGAAGAGGCCGCCAGACATGGATGATACGCAACCCACAGAATCCCTATCGCCATTGAAGCGGGCACTGCTCGCCATCGAAGGGCTGGAGGCTCGTCTGCGCAGCTACCAGCGGGATGCCAGAGCACCCATCGCCATTGTCGGCGTGGGGTGCCGCTGGCCCGGCGGTGTGGACAGTCTGGATGCATTCACACGGATTGCCGGGCGCGGAGACGCAATTCTGAGCCCCCTGCCTGTCGAGCGCTTTGCCGCCCATCCGCTGGTGGACCTCGAAGACTTTCGCGCTTCGGACCACGCCGCAGAGCGTGGTGGATTTCTGTCCCGCGAGGAAATCGAGGGCTTTGACGCGGGTTTCTTTCGCATCACGCCCCGTGAGGCCCAGCGCATGGATCCTCAGCAGCGCCTCTTTCTACGCGTGGCGTGGGAAGCCATGGAGCATGCGGGCATCGATCCATTCTCGCTGCGGGGCAGTCGGACCGATGTCTACGTGGGTGTGCATGGGCGCGACTATGCCCAGCTCGGTCGCCAGCTCGACGACAAGGTCTCGGTGCACTACTCACCCGGGGTCGATACCAGCTACATCGCTGCCCGGTTGAGCCATTTCCTCGATCTGAGGGGTCCGGCCCTGGCCATTGATACCGCGTGTTCTTCCTCGCTGGTGGCGGTGCACCTGGCCTGCCGCAGCCTCCGATCAGGCAATGCCGAGTTGGCCCTCGCGGGTGGGATCAAGCTGGTTCTCGCGCCAGAAATCGGCATGTTTCTGCGCCAGACTGGCGCCATGTCGCCGACTGGGCGCTGCAGTCCCTTCGATGCAAACGCCGACGGCATGGTGCAAGGAGAAGGGTGCGGCGTGGTCGTGCTCAAGCGCCTGGCCGACGCCCAGCGGGACGGCGACCCGATCATGGCGGTACTTCGCGGCAGCGCTGTCAATCATGACGGCACAGGGGGCGGGCTCACTGTGCCCAATCCGCAAGCCCAGACCAGTTTGATCAGAGATGCGCTGGCCGACGCGGACTTGGATCCGTCCTCTATCGCGTATCTCGAGGCCCATGGTACGGGCACGAAGGTCGGTGATCCGATCGAACTTCGCGCTATCGCGCGCGCGTACTGCCAGGGCCGCCGCGCCGACAACCCGCTCTTGGTGGGCTCGATCAAGGCGTGCATCGGCCACACCGAGTCGGCGGCCGGGATTGCGGGACTGATCCAGGCCATCTCGATCCTCCGCGGGGGCACCGTACCTCCTGCCCCGAGCTTTGCGCAACCCAGCCCCGAGCTCGGCAAGGAGGCCAGCCTGGTCCGCATCGCTCGTGATGGAGCCCAGCTTGCCAGGAGCAGTGAGCCATGGCGGGCCGGGGTCAGCTCGTTCGGGATGAGCGGGGTCAACGCCCATGTGGTGCTCGAGGCCGCTCCTGAGTCGGCCCACGCCGACCGGGACCGCACCGAGTCGGGTTCGAAGGATTCTGGTCCCCAGCTTGTGATGCTGTCGGCTGCCAGTGCCGAAGCAATCGAGGCGATGGCCCACCGCCTGAGCGAGATCGTCACGGCGCAGGCCGACGAGACCCCGCTCGACAATATGGCGTACACGCTTTCGTGCCACCGAGCTCGCCACCGCTATCGGGCGGCACTGGTCGCATCGAGTCACGACGAGTTCGTCGACGGGTTATCGCGGCTGCTGGACGGGCGCGGCTCGCCTCGGCTGGCGCGCGGGGAGAGCCAGACATCGCCCGCGGTAGGCCCGGTTTTTGTCTTTTCCGGGCAGGGGTCCCAGTGGGTTGGAATGGGTCGCGAGCTGGCTGCCGCGGAACCCGCGTTCGCGGCCGCGCTCACCGAGATCGACACCCGGCTGCAACGACTGGCCGGCTGGTCACTCGCTGAGGTCCTCGGACCGAAGGTGCCCGACACCGCGCTCGACGACACGGCGCGAGCGCAGCCGGCTATCTTCGCCATCCAGGTGGCTCTCGCGGCGCTGTACCGGGCGCACAACGTCGAGCCGGCCGCAGTGGTGGGACATAGCGTGGGCGAGATCGCGGCGGCGCATGTGGCCGGGATCTACGAGCTCGAAGAAGCGCTCGCGCTGGTTGTGCGTCGCGGCGAGCTCATGAGTCAAACCCGGGGTCAGGGATACATGGCGGCTGTTCGTGCCGCGCCCGCGGCCATCGAGGACTTGCTCGAGCAAGCCGGGACCGAAGTGTCCATCGCGGCCACCAATACCCCTGATAGTTGCGTGTTGTCCGGAGCAACTGCTGCCCTCGATGCGCTTCTCGATCGGGTGAAGGCGCGGGAATTCTCGGTGCAACGGCTGCGAGTGGACTACGCCTTTCACAGTCATCAGATGGATGCGCTGGTCGAGCCCATGGGTAACCTCGTCAAGGCCCTACGGGCCCGGGAGCCGCGTTGTGCAGTACTGTCGACCGTACTCGGCGAGGCCATCACCGGACCGGCGCAGCTCGATAGCGCCTACTGGCAGCAGAATCTCCGCGGGCGTGTCCGCTTCGCCGAGGCGATCGAAGCCGCGCTCGCTCGGGGCCATCGTTGCTTTGTCGAGGTTGCACCCCATGCCGCGCTGGCTGCCGATATTCGGTCGATGCTGGCCGATGCGACCGGCAACGGCCGCGTCGTCGTTGCGCAGCGGCGCAAGCAGCCGCAGCAGATCGCCTTCCTGGCATCGCTCGGGGAGCTCTTCTGCGCCGGTGTCGAGGTCGATCTATCGCCGCGGTGGACCTCGGCAACCCGGGTCGAACTGCCCGCATATCCGTGGCAGCTCGAACGCTTCTGGCTGCCCACGACCACCGGGCGAGCACGGGCCGTGGGCCATTTAACCGCCCGCTCTGGCCACCCGTGGCTCGGCCCTGCGATCCGCCCTTCGTTCGCGCCGAACACCCGTCTGTGGCAGGTCGAACTCGCTGCCGAGCCAGACACGCCACTCGCCGATCACCGGATCGGCGGGCAGGCAGTGTGCCCGGCGGCTGTCTACCTCGAAGGAGCGATCCATGCCGGACTGGAGGCGGGACTTGCCGTGCCGCTGTCGCTGCGGGACGTCGAGCTATCGCAGATGCTCGTGGTCGATACGGCCGCCACCTTGCAAGCGTCTGCCCAGGCGGACGGTGAGGTGCTCCGCTGTTCTTTTGCCCGCGACAGCGGTTCCGAGGCGACACCGTGGACCACGGTCGCTCGCCTCGAAGTACATCCCGGGAAAAAGGACACCGGCGGGCCCGCCTCTGGCTCGCCCGACGCCGCGTTGTTGGACCGTCGCCCGGCCCAGGCGACCATCCACGATGGCCCCGCCTTCTATGCGGAACTCGAGCGCTGGGCCATGGCCTACGGGCCGGCGTTTCGCGCCGTAGAACAGCTATGGCTCGGACAGGACAGCATTCTGGCCAGACTGAGACTGCCGACGGCCATTCCGGCGGGCGGCCACTTCGGCGCTGTGCTGCTCGATGCCACGCTCCATGCTGCCGTCGCTCTGACCCCCGGCTTTGCTGCCGATGGAGCGGAAACCCCCTACGTGCCAGTGGCCATCAGAAGGCTCGATGTGCTGGCCCTGCCGCGGGGCGAAGGTCCCTACTGGAGCGAGGTAGAGCGTTGTGCGAGGAGCGAGCGAGGCATCGTCGCGGACATCGCACTGCGGGACAACACGGGCGCGCTCCTGGCGCGATTCGACGGAGTCGAGCTGCGTCGCACGCAATCTCAGGCCCAAAACCCATTGCTGCGGGGCCTGCTCGATGTGGAGTGGGAGTGCAATTCGCTGCCCGATGAGCGATCCGACACCGCACCGCGGTCTTGGTTGATCTTTGCCGAGCACTCCGAGCTCGACGCGCCACACGATGACGATGCCCGGCGGGACGCCGAACACCTGGTGGCGGAGCTGCGTCAGCGGGGTCATCGCTGTACGCTGGCACTGACCAGGTCCCCGGCGGCCGGGGCGAGCGACGCTATCCGCTGCGATCCCGCGACTGACAACCTGTCCGCAGTGCTGGAGCGCGCCTTTCCCGCGCAGTATGCCGACGGCGCACAGGTGGTATTTCTGGCCGCAAAAGGGCGCCCGATTGCCCGGGCAGAGGCATGGCAATCGGCCCTTTCGTGGGGGTGCGTCGGGGTGACCCGGCTCATCCAGGCCATGTCAAAGCATCCATTCGAGCTGCGCCCCCGGCTGTGGTTACTCAGCCGGGGTGCGCACATGGTGGCGGGCTCGGGTGCCGATCCCTGGCAGGCGCCGATGAACGGCGTCGGTCGGGTGGTCGCGGTCGAGCGCGCCGAGCTCGAGACCATCCGGGTCGACCTCGAGGCCCAGCTCGATCCCAGGCGGCTCGTGCACGAGCTCTTGCACAACGACGGCGAGGATGAGATCGCATACCGAGATGGCCAGCGTTATGTCGCTCGCCTGCGTCGCCATCCACTGGCCGGTCCGGACTCACCGTCCGATGAGGTGCGCTTCGCCGCTGATGGTACCTACCTGGTAACCGGTGGCACAGGGGGGATCGGTCTGGAGGTCGCCGGGTGGCTGGTCCGCCATGGGGCGGGTCATGTGGTGCTCACTGGTCGGCGGGGACCCGGTGTCGCGGCGCAAGAGCGTATTGCTGGGTTGCAGCGAGTCGGTGCACAGATCGACATGTATCGGGCCGATGTCAGCTGCGAGGCCGACGTGGTGGCGTTACTGCATCGCATCGAAACCCAGCTGCCGCCATTACGAGGGGTCTTTCACGCCGCCGGGGTACTCGACGACGCTCCCATCGGCGAACTCGACCACGCGCGTTTCGTGCAGGTGGCCGGGCCCAAACTCGCCGGTGCGTGGCATCTGCATCATCACACGCAGAGCGCAGCGCTCGACCATTTCGTGCTGTTCTCGTCGATCTCTGCACTTCTCGGTATTCCGGGGCAGGCCAATTACGTGGCGGCAAATGCCTTCGTCGACGCCCTTGCCCATGCCCGACGAGCTGCCGGGCTCCCCGGGCTGAGCATCAACTGGGGCGCGTGGGGCGAGGTCGGCATGGTGACTGCGCAGGAACACCGCCAGGCTCACCTGGCCGCGCTGGGCCTGTCCACATTCCGCCCGGCCCTGGCGATCGAGGCCCTGGCAGTGCTCTTGCCCGCGACCTGCGCGCAAAAGGGCGTTGCTCGACTGGACGCGGAGCGATGGCGAAATCGCTACCCGCACGTCGCCCGCGGCTCGTTGATGCGGCACCTTCTGCGCAAGCAGGGCGGGCGTGGTGCGGTGGCTTCGGCCGCGGACATCCGTCAAATCATCGTCCACCTCAGCGATCCGTTGCAGCGATCCGCGCGACTTATCGAGCACATCCAGGAGCAGGTCGGCGATATCACCGGGCTGGACCCCGCACGGGTCGGTGATGAGGTGCCATTTGCCGCGCTCGGCCTGGACTCGCTGATGTCGCTGGAGCTGCGGGGGCGCATGCAGGAACAACTGGGCGTGGAGCTGCCGCTGTCCCGAATCGTGGACGGAGGCACCGTGCGCGCAATCGGCGAACTGGTTCTCGAAAAGCTCGCCGCCGCGTTCGTATTGCGCAGTGATGCGCCGCGCCCCGCTCAAGACTTAGCCGATGTCGAGGAACTTTGCATTTGAACGAGGAACAGAATCCCATGAGCGATAGCAAATCCGATTCGATGGCCACCCTTCTGCAACGTCTTTCGGACGCCGGAGTCGAGCTCTGGCTCGACGGGGATAGGGTCAGGGTCAGGGCCCCTCGCGGTGAACTCGGCGATGATCTACGCAGTGCGCTGAGCGAGCACAAGGCCGAGTTGCTCGCCATGCTGCGGGACCGCCACAGCGAGCCCGTGTCCGCTGTTCTGCCGCCGATGGTGGCAAATCCCGATCATCGATACCAGCCCTTCCCGATGACCGATATGCAGCAGGCCTACTGGGTCGGCCGGTCGGGCGACGTCGAGATGGGACTACCCATGCACGCCTTCAACGAGATCGATTGCCCCGAACTCGATCTCGGCCGCCTCGAGGACGCCTGGAATGCACTCGTGCGTCGCCACGAGATGTTGCGGGCGGTCACGACCCCGGACGGTCAACAGCGAATCTTCGAGGAGGTGCCGCGTTATGTGATACCACAGGTGGACCTGCGCGGTCGCGACCCGGCCGAGGTCGAGGCTACTCTGGCGGCGACCCGGGCCCGTCTCGAGCACCAGGCCCTGCCGCTCGATCGATGGCCGCTCTTCGAGTTGAGCGCTCACCTTTTGGACCGGTCGACGCGGCTGTTCATGAGCATCGACGGCACCTTCCTCGATGCGTGGAGCTTCCAGATCCTCTACCGGGAGCTCATCCAGCTCTACAAGGATGCCACAGCGCAGCTCCGGCCGGCCTCGATCGAGGCTTCCTATCGCGACTACGTACTCGCCCTGGAGCAATTGCGCAAGACCGACCAATATGCCGCGTCACTCGCGTACTGGCGCGAGCGTATCGAAACACTGCCGCCCGCCCCCGAATTGCCGATGGTGCGCAATCCGGCCGCGATCGACACACCCACCTTCAAACGCTGGATGTCGCGGCTGGAGCCGGCCCAGTTCCGGACGATCAAGCGCCGCGCCAAAGAACGGGGCTTGACCCCACCCGGCCTGCTAATGGCCGCCTTTACCGAGGTTCTCGCCCGATGGAGCAAGCGCAAGCGCTTCACTCTCAACGTGCCCATGTTCAACCGGCAGCCGTTGCACCCCCATATCAACAGCGTGATGGGCACCTTCTCGTCATTCACTCTGCTGGAGGTGACGCACGACGCTGAGCGTACATTCACCGAACGGGCGCGCGCGCTGCAGAGCCAGATGTGGCGGGACCTCGAGCACCAGTATGTGGGAGGGGTGCGGGTGCTGCGGGAGATGTTCCGCGAGCGCGGACAGATCAGCGGCGCCGTGATGCCCGTGGTGTTCACCAGCTTTCCCACCGACGTGGACGGGTGGTCGTCGTACTGGATCGACTACCTCGAGGAGGAACTGGGCGAGGTTCGCCACGCGCTCACGCAGACCCCGCAAGTGTGGATCGACCACCAGGTGCTTTACCAGGGCGAGGGATTGTTCTTCAACTGGGACGCTGCCGACGAACTGTTCCCGCCCGGGATGATCGATGCCATGTTCGAGGCCTATTGCGGTCTGCTCGACCGGCTAGCGGCTGACGAAGACGTGTGGGAGGCCCGTGATCTCGGCTTGGTGCCGCCGTCTCAGCTCGCCGTCATCGACTCGCTCCAGGGTGAGTCGCGGCCCGTGCCCGACGAGTTGCTCCAGCATGGCTTCTTCGAGCAGGCGAGGCAGCAGCCCGACCGGGTTGCCATACTCAGCGAAAGGCGCCAGCTCAGCTACCGAGAACTGGCCGTCCGCGCACTCGAGCTTTCCGCACGGGTGCGGCTGGCCAACCCCGCAAACAGCCCGGTTGCCATCGTGATGGACAAGGGCTGGGAGCAGATCGTGGCAGTCCTCGGCATTTTGCAGGCAGAGGCGCCCTACGTCCCGCTGGACGCTGATTCGCCCACCAGGCGGTTGCATCTACTGCTGGCCGATTGCGGGGCCCGCGTGGTTATTACCCAGCCGAACCTGGCAGGTTCTGTGGAATGGCCCGAAGGCATCGACGTCCTGGTTGTCGATGAGGCCGATGTGGACGGCGAGACGGCCGGCGAGACGGCCGGCGAGACGGCCGGCGAGGCTGGTGAAGAAGGAGTGCTCACCGAGGACTGCGACCCCGATGCGCTGGCCTATATCATCTACACCTCCGGCTCCACCGGGCGGCCCAATGGGGTGATGATCTCCCACCGCAGCCTGCTCAACTGCATCCGAGAGACCAATCGGACATACGGGGTGAGTGCACAGGATCGCGTATTCGCGGTGACCAGCCTGCACCATGATCTGGCGATGTTCGATATTTTCGGGCCGCTATCCCTGGGCGGAGCGCTCGTCATGCCCGAGGCGACCCATCGCCAGGATCCTCATGAGTGGCTCGCTCTCCTGACAACGTATGGCGCCACGCTATGGAATTCAGTGCCCGCGATGATGGAGATGCTTCTCGATTTCGCCGAGGGCACCGGAGCCCGGTTACCCGCGAGTTTGCGGATAGCGCTACTGGGCGGCGATTGGATTCCCCTGTCCATTCCGTCGCGGTTGCAGGCACAGGTTCCCGGAGCGCAACTGGTCAGCATTGGAGGACCTACCGAGACCACAGTGTGGAATATCTGGTTCCCGGTCAAGACGGTAGACCCGACGTGGAAAAGCATCCCCTACGGTCGGCCGATCGCCAACACGCGTTACTACATTCTCGACCAAGCTCTCCAGGACTGCCCGCTGGGGGTCCCGGGCGAGATGTGCGTGGCCGGGGTAAGCCTGGCTCGCGGTTACCTCAATCGGCCCGACAAGCAAAAAGAGCGCTTTGTCACCCACCCGCGGACTGGTGAGCGTCTGTACCGGACGGGCGACCTCGGGTGTTACGAACCCGACGGGACCATCCAGATCCTGGGGCGGGTCGATTCGCAGCTGTCGATCCGGGGCTACCGCATCGAACCCGGGGAGATCGAGGCAGAGCTCAACGTCCAGCCCGGTGTGCGCCAGGCCGTGATCGTGGCGATGGGTGAGGGGTTGGACAAAAAGCTCGTCGCCGGCATCGTGCCCGAGAGCGGAGTATCCCTGGATACGGGGACACTGCGGTCGGCCTTGATGCAAGCGCTGCCCAGGCACCTGGTGCCGTCACGGCTGGTCGTGTTGGATGAGCTGCCGTTGACCCGCAATGGCAAAGTGGATCGCAAACGTCTGCCCGACATGGTCGACGCCATTGGTCCGGACGCTGTGCAGGCCGCCGCACCCGCGCCTATCACCCGAGTCATCGGACAGAAATCCGCCAATCGCAAAGACCGGAAATCCGGTCGAGAAAGAGCTGCTCTCGGTGCCAAATTAGCCGAGATTCTGCGCCTTGAAACGATCGATGAGAACGCCAACTTCTTCGAGTTGGGCGCGTCCTCGATGGACATGATCCGCCTTCAGGTATGGATTCACGACACGCTGGGCGTGGAGGTATCGATCGCCGAGCTCTTCAACCAGCCCACACTGAGTCGTCTCGGCGCGTATCTCGGCGGCGATGAAGCGGAAACCGGCACATCAGTCGAGCTGATGCAGCCTCGCGGGCACGGCGCGGACGACGCGGTCGCGATCATCGGGATGAGCAGTCGTTTTCCCGGCGCCCCCGACGTCGACACCTTCTGGCGCAACCTGCGCGATGGGGTCGACTCCATCGAGACCTTTGACGACCGCGAGTTGTACGCGCTGGGCATCGATCCCGCCATCATCCAGAATCCCGCCTATGTCCCCGCAGGCGGCGTCCTGGACGATATCGAGTATTTCGACGAGGGGTTCTTCGACATCAGCCCCCGCGAGGCGCGGACTATGGATCCGCAACAGCGCATCTTTCTCGAGTGTGCCTGGACGGCGCTGGAGGACGCCGGCTACCCGGTGGAGCAAATCGCGGCGCGCACCGGTGTGTTTGCGGGCAAGAGCGTGAGCAATTACGACTTCCCGTACCCCGATCTCACCCAGCCGATCTCGTTCTTTCAGCATCTGGTCGGCAACGACAAGGATTATCTCGCCACCCAGACCTCCTACAAGCTGGGCCTGCGCGGGCCCAGCCTCAACCTCCACAACGCTTGCTCCACCTCGCTGGTCGCGGTGGCTGTGGCCTGCCAGCAGCTGCGCGCGGGTACCTGTGATGTCGCCCTTGCCGGGGGCATCACGATCAAGCTGCCGCAGCGTCAGGGCTACCTCTACGAGGAGGGGGCCGTGTTTTCGCGCGACGGAAAATGCCGGGCGTTCGATGCCCGGGCCAGCGGCACGGTACCGGGCAGCGGAGTGGGGATCGTGGTGCTCAAGCGCCTGGCCGACGCGCAGGCGGACGGCGATCGCATCTACGCGGTGATCAAGGGAGCTGCGCTCAACAACGACGGCCACCACAAAGTGGGCTTTACCGCGCCGAGCGTCGAAGGGCAGGCCGAGGTGATCCGCGCCGCTCATGCGGACGCGGGTGTCGCCCCGGAGACCATCACCTATATCGAGGCGCATGGCACGGGTACGGCGATCGGTGACCCCATCGAGATGAGCGCGCTGACCAAGGCGTTCGGGTCTTGCTCGGATCGCCGTGGTTCTTGTGCGCTGGGCTCGGTCAAGACCAATATCGGCCACCTCGACTCGGCTGCTGGCGTGGCCGGTCTCATCAAGGCCGCGCTCGCCATCCATCACGGTGAACTGCCGCCCACTCTCCACTACGAGGCGCCCAATCCGAGCATCGATTTCGAGCGTACGCCCTTTTTTGTCAACACTACGTTGCGGCCGTGGCAGACCGACGCGGAGCCCAGGCGTGCTGGCGTCAGCTCGTTTGGCATCGGCGGCACCAACGCGCACGTTGTCCTGGAAGAGCCACCGCCGGTGCATATGCCCGAGATCGCCCCGGCCGACGACATTCCAGAGCGCAGCTGCCACTTGCTGACGCTGTCGGCCCGCTCCGAGGGTGCGCTGCAGGCGCTGGCCGCGCGCTATGCGGATTTCATCGAGGAAAGCGGTCACCCGCTGGCCGACATTTGCTTCTCGGCCTTCACCACGCGTACCCACTTCGCCGAACGCCTGGCCGTGGTGGCGTCCACGCCCGCTCAGTGCGTCGAACGACTGCGTTCCTTTGCGCGCGGTGAGGTTGGCCCAGGGGTGATCCGAGGTACCCAGCAGGGCACGCCCAAGATCGCCCTGCTATTTACTGGACAGGGCTGCCAGTACGTCGACATGGGACGTACACTGTACGAGACCGAGCCTCGCTTTGCCCGCCTTATTGATCGCTTCGATGAAGTGCTCACACCGATCTGGGGGCGGTCGCTGATCGACGTGCTCTACCCGGTTGAGGGCGAGCCCTCACCGCTCGATGAGTTCACGTACGCCCAGGGGTGTCTGTTCGCACTGGAGTATGCGCTGGCCGAACTGTGGCGAGCGTGGGGAGTAGAACCTGCGTTGGTGCTCGGTCACAGCACTGGCGAGTACATTGCGGCGAGCTACGCCGGGGTGTTCACCCCCGAGGTGGGCGCCTCCCTGCTCGCTCGACGCGGCATGCTCATGGACGCCAAGGCCGAGGAAGGTGCCACCCTGGTGGCGTTTGCCGCCGAGGAGGTGCTGCGGTCGCGGCTGGAACCGTGGGGCGACGAGGTGTCGATCGCTGCGATCAACGGCCCGGAGAACGTCGCCATCTCGGGTAGCGAGCACGTCATGGCCCGGGTGGAGGCGAGCCTGGACGCCGAGGGCATCGAGGTGCGCCGCCTCAACATCCCCAAAGCGGCCCACTCGCCGTTGATGGAGCCAATTCTGGCCGACTTTCGGGCGCTGCTCGAGACCCTGCCGATGGAAGCTCCTGATCGGGAAATCGTCTCCAACCTCACCGGACAACTGGCCGACCACGAGATGGCGACAGCCGACTACTGGTGCCGCCAGGTGCGGCAGCCGGTGCGCTTCGCCGAGTGCATGCACACCCTGGATGCACAGGGCGTGACCCACTATGTGGAAGTGGGCCCCAAGGCCACGCTCCTGGGCCTCGGTCCGCAGTGCGTCGAGGGACCCGCGGATTGGGTCCAGAGCCTGGCGCCCGACAGCGACGACTGGACTCAGATGTTGCTCGGTGTGGGACAGCTCTACGTGCAGGGCGTTCCCATTGACTGGGACGGCTTCGAGGGAGGCCGGCCACGGCGCCGCGTGCCTCTGCCCTGCTATGCGTTCCAGCGAAACCGCCACTGGGTCGAGCCATTTACTGCTTGGACGCTGCGCAAGGCGGACCGCACACAGGTGCAGCCGACCCAGCGGCACCCACTCATGGGCACTGAGATCGCATCGCCCGCGCTCGCCACGGGGCAGCGCTTGTTCAGAGTTCTACTCACGGCCGATCGGCCTGGCTTTCTCGCTCATCACCGGGTGTTCGACGCGCCTGTGCTGCCCGGGGCCGCCTACCTCGAAATCATGCGGAGCGCGGCGGAGCAGGTACTCGCCGCGTCGCAGGTCGTGCTGGAGGATGTGACGCTCGATGCCGTGATGTCCCTGAACGTGGACACTGCAACCGAGGTGCAAACAACGGTGACCCCGGACGGGGAATCGTACCGCATAGAGATCTTCAGCCGTGCCGAGGGAGGGACCGACGACCCCTGGGTGCGGCACGCAGCAGGTATCGTGCGTTCCGCGGTCGCGGACGAACTGAGCCTGCCTGTGGAGCTGGATTCCTGGCGCGCCGCCTGCCCCGAGTCGATCGAGGTCGCCGACTACTACGGCAAGGCCGAAGACGACGGTGTGAGCTTTGGCCCGAGCTTTCGCGGGATCCGGGCGCTTTGGCGGAATGTCGACCAGAGCCTCGGCAACGTGGAGCGGCCTGCAGCCATCGAACTGGATGCCGAGCGCTACGGTTGGCATCCAGCCCTGCTCGACGCATGCCTGCAGGTAGTCGGTGCCGCCTACCCCGAACTAGGTGTCGGTCTGGTCTATTTGCCCCGTCGCTGCCACCGCGTATGGATGCGCGGCCGGCTGCCGGAACGGGCCTGGGTTCACGCCCAAGTGCGTCCCGCACAGGGCCACGCCACGCTGCACGCCGCCATCGACATCGTCGATGGCGAGGGACAGCTGTGCGGGCGGCTCGACGGCTTCGAGCTGCGTCGGGTGGCGCGCTCGACGTTGATGGGCACGCACGCCGAGCAAGCGCTGGCCCGGACACTGCTGGGCATCCAGTGGACTGAGCTCGATGACGACGACGCCGACCCAGTGGCAGCTAAGGACCAAGCGGGGACCTGGGTACTCTTGGCCGACGACGGATCGCTCTCGCGCAACCTTGCCGCGCGTGCCGCGACGGTTGGGGCCTCTGTGCTGACAGTTCGTCGCGGCCGCGGCTTTCGACAGGTGAATGCCACGAGCTACGAGGTCGACCCGGCGTCGCAGGAGGACCTGCAGGCGCTGTGGGAGGCGCTGGCAAGCCTTTTGATCGCCCGCTCGACCCGCATTGTCCACGCCTGGGGCGTCGACCTGGATGCGGACGAGGCGTCCTATCGCTCGACACCGCTGGCCAGCACGACACAGGGCTGCACCGAGCTCCTGCAGGTCGTTCGGAGCCTGGGCGACATTGCGTGCGAGGGTCAGTTGTGGGTGCTTACTCGTGGCGCCCGCTCGGTGGCCGACGAGCGGTCGCCAAACCCCGGTCAGGCAGCGTTATGGGGCATGGCGCGCGTCATTGAACGCGAGCAACCCCACCTGGACACGACGTGCCTCGATCTCGATCCGGATACCGCAGCGAGCGTCGAGGCCGAGGCCGAGGCCGAGGCGCTGGTGAATCGGATCGCCAGGGCGCGCTCCACGTCCACTGAACGGCAGCTCGCCCACAGGAACGGCCGCTGGTTGGCGGCACGACTCGCACCGCTCGGCGAGCCAGCGGCCACCGACCAGACCTCCCGGCAAGGAATGCGAGGCGGAGTTCATACCGAGACAGTACAGTTGCGGGCCGACGGCGCGTACATCATCACCGGCGGACTGGGCAGGCTCGGGCCGCTGGTCGCCGACCGGCTGATCGTGCGGGGAGCCGGCCACGTCGTACTGGTCGGGCGCCGTGCTCCGGCCCCCGATGTGCGCCGCCGTATCGACGCTCTCGAGCGGGCCGGGGCGCGCGTCACCGCGGCCGAAATCGACGTCACCGACGGCGACGCCATGGACACCTTGTTCACTCAGCTGGACGCCGAGGGGACCCCGGTGCGCGGCATTGTTCACGCGGCCGGGACCCTGCGCGATGGCCTGCTGCACCAGCAGTCACAAAAGACCTTTGCCGAGGTGTTGGCGCCCAAGGTTGCCGGCGCGTGGAATCTGCACCAGATCAGCCAGACGCGTTCGCTGGACTTCTTTGTGCTGTTCTCGTCGGTCGCCGGGTTGCTGGGGACTCCGGGCCAGGCCAACCACGCGGCGGCCAGCGCCTTCCTCGACGCCCTTGCGGCTCATCGCCGCGCAGCGGGCCTTCCGGCGGTCAGTATCGCCTGGGGCCCATGGGCAGGCGCAGGCGCCCACAAAACGCTCGATCAGGGCCCCCTGCCGGGGATCGCCCCCCTGTCTGTGTATCAAGCGCTCGATGCTCTCGACCGCCTTCTCGTCGAGGGCCGCTCTGAGGTGGCCGCGGCCGCCATTGATTGGACGCAAAGTGGGTCGTGGGCGAGTTCGGCCTTCTACGCGCCAATGATCGGCAACACGCCGCAGACCGCCGCAGACGAGCATCGTGGCGCGATGATGGCCGAATTGCAGAGTGCCCCGGTCGAGCGGCGCCTCAGCTTGCTGACCGAGTTCGTTCGCATGCAGGTGGCCTGGGTTAGCGGTGTCGAGGGCCCGGCAGCGGTCGATGCCGAGTTGGGCTTCATCGCCATGGGAGTGGACTCCCTGGCCATGCTCCAGCTCAAGAACCGCCTGGTCGCCGGCCTCGGCATCAGCCTGCCCGCTACCGCGGTGTTCAACTACCCAACCGTGAACGCGCTGATCGAGCATCTGCGCGGCGCTGTCCTCGATCTGGACTTCGGCCAGGGCGACAGCTCATCGGAGGCCGTCGAGGCCATCGCGGTCGCCGATTCTGAAACACGCGAGCAAACACTCGATGCGCTATCTGACGACGACCTCGCCTGGCAACTGACTCAGACTCTCGCGGGCTCCGCCTAGCGCCTCTCCCTGCCTTCGAGGATCGATCATGGACAAGCCCAGAGCAGACAGAGATTCACAGTACCGCCAGCTCATGAAGCAGGCATTGCTCAAGCTCGAACAGGCCGACGAGCGCATACGTTCTATGGAGCAGCAAGCCCGCGAGCCCATCGCGATCGTGGGCATCGGCTGCCGTTTCCCGGGCAGTGTCGACGGTCCCGAGCGGTTTTGGACCGAATTGCAGGCCGGATTCCACCCCATCGAGACGGTGCCGGCGGACCGCTTTGACGTCGACACCTACTTCAATGCCGATCCCGATGCCGCGGGCACGATCTACACCCGCCACGGTGCATTCTTGCGCGACATCGATCGCTTTGATCCGGACTTCTTCGCTATCTCGCCCCGCGAGGCGACCCGCATGGACCCGCAGCACCGGCTCTTACTCGAGGTTTGCTGGGAGGCACTGGAGCACGCGGGCATCGATCCCACCGCGCTGAAGGGCTCGAAGACAGGTGTTTATGTCGGCCTGATGGGCAACGACTACACCCAGCTGGCCACCCGCGCACCGCACGAGATCGACATGCACACAGGCGCGGGCAACAGCGTGTCCGTGGCATCTGGCCGGTTGGCCTACACCTTTGGTTTCGAAGGCCCGGCGATGACCATAGACACGGCCTGCTCGTCGTCTTTGGTCGCGGTGCACCTGGCCTGCCAAAGTCTGCTGGTGGGCGATGCCGAACTCGCCATGGCAGGGGGTGTCAACCTGATCTTGTCGCCGGTCACCACCCTCATCGAGTGCCGCTCGCGCATGCTCAGCCCGGACGGGGTTTGTCGCACCTTCGACGCCGCGGCCAACGGTATCGTCCGGGGTGAGGGTTGTGGCATCGTCGTGCTCAAGCGCCTATCGCACGCGCGGCGCGACAGAGACCCGATCATCGCCGTCATCGAGGGCTCGGCGATCAACCAGGATGGACGCAGCGGGGGGCTGACCGTGCCCAGTGGGCTTTCGCAGCAACGAGTCATCGAGCAGGCGCTCGAACGGGCCCGCGTGGCGCCTCATGAGGTGGGCTACGTGGAGGCTCATGGTACCGGCACGCCACTGGGCGATCCGATCGAGGTCGAGGCGCTGGGCAAGAGCTACAGCGCGCAGCGACCCCGGCATCGGCCGCTGCGCATCGGTTCGGTGAAGACCAACATAGGTCACCTCGAAGGCGCAGCCGGGATCACAGGGCTGATCAAAGCGGCGCTGTGCGTGCAACGCGGCGCTCTGCCAAGACACTTGCACATCGACAGGCTCAATCCACACATCGACTGGCAGGCCTGGCCGGTACGCGTGACCGACCAGGCAGAGCCGTGGCCAACCGGATACTCGCGCCGCATCGCCGCGGTCAGTTCCTTTGGGTTCTGCGGAACCAACGCCCACGTGGTGCTGGCCGATGGCGCGCCGACGGCGGAGAAACCGACCAGCAGGCGAGTCCGGCAAGACCTGCCACCTGACCCGGCGCGCCGGCAGATCAGGCCGGACGCGTCCCACCACCCGCACTGGCTGGTTCTGCCGCTGTCGGCCCGTACCGAGGCGAGCCTGCGCGAGCTGGCCCGGCGCTACCGGAGCGCGTTGGCGCGATCCGAGGCCGAGGCGGCCAATCTATGCCACAGTGCAGCCATTGGGCGGGCCCACCACGAGTATCGACTGGCTGTCACCGGGCGAGATGACAGCGAGTTGCGTGCGCAACTCGGCGCGTTTCTCGCCGCCGACCCGTCCGGGCCCCGGGCTATGGTCGTCCACAGCTCGACGCCAACCCGGCCGGTTTTTCTGTTCACCGGGCAGGGTGCGCAACACGTGGGCATGGGGCGGGCCCTGTACCGGGACGAGCCCGATTTCCGGACTGCGTGGGCTCGCTGCGACGCGCTTTTCGCCGATCGTCTGGCTGTGAGCGTTACCGAACTGGTCTTCGGCGACGGCGCCGACGACGATCGGCTGCGCCAGACCCTGTGCACACAGATCGCTCTGTTCACGCTGGAATACGCATTGGCGCAGTGGTGGCGGGCGCGGGGGGTTACCCCGGCTGCTGTCCTGGGCTTCAGTCTCGGTGAGTACGTCGCCGCGCATGTGGCGGGGGTGATGAGCCTCGACCATGCGGTGGACCTGGTATGCGAGCGCGCATCGCTGATGCAGAAGCTGTCCTCGCGCGGAGCCATGGCTGCGGTCACCTTGGGCGAGGACGCGGCTCGCGAGGCCCTGCGCGGGTACGGGGAAACCGTGTCGATCGCGTCGGTGAACGGGCCAGAGCACGTCGTGCTGTCCGGCCATGCGGACGCGCTCGATCGAGTGCTGGAAGCACTGCTCGCGGCAGGCGTGCGGGTCCAGAGGCTCAAGGTGTCGCACGGCTTCCACTCACCGCAGATGGAACCGCTGCTGGCGGCGTTTGGCCGCGCGGTGGCCAGGTGCGAGCTGAAAATGCCCCGAGTCCCGCTGATCAGCAACCTCACCGGACAGCTCGCCGGCGAGGAGATCACCCGGCCGGACTACTGGGTTCGGCACCTGCGCCACACCATCCGCTTTGCCGACAGCATTGCCACCTTGCGGGCGCGCCGGCAAACGATTCTGCTCGAGCTTGGACCCAAGCCCACGCTGCTGGGCATGGTGCGCCAGTTTGACGACAGTGAGGTATTTGCCGGGGTGGCCAGCCTGCGCCCGAACCACGACCATGCTGGCCAGCTGTGGTCTGCAATGGCAACCCTCTATCAGCTGGGTGCGGTCGAACCCGAGCTATTGCAATGCGACTGGGCGGCGCGAGGCGGCGGCCCTACCTATCCATTTGCGCGCAAGTCCTACTGGCTCGATCGGCCCAATCGCTGGTTCGGTGCCGGCACCGCAGCGATGCGGCCAGAACACCCACTGCTCGGGGCGAGGCTGCGCTCGGTCGCGCTGCCAGCGGGGTCGCGTGTATTCGAGGCCCGGCTGGCGCCACAGCAGCCCGGATTTTTGGCTGACCACGTTGTCGCAGAGCAGGTGGTGATGCCGGCGACCGCGTTGCTCGAGATGGCACTGGCAGCGGCTACTCAGATCGACGGCGGCCCGTGGCAAGTGGAGGATTTCGAGCTGCGGCGACCACTGACGTTGACCCAGGACGCAGCGTGTATCGTGCAAACGGTTGTCGCTGGCGACCATGACGGAACTCATACCCTGACCATCCACAGCCGTGCCGAAGGCAGCGAATCGTGGACCCAGCACGCCAGCGGTCGCCTGCGTGCGCTCGGGTCCGCAGCCGTGCTACCGCCGACCGGACGGCCCGGCGAGCAATGCGAAGTCAAGGTGATCGATCCCGCGGGATCGCCGCCCGTGGGATCATCGGTAGATGTCGAGGCCCACTACCGCGCCTGCCAGGCGCGGGGAATCATCTACGGCCCGTCGTTTCGAGGGCTGGGCGAGGTAATCGAGGGCGAGGGCGAGGCCTTTGCGACGATCCATGCGCCCGAGACGATCCGCGGTGAGCTGGAGGCGTACCGCCTGCACCCGGCACTGCTCGATGCGTGCCTTCAGACCTTTGCCATCCTCGGCACCGAGACCGAGGACATGCGCACCTTCGTGCCAACGGAGTTCCAACGCGTGCGACAGTGGGTCACGCCAGGTGGCGAGCTGAGGGCCCACGTACGCAGACGCAAAGACGCGCCCGCTGAAGCGCCCACGGCCGATATCACCATTCGCGACCCACGGGGAGCCGTGGTAGCACAGATCGACGGGTACACTGTGCGTCCCTTGCTGTCGAGCCCGCCCGCCCCCTGGGCCGACTGGCTGCTGGAGACCCAGTGGATTGCCGCCGAGCTCGCCGACGTTGCCGAGACTGACGATCCGGTGGATCACTGGGTGATTCTCGCCGATGCGACGGGTCTGGGTTCGCAGATCGAAGCCGACCTGCGAGCCCGCGGGGTTCAGACCACCACGGTGCCGCCGGGCTCCGAGCTCGCCGCGATGGCAGCGCCGCAGTGCATCGATGAGTTCCGGCGAAAACTGGCCCGGCTGAGGACCGACGAATGCGAGCGCCTCGGCTTTATCGACCTGTCGGCTCTCGATGTACCAGACGCTCCCGCCGATCTCGACTCGGCGGCCCGCACGGCGCTGCGCGGATCCCTGCATCTGGTCCAGGCGCTCATCGCCGAGAACGCCACTGCGGCGCGATTGGTGATGGTAACCCGACAGGCCCAAGCCGTGCTGGAGGGCGATGTGGCCCACATTCCAGTATCGAGCCTGCGCTGGGGGTTTGCTCAGGCGCTGCGCCACGAACTGCCCGAGTTGCAGGTCGGCGTGGTCGACCTGGATGCATCGCCACCGCCGATCGCGACGCTCGGTGCGTGGATTCTGCGTTTTGGCGCCGACGATCGCCTCGCTTTGCGGCAGGGGCAGACCTATGTACCCCGGCTCAGCCGACTGCGAATGCCGGCCGACGCGCCGACCATGACTGTCGATCCTACCGCCAGCTACCTCATCACCGGGGGGTTGGGCGCGTTGGGGCTCGAGACAGCAGACTGGCTGGCCAAAAAAGGCGCTCGCCATGTGTGCCTCGTGGCCCGTCGAGACCCGGACCAGAACGCGCGTCGTCGCATTGATATGCTGGCCGACGCCGGGGTCGCAGTGCAGGTCGCGATTGCCGATGTTACCGATCTCGCCGGGCTCCGCGCAGTCATCGAGCGGCTTTCGCAGCCTCTGCGCGGCGTCTTCCACACCGCGGGCACGGTTGCCGACAGAATGCTGCCCAATCAGGACTGGGACGCCTTTGCGAGCGTTCTCGGACCGAAGGTACAGGGCGCCTGGAACCTGCATCGCGCGACCGAAGGCGCGGCCCTCGACTTTTTCATCGCTTTTGGCTCGGTTGCGAGCGTTTTGGGCAACCCGGGACAGGCCAGTTATTGCGCCGCCAATGCGTTTCTCGACGCCCTGGCCCACCACCGTCACGCGCTCGGGCAGCCGGCCACGACGCTGTCGTGGGGGTCGTGGGGAAGCCTGGGCATGGCGGGTCGGGCCGCTTCCAGGCTCGGTCCGCAAACGCGGGCAGCCTCGGGATACGGGGTCGTCGAGCCCGCCCTGGGCCTGACCGCGATGGCGGCGATCGTCGGTGGCGGGCGAGCCCAGGCCGTGGTGGCGCCAATGCACTGGTCCGAGTGGGGCGAGCGCCACCCCGGCAGCGCCGGGCAGGGCCTACTCACCCGCCTCTTCCGCGACCGGGCCGAGGCCGCGACAGCGGCCGACAACGTGCGCGCTCAGCTGGATCGGGCCAACGACCGGGAGCGCGCCGAACTGCTCAAACGCCATCTGGTCCGCAACATCGCCGATGTGCTCCAGCTCGATCCCGAACAGGTCGCGCCGCACTTGCGCCGTAGCCTCATCGAGCGGGGGATGGATTCGCTGATGGCGGTCGAGCTGAGGAATCGCCTGTCGCGGGCACTGGGCTATTCCCTGCCGTCGACCCTGTTGTTCTCCTATCCCACCCCCCAGGGGTTGCTCGACCACCTGATCGCACTCGAGCACAAACGCGGGGCCAATCCCGGGCACGAACCAGCCGAGCCAAGTCCGCAACCGTCCGACGCTCACCTGATTTCCGAAACCGCCGCGCTCAGTGAGGAAGACCTTCTGCGCGTGATCCAAGCCGAGTGGAACCTACTGCAAGGAGCGACTTGATTCCATGAGCAACATCAAAGAGCTCAAAGAGCTCACTCCCCTTCAGCGTGCAGCCTATGTCATCAAGGAGCTGCGTGGCCAGCTCGATGCCGTTCAGAAGGCATCGTCCGAGCCGATCGCCGTCGTGTCCACAGCATGCCGCTTTCCCGGCGGATGCGACACTCCCGAACGCTTCTGGGCGCTCCTTCACGAGGGCCGCGAGACCGCCCGCGACATCCCCGCCAATCGCTGGGACGCGGACGGTCTCTACGACCCCGAACGGCGCAAAAGCTGGTCGATGTACACCAAGCGCGGCAGCTTCCTCGAAGAAGATGTCGCCGCGTTCGACGCCGAGCTCTTCGGGGTATCGCCCCGCGAGGCACCCGGGATCGATCCGCAACAGCGGATGCTGCTCGAGATCACCTGGGAAGCGCTCGAGCGCGCTGGCATCGCTCCTGACAGCCTGGCCGGCAGCCGCACCTCGGTGTACGTGGGACTCATCTCCATGGACTACGGACGGGTTCGCCTCAAAACCGTGGAGCCCGAGGATTTGCCCTACGCGGGCACCGGCAATGCCGTCAGCTTTCCGGCCGGGCGGATCTCCTATCACTTTGGACTGCAGGGGCCGTGCATGGTCGTGGCCACTGCGTGCTCGTCGAGCCTGGTTGCAGTGCACCAGGCCGCAGCGTCGCTGCGCACCGGAGAGTGCGATCTGGCCATCGCCGGAGGCATCAACCTGATGCTCTCCCCCGATCCCTTCATCGTGTTGTCCAAGCTCGGCGCGCTGTCTGCCGACGGACGCAGCAAGGCGTTTGACGCCCAGGCCGACGGCTATGGGCGCGGCGAAGGGATCGGCGTGGCGGTACTCAAACGGCTATCGGATGCCCGGCGCGACGGCAACCCTGTGCTGGCGATCGTGGCCGGCTCGGCGGTTAACCACGACGGCGCCTCGGGAGGGATCTCGGTACCCAATGGACACGCGCAAGAGCGGGTCATCCATCAGGCACTCGACGCGGCCGGGCTGCGTCCCGCCGAGATCGACTATCTCGAGACCCATGGCACCGGGACCTCGCTCGGAGATCCGATCGAGCTACATGCCCTGGGCGAGGTGTTCGGTGGCCAGCGCGCTGCTTTAGCCCCGCTGTGGGTCGGCTCGGTGAAGTCCAACATCGGCCACCTCGAGGGCGCCGCAGGCGTCGCCGGGATCATCAAGGTGGTCGAATCGCTACGCCATGACCAGATTCCGCCGCACGTCGGCATGCAGACGCCCAATCCTCATGTCGAATGGGACGAGTTGCCCGTGCGTGTGCCCACCGCGGCGATCCCCTGGCGACGGCCGAGCGAGCACACCGGGGACGCGCCAGCGAGGCGATTCGCCGGAATCTCCGGCTTCGGCCTCAGTGGCATCAACGCCCACCTGGTGATAGGGGATGCACCGCCGAGCGATGACCTGACCCTGGCCCCGCAACCCTCGGGGCCACAGCTGGTGGTCTTGAGCGGCAAAAATCACGCTGCCCTGCGGGCGCAGGTACAGCGCCACCGCGATGCGTTGCGCGGTGGATCCGCCCTGGCAGACGCCCGACTCGATGACATCGCATACACCAGCCAGACTGCGCGCGCCCACCTCGAGCACCGCGTCGCCCTGGTCGCGGATTCGACGGCCGCCCTGATCCACGCGCTCGACGACCTCGACGACGAGGAGATGCTGGCCGCACGAAAACGCGTTGTGCCGCCTACACGCCCGCAGATCGCATTCCTTTGTGCGGGACAGGGTTCCCAGTACGTGGGCATGGGCCGGGAATTGTACGAAACCGAACCGGTCTTCCGCGACATGCTCGATCGCTGCGCCGAGCTGCTGCAGGTCCAGGTCGACCGGCCATTGCTCGAAGTCATGTTCGCGCCCGAGGATGACCGCACGGTGCACCGAACCGGCTATACCCAGCCCGCTCTGGTAGCCCTGGAGATCGCCCTGGCGGCCCAGTGGCGAGCGTGGGGCATCGAGCCCGACCTTCTGATGGGACATAGTGTGGGCGAGCTGGCCGCGGCCCACCTGGCCGGAGTCATGAGCCTCGACGACGTGCTGACACTGATCTCCGCGCGGGCGCGGCTCATGGATGGGCTGCCCGATGGGGGTGAGATGTGGACTCTGTTCGCCTCGCGCGACCAAGTCGCAGACATCGTCGCATCGCAGAACGGCCGCGTGTCGATCGCGGCGAGCAATGGCCCCGCCAATGTAGTGATTTCCGGGGTGGCTCCGGCTGTACGAGGAGTCGTATCGCACTTCGAGAAACAGGGCGTTCGCGTCAAGCAACTGGTAGTGAGTCACGCATTTCACTCGGTGTGCATGGAGCCCATGCTCGAGGCCTTTGCCGAGGTGGCGCAGAGCATCGACTTCCGGCCACCGGAGCGGCTGCTGATCTCCAACCTGACCGGACAGATTGCTGGCGATGAGGTCGCCACGGCTCGGTACTGGGTGGACCACGTCCGTCGAGAGGTTCGCTTCCTCGACAGTATGAAAACGCTTGCCGAGCTGGGCGCCGACGTCTATGTCGAGCTGGGGCCGCGTCCCGGCTTGCTCGGGCTGGGCCAGGGATGTCTGCCCGATGTGTCGCCCGCTTCCTGGCTGCCGAGTCTGCGGCGCAACCGCTCGGACCGCGTACAGCTCCTGGAAAGCCTCGGCGAGCTTCACGGGCACGGCGCCGAGCTCCGCTGGGAAGCGCTCCATGGGCCGGTACGCCCGAAGCTGGCTGCTCTGCCCACATATCCATTTCAGCACGAGAACTACTGGGTGCGCACCCGGGAGGTGAATGACGAGCAGTCCACAGCAGGTATACATCCGCTGCTGGGCAAACGAGTGGCCTCGCCAGTGCGGCAGGTTCAGTTCGCCCGCCGGCTCGATTCAGACACTCCTGCCTTCGTGGCCCATCACCTGGTGTACGGCGCGGTCGTGCTGCCCGGGGCATGTTACCTCGAGATGGCGCTGGCCGCAGCTCGTGAGGCGACCGGGGCCAACGCGGTGGAAGTATCGGATGTCGTCTTTCACCAGGCGCTCGAACTGGGCGCCCAGCCCAGCGAGGTGGCCACTGTGCTCACCCCTGTGGACGGCGGGGCTTACACGTTCGAAATCACCAGCCTCGATCCGGATGCATCCGTGCAGCAACCGCTGTGGATCATGCACGCGAGTGGACGTGTCGCCCCCTGCCGAAACCCGGCAAACGCTGCCATCTCGCTCGATACGCTGCGCACCCGGTGCACGCGTTCAGTCGAGGTGGAGCGCTTCTACGAGGATCTCCAGGGCGGCGGCATCACGTACGGCGCGATCTTCCGCGGCGTGCATGAGGTCTATGTCGGGGACGGCGACACCCTGGCCCGAATCGCCCGCCACCCGAGCCTGGACACCGAGGCCGATGCGATGGCCTTGCATCCGGCGCTACTCGATGCGTGTTTTCAGTCGATCGGTGCCGGCTTCAGCAGCGTGCCCGAACAAGAGGACGCGTACCTGCCGGTCGGGGTAGGACGTCTGCGCTTGGATCGAGCGGCGGGGCGCGAGCTGTGGGTACACGCTCGGCTGTCTTCGAACCGCAATGGAGAGAGCAATGGCGCAGATACCGGGGGTGAGCTTCGCGCGGACCTGCGCCTGCTGACCCCGCAGGGAGAGACCATCGCCGAGATCGAAGCATTGCGCTTTAAGCCGGTCAGCCGCGACGTGCTCCAGCGCGTCCGGCAACGGGCAATGCGCAAGCTGCTCTACGAAGTGAGCTGGGGCTCGGGGGCGCCCGACCCGATCACATCCGGCCGCGTCCGCGACGGTGCCGTGGTCGTCCTGGCCGAGCCCACGGAGGTGGGACAGGCCGTGGTGGCGGGGCTTGGGCAGATCTGGACGCGTCCCTATGCCGTGCGCCGCGGGCAGGGGTTTCGCCGCATCGACTCGCAGACCTTCGAGATCGACCCTGGAGTTCCCGAAGACTACCAAGCCCTGTTCGAAGCAGTCGTGGCCGAGGGCCATGAGATCGAAGGTGTGGTCCATCTATGGGGCATGTCGGACCCGACAGCGCCGACCTTGCTCGATCACAGCTGGCGCGAAGCAGACGCCCATGCTGGCGAGATGCTGGTGCTGGTACAGGCTCTGCTACAGCGCAGCGGCACAACCGCCCCGCGCACCTGGATCGTCACCCGCGGCGCGCGGTTTTCGGCTGGCTCGGGTGCCGGCCCCGAGCTCGCGGCCGCACCGCTGGTCGGGTTGAGCAAGACCCTGGTGTTCGAGCACCCGGAACTGGCCACAGTCCACGTCGACCTGGATCCGGCCATGTCTCCACAGGGGGCCGCGGAGGCGCTGTTGACCGAGATGCAGCGTGAAGACGGCGAACGCGAGGTCGCTTTTCGCAAAGGTGAGCGCTTGCTGCCCCGGCTGCAACGGGCGCCCACATGCCTGGCGGCGGAGACCGCCAGCTTTGCGCGCGACGGCAGCTACCTGGTCACCGGAGGGTTGGGTGCGCTGGGACTGCTCACCGCGCGCTGGATGGCGGAACAGGGCGCCGGCACGCTCGTGCTGCTCAGCCGGCGAGGTCCCGATGCGCTGGCCGACCAGGACCGCGCTGCGATCGAGGCGGCAGGGGCTCAGGTGGTGGTGTATCAGGGCAGCGTTTCCTCGCAATCTGACGTCTGCGGGGTTCTCGAGCATATCGCCCAACAACTCGATCCACTGCGCGGAGTGATTCACGCGGCGGGCGTGCTGGATGATGGAGTGATCCTGCAGCAGACGCCCGAGCGGCTGACCCGGGTGCTAGCGCCAAAGGTCGCGGGCGCACTGTATCTGCACCTCCACACTCAAGGCCTGGCACTCGACCACTTCGTGATGTTCTCATCGGCGGCGTCGGTCGTCGGCCGTCCAGGCCAGTCGAGTTACGTGGCCGCAAACCTCTTCCTCGACGAGTTGGCCCATCACCGCCGCCAGCTCGGACAGCCGGGTCTCAGCATCAACTGGGGCGCCTGGGCACAGGTGGGTCTGGCCGCACAGAATCTGTCGTCCGAGGCCATGCACGATCAGGGGATCGAGGAGATCACTCCTGCCCAGGGGATGGAGCTCTTGGGTTCTCTCCTCGGCAGCGCCCGGGCCCAGGTTGCGGCCATGCCCATGGATTGGAGCCGGATGGGTCAGCTGTCGGGCATCCCCTTGTTCGCCGAGGTCGTGGCCGAAAGTGCCGAGGACCCCGCGGCGGATCGCTTCGCGCAGACCTTTGAGGAAGCTCCTCTAGCCGAGCGGCCGCTGCTTTTGGCCCGCCACGTCGAGAGCGTGTTGCGGCGCGTGCTGGGTCGGCGCAGCGACCAGCCGATCCAGCCCACCCAGGGGTTTGCCGACATGGGGATGGATTCGCTGATGGCGGTCGAGCTGCGCAACCGCCTCCAGCAAGGCGTCCATCGCGTTCTGCCGAGCACCCTGGCATTCGACCACCCCAACCTCGAGTCGCTGCTCGCTTTCCTGAATCAGGAGTTGTTCGGCCTCGCCCGATCTGAAGCAGAGATCGCCCCGATCGAACCGTCCGACAGCGAAGTCGATGCCTTGCTCGATGAGGTTGCCGGCATGGAAGACGCACAACTTCGCTTCTGAAGGAGCCACTGCCATGAGCGCCATCAAAGACCGCCTTTCCGAACTCTCTCCAGTGCGGCTGGCCTACGCGGCCAGCCAGCTCCAGGCCAAACAACGACTCATCCAAGCCGAGCCGATCGCCATCGTCGGGATGAGCGGGCGCTTTCCCGGGGACGCCGACTCGCCCGAGGGCCTGTGGCAGATTCTCTGCGAGGGGCGAGACGCGCTGACAAGAATCCCTCCCGAGCGTTGGGACGCGGACGCCTACTACCATCCAGAGCCCGGGACCCCCGGCAAGATGTACGTTCGCCACGGGCACTTCGTGCGCGACGTGGCGGCTTTTGATCCCCTCTTCTTCGGGATCTCTCCGCGCGAGGCGCGCTCGATGGATCCTCAGCAGCGCTTCTTGCTGGAAGTGACCTGGGAGGCCCTGGAGCGGGCGTCGATCAATCCCGATAGCCTGCGGGGCAGCAGCACAGGGGTGTTTGTGGGCATCATGCACCTCGATTACATCGACCGCCGGCCGGAGTGGCAGACTGTTGATCTGTCCACGTTCTCGGCCAGCAAGCTGTGCGTGGCTGCGGGGAGGATCGCCCACGTGCTGGGCTTGCAGGGGCCCACAGTGGCACTTGACACCGCCTGCTCCTCTTCGCTGGTAACCGTCCACCAGGCTTGCCAGAGCCTTCGCGCGCGGGAGTGCGACCTGGCAGTGGCCGGCGGAGTCAGCCTCAACCTGGCGCCAAAGAGCACAGTCGCGCAATGCCACAACCGGATGCTGGCGCCCGATGGTCGCTGCAAGAGCTTTGACGCGGCGGCGGATGGATTCGGCCGCGGCGAGGGGTGCGGTATGTTGGTACTCAAACGACTGTCGGACGCCATCGCCGAGGGCGACCGCGTGCTGGCACTGATTCGCGGTTCGGCGGTCAACCATGGCGGCAAGAGCAGCGGCCTCACTGTGCCCAACGGTGATGCCATCGCGCAGGTACTGCGGTCCGCATTACACCGGGCCGGGGTGCGACCCGAACAAGTCAGCTACGTAGAGGCCCAGGGCACAGGCACGGCGCTCGGCGATCCAATCGAGCTCAACGCGATGAAGCGGGTGTTCGGGGAGTCCCGAGAGCAGCGGCTTGTGGTCGGTTCGCTCAAAACCAACATCGGGCATCTCGAAGCCGCAGCGGGCGTCGCCGGGCTCATCAAGGTGATACTGATGCTCCAAAACGAGCAGATCCCGCCCCACCTCAACTTCCACACCCCCAATCCCAACATTCCATGGGAGGCTCTGCCCTTCGAGATCGCGGGCCAGTTGACACCCTGGCCGTCCGGCGGTCCGCGCCGGATCGCGGGGGTGAACGCGTTCGGATACAGCGGCACCAACGCGCACGTCGTGGTCGAGGCGGCGCCTTCGCTGACCGAGGTTCGCCCCGCGGTGCAGCCCGATGCGCGGCCCTGCCGAGTGCTCACCCTATCGGCGCGATCCGAGGCCGCGCTGCAGACCGCTGCCGGGCAGTGGGCCGACCACCTGCAGGGCAGTGATGCATCGCCCGCAGTGCTCGCCCACAGTGCCAATCGCGGGCGCAGCGCCATGAGCCATCGCCTGGCGCTGCTGAGTGGCGATCGACAGGAGTGGATCGATCAGCTCAGCGCCTTTGCGCAGGGTCGCGATCGCCCCGGCATCGCGCGTGGAGTGGTCTCTGCCGGCTCGCATCTGCCCGTGGCCTTCGTGTTCCCGGGCCTGTCGTCATGGCGCCCGGGCCTGGGCAGGGAGCTCTGGCAAACCCAACCGGCGGTGCGTCGTGCCATGGAACAGTTCCGCGATGCGCTGGGCGAGGCCGCGGATACGGCATGGGATCCCGCATGGCGAGATGCCCCATACGAAGCGGCCGACAGCACGAACCGCGATACTCGCCATGCGCCAACTCGGCTACTGTTTGTGCAGCTCGCATTGGTGGCCCAGTGGCGCGCATGGGGGGTGGAGCCGCAGGCCGTGCTCGGACATGGCGTGGGCGAGTTGGCGGCCGCCTGCGCTGCCAGGGTGATCGCCGTGGAGGACGCGGTACTGCTCGCCGATGCTTGGGGCGCGGCCCTGACCAGCTCACCCGCGAGCCAGGCACCTGCCAGAGCGCTGGCGCACAGACTCGAGACCATGAAGCTCGACAGGCCCCGCATTCGCGTGGCGCTCACCTCGGCCGCGGACAATGCCGCGAGCGCGATGACATCGGCCTCGTACTGGACCAGGCCGAGGCCAGAGGAGGATGTCACTCGCGGGCTGCAAGAGCTGCTCACCGCACACTACTCGGCGTTTCTCGGCATCGGGGAGGGAGACGAGCTCCTCGAGCAGGCCCGCGCCGTCGCCTCCCCCCAGCCTACCCTGCATCTGTGGCCCAGCCTGCGCCGCGGGCGAGGGGAAAATGCCCAGCTCATGGGCTGTCTGGCCGCGGCCCACGTGGCGGGAGTAGCAGTGGATTGGGCCGAGATCGACCGCCCGTGGGCGGCCGAGCCGGTCCGGCTGCCGACATATCCATTTGAACGGCGCCGCTACTGGTTCGAGGAGCAATCCCCGTCGCCGAATCTCGCCGATACCCCGTTCTCTGTGGCAGACACAGGCCCGAGCGCACACCAGCTGGCCGAGGCGCAGCACCGCGCCAGCATGGAATTCCATGCCCAGTTGCGTTCGGTATCGGGTGAGGCAGCACAGCAATTGGTGCGCAGCGCGTTGATGGCACGGGTGAGCGCCACTCTCGGACTGGAACCCGACGTGCCACCAGATCCAATGTGCTCGCTCGCCGCGCTGGGATTGGACTCGCTGATGGCAGTGGAACTGCGTCAGCGCATCGAAAAGGAGCTCGGTGTGCAATTGCCGATCGAGCGGCTGATGGCCGAGCGTCCACTCCGCGATCTGGTTGCCGAGACCCACCAGCGACTACAGCTATTGACGTTGACCGATGAGCCCTCCGCCACCCCAGACCATCACCAAATCGACATCGAGGAAATCGCGATATGAACGTTCATGATCTGCTGTCGGAATTGTCCCGGCGAGACATCCGCATTGGCGTAGACAACGGGCAGCTTCTCATCCGTGCCCCGCGCGGTGCCCTTTCCGAGCCGCTCAGCGCTGCGCTGCGCGAGCACAAGGCGCATATTCTCGATCTGCTCACCTCCAGGTCGGAGGCGCCGGCCGAATTGGACCCGGCCGAGGACGAGACTCCACATTGGTCGCAGCAGAGCTTCGAGCAGTTCATGTTCAGCGACTCCCCGCAACTGGTAGAAGTGAATGGCCTCGCCCAGTGGCGCCAGGCAGTAAAGGACGAGGGCCTGCTACCAATGTTCGAGGTCCCGCATCTATCGGGGCCGCGCACAGTGGTCCAGGTCGAGCAAGCGCCGCACGAATCGACCGACATGCTCAACTTCGCCAGCTACAACTATATGGGCTACGCGACCCATCCCGAGGTCATTGCCGCCGCCAAGGCTTCGCTGGATACCTACGGCCTGGGCGCGGCGAGCTCTCCGGTGCTCAGCGGCACCCTCGGCGTGCATCGCGACCTGGAGCAGGCCATCGTCGACTTGCTCGGCCAGCCCGACCACGGGGTGAGCCTGTTCTCCTCAGGCTACGGAACCAACCTCGGTGCGATCTCGGCGTTCCTCAACCCAGGGCAGGTGCTGGTGTGCGACCGCAAGGCGCACATGTCCATCCTCGAGGGCGGAAAGCTGGCCGGCGCGCGAATGTGTTATTTCGAACACAACGACCCCGACGATCTGGATCGGGTGCTCGGCTCGCTGGCCCCGGACAAGAACCGGGTGCTGGTCGCTGTGGAGGGCCTGTATTCTGTCGATGGAGACTTCGGGCGCATCGCCGAGATCGCCGCGGTATGCCAGTCTCGCGGCGCCTACCTGCTGGTCGACGAAGCCCACTCGATGTTGCTGACCGGCCCGGGCGGCAGAGGCGTTGCCGCGGCGCAGGGCGTACTCGACAAGGTCGATCTACTCATCATGACGTTTAGCAAATCGTTCGGCGGGGTCGGGGGTGGCCTCTACGCCCGCAAGGAAATCGTCCAGTACGTCAACTGGTACGCGCGGTGCCGTATGTTTTCCGCCGCACTCGATCCGGCCGTGACCGGCGGACTGGTGCGATCGGCCCAGCTGGCAATGGGCCCTGACGGTGCCAGGCGGCGGGCCCGACTGCACCGCAATGCCGAGGCCTTGCGCGCGCGTCTGCAGGGCCGGTTCGATCTGGGTGGCTCGGCCTCGTGGATCGTCTCGGTGCGCTGCGGTGCCCACGACAAGACCCCCTATCTCGCCGACTGGCTGCGCCGGGAGGGCCAGCTGGACGTGGGTATCGTCGCCTTCCCGGCGGTACCTCGCGACGCCTCGCGGCTGCGGCTCTTCGTCACCAGCGAGCATACCGAGGCGCAGCTGGACCGCGCCGCGGAGGTCCTTTTGCAAGCGGGGGAGCAGTTCGGATTTCTGCTCGATCACCCCATGCCGATGCCCTCCAACCCGCGCGACGTCGATACTGTCGCCACTTCGGTGATGGCGCCATGAACACCCACTCCGTCCAGCACACATCACTGACCGAGCTGGTGGTTGGCGCCGCCCGCCGCGACCCCATGGCATTGGCCATCCGCGGGCCCGATGGCACGCTCACCTACGGCGAGCTGGATGCGCTGGCCAATCAGATCGCACGCTGCCTGGCGGCAATGGGCGTGGAGCCGGGCGATCGCGTGGCCCTTTGGCTCGACAAAGGAGTGCGGGCAGTAGCCTGCATGCAAGGAGTGCTGCGCTGCGGGGCGGTTTACGTGCCTGTCGATCCCATGAGCCCACGTCACCGGGCCCAGGCCTGCCTGCGCGACTGTGACGTCGCGGCCGTGGTGGCCACGACCGCACGGCTCGAGCAGCTCGACCAACTCGTTGCCACCGAACGCTGCTTGTGCATCGACGACGACGCGGGTTGTTTCGTCGCATGGTCAAAACTGACCACATACTCGACCCAGGCCATCCCCTTGCCGCCCGTCGACCTCGACGCGCTGGCCTACATTCTGTACACATCAGGCTCGACGGGCACCCCCAAGGGCGTCTGCATCACCCACCGCAATGCACTGGCATTTGTCGAGTGGGCCGCTCGCGAGCTGGACGTGCGTGCCGACGACCGCCTCGGCAACCATGCGCCGTTTCACTTCGACCTCTCGGTGCTGGACCTCTACGTCGCCTTCCTGGCCGGGGCACAGGTAGTGATCGTGGCCGAAGGGGCGGCGTACTCGCCCCGGCTGCTGGTCGAGTTCATCGCGCGCGAGGCCTTGACGATCTGGTACTCGGTCCCGTCAGTGCTGGTGTTGATGATGGAAAACGGCGGTCTTTTGCATCCCTCCACGGTGCTGGCCTTGCGAGCTATCGTGTTCGCTGGCGAGGTATTCCCGCCCAAACACCTGGCCCGACTGCGACAACGCTTTCCCTCACCGCGTTACCTCAACTTCTACGGTCCTACCGAGACCAATGTGTGCACCTTCCATGAAGTGCGGGATGAGGATCTCAAAACCGGCCTTCCGCTGCCCATTGGGGTCGCCGCTTCGGGCGATCGCGTGTGGGCTCGCACTGCCGAGGGAACCGCGGCCGCACCCGGGCAAGAGGGCGAGCTGATGTGCGAGGGCCCCACCGTCATGGCGGGCTACTGGGGACATCCGCCGCACCGCGGGGTGTACGGCACGGGCGATCTGGTGCGATGTCGGCCTGATGGCAGTTTTGACTATATCGGTCGTCGTGACGCGATGGTGAAGGTCCGCGGCCACCGCATTGAACTGGGCGAGATCGAGGCGGCGCTCATTCGCCACGACGGCGTACACGAGGCCGCGGTGCTGGTCAACGGGACCGGCATGGAGGCGCGCATCGTGGCGTTCATCGTCGGCCGCGACAATCCGGCACCATCCCTATTGCAGCTCAAGTCCCACTGCGCCAGCTACGTGCCTCGCTACATGATCGTGGATGAGGTTCGCGAGCTCTCGGCGCTCCCGCGCACGCGCAATGGAAAAATCGATCGCCTGCGGCTCGCCGAGCTGTCCGCCGAGACACCGCGCAGACAGGTCGGCTAAACCCGTCCGGAGACCAGGATATGGAGTTTTCCCTTACTGAAGAGCAGAGAGAGATATTCGACACGACCGCGAAGCTCGCCCGCACCCACCTCGGCCGACGACCCGGGCGTGACGGCTCGGTGCCCGATGAGGCGGCATGGTTTCGCAGGCGGTGGCAACTATGCGGGCGCCAGGGAGTACTGTCGAACCTGCTCCCCGAGCACCATGGCGGGGCCGACGTGGACGCGCTCACCTCGGCAATCATGATGCAGGGGCTCGGCTATGGCGGCGATGACTTCGGCTTCGTCTTCTCGGTGGCGGCCCATATCTACGCGTGCACCGTGCCGATCCTTCGTTTTGGCAGTGCATCGCTCAAAGACAGATATCTGTCTGCAATGGGCTCGGGCAAGCTGATTGCGACCCACTCGATCACCGAGCCGGAGGCCGGCTCCGACCCCTTTGCAATGACCACCCGAGCTCGTCGCGACGGCGATGAATACATCATAGATGGGGCCAAGTGCTATTCGAGCAACGCACCGTTCGCCGACCTCTTCGTCATTCACGCCAAGACCGACGAACGGGCCGGCTTCATGGGCATCTCGGCCTTTGTCGTCGAGCGCCGAACACCGGGCCTATCGGTCTCTCCCCCGCACAAAAAGACCGGACTGGACGGGGCGCCGCTGGGCGACGTATTCCTCGATGGATGTCGGGTACCACTGGCCAACCGGATCGGCGAGGAGGGCAACGGCGGAGTGATCTTTACCCACTCGATGAACTGGGAGCGCACCTGTCTATTTGCCGCGTACCTGGGCGCGATGGAGCGGCAACTCGAGTCGGTGGTGGCCTATGCGCGCGAGCGGCGGCAGGGTAGGCGTCGCATCGGCGACTACCAGGCGGTGGCCCATCGCATCGCCGACATGAAGGTGCGGCTCGAAGCGGCGCGCTGGCTGATCTACAGAGGGGCGTGGACACTTGGCCAGCCGTCGAGCGAGTTGGTGTCAATGGACGCTGCAATTGCCAAGCTGTTTATCAGCGAGGCGGCGGTGGCGTCCGCACTGGATGCGATCCAGGTCCATGGGGGCGCAGGCATCATGGCGGAATCGGACATTGGACGTTATCTGCAGGATGCAGTGCCAGCCAAGATTTTCTCGGGGACCGTGGAGATCCAGCGCAACACAATTGCGCGGACCCTGGGCCTGGGTAGCGGACATTGAGGACACGGCACCCTCGGCTCGAGATCGACCGCAAAGGACCTGCATCAGCCGGATTGAACAACACAAAAACGGACAGCGAAAAACCATGAAAACAAACAATGAGCTGCTCACCAAACTGCGCCGGGCCGCCCGCGTACCACCTCGAAAGGATGGGCGTCCCGGTGCGCGACTCCAACCACAACAGGCGTGATGACCAACGATGAACAAGATGCGATTTGAACGACGTCGGGCGCTGATCACCGGCGGCTCGAGTGGAATTGGGCTTGAACTGGCCTGCCAGCTGGCCGCAGAGGGGGCCGACGTGGCCGTGGTGGCAAGGACCCAAAAGCGACTGGATGCCGCCGAGGCGCAGATCGAGGCCCACGCGCGACCGGGCGGGCGCGTGCTCACCCGAGCCCTGGATATCACTGATCGAGATGCTGTCAACCAGACCTGCCGCGAACTCGCGGATCGGCTGGGCAGGATTGATCTGCTCGTCTGCAATGCCGGCGCGGCCCATGCCGCGGCAGCGCACAACACCCCGTATCAAGTCTATCGCTCGCTCATGGAGGTCAACTATTTCGGCACCGTGAATACGATACAAAGCCTGCTCGATGTATTCATGGGCCAGGGTCACGGACAGATCGTGGCAGTAGCGTCCATCGCGGGCTTTTTGGGAGTCTACGGCTACACCGCATATGCTCCCACCAAGTTCGCCCTGGCCGGGTATATGGATTGCCTGCGCCAAGAGCTGCACCCCCACGGCGTGACGGTGTCGGTGGTCTACCCCGGCAACACCGACACCCCGCAGCTGGCGGCCGAAAACCAGACCAGACCAGAGGGGACTCGGATCGTTCAGGGCAAGGGCAAGGTGATGTCGGCAAAGGCCGTGGCCAAACAGGCGATCAACGGCATCGCGCTCGGGCGGGCGACGATCCTGCCCGGCGTCGAGGGCAAGCTACTGCACTGGGCCAACCGTCTGGTGCCAGAGCTGATGCGCCGGGGAATACAGCGCAGCCTGGCCAGGAGCAAACCCGATGAACTCGCGCTGGTCCCGGCCAGCTCGAAAAACCGCTCACAACCAATGGAGCAACCGAATGAATGACTGCAATGGTGCCCTGCATCGCTGGAGCGTGGGCTGGTCTCCGTCACCGCGGGCAACGGTGCGGCTCTACTGCCTGCCGTACTCGGGTACAGGCGGTGTGATCTATCGCAGTTGGGTGCAGGCCCTCGCGCCCGATATCGACGTATGCCCGATCGAGTTACCGGGACGCTGGTCGCGACTTCGCGAGCCGCCGTTCCGTTCGGTGGACGCTGTGGTCGCTGCACTCGGCCCCGTACTCGAGGTCGATCGCCCCTTTGGCCTGTTTGGGTGCAGTTTTGGCGGAGTGGTCGCCTTCGAACTCTGCCGCTGGCTGCGCCGCCAGGGCCGGCCGTTGCCCGGCCAGCTTTTGGTCGCCGCCACCCGGCCGCCCAGCCTGGCCCGCAATACCGCCATGCATCGCCTTGCCGAGAACGAGTTCGTGCAGCAGGTCGCCGAGATCTACGGTCCTTTGCCCCCGGCGATTATCGCGGCGCCGGACATGCGGCAGCTCGTACTCGGCGTGTTGCGGGCAGATCTGGAGTGCGTGGAAACCTACCGTCACAGGCGGGAGCCGCCGCTCGACGTCCCGATCACAGTATTTGGCGGGCGCCACGATCGCAGCACATCCGCGGATAAGCTGGAAGGCTGGCGGTCAGAGAGCACCCGGGCGGTCGCGGTGCACATCTTCGAGGATGGTGAGCACTTATTTCTGGACAGCCACCGCAACGAGCTGCTGCACCATATCCGGGCCCGTTTGCTCGGGCCCTCTGCGGTCGAAGCGGGTAGAGAGGCATCGTGACCATTGCCCTGCTCGAACAGATGCATCGCTTCGGCCGCCGGAGCGAAATCGCTCAACAAGGAAAGCAAAGCCCACAGCGAGCCTCATGAGCTCAATCGACCGATCGTCACGGGTAAACAGGCTCGGAGCTCACAACTGACGACGACATGATAAGGAGCAACAAGATGAAACGATACGATTGCGTGATCATGGGCGCCGGCTTCGCCGGCAACTGCCTGGCGCGGCACCTCAAACTGCACAACCCCGCGCTCACTGTAGCCCTCATCGACCCCCGCGGAAACCAACGGGGCGATCGCGATCTCAAGGTTGGTGAATCGACCATAGAGATCGCGGCCTTGTTTCTCAATAAAGAATTAGGGCTAGTCGATTACATGTCGAAGCACCACGTGACCAAGACCGGGCTGCACTTTCACTGGCCAAAAAAAATCGACAACACCGGGACAATGGATGATTACTTCAGCATCTGGGAGACCTCCACAGGCTTCGTGCCCACCTTCAATATGAATCGGGCCAAATTCGAAACCGATTTGCTGCGCATGAACATGGAGATGGGAGTGGAGTTCTTCCCCGGACATGTCGTCGACTTCGAACTGACCCCGGGCGACACGCCACACCGGGTCACCGTCAAACTGGATGACGGCCAGGTCGACATAGAGGCCGACCATCTGGTCGATGCCGCGGGACACCGCTTTCTGATCGGCCGCAAGGTAGACAACTTGATCGAGGACACCGAGCAACTCTACGGCATCCGCAACGGCTCGGCCTGGTTGCGGGTACGGGGAGTCGATCGCGATCTATTCGAGCGCGCCTGGAACCCCGAGCGAGGCGTGACCAGCTCCTTTTATGCGACCAATCACTTCTTCGGGCACGGTCACTGGGTATGGATGATCCCCTCGGCGTCCGCTGACGATGAGCTATCGGTCGGCGTGATCTATCACAAGGACAAAATCCCCGCCAAGAGTCTGGCCCGACGCGAACAGTTCCTGTCGTTCCTCCAGCACAACCACAACGTCCTTTATAAAATGGTATGTAGTGGGCATATCGTCGACTTCAAGATCCGTCGTCAAGTCGCGTATCGCTCGCGCCGCCTCATGTCGAACGACAACTGGTATGTGGTGGGCGACGCGGCCTACAACATCGATGCTTTCTACTCGATGGGAACGAGTGTTGCCGCCATGATGATCGAGTGCATCAGTCAGGTCGTACGCGATAAAGTAGCCGGGCGCGACGGCGCGTACCGACGCTGCGAATTGTATAACGACTTCAACCTCGCAACAGCGCATCTGGTCAACGGGTTATTGCGCGAGCACAGCGACCAGATCGGCAATCCCAGTGCGATGAGCTGGCGAACCTACCTGGAGTTGACCTGGTGGTTCGGCTTCTCGCTACCGATCTACGTGGGACGCTACCACCTGAACGAAAAGTACATCGCCCTGGTTACCAAGATGACCAACACCGGGCAGGGGGACTTCTTCGCCGAGGCCATCCGGAGCCTGGGCGAGATCGCGAACCGCGGTCTCAACATCGGGATGCTCGACTTTGGACGGGCTGACACTCTCGGTTTCGGGCATCGTCCGGAGACAGATATCGGCGACTACTTCGTCAACACCAAGTTCGAGATGGGGCGGCTGAACCTTTTTAGTGCCATGGGTCACGCGACGCGCTACAGCATCCTCTGGTACCTCAAGCTGCACTGGCGCGCGGGCGGCCTGCCGGCAATCCTCCGCCCACGCATCGCGAGTACAGTCGCCAAGCTGACGCTCCAGTCTCTTGGCCTGGGTATCCTGGCTACAGTTCATCGCCTCGAAACACGTCGGCGTCCCAACAACCGGGAGATCAGCGAGTTGCACCGGGAATTTGCCGGCTACCGTCCACATAAGCACCTGCGACCGTGGTTCGCTGCGTCCGAGGAGTCTGACGAGCAGAAAGTTTCTCCGGCGGCATAGTGATCATCTATATGAAAGCGGCCGCGGTCATCGACCTACCTGGGGCTCACGCAAAACAATGTCGGTTGCGGCGGCCGATCCATCTCCTCTCTTGGTTAGAGCCGGTCCAAAAACCTCGGACCGAGCCAGAGCGACGAGGCGCGCCGCCAGTGGGTGCGCGAGGAGTGGAGAATACCCGGTGTATTTGACCGACGAGCAAGCCCGCTGGCGGTGATGGATCGGCGCTCTGGCGACG
>JAKSDA010000003.1 GCA_022360315.1 Pseudomonadota bacterium
GCGTCGCCAGAGCGCCGATCCATCACCGCCAGCGGGCTTGCTCGTCGGTCAAATACACCCAGTATTATCCACTCCTCGCGCACCCACTGGCGGCGCGCCTCGCCGCTCTGGCTCGGTCCGAGGTTTTTGGACCGGCTCTTATTCACTGCTGGCGACTCCCGAGACGGCTCGGACGAGATTCAAGGGCTGCGCTAGCCCGTCTTATTCACTGCTGGCGACTCCCGAGATCCACCAGCAGCTGCGCACGATCGATTGCGGCTCACAATCCGTCCTGGCCCGGTAACTGTCCCGTTATGACTCTCACTGGTCCCGTTGTGACTCTCACTGATCGGGTGACATCGTATTTGCTGTCTCACCATGAGTGATTCTGCTGGCATCGGATTGGGCCTCACGCATTTCTCACTCTGCATCGAGGACTTGGGTGTTGATTGCCTATCTTCACACCACTACAGTTTTTGATGCGAACGATCAGAACAGCTACCGCCAATGAGACCGTGTGGGGCGATGAGCGAGCGAGTGCGTAGCAGTGAGTCGCGTATACCGCGACTCCTGTGTGGCCAAATACGCTGCAACTCTTGTCGAGTGCGGAATCGGCGTGCGCCTGGAAGCGACATAGTGACGTTAGAATCAGTAATTGCATCGGGCTACACCATCGAATCTCTGGCTGGGACGGGCGGGATGGGCTCTATTTACAAGGCGCGTGATCGGTATGGTCGCGGCGTGGCGCTCAAGATCGTGCAGGTAGCCGATCAAAAGGCGAGTCGTCGATTCGTGCGCGAGGCCAATCTACTGTGTCAACTACGCCACCCAACAATCGTGCGTTATCTCGAAAGTGGAATCACTGACCGTGGCGGTCACTTCCTGGCCATGGAATGGCTCGAGGGCATCGACCTCGGTCAGCGTTTACTGGCCGCGCCACTGAGTGTCGCTGAAACCCTCGAACTCGGCATCCGGGTCGCCACAGCCCTGGGCTTCGCCCATGCCCGGCGCGTTGTGCACCGCGATATCAAGCCGAGCAATATCTTTCTGCCCGGCTGTCTCGCCTCCGAGGCCAAACTCCTGGACTTTGGCATCGCGCGCAGTATCGACCCCACGTGGGCGATCACGGGGGGGACTCATCAATACGGAACCCCGGCCTATATGTCGCCCGAGCAGGTGCGCGGCAGCGGCGAGCCGACCCCTCGTGCCGATGTGTTCGCGCTGGGTTGCGTGTTGTACCAATGCTTGACCGGAACGGCTCCGTTTGCAGCCCACGATCCCATGGCGATGTTCTGCAAGATCGCCATGATGAAGGCCCCGTCCCTGCATCAGGTCCAGCCCCAGGTCCCCGAGGAGGTCGGCAAACTGATCGATTCGATGCTGGCCAAGAATCCGCGGGACAGGCCCCGCAATGGAGCCGAGGCCGCCGCGGCGATCGCGGCGATCGCCGACCGGGTTTCCCCCACAGATCGAGTTTGCCAGCCGGCTGCCCGGCCCAGGCGAGCCATTACCGATGTCGAAAAACGCTGGGTCAATGTCGTTGTGGCCGTGCCCACCGAGGATCCGGTGGCGTCGCGCCCGGGGCAAGGACAAGACCGGCCGCAAGGCACCGACCGCGCGTCATTTTGCACGTCACCACAGGCCCCGGCAAACCAGTCAGCTGAGTGGCAGGAGGCCTGTGCGTTCATGGAATCGCTCGGCGTTCGGTGCAGCTCGCTGAGCAATGGCACGCTGGTCGCTGTCCTGGAAACCCCCGTGGCCGCGGGTCAACGCACAGTCATCGATCAGGTGGCCAACACAGCTCGATGTGCACTGGCCTTGCAACGCTCGTTTCCCGATGCGGCCGTCGGAGTGGCCAGCGGACTGGCCGCCGAAAGTGACCATGGCGAGGCCGGGTATTCGGCCCGCTCGCCGGGGCATCCGCTTTCTGCGCTGGGTGCGATCATCGAGCGGGCAGTTTCCCTCGCCAGCGCCTCTACTTGTCGACCGGACATCCCGGCAAGGGATGCTAGGCGGAGTTCTCACGGAGCAGAGCGGCCGGGCGGCCGGCGATTCGATCGACCGGCCGGGTCTTCCCGATGGCCGCTTGGGCGGTCGAGCCATGCCGGATCCGATCGAGAGGCGACGGTTCAAGTTGATAACACGACCCGCGAGCTTCTGGGTGCGGGATTCGAGATCACTGGCGACGGCGAGCCCGGATGGACACTGGTCAGCGAGCGCCGGGTCGAAGAGCTCTTGACAGTACGGCCCGAAGCGATGCCGTTTGTGGGCCGGAGACGCGAGCTGGCCCTGCTCATGGCCACTGTGACTGAATGTATACAGGAAAAAGTCGCGCGTGCAGTTGTGATCACCGGCGCGCCTGGCTACGGCAAGTCCCGACTGGTGCGAGAGCTTGTGGTCCGTCTGGCCGATCTCGAGGTCGCTCCCGAGATCTGGATAGCGCGCGGTGATCCGATGCGAGCCGGTTTGCCGCTGGCGCTCCTGTCGGCAGCGGTTGGCCAGGCGTGCAGCGCCGCCGGCCGCGAATCGGCCGAAAATCAATCGTACCAGCTAAAGCGATATATCCGCGAATATCTGCCGACTCGGCGCGCACGCGACGTGATCGCGTTTGTTGCCGAACTGCTCGGGGTGGCCAACGGCCAGGCCAATGGCGAGTCAAGCGCCGGCGGGCCAGAGCGGCATCGCTCCTCCGGTGAACACGGCCGCGCGCCCCGATCGCGGCAAGATCTCGATCAGGCCGGTCTGTGCAGCCAGTTTTTGGCCGCTCGTACCGCAAGCGGCCCGCTGGTCCTGGTCCTCGACGACGTGCAATGGGCGGATCGCGCCTCTCTGGACCTGCTCGACGCTGTTCTGCGCGATCTGGTCGAGCGCCCGTTTGCCGTGATCGCCATCGGCCGGCCCGAGGTCCACGACTCGTTTCCCCAGCTGTGGGGAACCCACAATCTCACTGCCATCCATCTCGGACGCCTGCACCAGCGCGCAGCCAAAAAATTGGCTAGAGGCGCGCTCGGCGACGGCCCGCCAGAACATCGCATCGACGCCCTGGTCAAACAGGCCGACGGCAATGCGCGCTGTCTCGAGGCGCTGATGCACAATGCGGCGGACGGAGAGCAGGCAGTGCCCACGACCGCACTGGTCATGGTGCAAAATCAGCTCTGCGCCCTCAATGCCCAGGCCCGCCAGGTATTGCGCGCGGCCAGCGTGTTCGGTCGAAGGTTCTGCCCGGATGGAGTGGCAGCGCTTTTGCCCGATTCGGCGCTGGTCCATAAATGGCTGCCCGAGCTGGCAAAACGAGAGCTCTTGTCGGTGTTCGGCCCTTTGCGCCCGTCCGGCCCGAACCAGTATTCGTTTTGCCACCCGCTCATCCGCGAAGCGGTCTACGAGACGCTTACCGAGGCCGATCGAAAGCTGGGTCATCTCCTGGCCGGCGATTGGCTGGAACAGGCTGGCGAAGCAGATGGTCTCGCCATCGCCGAGCAGTTCATACGCGGTGACGCTACCGCGAGGGCTCTGCCCTATCTGCTGGGAGTGGCCGAGGACGCCCTCAAGCGCGGCGACTTTGCCGTTGCCCTGACACTGGCTGAACAGGGTCTGCAATGCGGCGCCAGCGGTGAGATGCTGAACGCGTTGCAGCAACTGCAAAAAGAGTGTTCGTCGTACGGTCGCCGGGCCGGCGATCGAATCAACGGGCCGCTGCGCCGCCCGGCCGATCAGTGCAACGATCCCGATCCGGCGCCCGGGCATCGGGACGACTAACCCCGACGAGCCCGGATCGGTTTCCGGCAGATTCAACGGCAGCGGTGGAAAGTCCGCAGTATGAAACGCGGTCGTGTGATGGTAGATCCCAAGACGGATAGAGGACCCTTCGATTACCGCGGCCTTTGACGTTAACCCCTGGTGGTTTGATGGGTCCGAGATCCCGATCCCGTCGACAACCCCCGATGAACCTCATAACCACCCGACCTCCGGTCCCCTGAAGCCCGGCAGATGGCGGATGAGCGAGCCACAATCCCCGAACTTAGTACCGCGACCCGCAAGTAAGTACCCATTATGGCCGACCAGCCCGCCGATGGCTGTGTTGCTCATCGGTCACGTAGGCCCACTATGCTCCCTCTTCGCGCCTTGCCCTCGACGCGCTGGACCGACCCTACTGGGCAC
>JAKSDA010000609.1 GCA_022360315.1 Pseudomonadota bacterium
GTGCGTGCCAAATGCTCGACGCCAGGGCAACGCCTCCCTCAGAGAACGTGCTCAGAAGTGGCCCTGTGTCCATCAAATTCCTATGCCCTACTTCACTCGACTCACCTGTCAGAAATCGACGGATTTACGCTGCCGTTGACAAACGCCGACTCGACCCATGCCAGGCGACTATTCTTGACCGACATCGCCGACCGGCTGAGCGATGTTATCGCTTTTGCCGTGGCCACTCAGGCAAGCACTACCCGCCCGGCCACCGACCGTGACGCCGGACAGATCGCGCTCGACATGTTGCTCCAGCACAAGGGCCGCGTGCTCGACGCCATGACCAGTGCCTTATCCCGGCTACGCGCCGGCATCGATCCCCGGGACCGTGAGCTCCTCGACCGATATCTGGATAATCGCTCGCGTTACGCCACGCTGCTCCTGCGCGGCGCGGACGCCGGCCGGGCCGAGGCTCATCGCAAAACGCTGCGCGGCCTGCAGAGCGATGCCGAGGCATTGGAGCGGGATATTGGCAAGCGCAACCAGGTATTCCAGGCCCGGGTAACGCCGATCAGTGCGGCCGCTGTGCAACGCACACTGGGCGATGACGAAGCGCTGATCGAATGGGCCCGCTACCGCCCCCGAGATCATTATGCTGCCGAGGTCGACATGCGACGCGGCCCCGAACGCTACGCCGCGTGCATCGTTCGGCGCACAGGCGCCCCGGTGTGGGTCGATCTCGGCCCGGTCGAAGCTATTGATGCCGCGGTCGCGACATGGCGAGTCGCTCTGATGGCAAATCTGGCCTCGGTCGACACCCAAGCCCGCGATCTCGACGCGCGGATCGTGGCTCCGATCGGCCAGCGTATGGGCACCATCAAAAAGCTCTATCTGGCCCCGGATGGCGCGCTCAACTTGATCCCCTTTGCCGCCTTGCGCGATGAGGACGGGCGCTATCTCATCGAGCGCCACCGGCTCCATTATCTGACCAGTGGCCGCGATCGGGTCCGACCGCGACTCGCCCCGCCAGATCGCGCGGCGCCGCTGATCGTCGCCAGCCCGCGCTACGATCTGCCCGGCAATCCATCCCGGCACGACTTTGCTCCACTCGCCAGCGTCCTCGACGAGGCCCGCGCCGTGGCTGCCCTGTACCCCAATGCGAGACTACTGACCGGTGAGCAGGCAACCGAGGGGGCGCTCAAGAGCATGCGCGGACCGGCCCTCTTGCACATTGCCACCCACGGCTATTTCGAGCCACTCCATTGTGGAGACGGGCAGATTCCCGCTGATAGACTCGCGAACACGCCCACCGTGCAATCGGGCCTGGTCCTGGCTGGCGCCAACGGCTGTCGTAGCGGCGCCGCCTCCGACCGCGATGGCACCGAGGAAGACGGCCTGCTCACCGCCCTCGAGCTAGCTGCCCTGGACCTGCAGGGAACCGAGCTGGCCGTGTTGTCAGCCTGCGACACAGCGGTCGGCACGACCGAAATCCGCGACCGGTGGGGCACCCCGACTGGCCGGGCCGACGGGGTATATGGGCTGCGCCGGGCCTTGATCCTGGCTGGTGCAGAGACCCAGCTGATGACCCTGTGGAAAGTCGAGGACCGCGCGACCCGTCGATTCATGGCCCAGCTGTACCGAAATCTGGCCGAGGGCATGGCGCGCAGTGATGCATTGCGGGCGGTGCAGATCGCGGCGATCCGCAAGCGCACGCCGCCGAGGGCGTGGGCGGCGTTCATCATGGCCGGCGTGGACGGCCCCTTGCAGGCCGCGCGCCCGACCCTGAATAAACCGGCCAGACGGCACGGATGTGGCTGTAGTGCCGGTGGAGCACACGTGGAGACAAGTGGGTTCATCGGGCTGTGGGCGCTGTTTATGTTGTGGCTGATTCGGCGGACCAGTGGTCGAGGACGTTCCCGGCCGCGCCGGGGTTGCCACCACACCCACCACAGCTCATCGTAAAACATCCCCCTCACCCGCGCAGAGAGACTCGAACTCGAGGCCCTGGAGCAGCTGCAACACGGCGTCGAGCCGCTATCCGACTTCATCGGGCGCATCTCGCCCCATTCCCGTCGCCCGACCAGGCCGCGCCGATCCGGCGATTGTTCGAGCGCATCCATTCACCGCCTCGACGCTGGTATTAGGCGAATCCGAACTCGGTATGGACTGGGAGCTCGGCCTGTCGGACCGGTTCGCCCGCTATGCCTTTTCCGTCGTGGTCGCTCACCCACTAAGAGCCGGTCCAAAAACTCTCCGCGTCGCCAGAGCGGCGATCCATCACCGCCA
>JAKSDA010000271.1 GCA_022360315.1 Pseudomonadota bacterium
CTCTGGTCATGTAGGCGGGGACGTGACCTTGTTCGGCGTAGACAAAGCGGGCGATCACATTACCGCTGGCGTCGAGCTGGGCGACGGGGTTCAGGTCGTCCTGGTAGAGAAAGCCGCTTTCGAGGGCGCCGTTGACTTTTTTGCCGATGCGGCGCTGCTGCCCGTCGAGGATGTAGTCGATGACGGTGCCGTCAGGGAGCTGGACTTGGTCGAGGTTGCCGAATGGATCGTAGCCGTCGCGCGGCGCAGCAAAAACTGAATCGCCAGCTGAACATTTGCTCATATGCGTCCGGCACACCGCGCACCTTGCGCGGGTAATCGGCGCGATGGAGGCGGCCTCCGCAACCACGACAGCCCTGCTTGCGCCCGTGCTCTGCTAACTGCTGATCGGCTGAAAATAGGGCTTCAATAAAATTCTCTACGCTACCCAACTTGTGCCACACTGGCTTTCTCCGTTTTTTGCAACGTTGGAGACCATCCCCCGAAGGCTTGATGGTCAAGTTTTCGGGGGGTATGTGTGACTGAGGACTACGAACGCAGTCCTGGGCCTTGAGCAGCTCAGCTGCCGAGCATCCGAACGTGGTTGCTATGAGTAGACCGGTGTCACGTTTCTTACTAGAGCGCCGATCGGTTTGATAACGTAGCAATTTAGATCGCTTACACGATCGAGATCGACAATCCGGTACGGTTGTGATCTTCTGCCTGTGGTTGGTTATTCAACCAATACGAGGTGGGAGTCAATGCAGATCCAACGCTGGGACCCGAGTCAAGAGTACACGGAGCTGGAATTACTACTCATGAAGCGTCTGAAGCGGCACAAGAAGTTGTTCGGTTTTCTCCGGAGACATCGCCGCGAACTCTTTGACGATGATTTCCAAGATGAGCTCGCGACAATGTACCGGGAGACTGGTGCGGGGAAGGAACCCGTCACACCGGCAATTATGGCCATGGCGGTTTTATTGCAATCTTATTCGGGTGCGTCGGATGCCACAGCAGTAGAGCTCACTATCGTGGATATGCGTTGGCAGATGGTCTTGGA
>JAKSDA010000178.1 GCA_022360315.1 Pseudomonadota bacterium
GAGCCAGAGCGACGAGGCGCGCCGCCAGTGGGTGCGCGAGGAGTGGAGAATACCCGGTGTATTTGACCGACGAGCAAGCCCGCTGGCGGTGATGGATCGGCGCTCTGGCGACGCGGAGAGTTTTTGGACCGGCTCTTAGTCATCCTTGTCGGGAACGATGTCTTGCCCCGTTCCAATTTCATAGACGCCTTTTGCCAAACCGACATAGGGAATCGCGTCGAGAACCCCGCTCAAGATGGCTCCTCCCCACCCTTTGGCCTTGGCCCAGCCGAGTTATCGGGCTGGTAAGCTCCGTTTCTGAACCAGATATGAGACCCAGCGGCAAACGCGTTTGCACCGAGCGATTCGGTCGCCTCGTGGGCAGACTGATCGGTATGGACTCGGATATTCCCCAGCTCATGAGATTCCATTTCCCGCAGCTTGGTGGCGAATATCATCCTTGCACCTACATGCACGACAGAAATAGTCACCCAGTCTGTCGCTATCCTCACATCGATTGCGGCAAAACGATATCGAATCTTCCTATCGAATGAAAAGCCAATTGTCCAACTAGCCGCAAATCATGAGATCTTATTCCGAGACAAGACAAAATTTTGTCTCAGGCATAGATTACGGTGAGGTCGGAGCCTTCGACTGTCCTGAACAGCGAACGATCTTTCGCATGACGATAGCGATATCATCCGCGACAGATGGGCTCTGTCCTCTGTGTGTTCGCCTACTTGAGCTATTGAAGTCCGATTTCAACAGATGAAGCGGAGGGCAGCCGCAATCGGCAAGGATAGGTCCGACGAATTCGTCGTTTCATATCGCCCGGGGCAATCCATTCGACGAATCATTCCAACAGACGCGCTGGTCGGTCCACATTGCTCTGCTTGTCAGCCGGCGTAGCCAATTGATCGTTCCGCCGACGGCAACACCGCCCGAGGCGCATTTTTGCCATCGGTCTGCCAAGAGGGATCAGCGGCCCGGGGACAGAGCTAACTGGCAACCTCGCACTCCACTATATCTGATGAAATACTGGTTTGCGACGCGACACCTACGGTGCGTGGCTGTGATAAGTTCGCTTGTGAACGATTGGAGGTGGCCGTTGTCCGGCCCCTACTTGTCGATCGATTTGGCTGTTGGAACGGATACCCTCGCTGTCCCTGGTGGCGTATGAGGCGGGCGTACGAACCGGCGTCTACGCCGAAGCGGCGCGCGACTCGCAGCCCTGTGATGCAGCGTTCTGCGTGGGCTCGCCCGGCCGCCCCCACGTTGCTTCCGACGCCTCAGCCCTCGCTGGCTGTTCAATTGGAAACCGACGAGTGGAGCAATGCCCAGCGAGGAGCCGGCAACGCGGCCGTGGCGCAAGCGGCCCGAACCGCCAGCGCCGGGGCCGACGACGAGCACTCGCGCATTATGCCGTCCCCAGCTGCCCTGTACCAAGGCGTGCGTCTCGCGCTGCAGCCGCGACGCGCCTCCGCGGAGCCGGGCCAGCCGGGGCCGGCATCTGCCTACGACAGCATTATCGCCCTGGCGAATCGGCCCAGCACCGGGCCGGGGCGCGTACAGCCCAAACTCGAAGTGAGCCAGCCAAACGACGAATACGAGCGCGAGGCGGACCAAGTGGCCGAGATGGTCATGCGGATGCGGGCTGCGCCGGTCCAGGACGAAGAAAGCGACGACGAAGAGATAGTCGAGCCCCAGGCGAGCTCCCCTGCGATTCAGCAAGCATCTGAAACCAACATCGACGCAGATGCCATCCAACCAAAATGCGCCGAATGTGCGAAAGAAGAGCCCCGCAGAGCGAAAGAAGAAAGTATAGAACTGCAAATTAGCTCATTGAATTCCAATGGCTCAATTCAGCGCCAAGCTATTCTAGGCCCAGCAGAAGATCAGATAAAAGAACTGCAGGAAGCGGGAACGAGCGAGCCCCTGGCAAATGACTTGAAGGCTTCAGAAGCGGTAAGCGACATCAATACCGTAACCACAGACGCCCCGCCTGCCAGTTCCGTAGAACCCGCTATAGAAACTCAATCCGAACAAGCTGGTGAAGACATATCCGGCGATCGAATCAGTGCAGGTACCGGAGCCGTCGCTGGGGTTGAAGAGAGCACTCAAAGCCAGCTGCAAGGCTCCAGTGCAGAGGTACCACAGGTGCCCGTGGTGGCCCAGGTGCCCGTGGTGGCCCAGTTGCCCGAGGGGGCAAACCCGATTGCTGGAGCAGGCACGAGTAGTTCAGCGGCGCCGGACATCCTTCCTCGGGCACAGGGAGCCGTCGAAACGCCATCTGATACTCTAGAGCGACGGCTCAAGCCGAGTAGTGGCGGTGGCAGACCACTGGATAATTCCACGCGACGCAGTATGGAAGCCGGTATCGGGGCAGATTTTAGCAACGTCCGGGTGCACACAGACGGCAATGCCGCTCAGATGAACAAAGAGCTGGGCGCCCACGCTTTCACCCATGGCAATCATATTTATTTCCGCGAGGGTAAGTACGATCCCGGTTCTACCTCGGGAACGCGTCTCTTAGCCCATGAATTGACCCACACTGTCCAGCAGGGTGCTTCCGAAGTCAATTTAAAACGAAAGAATATTTCCAAAACAAGCCCTAATACTGTTCAGAGATGGACATGGCGGGGGGTCTGGAACGCAACGGGAGGAAGGATCGTACGGGGCGCGGAAAAGGTCGGTAAGGCCGCATGGGGCGGGGTAACGTATGTCGGCGGCAAAATTGGTCAAGCCTTTATGTGGATTTATGATAAAGCCAAGGGATTGATCAATAGTGGCATCAACTGGATCAAAAATAAATGGGAAAGACTCAAGAGCTTTGCCACGACTGGAATCAATTGCGGAACTAAACTGCCGGATCAAGTTCTTGCAGAGGTTCCCGCATACCCGACACCGCCCGGGCACAGTGTACCTTTTCCCAAAGGCCCTTACAAAATCCAAAAATCGGCTCTGGCAGGTGTCAACAGAAATACCAAGACGCTACAGCAAACCGTGCTGAAAAATCCGAGTTCTTGGGACAACGCGTTTAGAAAAGCATTGGATAAAGCGAACGGTGGAGCCAAAAATGTAGATCAAGCTATTAAAGATCGTACCACCAAAAAACTCAGATGGCCGGTTGAGAATGGACAAGCCTGGCAAGTTCATCACAACAAGCCGGTGAGCTTTGGAGGTGATAATAGAATTGGAAATCTGGTTCCATTACCCGCAGCCGTTCATAGATTATTCAACGCTTGGTGGCTGCAGGTCCAAAACCGGTTCAAGGCGAGGTTTACCGCGGCGGAGTGGGATGCGCTAATGACCAACCAGAAGAGCGTGCCGGCCAGCAAGGCGGCGAAAAAGAAGCCAAAATAATGAGCACTACAGAGAAACTACTCGGAGTGATAAAAAACGGGGATGCTCGCGACCAGGTCGAAGCGGTATTTGAACTCGCCAAAGAAGGCGACTATCAGTACATCGACTTGCTCGTCCAGGCTTTGGAGGATGAGGATTGGGAAGTTCGGCGGGACGCAGCGTACTACCTGGGAAGAATTGGCTGGCGGTCTGCGGTCGAGAAACTCGGCGAACTGATCGCCAACGACCCGATGGATGACAACAAGAATGTGGCCATATACGCTGCGCAGTCTACGGGCTTTCCGTCCGCAGCACCGTTGATCATCAAGGGGCTCGAGGATGAAAACCCAGAAATCAGGATAGACTGTAGGACCGCGTTGTATAGGTTATTTGGCGATTCTATCGTGTTACTGCTCGACCCAGAGGAAGAGGAGCTGATGGAAGATTCGGAGGACAGGCGACGAGCATATCTGAACAACGCGGAGGAGATTCGGGCTTGGTGGCAAGCGACCAAAGACGCGTATGATCACGATAAAACCTACTTTATGGGACAAGAGGCGACTCCGGCGTTGATTTTTGAGGAATTCAAAAAGGCACCAAACACAAACGACGCCTACCTGGAGTTGCTCGAGGATTGGACGGGGCAGGAGGTTGGCGAATATTCGAGAAAGATGCTCAAATTATGGGACTCCTGGCTGAGCCGCCACGGTTCGAAATTCCAGAAAGGGAAAAAATATTTCTATGGTAAGGAATTACCCCTTGAATAGGAGCGTTTCGGCGCCAGGGTCCAAAGGGTCCCTAACCAAAGGTCTTATAGAAGAGGAGTGAGGGTCCCTAACCAAAGGTCTTATAGAAGAGGAGTGAGGTCCGGGAGCTAGGTGAGCGGCTGAACATCTTGCCCTCGCGTTTCGCCTTTTGCCGATGGTGCTCCTCACCCTCGTCGATCGCATCCTTGATCAATGCGGCGATCTCTTGATTGCACATGCCCAACGGATGACAACCCTAAACCCGCGGTAATCCTGCATGTTTTCATCGGCGGCAAGCGCTGACTCGGGCCGGCCTGCCCCCTGGATCGATGCCCAGCATACAAGAGGGTCGCCGTCGCCGCTGCCGCGACCCCAGGTGGGCGAATCCGTGTGGTCGCGTAGCCTATGGAATGTTGGGGCTGTGGATCACCAGCCCCAGCTCGGGCAACTTGCGCAGGCGGCTGAACGGCGCCATCTCTGAATCGAACGAGGTTGGAATCGGAGCGCCATCATTGACCACTGTCACCGAATACGCACCGACTTCCTCGACGCCGAAGGTCGATACGCCGATGACGTAATTCACCTCGGGGTTGGGAAAGAAGATGGTCTCGGCGAATCCCTCGGGCCCGCCAAAGAATACCTGGAGCAGACCACCAGAACCGTTGGCATCGCGTATATCGCGGTCGTAGAGACCGACGTAGAGGTTCAGGTCGTCCGAGGCGACCTGCACGGCGATCGCTTTTTCGTGGGTCAGATCCGCGATATCGAAGTAGTCGATGTAGTAGACCACACCCGGCCAATCGGGATCGGCTGCATCTCCGAGGGCCAGTTCGCCGTCGACACTGGCCTGCGGCGGTGCGCCCACGATCATGGGCTCATCATTGCGACGGAATGCGGTATCGCCCAGCGAGGCGCTCAGCTCGCCAACATAGATCCCTTCCTCGCGAAGAGTATCGTCTTGGAGCCGATTGCGCCCGGCGTAGCAGGTCAGGTCTCGTGGCTGTCCGGGCCCCGGCCCGTCGAAGTCGTACGCGCACATGAACTCGCGACTCCGGTCGGCTTCGTCGAGAATGCGCCAATCGAGGAATCTTTGGCCCGGCTGATCGCCGTCCACCGCGGTCAGATTGGTGAGCTGCCAGCGCGGCTCGATAGCCCGGCTCGGCTGGTACAGGGTGCTCTGGTTGCCAAACGTGATGAATTGAACGAGCCGGTCCCGAACGGTCACACGGTGCACCCGCGACGGCTCGACCGCGGTCGCCCTAGCCCAATCCGAGAGCGCAGAAACCCGGCCCCAGACACCGGGGAAGCCGGACAAGGCACAATCTTCGCCCCAGCTCGTCACGCCTGCCAGCATCCAGCGCTCGGTCGCGCGATCGCGCACCGCGAGCGGTCCGCCGCTATCACCCTGGCAGGCATCGATACCGCCCTCGAACACGCTGCCGCAGATCTGAGTTTCGAAGTTGTCGAGGGCGGGGCCGTGAAGATTGCGGTACACCTGTTCGCAAACCCGCTCGTCGGACACCGGCAAATGAACGTCCTGCAATAGCGTACTGCCGATACTGCTCACGCCCCATCCAATTGCGGTTGCCAGGGCGCCGATAGCCGCAAGCCTCGCGTTGTCGGCCGACAGCATGGCGACAGATTCGAGCCCGCTATCGCGCAGAGCGACCGGCGCC
>JAKSDA010000089.1 GCA_022360315.1 Pseudomonadota bacterium
ACAAGTCTGCATCAGAGGCTCTACTGTGTCACTTTTTGTGCTACCAACAGCCATCCAACCTACGCCTACGTGGCCAACGACCCCATTAACCTGCTCGATCCCTCCGGCCTGGCCTGGTACGAGTACTTCGACTGGGTCGACCCGGTCGGCAATTTCTTCATGGGCGCTGTCGACACCGTCACCATGGGCGCCACCGGCTGGATCCGCGAACAAGGCCGGCCTCTCCGACCAGGTCAACCCCTGCAGCGGCGCCTACCGCTACGGCGGCCACGCTGCCACGGTAGCCGAGATCGCCCTGGGCGGCGCGGTTCTGCTCAAGGGTCTGGGCCGCTTTGCGGCCCGCCGAGCCGCAAGGGCGGGAGCGCAGAACATCGCTAATGGTCCACGTCTTGCTGCTGTCCAGTTGACGAGACAGGAGGCTGCGTCCGTCTTTACAAAGAGCGGTGCCTTGCACTCAGAAGTGATCGCTGGATCTCGTTCAATCATTCCGGGCACAGCCCTAAAGAACAAAGGCCTAATTCAGCGACTAACCGCAGATGGTAGCAACATCGCCGATTGGGCAAAGATGAGTACGCAATCGTTCAAGAGCCCCTCTGGTCCGTTTCAAGTGCACTTCTACCAGAATCTAAAGACGGGTGCGGTACACTACGGCGACGATTTCAAAGCAGTGTTCAATCACGGCGGTAACTGGCCATGAAAGTAGTGCTCAAATCAGCGGAAGCGGCGGACAAACCGAACGTTCGAGGGTGGCTGAGACGCGACACGGTATACCTCGTACTCGCAGTCGAGAGTAGCGGTACCAGCGCGACAGCTTACCGAATCGAGTCGGAGGACAACAGAACACCCGCTCTTTTCGAAACCGATTTATTCAGTATTGTTGACAATCGTGTTTCCTCCTGTTGGGTGGTTGTAAAGGATGAAAACTGCCCCCTGCAATTCATGCCTGCCGCCTGGAACGAAGATGACTTCTGGGATCGGTTCTTCGATGGCGATGCGGATGCACGACGAGCCTATGAAGAGGTAATACAGACGATGCGAGCGGAGATGAGCGAACAGGTGATTTAGTCTCTTACCGGGCAAATCCTTGCATTCTCGGCAAAGATGGCACCGTCATCGACTACATCCTCGACGGGCAGCAGCGCCGCATCGGCAAAAAGTCAACGGCGCCCTCGAAAGCGGCTTTCTCTACCAGGACGACCTGAACCCCGTCGCCCAGCTCGACGCCAGCGGTAATGTGATCGCCCGCTTTGTCTACGCCGAACAAGGTCACGTCCCCGCCTACATGACCAGAG
>JAKSDA010000318.1 GCA_022360315.1 Pseudomonadota bacterium
GACCGCACAAAATTTCGCCGAATTTCTCCTCAAATGCTGAATTCTGCTGTTCTCGGCCAAATCACACTGCACAGAAAGGGCGCAAAATGGGCGGATTTTCGTGTAATATCAGCACATTAAGGATTCCGGGACGGGAACTAGTCTAGTTCGAGCCATGGGGTTTGTCCATATCGTTGTGGGGGGGTAGATGGAACGGGTCAGCTGGTGCGGTGTCCAGTTCGCTGTAGGCGTCGAGAGACCCGGATTCGACGTCACCGAGCAGCACAGCGCCGATGCCGCCAAGGGGTGCAGAATCGGCGTCGAGGTCGTGCAGCGGATACTGGGCCAAGAGGATACGCTCGACGGCATGGGCGTCGAATCGTCGGAACGACTGGGCGCGCAACGCGGCGGCGCGAAACGCCTCGAGGCCGTAGGATTGGGCGAGGCGGAGCAGGGCGCGAAAGTGGATGGGGGCGAGACGGTTGAGCCGGTGGGTGATGCCATCGGCCAGGGGGGTCAGCTCGGGGAAACGGGTAATAAACACCCGGTCGAGGCGCTCAGCAGGTATCGTCTGGCGGGGTCGTCGCGGCAGGGTCGCATAGTGACTGGGATCGAGCTGTAGCTTGCCCTTGTCACCGTCGGCGACGTAGCGGCGAGCGAATGCGACCTGGTGCTGGGAATCGAGGACTTCGAAGTGCTCGGCGAACAAGCGTACCAGGACCGAGCGGGTGGCGAGATGACTGGGGACGGTATAGCGGGTGCCACGTATCGACAGGGTAGCGTCGCTATCGACCGAGCGAAGTCCATGCTCATAGACAGGAAAACGCTGCTCCGGTACGGGAATCAGGAACTCCCGCTCGGCGAGCCAGGCCTCGTTGGGCACCTCACCGGTGGTTCCGTGAACGCGCAGATTCCCGGTCTGGGGTGTGTGATCGAGCCAGTCGATGACGCGTTGGTTGAGCTCCTCCCACGAGGTGAAAGACGACCCCTTGAGAAAATCGTCCCAGACATACCGAAAGGCTTTCTCGTCCTTGCCCTTGCGATCGGGGTCGCGTACGGCGCAGGCGAACGGGGTGTAGCCATAGTGCTTGGCATGGTCGAGCAAGCGCGGATGCCAGAGCACGGCACCATCGCAGCCATGACGGCCAAGGACAGCGGTGGCCATGTTGTCGAGTACCAATCGGAGTGCGCAGCCCGAGAAGTATTCGAAGGCAGCAGTGATGGCCTCGAGCAGGGTGGCCTGGCGCTCGTCGCGGTAGAAGTGGACCCACAGCTTGCGCGAGGAACACAGCACGGCGCCAAAGGCGTGCACAACGCATTCACGGCCAGCAATCGGCACCCGATATGGCGACCAGTCGATCTGGAGCTCTCGCCCCGGCGGGGTTTCGAATCGTCGTTTGACCTTCTTGGTCCTGGGCCGGATTGCCAGCTCGGTCCGCAGGGACCGGACGTACTCGGCCAGAATCGTGCGCCCTCCGGTGTATCCCTGTGCGCGAATCTCGCGCAAAATTCGACTGACGGTCAGATCGTCTTTGACCTTGTCGCGAATGAGCGTTCGATAGGGAGCCAGCTTGCTCGGCGTCGCCGTGACGGTGGCCAGGAGCCCCCGTTCGAACAGAATCCGCCGGATCACCTTGCGACTGAGCCCGACCCGCTGAGCGATACGCCGGGTCCCATACCCGCAGGTCTTGAGCCAAGCGATCTGCTCGCGAAGCTCGGCGCTCACCTCCTTCGCTCCTCGAGGGCAGCGATTCTGGCTGGGAGACGTCTTCTCTGGTTGGCCAGGGTTGAATGGTACGTTCTTCGATTTCGGTGAGTTCGTCACCTTGGTCCTCCTTGATGGACGCAGCGCCGGTACAGTTGAGGCCGAAGGCGCGCGCTGCGTCAGATAGGGTGGCGAGTACGCCGCGTAGACGCGCCGCAAGACGGCGCTGCTCGGCGCTCGCCAGGTCGGTCGGAATGGTGAAGTCAGCAAACTCCGAGAGGGTGCGCTCGATGGCGTCGAGCTGGTTCTCTAACTCGATGGTCCGTGGCGAGAGAGTGACCGGCGCACAGGGGGGCCGAACAGCGTCGAGGGGAGCCTCTATCAGGTCGCGACGTTCGCCGGCATCCGCCACCCGGTAGGCCGAAATCAAGGCGATGGCCTCGCGGTGGCGGAGCCCATGACGTCGGACCGTCCCCATCACGGCATCTTGCTCGTCCATCGTGAGCGCGCACAGCGCATGGGCCAAAGTCGGGCCGATGTGCCCCCGAGCGAGGGCATCGGTGCTGTATTGGGATAACCGCTTGCCGAGCGCTAGCCTCCGGGCCACCCAAGTGCGACGGCGGCCCAAATGGCAGGCGATGGCGGCCTCGCTCAGGCCATCCTCGCTCTTGAGGGAACAAACCACACGAGCCTCGTCCAGGGCAGTCAGAGTATTTCGCGGCCGGTTGGCTACCAGAAGGAGCCGCTTGTGCTCCACGGCATGAGCCGCTTTTTCGACCACGACCGGGATCTGCGTGTGACCGCGTTGGTCCCAGTCCGCCAGGCGCTTGAAGCCGTCGAGCACTTCGTAGGTGCCGTTTTCCGCCGGGGCAACGCGAATCGGCAGTGGCGCTGTATCGTCGCATGCATCTACATGGACAGCTCCGGGGCGTAGGGGGGCATAGTTCGTATGCAGTACATTGCGCGAAACAACAGCGAATGCCCCGGGGTACCTTTCATGAAAATCTGGACTGGACATGCTCTGCCTCTTCGTCGGGTACATCGACCCAAAGCGTTGCCATGGCAACCGCTGGCCCGCGAGCCAATCGCCGCTCCGGTCGACGCAGGAGCGATTACCACAACAGCCTAAAATACTCGCACCACGTCTTGGTAAACGACGGCGGCTCTATTGCGTCTCTGAACACCTTGCAGGGCCGGGCGCAGAGTCACCCATGCTGGTGCACTCGTAACTCGCCGACCCTCAGCGCGATACTTCGAACAATAAAAGCTGCTTGAGGTCACTAAACTGACCCATCCCGGCGATGCGATCCCGGTACAATTGCCGCAGCTCTGCCGATGACGACACGTATTCAATCGAATACATCGGCGTGTGATCCGGCTCGGCGAAGAAATCGTGATAGCGAGACACGTCGCATCCGCCCCGTGCGCCCACAACGAGCGCAGCGCGCACTGCCCGCCCCTCCCACAGCGCCAGTGCCTCCAGAAATGTCGTCACCGCTTCGGTGCTGAGGCGGCCCCGACATCCTCGCCTTGAGAATCGGTTCCTTGCCCGCATTGGTCACCAGCAGCCGGGGATTCGGACTGCGGGTCGTATCGATCGCTGCCCATAGATCGCTCATTTGATTCCTCCTTGCCGCGCACGGGGTTGTGGTTGGGGGGCGCGACACCTCCAGAGATACCGGCGTGGGCAAGTTTTTTTGACCATGATCCGTAACTATCTTCGCCAGCCGTTTACGTTTTCTATACGCGCACTGGCGCTCGGCCTGCTTGAACCGTCCCGCTCGGCTCTGCCCATATCGCCTCCTCGCCTGGCGACACGACGCCGTCCGCCCCGCAGCCCGGCAAGCCTCCGAGCAGTAGCGATTTCCGCGATCGTGCCTCGAACACAGCCAGATCGCTTGCCCACACCCCGGCAACTCACAGCGCAGCAACCGCAACGATTGCCGCGCGCTAGCCAGTCGTTCTGCAAAAAACTGGCGCCTTCCCGTTTGCTGTGCGATCGATGAATCCTCGGTTGGTGCTCTGTTTCCTATGCGACCGTTCACCGGTCTTGGGCGCCCAACCTGGAGGGTCCGGGGGTCAAGGATCGGGCCCTCTTTCTGTTTCGGGCTCCATCATTTTCCCGCAACTACGCCTATCGCGCCATTTCCCGACCTCTCGGCTCGGATGACTCATCGGTCATACCTGTCCACCCCCCAACCTTCGCAGCCCCCACCGGTCCCCACCCGCTCGGCCGCAGGCGGGACCACCGGCGTTATTGTCCCTTGGGGACCACCGTCAGTGAAGTCACCGCCGACCACAAACCAGGCGAAGGTTGCCCGGTGTTTACAGGAAGGCATATCGCACACTCCTGCAGAGTGCGGATCTGCGATTGTTCGTCCACGGCGCATGAGATTGGGTACATGGGCATCATCAAAGCGCAGAGATTTCGATAGACTACAAGTAGCGACGTTGCTACCGCTGTTCGTTCCGAGGGACAGGAACGCTCCACAGAGTGTGGCCAGTGCGAGCTCTGAGACGGGCAGCCTTGGAGCGAGCTGGTGAATGACCTAATCAGCGGACCAACCTGTGGCCTCCGTTCATCGACGAACCCAACCTTTGCAGGATCTTGTGTTTTGAGTTCCTGCAAAGGTTGGGTCGCTATGAAAACTGGCTCGTTTTCAACGTGTTATCGTGTTTCCTCTTTGTCTGCAGGTTTTTCGTATTTCCAGTTTTCCAGAGCGAATACAGGCTATTAGGCACGTTTTCGGAACCCGACCTTTGCAGGATCTTGTGCTTTGAGATCCTGCAAAGGGTGGGTTTGTGAAATTAGCAGCGGAATATTAACCGGATATGGATTACGGTATGGGCCAAGATCGAGTCAATCCGACCCGTGCGGACCCTGCTTTTGCAGGAGGATAAATCGCAAGATCCTGCAACGGGTGGGTCCCCTCCCGCACAAAGAGGTAGCCTCCTGGAAGGCAATCGGGTATGCTAACGGTTTGGCTCAGATCCTCGAAATTACCCGGGATTCGCCAGCGGGCCAGACCCGGCAAGGCGGCCAGAATTATGCGTGGCACGCCCATTGCTACGCGCGGTCTGACTAAGCTTATGGTTAGAAGCTTGGATCAATTGAATAGAGAATTGACAAATGACAAATGAATTGAATGGGTTAGCACATGGTTTTGTAATGGCGTTTTCTCGATTGGTCTGAATCTGTGCTGTGAACAACGTTTGGTGGTCCTGAGATAGGTCTACCTTAGAACGCGCGCGCCGCCGCGTAGCACATTCTAAGCCAAGAATCTGGTGCTTGTAGTGCGCGTGGGCTTGGTGGCGGATGGGTTGGCGCGGAGCGCTCGGGTGGTCGCCGAGGAGTTGGCACGCTCTGGCGAGCCCGCCGGCAGGCGGGCCTCGCAGCCGGAGGCGCCAGCGCTGCGCCACGCCCCAGCGTGGCAGCGGGCGCCGGGCCCGAACCCAGCACACGCCACACTGTGCTGATCCAGAAAATCATTGGCCATTTTGTGTGTTGGTGAGCTTCTCTGTGGCCGGGCATGGACGGGAATTTCGGGCGTCTGTCAGATTTCTTGGTCAGAGGGCGTCTAGTCGGCGGTGACGGCGGCTTTGTTCTTAGTAGATGGCCAAAATAACGCCCCTTTGTCCGAGCTACCTTCCGACCGACAAAAGCCACCGCTGCGCCCACTATCGCTCCGGGGAGTGTGGCCTCGTCGATTCGGCAACGGCCTGCGTTGAATGGCTCCGAGCCACCGGGCAGCCCATTCCCCCGCAACATCCGATGCTCGCTCGCGATTTGCTGGGAGAGCCGATTCGCCCGGCAGCGCCGAAGACGTCCCGGGCTGCGAAACGACCGGTTCCCGTTGCGCAGGTCTCGGTCGAGGCCCCGGCCGTGTGCCGCTGCTGCATCTCCGAGGACGAGATTGCATCGTTCCGCGAGCTGGGCGTGGAGCTTTGCCTGTCGCTGGATACCGCCTGCGATGTGTGGGTTGTGCCGGTGTACACGAATGCGCCGCGCACTGAGATTTCGCTGGGGCACGTGGCCATTCTGCGGCGGCTGATGCAGGCGTTTCCGGGCACCCGGATCACTTCGTTTCACAGGGAAAGGGCCGAAAATGTTTCGCAATAAGTACATCAGCGCCACCCGGCTCACCACGTACGAGCAGTGTCCCCGTCGCTTTCGCCTGACGTACATCGACGGATTTGCGCGCGAGTCCACCGTAGAGGCCGATTTCGGGTCGCTGCTTCATCGGGTGCTGGAACGGTACTACCGCGACGTTCGCGAACGCCGCTATGCCGGCTCCATCGACGCAGAGGACCTGGGGCGCATCTACCGGGACGAATGGGCCAGCGGGTCGCTCTCGGGCCTGGCGCGGTTTCGGGAGGGCATGGACATCCTGGCGGCCTACGCTCGGGATAACCCGCTCGTGGACGGTAGCGACGTTCTGGCCGTTGAGCACGAATTTCTGGTGCC
>JAKSDA010000607.1 GCA_022360315.1 Pseudomonadota bacterium
CGTGCCAAATGCTCGACGCCAGGGCAACGCCTCCCTCAGAGAACGTGCTCAGAAGTGGCCCTGTGTCCATCAAATTCCTATGCCCTACTTCACTCGACTCACCTGTCAGAAATCGACGGATTTACGCTGCCGTTGACAGATGTGTATGCCGCCCGGAGCGGTGCACGGTGGCGCGCGGCGAGGCTCCTGCGTATGCGGGCCGAAATGCGCATCGAGGTCGGACCGACTTTGCCGGTTTTCGTAGGCGTACCAATCACGGCTGTCTGTTTGTGTTTGAAATGTCCAACGCGTTCTGGAATGCGGCGAGGTCAAGGAAGGCGTTGACCTTCACTATCTGGCCACCCTCGAACGTCATGAACCACGCATATCGGTTCGTGTAAGGCTCGCCTGACTTCAGCGTTGCGGAGGCCCCGAAAACCGCGATGACCGTATTGCCATCCTGATAGAGAAGGGGTGTCGTTGGTCGCAGCGGCTTCCCGAGAAGCGCGTTGAACGGCGCAACCACATTCGTCTCGAGCGCCTCGCGATCAAACGTGCCAGCAAACCGGCCTCGACCTTCGATTGTCCACGCCGCATCTTTCGCGAGAAGTTCGAACGGAGAACCCGTTCCCTGACGCCACGCCTCGAACTTCTTCCGCACCAGGTCACGTTCGAACACGGGGTCGGACTGGGGTTCAGCGCAGGAAGCCGTCAGCAAGCCGACCATCGCGGTAAGCAAGCCGACCATCGCGGTAGGGACGATACGCAGCATCAGGCTACCTCATGATCGGTCGTGACGGATCGATTTGCCCAGCCTTCCAACTCCTCGTGTCGGTTGTGGAGAAGATCGCGCGACATTTGGAGGGCGTCCGAGCCAGCGATGAGACGGAGGGGTGCATTCTCCGCGCCCGCCACATCGACGATCCATTGGGCGAGTTTCTTCGGGTCGCCTAGTTGCGCGTGGCTATAGGCACCATATTGCTCGCGTTGCTCCGCAGCAGCCTCGGTATAGTCGGGAATGTTGATGTCGCCGTAGCGAACAGAGGACCCGTCGAGAAAGTCGGTGCGGAAAAAACCTGGCTCGACGATGGTCACCTGGATGCCGAAGCGTCCAAGTTCGAGGGCCAGACTCTCCGAGAAGCCTTCGACCGCGAATTTGGTAGCGCAATAAATGGCCGCGCCGTCGAAGCCGATCGTGCCGCCAATTGACGACAGATTGAAGATATGGCCTCGGCGCTGTTCCCGCATGAGCGGCATGAGAGCACGCGTGACTTGCATGAGGCCGAAGACATTTGTGGAGAACTGATGTGCGATTGCGTCCGAGGATATCGTCTCAAAATGACCGAGTTGTCCGAAGCCGGCGTTGTTGACGAGCACATCGATGCCCCCGAACTGCTCTTTGGCCAATGCACTGGCCGTTTCAGCCTGTTCAGGGTTCTGTACATCGAGTTGGGCGAAGGCAAGACGTTCCGGGTCGCCGCTAAATGCCTCTACGAGCTTGTCCAAATTGCGGGCGGTGGCGACCACATTGTCGCCAGCCGCGAGCGCAGCTTGCGCAATCTCGAAGCCAATGCCCCGTGATGCCCCGGTTATGAACCATGTTTTCACTGCAAATACTCCCTTTCTGTCGTATGAGGGTGACTGTGAATGAAGTCCAGCGCTCCATTTCGAACATCTCGAGAACGCCCAGATTCTTCGGGGATGAGTCTGACGGGTTGATCAGGGGCAGCGTTATGGACAGCGTCCGTAATGCTTGTACAATCCTCCGAGAACGCGCACAGTGACAACGTCGCCGCCGAAGGCACCGTCATGCGTACACTCTCCGATTTGATCGACAAACTGCTTAGCTTCGCCAAGGACGATGGGATCTATCGGACGCCGATACCGCGGCTTACGATTATCAGACACTCCGAGCCGACAGTGCCAGAACTTGTTCTGTATGCACCCGCACTTTGCGTGGTTGCACAGGGGGCGAAGGAGGCCAGGCTCGACAACCGTAGCTACCGTTACGATGCCGCACACTACCTTCTGGGATCTGTCCAACTTCCGGTTTTGGGCGCCGTGGTCGAGGCCACGAAAAGGGCACCATTTGTGTGCCTGCGCTTGGATTTGGATTCCATGCTGGTGGCTGAGCTTCTCGAGCTAGCTACTCTTCCGGATCTGAGAGCGAAGGCACTTGCCGGCCTGGAATTGGGCGCGATGGACGACGAGTTACTCGATGCGATAGTGCGGCTCGCCGACGTAATTCACCGCACGAAGGACGTAGCTGTATTGGCGCCGCTCATCGAGAGAGAAGTGATCTGGCGCCTGTTCCAGTATCCAGAGTCGGCCGCGATGCTGGCGCGGATGGTCACAAGCGGCAGCCGGCTTCGTGAAATGACGAAAGTCATTTCTTGGCTCGAGCAGCATTTCGGTGAACCTGCGACGACGAGCGATCTCGCTGCGCTCGCAGGCATGAGTCTATCGAGCTTCCATCAGCACTTTAGAGCGGTGACTGGGACCAGCCCGTTGCGCTTTAGGAACCGTTTGCGGTTGATGGCGGCAAGACGTCTAATGGTGGTCAAGGGCTATGAAGCAGCGGAGGCAGGCTTCGCGGTGGGCTACCAGGAGCCGTCACAGTTCAGTCGTGAATACTCGAGGCAGTTCGGTTTGCCGCCGAAGCGCGACGCAGAGCGGCTGCGAAGAAGTGGCCTTGCAGAGATCGTAACCGTTCACGGGGGCAGTTTCGATAAAGAGCCGGGCGGTACACGAACCAACCACGACGACTTTTCAGCGCAGCACTAATTGCTGACGTGTAAACGCAGAGGTGCCGACCTACTCGAAGTCAAAAAGCCAGCCGAGATCCAACTCGCGTTCTGCAAACGGCTCGGCACGAACACGGTCGCTAGGGCCAGCGGTGAGAATGGTTTGGTAGCCGTCCTCAGTCCAGGCAAGTACAGTCAGGGTCTGCTTCTCAGGATCGGCGAGCCAATAGTGATCGACGTGGGCACGGTGGTAGGTGTCCAACTTGACGCCCTTGTCTCTCTCGGCCGTGGACGATGACAGCACCTCGCATACCCACTGTGGCCAAACGCGAACGCGAGCCCCACGCGGTCGCTCCGGCACCACGTTGATCTTCCAACCCGCCACATCCGGCTCATACCAATGCGAACCAGGGTCATACTGATGCAAGTCGGCAGTGAGTACAATGCCGGGGCAAATGAAAGTCCACCAACCCCCAGGAGCTCTTTTTCTGCCGTAGAATGGCGAGAGAAAAACGCCTAGCTGTTGCTGGACAAAAGCATGTTCGGTGCTTACCAACGCCTTGCGGACGAGTCTGCCACAGATGATTTCGTGGTGCTCAGGCAGCTCGTCCGGAAACTCCTCGCCAACCGACGCGATCTGAGAGCTCGTGCTCATACGTTAAGCCTATCGCTGTGGTTTTTTCTATCAAGCCAAAACGTACAGGTGCGTCGTTGTAACCCGCCAAAATTCGTAAGTTTTTCGTGCGTCCTTGACTATCTAGAGCTCCGAACTACGGCTTGGCGATCGTCTGCTCGTGTATTGGTTCAGCGGGAACGCGACTCCACTGAACGCATCTTACACGTGCGACCTGTAGGTGTGCAAGTGGCGCTGGCCAGATTCGGTGTTGGCGGAAGGGATGGCAATAGAGAAGCCAATAATTCAGACCGAAGGTCGCACCAAGCCTGCACCGCCGTGGGGCGACCGCGAGGTAGTGTTTCCCCACGGCACCTACAAGATGCGCGTTTTGCACGGTGTTCGGTGCGGGCCGCTACCATCGTTTCGCTGACCTTGCGACATTCCCTCGAGACCTGGCGGCTCACTGTCTCGCCAGGTCTCGGTGCGTCTTGAGCGCAATTTTTTACCTCCTTGAGTAAGCGAGAGTACGTCGTTCTGTGGCCACCCGCGCCGCCAGAGCAGTTGTTTAGCTCGAATTCTGGCTCATTTCTCTGGAGCTTTGTCGGGGATCTTGTAATGCCTTTGGTCGGGGATCTGGGGGATCTGGATGACCTTGTTTTGCAACAGTGTCTGGATGCGAGCGTCGTCGTAGCCGAGTGATTTGAGCACGTCGATGGTGTGCTCGCCGAGTCGGGGAGCGGTGCCTGTATAGGCACGCGAATGCTCCGATAGAGTGAATGGCAGGCCGGGAATCTGGAACCGGCCGTAGGCCGGGTCGTGACCGGTCGCCATCACGCCGAGCGCATCGACCTGGCCATCCTTCATGAGCGACTCGAGGTCATTGACCGGAGAAAACGGTACTCCGTGATCGCGCAAGACGTCGGTCAGCGGAAGGGTATCCCACTCTTCGACAGTCTGGCAGATCAGCGATACGCAGGCGTCGCGGTGGCGGACTCGCATCGCGTTATCGCTGAAGCGAGGGTCGGAAATCATATCCTCGCGACCAATGGCCCGGCAGAACCGCTCGAATAGATTCTGATTGCCGGTGGCGATAAATATATATCCGTCCCGGGTTTTGTACACCTGATACGGGACGACCTGCGGATGCGCCGTACCGAGACGGGTCGGGACGATGCCGTGCTGGACAAAACTGGCCAAAAGATTGGTCTGCAGACCCATGGAGGTCTCGAGCAGCGAGGTATCGACGCGACCGCCCTGTCCAGTCGCTTCGCGTCGGTACAGCGCAGATACCGTGGCGAGTGCCGCCATGACGCCCGTGGCCATATCGAGAAACGATACGCCGCAACGGACCGGATTGCCGTCCGGCTCTCCGGTGACTGCGAGCACGCCGCTGTACGCCTGGACCAGAGCTTCGTAGCCGAGGTCCCCGGCTTTCGGACCCTGGCGCCCAAACGCTGCGATCGATGTATAGACCAGGCGCGGATTGATGCGATGCATGGCCAGGTATCCCAGGCCAAAGCGCTCCATGTCCCCGGTCTTGAAGTTTTCGATCAGAACATCCGAGGTCCGGGCCAGATCGCGGATGATCTGCGCGCCATCGTCCGCTTTGAGATCGACCGCAATGCTCCGCTTGTTGGCGTTGAGACCGATAAAGGTCGCCCCGATATCCCCCTTGTGGGGCGGCCAGGTGCGACTTTCATCGCCGCGTGCGCCCTCCACCTTGATGACGTCGGCGCCGAGATGAGACAGAAGCACGCCGCAATAGGGCCCGGCCAGGACGCGCGAGCAATCGATGACAGTAATTCCAGACAGCGGTGCCGCGGTCACAGCGTTGTCTCTGCGCGCTAGCCCCCCGCCAGACCGAGCCAGAAGCCCGGCAGGATGCCCATCTCGAGAATAGCCAGGGCGCAGATGACCAGGACCACCGTGATCGCACCTGCGCGCAGCGGTTTGAACTCCTCGACCGGATCGCGGAAATACATGGTCATGACCACGCGCAAATAATAATAGATGCTCACCGCAGAGTTGATGACCCCGAGTATGACCAGCCACAGCAAGGCTTGGTCGCTGGCTTCCATGGCTGATTTGAATACATAGAATTTGCCAAAAAAGCCCGCGGTGGGCGGGATACCACCGAGCGATAACATGAAGACCGTCATGGCCAGCGCTGCGCCGGGATGCCTGGAAGCCAGACCCGAAAAGTCGTCGACCAGGACGCGCTCGCGGTCGCGCGAGCCGAGCCAGGCGACCACAGTAAATGCACCCAGGGTGGTCACAGTATAGGCCGCGAGATAATACATCACCGCCGTGGTGGCCGCTTCGCGGTTGCCCAGACCAGCAGCAATGACGCCGACCAGTGCCACTCCGGCGTGCGAGATCGACGAATAGGCCAGCATGCGCTTGATGTTTTCCTGGCGCAATGCCGCCACGTTAGCGATGGTCATGGTGAGAGCGGCCAGAACGATCAGTGGACTGGTCCACCCCATGTGGCCAAAGGCCGTGCTCTCGGCCTCGAAGGTATTGACAAAAATCCGAATGAACACCGCAAACGCCGACGCCTTGACCGCTGTCGCCATGAACCCGGTCACTGGCGTGGGCGCACCCTCGTAGGCATCGGGGGCCCACATGTGAAAGGGAATTGCCGCGACCTTGAATGCCAGAGCAATGACCAGAAGAAACACTCCGGCGACCAGCAAGCCCAGTTGCAGGTCCTGGACATTGGCGAGTACTTTCTCGATGCTGTCGAGATTGGTCGTCCCGGTGGCACCGTAGACCAGGGCAATGCCGTAAAGCATGAATGCTGAGGCCACCGCACCCATGACAAAGTATTTCATCGCCGCCTCGGTGCCGCGCAGCGATTGCCGGCGCGACGTCACCAACACATAGATGCCCAGCGACATGGTCTCGATGCCTATGAATGCACTGACCAGATCAGCGGCCATGGCCATCACGGTCATGCCGGTGGCGACCAAGAGTAGAATGCCGTAGAATTCGCCGCTCTGCCAGTTGTGCTCGTCCTGGTACGACGCGCCGACCAGTGCGGTGACCGCGGTGGCAAACGAGATGAGGACGGTGAAAAAGTAGGCAAAGCGGTCGGCCTTCAACATGCCCAGGACCAGCCGTCCCTGCTCGTCATCCGGGGTGTAGCGAAACAGAATCATGGCCGTTACCGCTGCAGCGATCGCGCCGGCCACCGCCAATCCCATGAGATGGTTGCGCTGACGGCCCTTAAAAAACGACTCGGCAAGGACCAGGAGCAACCCGGTCACGGCCAGGACCAGGAGCGGTATTATATACATCAAGTCAAAGGCATTGAATGTGGAGGTCATCGCAATGCCCCCTTCACACCGGCAACCCGGGTCTGTGGGTCGATCTTGGTGGCAACCGGTGGTCCTGCCGTCTGATCAACAGCCACCGGCGGTGCCGGGGCTTGATCAACAGCCACCGGCGGTGCGGTCGCCCGTTTGGCAACCGCCTGCAGTGCTGCGGCCTGCGCGTCCGCTGGTGGCGCGACTGCGGCCGGGGCGCTTGCCGCCACAGCTGGTTGGAGCCGGGGCACAAGCGCACCAGGGTTACTCGATTCTGCCGCCCTGGCCTGTTTTGGTGATACCCCTGGCACGTAGGTCTGGTCTCGGGTCTGCGCCAGCTTGGTGTGATATGTAGTCATGAAGCGCTCGACCGCCGGCTCCATGGATTTGAGAAATGGCCGGGGATAGATGCCCATGAAAAACACCATAGCCACAATGGGCAAGAACACCGCGATCTCGCGACCGGACAGGTCTTTGAGAGTGCGGTTGGCCTCGTGAGTGATCGGTCCAAACATCATTTTTTGGAACATGTAGAGCAGATACACTGCGCCGAAGATCACCCCGGTGGCGGCCAGAGCGGCGAGCAGACGGGGAACTGGAATCGACGCATCCGAGGCCACGAATGTGCCGAAGATGGTCAGGAACTCGCCGATAAAGCCCGACAGTCCGGGCAACCCGGCCGAGCCCAGGGTGATGATCAAAAATATCCCGGCAAACACCGGCATTTGTTTCCACAGACCGCCGAACTCGGCCAGGCGCCGGGTGTGCCGCCGCTCGTACAGGACGCCGATGGCCAGGAAGAGTCCGCCAGTGGTCAAACCGTGCGACAGCATGGCGTAAATCGACCCCTCGATGCCCATGGCAGTCATGGCAAATACGCCGAGAACACAAAAACCGAGGTGCGATACCGATGAGTAGGCGACCAGTTTTTTGACGTCGGGCTGGGCAAATGCCACGTAGGCGCCGTAGATGATGCCGACCACGGCCAGAATGGCCAGAAGCGGCGCCCACGCCTGGGACCCGGCCGGGAACATGGGCATGGCGAACCGGATAAACCCGTAGATGCCAAATTTGAGCAGCAAGCCGGCCAGGATGACCGAGCCGGCAGTGGGCGCCTCGACATGGGCGTCGGGCAGCCAGGTGTGCAGGGGAAAGAGCGGAACCTTGATGGCAAAGGCCAGGCCAAAGGCGGCAAAACACCAGAACTGGGCCTCGCTCGACAGAACCAGATTTTTCTGCAGGGCCACGAAGTCAGTGGTGTATTCGCCGGTGATCGCGCCGTGCTTGGCGTACATGTAAAAGATCGCCACCAGCATGAGTAGCGAGCCGGCCATGGTGTAGATGACGAACTTGATCGACGCGTAAATGCGGCGCTTCCCGCCCCAGATCCCGATGAGGAAATACATCGGGATGAGCATGACTTCCCAGAAAATGTAGAACAAAAACATGTCGAGAGCGACAAACGCGCCCAGCATGCCGACTTCGAGGATCAGCATGGCAGCGATGAACTCGCGCACATGTTTGTCCACGGCCCGGTACGCCGACAGAATGGCGATCGGTGTGGTGAACGTGGTGAGGATGACCAGCCACAGCGATATGCCGTCGACGCCTACTTTGAAATGGGCGTTGAGACCGGGAATCCATTCCTTGTCGACCACCAGCTGAAAACGGCCGTACTCGGAATCGAAATAACCCAGGATGGCCAGCGAAATGCAAAATGTGGCCAGCGAAAAACCAAAGCCAAATCCGCGCGCCAGGCCGGCCTCGGAACGCGGTATGAGCATGACCAGGATAGCCCCGATGAGGGGCAAGCCCAGGATGGTGGGCAATACCCAAGCACTTGCCATTATTGCTCACCTCCAACTCGGTCGGAGTTCTTGTCGACCGGTTTGACCGTCTTGGCGGTAGATTTGAAAACCGGATCGGTGTACCAGAGCGTGACCTGGCTGCCGACGTCGGCAATGGGCAACTGGGCCTCGGTCTTGTTGCGGAAACGCTGCTCTTCGGGGTCGTTGGAGTCGCCGTCGCCGTTAAAATCCCAGCGCAGCTCGGTCGTTTTCGACATGATAGCCGATGGACCGGCCCCGATATCGGCCTGGAAGGTGACCCTGCCCCCGGATACGGTGTAGCTGAAGTCAATGGTCGGCTCTCTGGTGAAATAAAAGATACATCCAGCGCCGACCACGAGGAGCCCCAGATAGCGGTGGACCTGGCCGTTTTGCACCCAGCGGGCGACCCGGCCCACAACCCCGACAACAAACGCCGAGCCATTGACAAAGATCAGGTCGATGACAAACTTGTCCACGACGTCAAAGAGAGCCTGACAGGCCCAGCGGAATGGCGCGACCACGATGCGGTCGTACAGCTCATCGACGTAGAACTTGTTGTAGACCACCTGGTAGATCCTGGCCGCAAAGCCGCTGGCGGACTTGTCGGCGACCAGCTTGGATGGCCCCTTGCGGTAGAGCTTCCACGCCGCGCCAATACCGGCGATACCCATGACCAGGGCAATGGCCATGAACAGGAGCAGGCCTCCCTCGCCCAGGTGGTTTTGCGCGCTGAGGTGCAAGCTCTCGGCGATCGATGGATACGTGCTGTGAAAATCGGGCCGGGCGATCGACGCGCTCAACCAGGATTCGAGAACGTTGGGCAATCCGCCCACGTGGGGCAGTCCGATAAAGCCGATACCGACCGAAAACACGGCCAGAATTGCCAGCGGCACGGTCATCGACCAGGGCGATTCATGGATGTGGCTGCGGGTCTCGTCGTCGGCCCGGCACTCGCCCTCAAAGACCAAGCAGTAGAGCCGCGACATGTAGAACGCAGTGCCCAGCGCGGCAACGGTCAACACGACCCACAGAAGCTCGCCGTAGCCGACTAGCCAGCCCTGGCCCTCGGCCGACCACGCTCCGGCCAGAATCTCGTCCTTGGAAAAGAATCCGGCAAATGGAATGATGCCGCAGATGGCCAGCCAGTAGGCGACAAACGTCTTGTGGGTCCATGGCAGCCATTTTTTCAGCCCACCCATCTTGACGATATCGCCGGACCCGCTCATCGCGTGCATGACCGAGCCGGCGGCCAGAAAGAGCCCGGCCTTGAAGAATGCGTGGGTGACCAGGTGGAAGATACCGGCCACGTACGCGCCTACGCCTACGCCGACAAACATGAAACCGAGCTGCGATACGGTCGAGTAGGCGAGAACCTTTTTGAAGTCGGTCTGGGCAAATGCCATGATGGCGGCAAACAGGGCGGTCAAGGCGCCGACTCCGGCGACCACGGCCATGGCGGCAGTGGACGACGCGTACAGGAACGACATCCGGGCCACCATGTACACACCGGCCGTCACCATGGTAGCGGCGTGAATCAGCGCCGAGACCGGGGTCGGGCCGGCCATGGCGTCGGGCAGCCAGACATAGAGGGGAATTTGCGCCGACTTGCCGCACGCGCCGATGAACAGGAACAACCCGGCCCAAAACGCCAATCGCTCGCCCCACAGAGGGGAACGATAGGCAGCCATGGCCGCATCGGAGCGCAGGGTTTCGTAATCCAGGCCGCCCACGGCCTGAAAGAGCAGAAACATGCCGATGAGGAAAGCAAAGTCACCGATCCGGTTGACCACAAAGGCCTTGCGCCCGGCGTAGGCAAACTGGTTGTTCTCGAACCAGAAGCCGATGAGAAGGTACGAGCACAGACCGACGCCCTCCCAGCCGATGAACATGACGGGCAGATTGTCGCCCAGAACCAGGATCAGCATGGCTCCGGTGAACAGGTTCAAATAGCCGAAATAGGCCGCATAGCGCGGCTCGTCGGCCATATACCCGGTGGAGTAGAGATGGATCAGGCTGCCGACAAAGGTCACCACCATGACCATCACTCCGCTCAGAGTGTCCATGCGGAAGGCCAGGTCGAGCTTGAGGTTGCCCACTTCGATCCAGGTGTACACACTCTGAGTGAGCGCCTCGCTCAGGCCGCTTTTGCCGCCCTGATGCCATTTCCAGAACAGCTCGAAGAGCGGCCCGACCAAGAGCGAGAGGGCCACGGCAAACGACGCGACCACCGTACCGACAGCTACGAAATGCACCACGCGCCGCGACGGATCGCGACCCGCCGCGACCCGCCAGATGACGCGGCCCAAAAACAGATTGAACAGCGCGCCCAAGAGCGGCAGGAGCGGAATGAGGAAAATGAGGTTGGTTTTCATGGTTTCCGGCGAGTGCTTGGACTAGTGCCTCAACGTTGATAGGCGATCGACGTCGGCATGGCCGCGGGCCCGATAGACCGCGACCACGATCGCCAATCCGACCGCGGCCTCGGCCGCGGCCACAGCAATGACGATGAATGCCAGGGCATGGCCGCGCATATCACCGTGCATGCGCGCAAAGGTCAGGATGGTCATGTTGGCGGCGTTGAGCATGAGCTCGATCGACATCATGACGATGAGTGCGTTGCGTCGGAGAATGACGCCGGCCAGGCCAATGCCAAAAAGGACTCCGGCCAGCACCAAGAAGTGCCCGTAGGTGATTTGAGAATAGATCGATGAAACCATGGCTCGTCCTCAGGACCGGGAGGATTGGCGGGATTTCGGGCCACCCGGCACGCCTTCGGGAATGTGGACCGGTGGTCGCTCGTGCGGCCTGGCCACTGCCACGGCGCCGACCACGGCAATGAGCAAGACCAGCGACACTGCCTCAAACGGGAACAAATAGCTGGTAAACAGGGCGCGTCCGACCCCACGGGTCGATCCCCAGTCGGCCCCGTCCACGATGGCGCCCGGTGCAGCCGGAGTGGTGGTGTCCGATGTAGCCGATATGGCCAGCAGCGATCCGGGCAGAGGCTCGACCCCCCACAGGACCATGAAGAGCCGGGCCAACAGGTAGGCGAGCGCGCCGAGCACCACGACCTTGCCGAGCAAGCCCGAGGCGCTCCACGGTTCGGCCTCGGGTTTGTTCAGGATCATGATGACAAAAACAAAGAGCACCATGATCGCGCCGGCGTAGACCAGGACCTGGATGGCGGCCAGAAAATGGGCATAGAGCATAGCGTACACCACTGCGATGGCAAAGAAGGTGCCGACCATGCCCATGACTGCGCTGATCAGGTTGCGCCGGGTAATGACAAAGATGGATCCGCCGACCACCATCAGGGCAAACAACCAGAACAGGGCCGCGACCGACGAACTGGTCTCGCTGAGCTTCCTCTGGCCGACGTTTCTGTCGCGCGGCGAGCCGGTCTGGTCGAGACCTGCACCGCTGGCTCGCAGGTCGCCGCTCTCTTGCATTGGGCCCGATGGTTGGTCGCCGCGCCTGGCCGTACGGCTGGTTTGGTCGCCCGGGGCTTTCAGCTCGCGCTGATTTTGTGCCTCGATGAGATCGCTATCCAGGGTCGGAGCATTGCTGCCGTGGGCCGGCGCGATCCAGCCGACCAGCGAGACGACGATGGCTGCCGAGAGCGCGGTGATGAACCGTCCGGGCCCACATCGCCCGCTGTATTGTGGGTCGGTCATGACGCGGTCGCTCCTGCCGCGGCCGGTTTTTCGGTCTCCAGGTCGTCGGTGGGGTCGGGAATCTTGGCCTCGAAATCGCTGCGGAACTTGGTGATGAAGCCCAGCATGGGCCAGGCTGCCGCCTCGCCGAGGGGGCAGATGGTGTTGCCCGCGATGCCGTGAGCGATGGTGGATAGAAGTTCGACGTCGCCCGCCTTGCCGCGGCCAAAGGCGACGCGGCGACAGACTTTTTCCAGCCAGCCAGTGCCCTCGCGGCACGGGGTACACTGGCCGCACGATTCGTGGTGATAGAACTTCATGATGCGCCAGCACGCCTTGGGAATATCGGTTTCGTCGTCCATGACCACGATTCCGCCCGAGCCGGCCATGGTGCGCAGCTGGCGGCCGCCCCCCATGTCGAAATCCTGCCAATTGTGGTTTTTGTACACCTTGACCGGGCCGATGCGCTCGTCGGTCATGAGCGCGTCGAATTCGACTGGCACGTCGAGCTCGTCGGCCGAGAGCGGCGGCATTGAGGTGCCGCCCGGAATCACTGCCTTGACCTTTCGGCCCTTCCACACTCCGCCGCAGATATCGTCGATCAGCTGATTAAACGTGATGGTCAGCGGCAGCTCGTAGACCCCCGGTTTTTCGACGTGGCCCGATACGCACACGATGCGCGTGCCGCCCGACCGGCCCACGCCGAGTTCGGCATACCACGCGCCGCCCTTGTCGATGATGTGCGGGATGTTCATCAGGGTCTCGACGTTGTTGACGATGGTGGGCTTGCCGAAAAGTCCCTTGACCGCCGGAAACGGCGGCTTGATGCGGGGCTGCCCGCGCAGGCCCTCGAGCGAGTTGAGCAGGGCAGTCTCCTCGCCGCAAATATAAGCGCCGGCGCCGCGATGCACGGTGAGCTCGCAGCGAAAGCCCGAGCCGAGCACATCGCTGCCCAGGTAGCCGCGCTGGTAGGCCTCGTCGATCGCTTTTTGCAGCACCTGATATTCGCGCATCATCTCGCCGCGGATATAGATGTAGTTGTGGGTGGCGCCGATGGCATGGGCGCTGATGACCATGCCCTCGATGAGAAGGTGCGGGTCCCAGTAGATGAGCAGTCGGTCCTTGCAGGTGCCCGGTTCGGACTCGTCGGCATTGCACACCAGATGGGTCGCCGTGCGCTGCTTGGGCAAGAAATTCCACTTGATCCCGGTTGGAAAGCCCGCGCCACCGCGGCCGCGCAAGTTGGACTTCTTGACCTCTTCGACGATGTCTTCCGGCTTCATGCGCAGGGCTTTGCGCAACGTCTGATAGCCGCCCAGTTTTTCGTACCCGGCCAATTTCCTGGCCTCTTCATTGCCAAAATTGCGGGTGATAAGTTTGGTATCCAAGTCGGCAGGCACTACACCACCTCTGACTCTGGGTGTGGAGTCTTGTCGAGAGAACCGATGATGGTGTCGAGATCTCCGACTTCGACGTTGAGAAAGTATTCGGTGCCGCACAGTACGGCCGGCGCGCCATCGCATGCCGCGATACACTCTTCCTCGACCAGGTGGAAGGTTTCGTTGCTCTCGCCCACCTTGATGCCGAGTCGCTTTTCGAGTCCTTCGAGGACATCGTAGGCGCCGCGCAGCATGCACGAGATGTTGGTACACACGCGCAGGACGTTGTGTCCGGCCGGTTCGCGGCGAAACATGGTGTAGAACGTGGCCACGCCGTAGACGTGGGGGTAGGACAGGTCCAGAGTTTTGGCCACCAGGCGCAACACGTCATCGCCGAGGTGGCCAAATTCTTTCTGCGCCAGGTGAAGCGCGGCCAGAACAACCGGCTGCTTGCTCGGATACCGCTCGCAAAGAGCGTTGATTCTCTCTTTGGCTTGTTGGGAAAACTCGAATGTCATCGATGTGTTAGCCCGTCTTTCCCGGCTCTGCATCAAGCCGGCGAACGGCGCGAAAATACGGGGGATTTGCTCGCACTGTCAAGGCTTGCACGGCCCGATCGACGCCGAGCTGGCCGGCCTGGGATCGGGTACAAAAAGGGATAGCCGTCGCGATCAGCTGGTCCTCTCTGCCGCTGTCGAGCGGTTCTGCCACCTTGCGCCAATGCCCGGCATAGATGAATCCCGTATAGGGCGTTTTCCACGCCGGCACCGAACAATTTCGGTGTAGATTGACCGGTGGCCAGGAGTGAACCGAGGATCTCGTGATGTTGCAGTGTTTGCGTCGTCGCGACTCGGGTATATATCAATGTGTGACCCGGCCTGCCGAGCTTGCGATCCGACTGGCCACGCGTGCTGACCTGCCAGCCATCGCGGACATTTACAACCATGAAGTGAGTCACTCGACCAGCACGTTCGACACCGAGCCAGTGACCCTGGAGAATCGGCGCGTCTGGCTCGAGTCGCACAATTCCGCGCGGCATCCGGCCGTGGTTGCCGCGCTAGGCAGCCGCTCGGCCAGCCTGTCCGATCATCGGGCAAACCGCGGGGGACGGACGATTGCCGGATTTGGCTCGCTATCGCCGTGGTCGCAGCGCCCCGCCTACGCGCGCACTGCCGAGGTTTCGGTCTATGTCCACCGCGACGCGCGCGGCCGTGGGGTTGGCCGAAACCTCGTGGTCGACTTGATGGCCCGCGCTCGGGCTGCGGGATTGCGGGTTTTGCTGGCCCGCATCTGTGCCGAGAGCCGGCCCAGCGTGGCCCTGCACGAATCGCTCGGATTCCGGCATATCGGCACCATGCGCCGGGTCGGAGAAAAGTTTGGCCGCATTCTCGACATCGAGTTCTACGACCTGCAACTGGACCGCGGGGCCGACCAAAGCGATGGCGACCAGGTCCCGGGCGACCGGTCGATCGCGCAATAAGCGATGGCCCAGGGCAAGCAGAAGGTTCGATTCGAAGTGTTGCCGGCCGATGCGGGTCGGCGACTCGACCAGGTCCTGGCCGCGCGGATTCCCCAGCTGTCGCGCCGAAAAGCCCGGGTGTTGCTCGATATCGGCGGAGTCTTTGTCGATCGCAAACGGGTCAAGGTGGCCAGTCGAACCATGCGTCCCGGCCAGATCATCGAGGTCACTCTCGGCGGCGCCCTCGAGCGGGCCAACAAATCGGTCGGGCGCTCGGCTCGGCGGCGCGATGCCAGTGTCCTGCCGGCGTTTACCATCGCGCACGAGGACGACGACATCGTTGTGGTGGACAAGCCATGTGGGCTGATCACCGCGCCGACACCCGAGAGTGACCGCGGCAATTTGGCCGATCTTTTGCGCCAGCGGGCGTCCAGTCCGACGATTCATGTTGTGCATCGCCTCGATCTCGAGACCAGTGGACTTTTGATCCTGGCCAAGACTGCGACTGCCAATCGAATTCTGTCCGAGTGGTTTCGCGAACACGCCATTGAGCGCGAGTACATTGCAGTCGTGGCTGGACCACTTGGCCGGTCTGAAGCGGGCGAGCGTGCGATCCGGGTCGCGATTTCTGGCCGTCCGGCCATCACCCATGTGCGTCTGATCGAGCCGGTAGGCGATGTCGCGTCGGTGATACGGGCGCGGCTCGAAACCGGGCGAACCCATCAGATCCGCATCCATTGTCATCATATCGGCCATCCTGTGCTGGGCGATCCCCGCTATGGTCCGAGCCGACCGGGCGGCCGGATTGCGCCGCCACCGCGCCTGGCCCTTCACGCTGCAACGCTCGGCTTGCCGCATCCGACAAGTGGCCAGGCCATGCGCTTCGACAGCCCGCTACCTTCTGATCTCGCCCAATGGCTGGCTGCCGCCCGGGCCGCGGCCACCGAGAACCTGGCCCGTGGAGTACAGTCCCGGCCATCACACGACGGAGAGACCATGGTTGAACGCTATGTTTTTATGAGGCTCGACAAAGAATACACCGACAGCCGGCAGGAAATTGTTGCCCATACCCAGGAGGTTTTGCGCGCCCTGCCCGGGGTGGTCTCGGCCCACGTGGGCACGCCGGCCGACAGCCATGCCGAGTCGGCATGGGATCTCTGCGCGGTCGTGCGTTTCGACTCACTGGACGACGTCGAGCCCTATCGGGTCCATCCCGACCACCGGCGTCTGGTCGACGAATATCTGTCGCCGCGCATCCAGGTGGTCAAGGCGTGGAACTTCGACATCAAAACCTGATGACATGGGTAGGCCTGCCCGGGCTGGGCGAATCGTTGTGCAAAGACGGGTCCCAGCGGCTGACTCCTGTGGTGACCAGGGCGGCGTCGATCCCGGCAGCGCGGGCTCCTGCGATATCGGTTTCGAGCTGATCGCCGATCATGAGGAGCGAATCGGTGCCGGCGAGGCGGCGGGCCTGGTCGAATATTGGCCGGTGCGGTTTGCCCAGGCGGGCAAATAGCAAATCGCGTCCGGGATAGCGACGGGCCAGTGCAGCTTCCAGAATCAGTGTTATGGCACCACTGGTAAAGCCATACGCATTGTTCCCTTTGGGATAGATCAGATCGGGATTGGGCTGGATCAGGGCGACCTGGTCGCCTCGGTCGAAATGGCGATACAGTGCGCTCAGCACATTGTCCAGGGTGTCGAGAAACGAGAAGCCAGCTTCATCGCAGACAACCACGGCATCGCAGTCCTGTCCGGCCTCGACCGGCACGACCTGGCCGCCGGCAGCGCGCACGTACGACTCGGAATCGGCCGGGCCGAGCACCATGCAGCGCGCACCGACAAGTGCGTTGTCGGCAAAATACCCGGGCAACAGAGAACCCGTGGTGATGAACGCCTCGGCCGGGATGGGCAGGCCGAATCGCTGAAACCGGGCCGTCAGGGTCTGCGGCAGGCGCGAGGCATCATTGGTCACCACGAAAAAACCCCGGCCTTGCCCGGTGATCGCATCGACCAGGGTGCGCGCATTGGGCATGAGACCGGCCGAATTGACCAGCACGCCATAGGCATCGAGCAAAACTACATCGTAGCGGGCGACCAGGTCGGCGATGCCCGACATGCTGGCGATGACCTCGGGCTCGGGGGCTGGATTGTCGTTTACAGAGCGCTTGGCCGGCATGGGCACATAGTAGCCGAGTCCGAGACCGAAGACCGAGTCCGCCGACCGAGTCCGCGACCAACGGCTGAGGACCGAGTCCATCGGTCCGACACCCACTGGCGTGGGCCGCGGGATCAGATTTCGCGAACGCTGTTCGCGAACTCGTCACCGAGCCTGAACACGACCACTCCTCGAGCCGGTCGTCGTTGCGTTTCGCCGCGAGATACCTCAAGATGCGATGGACCACACCGGCCAGCTCCGCATCGGGTCCGAACTGGGCCAGACCGACCTCTCCGCCGCGATCGGCGACTGCACAAGCCCGGCAGCCGCGCGTCACGAGCCAGCCAGTCACCAAGTGCCATGACGCAGCCACAACTCCACTCTCGCCTGTCCACGCTCCTCGAGCGAGGACCATCCGAATCGGTTTGGCAGCACATCGTGGCGGTGTTCGACACGGTGCGCGACACCGGGGTCGAGAAGGAGATAGTCCGCTTTCTCGAGCCGCGCCTGGACCGCTGGCCCGATGGACTGCGCCGCGCCCCGGGCCATTGGTGGGCAGCCCTCCAGGATGGCGAATCGCCCCGGCCAGCGTGGTCTCTGGTACGTTCCCTGGTGGTTCCCAATCCTCACGACGACCTCCTCTGCCCGGACATTCTGGCCGCGATCACCGACCTTGCCCTGCATCCCTCCACCACCGAGCACGACTGGACCATTGTGAGCCAGCTCGTCGGCCTCCAGTCCCTGCGCGCCTCCCGTGTGGCATCGCTAACCGACTGCGAACCGCTCGTCAAGCTGACCCGGCTTGGCTGGCTCGACCTCAAAAACTGCCCCGAGCTCCGCGATGTGACCGGCCTGGGCGGCCTCGGCGCGCTGCGCTTTTTGAACCTGTCGGGGTGCTACCGCGTGCCGAGTCTCACCGGACTGGAGCACCTGCCCGTCGAGAAACTCATTGTCACCGGCTGTGACGGCGTGGCCGACTTTGCACCGCTCGCCAGCCTGGAACAACTCGGCCACCTGGAAGTCGGCGGCGAGAATCTGATCAGTCTCGATGTGCTGGGCGACCGCCCCGGGCTCGCTCAGTTGAAGATCGCCGGCTGCCCCGGGCTCACCGACCTGACCGCCCTGGCACCGCGGCCCGGCCTGATCGAACTCAACCTCTCGGCCTGTAAAGCGCTGGAAAATCTGTCCGCGCTGTCCGGGCTACCAGACCTGACCCGATTGACGCTGCACGATCTGGCCCGGGTCGACGACCTGTCCGGGCTGACCGGGCTGACCGAGCTCACCGTCCTGTCCCTGTCCAATCTGCCGCGATGCCAGGCGTTGTGCGTGCCGCGCCGCGCAGTCCACCTCGAGCAACTGCGCCTCACCCGTCTGGCCAGGCTCACCGATCTGTCCGCCCTGTCTGCCTTGCCCGCCCTGCGGCAGGTCACCCTGGCCTTTTGTACCTCGGTCGCCAATCTCGACCCGCTGGCCCGGCTCGATGGGCTGGAGGTGCTCGATCTGCGCGGCAATCGCCAGCTCGACGACATTTCTCCGCTCCTCGGGCTGCCCCGGCTGCGCGCCGTGAATCTGCACGGCTGCACGGGAATCCGCAACGCCGACCTCCTGGCCCAAAAGCCCGGCGTCACGCTCACCCGATGATCCCTATTCCTGCTGATTCATCAGCGCTTGCAGGCTGTGCTCAAAGAACGGATCGGGAATCACGCCATCGATGAGCACGCGCCTCATGAAACGGACCATGGCTGCACCTGCCTGGTGCAGCTGCGCGGCGATCTCCTCGAGCCGTTCCTGGCTGGCCGGCGCCTTGTAGGTCACCACGTCTCGCTTGATGGGCTGCCGTTTCTCCTGGTCGTAGCCGACCGTCTTGTTCTTCTGGACGCGGGTATAGTGCTGGCGCAGGCGTTCGAAAATGTCAGCGGCCAAGGGCACCGCGAAGCCATCGAGATTGTCCCGGATCTCCTGCGGATCGTGTTCGAAGACCTCGGTGATCATGCAATCTTTGAATGTTTGCAAGAGCACCTGTCCCTTCAGTTGAAAATTCTCGGCGATGGGAATCACCCATGTTTCGTAGTTGGCGTAGCTCTGGCTCTGATGGGTGATGAGCCAGAGATCGTCCTTGGTCAGCCGCTGTGGGTCGAAGTTGTCGAGGTCGAGAGGCTGTGAGCCCTCGGCGCGCTTCGAGTCGATGCGAAACCGCTCGTCGGTCTTGGTCGCGGAGTTGGCGCGAATATCGTACCGAATGATCGGCACCTGGCCCGAACTGGCGATATAGTTTTTCAGCATCTTCACCGATTCTCTGACATCGGTGCCAAACAGATCCCTCGTATTGAGCAGAAACCTCTCCCACTTGAACAGCAAGTTGGGTTCGGGAAGATAGGTATTCTTGGCGGTATTGCGGGCCGGGTCGGCGTTGGCGATGGCGCTGCGTATCTCGACATCGAGCCGATGTCCCAGCATGGCGAGCACTTCATTTTTTTCCACATCGCCGCCCCTGTCCGACGCTCTGAACTCGTACCCGCCCGAGATGACCGTCGGCGGCAAGTCCTCACCGTACTGCGCCATCAGCTCCCGAATGATTGTGAGATACTGCTCGAAGAGAGGCACCTGGGCCTCTTCGCTGGCGCCCTCCTCGCCGGACCGGCGACCGGTCCGCGACAGCATGCTCTGGGTATCCGGATCGCTCACATGGATCCAGACGTTTTTGGCCCTTGTCGCCAGATTGGCAGCAACCGGCTTGGTGAGTTCGAAGGTCCTGCTGCGCGCCGCGCCGTAGGGAATTTTTCGATCCTTGCTGGCCTGATGGGCTCTTATCTGTTCCTGCCTCGCACTGTCCTGTCCGCCGTACGCACCGCGGACATCTTCGATGCTGGCCGGCTGGCCGGTTGCGTCGTACCACTGATGCCAGACAAATCCGCCGCTGGTCACGCCGAACGCCGTCCAGTTCTGCACCGACTCGATGTCGGTTTGGATATCGACCTCGACGTTGCCGTCCAAGTCAGCCCGATAGTTCACGCCAAAGACCAGGTACACGACGTCCTGGGCCGCATCGCCGGCCACGGACTCGGTTTGGTAGCGTTCGGCTACCGACGCTGGGCTGACTCCTCCCTTGCTCTCCGGGATGGTCGTGATGCTGCCGACGAACACGTTCGAGGTGTCTGGCTGGATTGTGTCTACCTGGTTGGTAACCACGGGCAAGGCCACCGAATCGTCAATATGGCCGAGATCGGCATCATTCACATAGAATCCGAACAGATTCTTCATCGCCGTGTCATCGAGGGGGGGGTCGCCGGCCTGGTCCTGGCCCAGGGCGTTATCCAGGTACTGGCACGCCGCTTCCACGGTGTCGTGGTCGGCGATCGCCCGGTTGAGGATTTCCTGGTTTTGAGCCGAGTCTGGGTCGATTGTCAGATTCGCGGCCAACTGGCCAAAATAGGCCCGCACTTGGACCGCGGCTTCGCCGTCGAGGAGTCGCTGGACGGTCGTAGCCGAGAGGCTGGCCAGGCGAGGGCGGTCCGATTCGGCCGTGCTGGTCGAGCTGGACGGCACCGGACCCACGGCGACCGATTGTCCTCGCGCCGCGCGAGCGCCCATCTCATCCGCTTCCTGTTCCAGCACCGAGTCGTTGTTGATGTGTGCGCCCTTGGCTTGGGTTGTCGCCCGCACCCGTCCTTGTGCTTGCTGCACCACATGGGTCAGCTCGTGGCCGAGGATTTCTTTTCCACGCTGGCTGTGCGGCTGATACTGCCCGGGGGCGAAGTGGATATCCGTACCCTGGGTGTAGGCCAGCGCGCCGAGCGCCCTGGCCTGCGGCCCTTCATGGATACGCACCGCCGAGAAATCCACGCCAAACGCGTCCCCCATCGTGGCCTGGACCTGCTCGGGCATGGGCTGGCCGCTCCCGGCCCCGGACACCGCGGCTCTTTCACCACCTGGGCCGGCCTTGCGCTGCACTGGCGCGCCGTAAAGATCCGGCCGCATCGCCGTGTCCATCCATTGTTGGGTGAGCCGATGCTGCTTTGCGCGCTGTTCTTGCGCCCGAGGATCTGCCATTTGCTGCACCGGAGCGGGCGATGGCACCGCTCTTGGCCCTGTCCGCGCCGGCAGGGACATGGTCAGCGTCCGCTTGCCCGGCGCTATCCCGCGCTGGCCCGCCTCGTCCTCGAACTCGCTCGACTCGACGTCATTCCACAGTGCGTTCAGCCAGTCCTTATAGCTCATATAGCCTCTCACGTGCCCTGTATGGGTATTACCCGGCTATGATTGATCTAGTCTAGTTCCCGTCCCGGAATCCTTAATGTGCTGATATTACACGAAAATCCGCCCATTTTGCGCCCTTTCTGTGCAGTGTGATTTGGCCGAGAACAGCAGAATTCAGCATTTGAGGAGAAATTCGGCGAAATTTTGTGCGGTC
>JAKSDA010000588.1 GCA_022360315.1 Pseudomonadota bacterium
GACCGCACAAAATTTCGCCGAATTTCTCCTCAAATGCTGAATTCTGCTGTTCTCGGCCAAATCACACTGCACAGAAAGGGCGCAAAATGGGCGAATTTTCTTGTAATATCAGCACATTAAGGATTTAGGGACGGGAACTAGACTAGTGTGGTGACATCTTCGGCAAAACGCGATCGCGTGGCGGTCATAGACATCGGTACCAACACTCTATTGCTCCTCATCGCAGAACCCGGTAACCCCAATGGCTCCAGGGGCCTGCGCGCGGTCCACGAGGATTGCCGCTTTGGCCGGCTGGGCAAGGGTCTCGACAAAACCGGCGCACTGGACAGCACAACCGTCGAGCGCTCTCTCGCGATTCTACGCGACTATCGCGCCATCATCGACGAGTCCCAGGTAGCCGCAGTCTGCGCTGTGGGGACCCAGGCCCTGCGCGAGGCCCACAATGCCGCCGACTTTCTCGGGCCAGCCGAGACCATTCTCGGTGCTTCCATCGACGTCATAGCGGGGGAACGCGAGGCCCAGCTGGTGTATCGGGCGGTGTCCGAGTCGTTCCCCGATCTGGCAGCTCAGACGTTTGCGATTGCTGATGTGGGTGGCGGTTCGACCGAGATTGTGGTGGCTACGCCCACTGGCGTTGAATCGTTCACCAGCATCCCCATTGGGTCAGTGCGTCTGCACGAGCGCCACCTGCACTCCGACCCACCCATGCCCGAACAGGTCAAAGCACTCATCGCGGACGTCGACATCGCCTTGGCTCAGCTGGACTTGCCCCATCAAGTATGCCTAGTGGGAACTGCCGGAACTGCCACGAGTATTGCCAGTGTCGAGTTGAAACTTCGCGAGTATGACACCGAACGAGTGAACGGCTTGGTACTGCCGCGTGAGGTGGTCGAACGCCAACTGGCCCAACACCTCCAGCTCACCGTGGCAGAGCGCCGCAGGATGCCCGGACTCGAGCCCCAACGCGCCGACGTCATAGCCGCTGGAGTCACAATCTTTGCGCGCCTTCTGGCGCGTCTCGACGCCCCGCGTTTTCTCATTAGCGATCGCGGAATCCGCTGGGGGCTCGCTCATGAACTGGCAGCGCCTAGGGAATTCAAAGCTGACTTTTGGAGGCGGGGCGGGGTACGCGGAGCCTCTGCAGCATCGTTCCGTACACGATAGGTCCGGGATTCAGGCTGCGATAAAAGTACCGGAGGATACGATTTGTTCGTCGACTGCTAACCGTAGACAGATCAATCCATTCAGGATGGCCTCCTGTGTAACAAAAGGTAGCATTGCAGCCTGCCGTAAACTCGGACCAGCGGGCGCTGTTCAGGTCGGAGGGCTCCTCGCGCAATCTGGCGGGGTGGTCGGCAAATCAAGGTGGGCCAAGATGCGGTGGATGACATCGGGTTGAGTGATGAAGGCCAAGACGCGGAGGCGAGCGGTGCAGCGTGGGCATTCGAGAACATCGATGGCAAAGACGCGAAGCATAAGGGCGGCCCAGTCCAAACGGCGAGCCAGAACCATGGCCGGTGTGCGCTCGGCCGGTACTTCAGTCGAGGCAACTGTAGGCGGTGTGGGTTGGTCCGTGGAGAGCTTGGTCGAATCAACGGTCACGTTGTCGTCTGGGCCGCTGTGGGCGGAGTCGTCGTCCGGTGGGGTCGTTGCGATTCGGCTCCGCCATGCGTGATTGGGAGCAAAGATGCCGTGATATCGAGTCAGATGTTTGCGCGGTGGTGGGACCAAGGCGGCCAATCGAGCGAGGAATGCTGCCGGCTCGAAATCCATGTAACGGTCGCCGTTTGGCGCCGGGCGTTTGTACTGGTAGCGGATCTTGCCGTTGGCGGTCCACGAGAGTCGTTCCACCGCGAATGCGGGGCGAAGGCCGTAGCGACACAGGCGTTCGAGTCCGTCTCGGTCGTTTTGTGTATGCCGACGTTGGCGTGAAGCGAAAAGCCGGCGATGAACGCTGATCGCTCGGGCGTCGCCCGCGGCAACGGGGTTGAGCCAGAAACATCGGTTTGAATCGACGCCGTCTGAACATACGTAAGTGCGTCGGATATATCGCCGTCTGGCTGGTCCTCCAGATGGCGGGCCATGACCTTGGCGACGCGGCGGACTATTTTCTCGGCGATCGAGGCAGCCTCTTTGGTGCTCGGTGGCTCGATCCGTACGAATCGAGGATTGCCAAAATCACCGTCGGCAGTGAATACGCCGTCGGGTAGCAGGGCGTGAAAATGGACATTGAGATTCACGAATCCGCCGAATCTCTGCACGAAAGTAACCGCGCCGCATCGGCCATCAGCGATCCCCAGGGCGCGTGCCTTGCGGCGTTGCCAGGCGAAAATCACCTGCAATACGCCGCGCAGGATCTTGGTCAAAAGTTCGGTGTCGCGTACGAGCTGGAAGCGAAGATATCGCGGGAATGACATGACCACTGGCGATAGGGCACATGTGGTAGTATGCGGTCGACGAGGTGAGCGGCAGTGTCGTGCATGCGGCGTGCATTGCACGAGGGGCAAAGCCCACGAGTCTTGCATGAAAACGCGACGAGTCGGTCGAATCCGCATTGATCGCAGTGAACGCGTACAAAGCCCTGACACAAAAGGCCGCAGTCGAGATATCGATTGAAAGTGTCGGCGATGAATCCGGGGTAGCCAAATCCGTGTTCGCTTCGTTCGGCGGCCTGATCCAGGGCGAGCGGCAGGTAGGTTTGTACGAGTTCATAGAGGACCGTGGCTTCGGGTTCACGCCGTTTGTATGCGTGAGGGGCGCCATCGAGCCAGAAGGGCATTGTGGCTCGCAGTACATGTACTGTGCCACGAGCTGGACTCCTGGATTCCGTGGGTTTGGGGTGGCACTACGAATGATCGTGTCCGGGCTGCCGGACGCATGGCCGGATACCGGACAATCGCGTGTCCGGATACCGGACTGTGGCCTGGCCTGGGCAGGATTCGCCGCCGAATGTGCCGGCGACCGCAAGCGCGGTTAGGCGCAGAAATGTACATCTTGTGCTCGGCTTTAGTTCTCCGTTGAACGAGTTCGTATATCTCATTGGCGGTATCCACATGCCATCGTGCGTTGGGATTACCGCACACGCTGCAAAGACTATCGACGGCGCACTCCTGGCAGTGCCAATTTTGACACCAAGCATTTGCGCATCGTTTGACGTCGGCTCGGGCCGATGTAGCACCGCAGTGGCACCTTACCGTTGTAACCCACTCAGCCTTTGTGTTCATCGGCCTGGCTCTTTTCGGGCGAAATGTCCTCTTGAACGTGTCTGAGCAACGCGAAGGCAATCCTTTGTATAAACGGTCGTGAGCGCATGATCCGTCGCATCAATGATCCAGCTTGGCCACTTGGTTTCAGTTCTGGTGGCAGCTCGATCGGTTGATATGAGTCTCGATCGAAATTCCCGTTCAGTATGTCATCCGCTGAGAGGTTGAGTAACGACCGAAGACGATAGAACGTCTGAATCGATGGCAAGGCGTTACCAGTCTCTATTCGCTGGTAGAACGCCTCACTCAAATCCATAAAAACTGCGATATCACCCTGGGTCAGCTTGCTTGCTTCTCGGGCGCCTCTCAGCACTGTGCCTATGTTCGCGGCTAGTTCGCGATTCTCCGGCTTCATCTTTGACCTTCAAGTTCCCGGGCTGACCGCAAACACCTCTGGTAGTGCTCGGCTTTCCAGTCCGGGCCGCTACCGCACAGATGTAAGAACAGACGCACGATAATCGCGCACGGTATCGTCTCGATGATTGCCTGTGGCGTCATTCGCGGACCCTGGTTAGTGCCTTGCATTGCACGGTATCGGATGATCAGGTCGGATTGTGCGAGACTCATGCAATCGTCCGTATCTAGCGATGGCTCTGATTCGTGGAATCGCCGATAGTATCTAGTAAGCCACGCTTCTTTACTCTCCGCGATAGCGGATTTCCAATCTTCCGGCGGACACACATACGGGCGCGCCAATCGGTCTATGGAGTTCATCTTGCGCCCGATTCAGTCGCCCATTTTGCGCGTGCTCTCTTAATGGCTGCGGCGATCTCTTCGCTCTCACGAAACGATAAATCTGGTTTGCCTGTTCGCATCGTGTTTGCGAATCTTGTCCACCTATGCAGCTCTTCGGCTTTCACGTCCTCCGGTGTGCAACGTCGCATCCGAACAACATCAATCGATGACAGCCCGAATATTGAATTGTCAGCGCCGGCAACACAGCCCTGTAGCTTTCTCAAGCGTGCTAGCAAGTCGGCAAGTTCATCCTTATTTTCGAGCCGGTAATTTGGCCCCCGAACCGCGAACACAGCTAGCCGATCGACTTCATCTTCATCAAGCAAAGGCAATCGCAACAAGTGACTTGTATCGTCCCATCTGTTCTTCACGAGAAAACTCACTGTATGTATCTCCAGAAAGGTGGGCTGATCCGCACGAGCGGACTGGTAACTCGCTTGACCGTGGGGAAACGGTTCGGCGCGGATCTGCCCATGGCCGCAATGCGGCAGAAGTTGTGGCCGACAATCGACCAGGAAGCACTGCAGAGTTACACTCTGCTGTAAAAGGATGGCCGAGTGACCGCTCGTGGGCCAACACGATTGATAGCGGCCACTCGGCCTGGAAAAGGTAGTTTAGGTCATCTTATGACTGTTATCTTGCTCGTGGCCCACTTCGCACAAGCGTTATTGGTTTGGGGTAGGCGATGCCCAGCCTATTTTCGTTCTCAGCGTGGTAACGCCAAAGCCGATCAGTGTAGGCGTTCTTGCTTTCGTCTCCGGAGCATCGCGCCTATTATTTTTTCGGTTGTGAATCTGGCCAAATAGATTCCGATTCTTTCTACCGTCTTTAATCTGCTTGAGTAGGTCGGCTCCGTACGTGGTCTCCTCAACATACCCCTTGACTGTATTGTGTGACACCCCGAGTATGTCCGCCGCTGCTCGCACGGAGCCATGCCCTATAACCATAAGTGCATAGAAATTGGCTCTACAGCTAACCGCGACCACCAGGTCATGATTAGTCTCTTAGCGAGTAGATTCTGTCATTCTCGGCAAAGATTTTGGGCTGCGCGCACACTTCCCCCTTTGCTGCGGGACACAAAATCCTTATGTCCA
>JAKSDA010000134.1 GCA_022360315.1 Pseudomonadota bacterium
ACCCTCCCCACAACCAAGCCCACCACATCCTGCACCGCCCAATTTGTTGCTATGCTCCGCGGTACGGGGTCAACTCCGCGTCCGCCTCCCTCGACCAGCCCTTGCTGACTTTTGCGGCAAGTTCTTGGGGATCAACACACCTTGGATCGTAACCCAACGTCCTACGCCCGTCGCGGATATGCGGTTGTTGTGGATCGATTCCCTCCGGCTTGTAAAAGCCGAGTTCCAGCGTGCCGTGCTCGAGCAAGACGCCAGTAACCTTGTCTTCCGATGCGTGAACGAGCTCAAGCGCCTTCTCTACTGTATATCTGTCGGCCATGGTTACCACTGTATATCTGTCGGCCATGGTTACCACGGGTTGAATTTCGGTTATGGCCTTTCTAAACCGATTGCCAATGCCGCGCAAACGAGCGACCGATTCGATGGAAAGGACGAGACGAACGTAGTTGCCGCAATTCTTGCCACCTCAATTGATCATCGCCGTTGCGGTATTTCTTTGCCCAGCAACCCCAGCCGGGTTGCTGCGGCTCGTGCGCGGATCCGGGCTGAAACCAACTCCCAAAAGAGTCCATGCAGCAACCATCCGAGGCCGATTGGGCTGATTGCCGATGGCTACTCGGTCGTGGCAACGATGACGAGGATGTAGTGGGCCCACGCTCGATCGGGCACGCGGTGTACTGCCAGGGCCGCTGCAATCCTGAGACCATCGAGTTCTAATAGCTCGGTGGGTAGCGGAAACGCATCGGTGGTGACGGCACTGAGGGTCCATACCCACGCATGTGTCAGCCTGCGCGACCGGGCCCGGGTGACCAGCCAGGTCACCGCGCGCTCAAGTGCCAGATCGCCCGCCTCGATGCGCTGGACTGCACTGGCAACCAGATCGTCGGCGTCCGCTAGCAGGCGAGGTGGTGACAGACCGCGCGCCCTGCGAAGGCTGCCGAGCCGGGCCAAGACGCGGGAAAGGGCGACATGGCGATCGATTCGCTCGGCCACCGAATAGGTGGCCAGTAGAGCACCCACTGTGTCACCGTTCATCATTGGGCCGACAGCCAGATAATGGGCGTCAGGATCGAGCAATACGTCGCGGCCAAACGGCCTGGCCAGGATCGACGAAACCAGCGCACTCAAGTCGGGGACGCCGGATATGGTCATGGAGAATCCGCCGCGCAATACCGTGCCAGGTACGTCCCAGCCGGCCATGAGCCCCAGGGCCACGGTTTCGTTGATCCGCCGCTTGGCCGGATCAAATACAGCGTCGAAGTACACCGGAGCCAATCTGGCCGCAATTTGACTCTGCGCGGGGGCAAACGAAAGAGGCTTGAGGTCGGCCTGCCGCCGTATCTGGTTGATGATCCGGGCCAGCGAGACAGCGAGGTTTGCGTGCACAGAGGCCGGCCAGGACCGGTAGTAAACGACCCGACGATAGTGGTTTTTGGGCTGGCCATCGGCTGGCCAGATGAGCAGCCGCAATGCCGTGGTGCCAAATGGACGGTCAAAGGGCAATACGACGAGCTCGAGCCACGAGCTGACGTCCGACCCGCGCGGCCAGCAGGTCATGGTAAATCGCGGCAACTCGACGCCGGCATCGAGTTGACACGGCGATACCCGATGCTGGCCAAAGTTGACCAGAGCACGCGCCTGGACGGCATCGCGAAGCAACCGCCCCGCGATGGATATGCCTCCACTGCTGCCCGGGCCGCGTTGTCGTCTGCGTATCGGACTGGTCAATTCGACAGCAAGCGTTCCAGCCACGATCACTGCAGCCATACGACCGTGCCCGCGCCCGAACCAGATCCCCGCCGCCTGATCGGCACGCTGCCGCCGAGCGATGACGACATTGCGCAAGAGCGGCTCCCAGCTGGTGAATACCTGGTCGTCTGTTCGAGCACTATCGTCGTCGGCGGCCATAAACGTGGCGGTAATTCCGACCGCCAGCGCACCGCATCGGCTGGTCATGAAGTCGAGCAGCTCGTCGCTGGGGCGACCACCAGTGGCAAGCACAAAAAGTCCGGCCTCGCGTGCAGCACATTGCATTTCCTCGGTGGGCAGTACATCCTCGGCACTGGCCGCCTCGCGAATCAAAAATTCAGACCACAGGTCGGTCGCCAGAGCGCTGGCCGCGGTCTGCGGCGTGGTGCCGGTAACCGCGGGAAACGGCCCGCTGAGTGTCCAGCGATCGACAATGCGAATGCGCGAGCCGAGATCGGGTGCTGGCGGTGTACGCCGCATCAGTGCATCGAGTTCGTCCCGGAGGGGAAAAACCGGACCATGCGAGCGAGAGGTCGCGACCGCCGGAACCGTCGGGACCGGACCAGTACGCTCGCCACACCCCGCGCCGATCACCAGTGCAAGCCAGATCGCCAATGCCGGAGACGAACAGCGCCGTTTTCGATCATCGGAATGCACCGGGCCTTCTGCACTGATATCACATCGGCTCACGGGCGATCACGGGAAAGCTCACCTTGAGGTAGCGGGCGGTATTTGCTGGCGGAGCGGGCACTGCAATGTGCTGGGCCGCAGCCTCGACGCACTGTTGCGCACGAGTGCTTTTTTCGGGCTCGGTGGCAAACGCGTACAGGACATCGGTTTTGATCCCCTGTGGCGGGGTAGACCGACGCGACGAACGGGACCGCGAACGTCGCGAGGACGAAGAGCGGCGGCTCACCACAGTGATGCTCACCCGGAGCAAAAGGCCCGGAACCGATGCGAGACAGGCCTGTAGCTCGCGGTCGACTGCGGTGATGGCCGCCAGGATCTGGGCAGAGTCGGCCGAGTTGCTGCCCTGAATGCGCAAGCGGCCCGGTTTGAGCGGTTCGCGGACCAGATCGCTCAGGTGCTGGCGGACTCGGCGCTTCCACTGACCCTCACCGGTGAGATGGAGATATCGCCGGAAATAGGCCAGAGCCCACTCGACATTCCCCTTCGCCTCATGAGCGAGGCCAAAATAGTAATACTCGTCGGCCGGGGGCACGATGTCGATGCTGGCCAGCTTGAGCTGGGTCAGACTGCGATCTTTGCGCAGGGCATCGTTCAGGTGAATCCGGGCTAGGGCTTCTTTTTCGTCCCGGTCGTAGGCCGCGGCGAGAGTATAGCTGATTCGAGCATCGCTCGATGGTTGGCGCGATGCCGTGGTGAGCACGGCAATGGCTTCCCCGAGCCGGCCCAGCGCCATATACGCTTCACCCAAGTGGCGATAGACCGCTGTCTGCTCGGTGATTCCGCGGCTGAGAATCCGTTTGAAATGGGTGATCGCACGCTCGTAGGCACCGACGTGAATACGGCACAGACCCATGCTGAAATCCAGCGCCCATGGGCCTTTGCGCTGGCTGGGCAGGTCGTCGATAGGGCGGTAGCCAGGATCGATAGCAAATGCTTTTTCATAGGCCGAGGCACACTCTGGCCAGTTATGGCGCCGTTCTTCAACCCGGCCGAGCAGCCAGTAGGCGTGCGGATTGTCCGGTGCCAGTGGCGCGATCTCGCGCAGCACATCGGCGGCTTCGGCAAGCGCCGAGCCGGTCCGCGAACGGATCAGCCGCCTGGCGTGATCAATGCTGTCGTGGTAACGCTGACGATGGGGATCGAGTACCCGCTCCCACAGGGTGCTGCGCTGCTCGACGTGTTCGTCGAAATCCACCGGTTCGGCCGGGTAGCGTTGCGATTGGGCCTGCACCTCGCCACCGTGCCAGCCGACCAGGACCAGGACGATCAGGGCGCCAAAAAGCGACCCGAGACCCGCTGAACCGCGCCCCCCACCCGGACCTCTCACAGACCGAGACCTCGCGGCAGCGCCGGGGACGAGGCCTTGTTGCGCCTGCGATCATTCAGACGCGACACCACCGAATGAAGATTCTCAATCGCGCGCGGCTGATAGCGAGGATGAGCCCCGGAAGCGATGAACATCCGATAGTGCAGGGCTGCCAGCTTGAGATCGCCCATGACTTCGTATCCCAGGGCCGAATAGTAGTAGCGCTCGCCCTGGGGCACAAAAAAGACCGAGCTGCTGTCCAGTGAGCGCAACCGATCTCCCATTGAATACGCCCACATGACTTGACGGGCCAGCTCACCTTGACTGTCGCGATCGAGCGCGACTGCGAGGCCGTAGCCGTGCAGCGGCTCGTTGCTGTACTCCAGAGCACGCCGATAGGTCGCGATCGCATCGTCAATCCGGCCGACCATCATGTAGCTCTCGGCCAGATTGCCCAGCCAGCGGGCGTCTACCTGGCTAGACCGTGACAGTGCGGTCTCGTAGTCCACAATGGCTCGCTCGATGTCTGCCTGGGTGGCCAACCGGGTATAGACAATGGCACGACGATCCAAGATGCTATTCATTCGTGGATCCAGCGGGGCCAGTTTTTCAAACGCGTTCCAGTGCGCCAGTGCGCGCTCGGCTTGACTGCGGTCGCGAATGGTCGGGCCTCCACTGGGCTGGCTGAGCACGTGGGTATGTAGCACTTCGGCGGCGCGATAATGGGGCTCGGCTTGGTCTGGTTTGACCTCGGCGGCGAGTTCGTAAAGGCGTACCGCTTCTTCGACCAGTGCGTGATACGAGCGCGGCCGACGCGGCTTGCGCAGGGTTCGAGCGATCTTGACTTCCATTGCCTGAATCGCGTGATCATCGGCCCGGGTCATGTAGCTCCGGTACTCGCTGGCCTTGCTCTGTCGTTGCGATCCGGGTCGATCTTCCGGCAGCTGCCACAGAGTATCTGCAGTGGTGGAAGCCGGGACTGTCACAACCGAGACCCCGACCGCGACTGCGATCACCAGAACGGCAGAAAACAAGCGCCGGCACGCCTTCTGTCGGCCATCGGCGGGGCAAGGCGCAAACTGCTGTCGACTCATCAGGGGCGAATCCTCTCTGCCTTGGCGCGGCGTCGGCGCTGGCGTTGGACGAGATCGTCTATGGCGCGGATGTGTTTTTGGGCGCGCTTGCGAAAACGAGCCCGTTCGCCGCTGCGCACGTAGGTGTGCCATTCGTGCCGGGCTTCGGGGAAAAGGCCCCGGCTCTCATAGAGAAGGGCGAAGTAGTAATGTCGCTCTACTGCGGGCGCGAATGTCTGCTCCAATAGCCGCTCGGCCACAGTGGAAAAGATCAGATCTTCGGCCATTGCGCCCAGTTTGCGATCGAGAATCTCGTAGGCCCGGGTGACCTGCTCGTCCTTGTCATAGGCCACGGCGAGGGCAAAGTAGACCGTGGAATCGCTCATTGACTCCGAGCGGCGGAGCAGAACATCGATGCCCTCATCGATCTGGTCGCTGTGGATGTAGAGCATCGAGAGGAGAAGCAGAGCCTGACTTTGCTTCTGGCGGCTGTCCTCGTCCCGCAGCGGAAGCGGCACGTCTGCGCACTGCCGCAGCCGGTCGATGGCCTCGGCGCTTTGCTCCGCCCGGGCCAACAATGCGCCGAACTTGAGACACAGTCCGAGGGGAATCCGGTCGGCTTTCTTGCCCGCCACATAGGTGCGGTACCCGGTCAGCGCGTCGCCGACGTTGCCGGACGCATCGTCCACGTAGGCCAACAACTCGATCACCTCGAGGTTGTGCGGAGCGAGCTTGCGCGCGTGGCGGAGCATGCCGTGCGCGTCGGCCAAAAGACGGCGGCGCAGATCTTCGTCATCGGGATGATACGTCGGGCCCAGGGCGCGCTCGTAGAGAGTTCGCCCGTGGGTCAAGATGACCTGAATCTCCTGCGCGTGAGGTGTGGCGAGCCGCTGCCATAGAGATTGCTCGGACGGTTTTTGTCCGCGCTGGCCGTTTCTCTCGCCTTCGTCGGCGAGCACCGGGGATTGAGTTGCGATGAGCAGGGCCGCGACCACGGGGGCACCTGGCAACATTCGGGACAGATCCCGAACGCCGCTACCTCCGTCGGACAAAGCCGCCCGGCGGAGTCTCACCGGGACGCCCCGCGAGGCCGCGATCGGCGAAACCCCGCTCTCGGTCGAGTCGCGCGCAGCGCCGGGAAAACGAGCGTTCCCGAATGCTGCTAGCCTCACATGGGTCACGTCTTTAGAGTATGAAGCCATGCCGCTTCAGTTGCTAGGTGCCGCGGTATACCACATCGCAAAAACACCGCGCCAAACCACTGCGCAAGCTCATAAATCACCTGAATGCGCACAGTTAGAGGCCCCGCTCGAAGCTGTTCCAGGATGAGCTGGCCAGTCCGCTCGAGCGCGATCGTCGAGCGTGGCAGCCGAGCCCGGGACAGTACGCGGCGCCCGGCGATGGCGAGTGGGAACGTCCGGGAGCTGTGTGCTAGGTTCTCCGGCCATGCGAATCGCGATCATCGGTACAGGATACGTCGGTCTGGTGGCTGGTGCTGGGCTGAGTGACTTTGGCAACGACGTCGTCTGCGTCGACGTCGATGAGGAGCGCATCGCTCAGCTGCGCCGCGGTGTGATCCCCATTCATGAGCCAGGCCTCGACGTACTGGTCAAGCGCAACCTCGAGGCCAAACGCCTGCGGTTTTCGACCAGCACGGTCGAGTCGGTGGCCACAGCCGAGGTTGTCATCATCGCCGTGGGGACGCCGACCCGCGAGGACAGTGGAGCGGCCGACCTTCGCTATATCGAGGCGGCGGCTCGCGATATCGGCAAGGGACTGACGGGCCATGCCGTGGTCGTGACCAAGAGTACAGTCCCGGTCGGCACTGCCGATCGAGTGCGCTCGTGGATCGCGGCCGAGACCAGCCACGAGTTCTCGGTGGCCTCGAACCCGGAGTTCCTCAAGGAGGGCGATGCGGTCAACGACTTCATGAAACCATCGCGGGTCATCCTCGGGGTCGACGACGAGCGCGCCGGCAAACGACTGCGCAGCATGTACGAGCCGTTCGTGCGCACCAACAACCGCATCTTGATGATGGACGTGCGATCGGCCGAGCTGTCCAAGTACGCCGCCAATGCCATGCTGGCGACCCGCATTTCATTCATGAACGAGCTCTCGCTCCTGGCCGAAAAAGTCGGCGCGGACATCGAGAAGGTTCGCAAGGGAGTGGGTTCGGATCCGCGCATAGGACCCAAATTCTTGTTTCCCGGCCCCGGTTACGGCGGTAGCTGTTTTCCCAAAGATACCCGCGCGCTCATCCATACCGCCGACGAGTTCGGCGCCAAAGTCGGCATCGTCGAAGCGGTCGTACAGGCCAACCAGCGCCAGAAACGCGTTCTCGGCGAGCGCGTGAGCAGTCACTTTGGCGGCGATCTGAACGGCAAACGCATCGCGATATGGGGCCTGGCATTCAAACCCGAAACCGACGACATCCGCGAGGCTCCATCTCTGGTTCTCATCGATGCTCTGCTGGCCGGCGGCGCCACCGTTGTCGGCTGTGACCCTGTCGCTATCGAGAACACCAAAAGAGAGATCGGCGACCGCATCGAGTATACCATCGATATGTACGAGGCCGCAAAGGGGGCCGATGCGCTGATCGTGGTGACCGAATGGCATCAATTTCGCCGGCCCGATTTCGCTCGCCTCAAGGACCTCATGGCGCAACCGGTGCTGTTCGATGGCCGCAACATCTGGCCATCTGACGAACTGCGCCAACAGGGCTATAGCTATTACGGAATCGGCCGCCCGATGGCATGATGGCGCGCATTCTTCGCAGGCCCTAAGTAGTTGATGCTTTTGCGAACATACTGCGTCAGCGCAGAGTCAGCCCGGCCCCGATTCCCGCTCTGGTTTTGAAAATCCCATTCGAGCATTCCAGTCGATCGCGACTCCGATCAGACCGTCCGGGCTGACTTCCTGCGCAGATTCTCCTCGCAGACTCTCCTCGCAGACTCTCCTCTCATCCCTCCTGCCATACCTTTCTGGCAGCCTTTTTTCCGAATTACCCAATCATACCCTTTGACGAACCATCAGCGAGACGATAGGTTCAGGCTTCCTATCCATCTGGCGGTCAACGCCGTTCGGCTCGTTGTTCACTCAGCGGTACTGTAGGACGCCTTCTCATGGCCAGTCGCGTGATGAACATTCGATGGATGAGCACTCGATGATCGCTGTCCGGTTCGTTTAATGAGCAGCGCGATCGCTATATATGGATCGATTTTCGGAAGCCGCTGGGGCTGCTGCTCGTCGATAACATCGGTCACTTTGTACAGCTCGATTCTCGCGCGCCGCTCGGGCGACGTCCTGTGCACGTCGAGCCTGCTCCAGGAGAATTCATGATTTCGCTACAAGGCGTGTCAAAAACCTATGATGAGGGCCAGAGCTTTGTCGTTCAGGATCTCTCGCTGGAAATCGCTGCCGGTGAGATTCTGGTCCTTTTGGGTGAGTCGGGCTGCGGCAAAACCACTACGCTGAAGATGATCAATCGTCTGGTCGACTGCTCGAGTGGCACCATCGAAGTCGACGGCGAGAGAATCAGGGACAGTGATCCGGTCCAGCTCCGGCGCCGAATCGGTTATGTTTTTCAGGGCATCGGCCTGTTTCCCCATATGACCATCGCCGAGAACATCGGTGTGGTACCGCAACTCTCGGGATGGGCCGGCGACAAGATCGCGGCTCGCGTGGATGAGCTGCTCAAACTGGTCAGCCTGGACCCGAGCGAGTTCCGCAGTCGCAAACCCAGGCAGCTCTCGGGTGGGCAGCAGCAGCGCATCGGCGTGGCCAGAGCGCTGGCCATACGGCCCAAAATCGTGCTCATGGACGAGCCGTTTGGCGCCCTCGATCCGCTGACGCGAGATAGTCTGCAGAACGAGTATGTGCGCATTCACCGCGAATTGCACCTCACCACGGTCCTGGTCACGCACGACATGATGGAAGCCCTGCTCATGGCCGATCGCATCGCGGTGATGAGCGGCGGCAAGATCGTGCAACTGGCCACTCCGCGATCGCTATTGACCAACCCGGCCAACGGCTATGTGCGCGATTTGATGAAAAAACCCAAAGAACAGGCTGATTCCATCGAATCGTTGCTGTCCTGAGCCGAACCTCACCCGGCGGCCGAATCATGAGTGAAAATTTTCGAGAACAACTACAGCAGTTACCGTCAAATCTGGCCAATCACCTCGAGATCTCGATCATTGCGCTACTCGTCGGCGTGCTGATAAGTGTTCCGCTGGCCATCTTCGTATCCAGGCGCGAACGGCTCAGATACCCGGTGATGACAGCCGTGGGTGTCATTCAGACCATACCGAGCCTGGCTCTCCTCGCTCTCATGGTGCCGCTGCTCGCAGCCACCGACGGCTTCCTGTTGGGCCTGTCGGCATTTGGATTCTATCCCGCGGTCATCGCTCTCACCCTCTACAGTATGCTGCCCATTCTGCGCAACACGGTCACCGGGATCCTCGGCGTCGACCCAAATTTGACCGAGGCGGCGCGCGGTGTGGGGATGTCGGAAAAGCAAGTTCTGTACCGGGTGCAGCTTCCCCTCGCAGCCCCAGTGATCATCGCGGGCATTCGCACCGCCACTATATGGGTCGTTGGTGTTGCTACCCTGGCCACACCTGTCGGGCAAAAATGTCTCGGCAACTACATCTTCACCGGCCTGCAGACCCGAAACTGGTTGATGGTCTGGTTTGGCGTTGTCGCCGCGGCATTCCTGGCCATCCTGCTCGACCTGCTGATCGGTGGATTGGAACGAGCAGCCCAGGAGCGGCGCAAGGGATTGGCCTGGTTGTCGACCGGCTCGCTGGTCTTTCTGTTGCTCGCCGGGATCGTCTCGCCCTCATTGGTACAACGTGCTGATGCGGTCGCGGTTCAGCCGACACCGACGACCGCGACCGCGCAGGTTGCTGAATCGGCGCCTGCCGAGACCAAAACGCGGGAACTGCGCGAGGTCAAAATCGGCGCAAAAACCTTTTCTGAGCAGTACATTCTGGCCGCGCTATTGGGCAGCGAACTGCACAAGCAAGGGCTGAAAACGTCTCTGGCCGACAGTTTGGGCTCGACCATCGTTTTCGATGCCCTGCGCAACGGCGATATCGATGTATATGTCGATTATTCGGGAACCATATGGGCCAACTACATCAAGCGCACCGACGTACCGTCGAGGTGGCGTGTGCTCGCCGAGACCAACGCCTGGCTGGCCACCGAACACGGCATCCGTGGCCTCGGCAGCCTCGGCTTTGAAAACGCCTACGCGATAGCCATACGCAAGGAAGACGCCGAGCGGTTGGGCATCCAGACCATCGCGGATCTCGCCTCCCACTCGAGTTCGATGAAGATCGGTGGTGACTACGAGTTTTTTGCCAGACCGGAATGGAAGGCCATGCGCGATGCGTACAGGCTGAACTTCTCCGAGACCGTTTCATACGACTCGTCTCTCATGTACTCGGCCCTGGTTGAAAAAGAAGTCGACGCCATCTCGGCGTTCTCCAGCGATGGCCGCATCGCAGCGTTCGAGCTCTTTGTTCTGAAAGATCCCAAGCAGGTGATTCCGCCCTACGATGCCGTCGTCCTGGTCAGCAAGAGAGCGGCCAATGAACCGAAGGTCATCAATGCACTCCAGCCCCTGATCCAGGCGATTCCGGTTGAACTGATGCGTCAGGCCAATCTCATGGTCGATCGTGACGAGGACAAAAAAACCGCCCGAGAGGCGGCCGAGTGGCTTCGCAGCCGGATCAAAATCAACCGCTAGTCAAGCTTCTGCGCCGTTGTCAGGCCCGGCCAGACTCTTTTGACAACCCGGCCAATGCCGCGCTATCGAGCATTCTCGCCTGTGGACTAACTGTTGCCGCCTACCCACCGCAAGCCAGCCGTGTTTTGCATGATAACATAACCGACTATATTATGGCCGATGACATTGTAAACAAACTCGTGTGTGTTGAAAGCCATCTTACTTGCAAAAGGAACCTGTATGCGTCTACTCAAGGTTATTCGAGCAACTCGCCTTGTCCTCCATGTTGGCCTGGCAACTATTTGCTCAGCAGTCGTGCTTTCTCCTGGCCCTGTGGGGGCTGAGACGGACAACAGCAATGCCAATGCGGCGAACGCCGAATCGGCGGAATCCGATACTGGCTCGGCCGATCAACAAACAGCCCAAGAACCAGAGAGCTCGTTCAAGGTCGGGGGAACATTTGGAGTCAGCTATCTGGTCAAGACCTGGGATGGAGAGAAAGCAAATCGCAATCGGCTTGGCGATATCATTTTCGATATGTTCAGCGTGAAGGCCGATGGTCATTACAAATCGCTACTGCTTTCAGCCCAGTACCGCGTGTATTCTGGATATCACATGCTACACCACGGCTTTATCGGTTACAAGTTTTCTGATCAGGCCGAATTCGACATTGGAGTCAGCCAGGTTCCCTTCGGAATTCTTCCCGTCGCTTCCCATAACTGGTTTTATAACATGACCTATTATGTCGGGCTGGAGGACGATTATGATCTCGGAATTCGAGGAAAGCTGACGTTTGGTGACCTCGATGTACGCCTGGCTTTTTACAAGAATGACGAGGGCAATTATACGGGAAGCAGCCTGGCGAGTACCCGTTATGCGTATGATGTGGTGCCGAGCACGCCCGATGAACTCGGCTATGCCGGGCTCATGGCTGACAGCAACAACACCGAGAGCAACCAGGGCAATATACGAGTCGCATATAATTTGAAGCACGGCGACCTGGGCAGCACGGAAATCGGCCTATCCGGCCAGTTTGGTGGCCTCTACAACGGCGATACCGATCGCAACGGGTACCACTGGGCAGCAGCGGCGCATTTGATCGGCAACTACGGTCCGTTTAATCTCCAGCTCCAGGGCGCCGCCTACCAATACAAGCCAGAAAACCCCGAGGGACAATCCGACACGACGGTTGTGATGGGTGCCTTCGATGCGGCCTATTTTGTCGCCAGCGAGGGATATGTTCTGGCTGGTGGCCTATCTTACACCTTGCCGTTCAAGGCTGGGCCGCTCGATATGATCCAGGTGTACAACGATTACAGCATTGTGATCAAATCGGAAGATGGGTTCGAGAATACCCAGCAGAACGCCACAGGAAGTCTAATTGTCGCCGGGCCCATCTACACATATATAGATTTTGTCCTGGGTTATAATCAGCCATGGCTGGGTCCTGGTGACACATATGGCAGAGCTCTGGCCGAGGGCACGAAAAACGAGGACGGTGAGTCGACCGCCGAGTGGAACGGCCGATTCAATATCAATATCACCTACTATTTCTAAACAGAACGCATCGGTTGTGGTCGCGCGTCGATCCCACCGTGCTCCGTCCTCGACGCCTCGCTGCGGGCGCGCTGGATCGACCCTGCTGGGCACTTGCTGGCCGGCCGCGGCACCAGGTCACCCGACCTGGCAAGTTCGGTGCGAGAAAATTTCTGATCCTGTTCATTGCGACGTAAAATTGCTATGTTAATAGACACGGATCACGAGATATCGGAGTACATCGATGCCCGGACATTTTGAGCTGTTTATAGATATTGGCGGACAGTACCGCTTCCGCTTGAGAGCGGCCAATGGCGAGATCATTCTGGCCAGCGAAGACTATTATCGCAACAGAGGAAATGCCGAGAAGGGCATCCGGTCGGTTCGCGACAACGCACCGCTCGACGAGCGGTACGAGCGCAAAACCACCTCGGACGGCAAGCATATGTTTAACTTAAAAGCGGCAAACCACGAGGTCATAGGCACGTCGGAAGCATACGAAACCCGAGCTGCTCGAGATGGCGGCATTGAGAGCGTGAAAACCAACGCGCCCTCGGCCACCATCGAAGACAAAACGCAAGGTTAGCTCGGCTGGGCTCGAATGAGATCGATCGCCGTCGATGCCGAACTTCTTCATCGACTCGGCGATATCCTGACCGGCGGAGCGGTAATCCCTTTTGCCGACGACTTTGCTCAATGTCGCTCGCTGCTTGCCCTTGTACTTTTTCGGGGAGCTTATCCCGCCTGATACTATTCGCTTTTGCCTCCGCCTCCGCCTGATACTGGAGTTTGCAAAGAGTGGCCGGAACACCGAACTCCCGTGCCTACTCGACCCTGGCGGTGGGCCAGTCAAGCCGCCCGGGGCTGCTCGATAAGGGTGTTTGTGGCTGTTTCAGGCGATTTGACCGGCAGTATAACGGTGAACAGAGTGCCCTTGCCGACCTCGCTTTCGCACCTCATCGTGCCGCCGTGGGCCCGTACAATGTTCTCGGTGATCCACAGGCCCAGGCCTGTCCCCTCACCGACGACCTTGGTCGTGAAGAAGGGATCGGTGATCTTTTCAATGATGTCAGCTGGGATTCCCTGGCCCGAGTCGACCACGGACACGCGGACATCGTTGCCACCGTTGATGGTATCGATGGTGACGTCGATGAAGCCATTGCCCTCGATTGCCTGAGCCGCATTGGTCAGGATATTCATGAACACCTGATTGATGTGGCCGGTGTTGCAGACCAGCTTGGGCAGGTTTGGAGAGATATGGCGGCGGACCTCGACCCGGTTCTTGAGCAGCGGCGCAATGAGGCTCAGGGTGGTCTCGATGCTGGCTTTGATGTCGGCAACTCGCAGTCTGCCGCCGCTGGGGCCAGAAAATGTTCTGAGGTCCTGAGCGATGCTGGCCGTCCGCTCGGCGCCGGCGCGAACCGAATGGATGAGCTTGCGCGAGTCCTCGAACACATAGTCGTAATCGATATCTTCTTTGACGGCGTCGAGTTCACTGCGCAACTCCTCGGATAGCTCCAGAGTGTCGATCGCCCTGGTGAGAGACAGAAGGTTCTCCAGATGATCGCCCAGGTATTCGGCATTGCTGTAAACGAAGTTGATCGGCTTGTTCAGCTCGTGCGCGATGCCGGCGACCAGAAGGCCGAGGGTCGACATTTTCGCCCGGTGTACCAGCGCGACCTGAGCCTGGCGAAGCTCTTCAGTGCTTTCCCGGGCCTTTTCTTCGAGCAGCTCTTTTTGCCGCCGCTCCCTGTCGAGGAGCCTCTCGAGGCGTTCTTGTATGCCCACTTCGGCTGTGACGTCCCGGTAGGTAATGACTGCGATGCCGCTGTCCAGCGGCATCGTGGCCAGGATGAAGGTCATCTCTTGACCATCGCTTCGCCGGGTGGCCTGGACCTCGACTTCGCACTGCCCGCTGCGCATGCCGCTCCCATCGCAGCCCGGGCAATTATCCCCGCAGCTCTCGAATCGAAAGATGGCGCAAGGACGCACACCGGCCTCGATCTTTTGGCCGAGCTGGCGCCCGCGCAGTCCACTCAAAATGTGGTAGGCGTGATTGTAATAGAGAATGCGCCATTCGGAATCGACCACGACAGCAGCGTCGAGGTTGCCGTCCACCAGGCGCTTGATGGGGTCTGGAATTGGAAACACTGACTCACTCTTTCGACAAGAACGACGGAGCACCTTTTGTATCTACACCGTCGAGGGGAGTTTCGGGTAGCCAGGAGCTGAGCTCCAGCACATCACCGCCTATGACCTCAACACCACCGACCGAAGTGCGCACCAATGCTGTATCGCAACGAACCACGACCGCGCAGTGGATTCGCTGTCCCGCCTGGCGTTTGGCGCGGTCATAGATAGACTGGGCAATCGCGATGTTCTGATGCCAGGACTCGCCGAGCTGATGGCGACTTTCTGGCGCGGGCTGGACGCAAAGGACCGTGCTCGCGGTCGCCAACATGACCTGAAAGCCGGCTCCTTCAAGCTGTCGTCTCGCGTCCTCGATGAGGGCTTCAGCTGCGTCGTCGAATTCGTCGTTGTAGTCGTCGTCGCCAAACTGCGGCTCGATGGAGATGAAGACAGCAAACGCCTGGGCAGATTTTTGATTCGTCTTTTGCGGTACACGAACAGCTGTGCGCAGGGCATCGAGAAAGGCATCTACCGACTGGTATCGCGCGCCCGGGGCCTTCTCGAGGCAACGCATGACCACTGCCTCCACCGCCGCGTCCACCGGTGCTAGCTCGCTCGGACGAGGAGGTGGGGAGACCAGGTGCATCCGTTCGACTTCCCGCGAGTCGGGAGCGTAGAACGGGTACCGGCCGGTCAGCAGACGAAACAACAAGACGCCGAGCGCATAGATGTCGGTGGCCGGTCCGAGCTTGCCACCGACGATCTGCTCGGGCGCCTGCGTGGTTGGAGTCCCGATCTTGATGCTGGCGTGGGTCTCGATGAGCTGTCCGGGTTCGGCATCGAGCATCTTGGCGACTCCGAAATCGAGCAGTTTGACGATCCTTACCCCGTTTTCCACCGCCGTGGCAATATTGCTCGCCTTGATGTCTCGGTGCACGAACTTGGCGGCGTGAGCCGCTGCCAGGGCTTCTCCAACCGGGACGAAAAACTCCAGGGTTTCCTCGGCGCGAAAGCGGCGCTTGCTGGTAAGAATGGTCGACAGGGTCGGGCCATCGAGAAATTCCATGACGCAGTAGAGCCGACCGTCAGGCAGTTGGCCGAAGTCCAAGATCTTCACGATATTGGGGTGATCGATCAGGTTGATCGCGCGCGCTTCTTGCAGGAATCTGGCCACAGTTTGCGTCGAGGTAGCCAGGGCGGCGCGCAGGATCTTGATCGCCACGAGCAACCCCGATTGCTGGCACACGGCTTCGTAGACGATACTGAATCCACCGGAGGCGATCTTTCGGCGCACAATGTACTCGCCGATTTCTACGCCCGGCATCAGTTCGGCTTCGGGCTCGCAGCTGTTGTCGAGAGCCACTGTGGGTTTGGTCATCTCGTTGGTCGATAATCGGTATTCGTGTTTGGTTTTGATATTCCTGGTGACGGTCATGAGCACCTTGTCGGGTTGCGAATTCTCAGTGATTGTGATGAATCGCCGGCGGGGTGGCGTCGGCGGGGCAAGCGAGGTGCCGATTGAGACGATCGCCCATCGCGTTTGGCATCTCGTGCGAGGCCGCGACGGCCTCCGCAAAGGCGCGTGCGGCCTCTTCGTACCGCCCGCGTTGCATCAGCCACAGGCCGTGCATTTCGATGACCTCGATACGCTCCTGTTCGACGGCCGCCCGTTTGGAGAGCAAGCGCAGTTTTTGCCATTCGCTGTCGTCCGCGTCGCGGTCGACTAGATCGACCATGGCAAAGAGAAGCTGCTCTGAGGGCAGAAACAGGGCCTCAGTGTGGCCGTCACTGCGGGCTCGATTTTGCTGAGTCTCCAGCCGATCGACAATGGCGCGGGCGGGGGCGTATTTGCCCTCGAAAGCGAGTAGCCGGGCCATTAGCAACTCGGCCATGGGACGGCCCGCGCCCGATGGTCGGCGCGATTCGAGCTCGACCGCCCGCTCCACATGAGGCCGGGCAGCATCGAAATCACCGGATAAGTACAAGAGCTCGCCGAGATTGAATTCGCCGATATACTCCACTTCGGCCACGCCGAGATCGCGACCGAGCTCGATGCCGCGCAGGCCGTCTTGTACAGCCTGCTCGATCTCGCCGCGCGCGATGCGCAAGACTCGGCGATTGAGCAGGGCGACCGCCAGATGCATGCGATCGTCGCGTTCCTCGCATAGGCGGAGCAGGCGCTCGAACGCGCGCTCAGTATCCTCTATGCGCCCGGTCAAGGGCAGCACGTAGGTCAACAGGAGCAGTGAGATGACCAGGGTCTCGTAGCCCTCATCGTCCAGCACTTCGGCGGCGTTGGATGCCGCCTGAAGCGCTTCGCAGGCGTCGGCGACCCGGCCGAATCGCAGGTGCGAACGGCCCGTTCCCAACAGCAACCGAGCTTCGATGAGCGGAGACGAGAAGTATTCCGCCAGTTCCCGTGCCACGTGGATCCGCTGCTCTGATTTGCGGTAATCGTTGGTCCAGTCCAGCACGGTCGCCTCGTCGAGCAATACGTGAATCTCTGCCTCGCAGCCCAGGCTCGGCGCGAGTGAACCAGCGGCGTCGAGATCGGCGAGAGAATCCTGGTATCGCCCGAGGCGATAACGCATGGCTCCGCGGCCTTTGCTGGCCGCGTAGCGCGATGCGACCTCGGCGTCGGCAACCAGATCCAGAACTCGGCTGAACAATTGCTCGGACAAAAGGTAAGCCTGTCCGTCGGCAGCGCGTTGGGCGAGGGTGAGGTAGAGCGAACAGGCCTCTTCGCGCAGCCCGGACTCGGCGGCGTGCAAGGCGAGGCGAGCCAGGCGTGTATCGTCTTTTTTGTCCGTTACAGACCCAGTGCTTCGATAATAACGATACGCGGCTCGATGGATCTGTTCGGCCATGGCGCGCGGCACCGCGGCAGCAATGCTGTCGCGCACCAGGGCGTGGCGAAACCTCAGCCGGTCATCGCGATGGCGGACGAGCAGGCGGGTTGCGACCAGCCGGCGCAGAAATCCATCTGTGGGCAGTGGCAGTGCCTCTGATAGACCCATGCGGTCGATCTCCTCCATGATCGCCTCGACCTCGTCGCGGTCAAAGTCGGCGCCGAGCAGGGCGAGCATGCGAGCGTGGTTGGCCAGGTCTTCGGGCAGCGAGCTCAGCTCGCGTTGAGTGAGCCACTCGACCAGAGGCAGATCGGGCAGCTTGTCGAGTTCATCGGTTGCGACAAACCACATGTCGCCCCGTTCGTGTCTGCGGATCAGACGCTCCCGTTTGAGACCGCGTATCAGCTCGACCAGCAGCAAGGGAATGCCGCGGGTACGCTCGACCAGGCTATCGATTGCCGCGCTGGGCACGTTTTCCGCGGGCAAGAGCAAGTGGCGACACAGTGTGGCCGCGTCGTCGCGGCCGAGAGGCTCGAGATGGAATATGTCGGACCGGGCGCAGCTCTGTCCCCATTCTGGCCGCATGTCTTCGAAGCTCGGCCGAGCCAGCACACACACCCATAGCGGCAGGTCTGTGCCCATTCGCGTCGCGTACTCGAGAGCATCGAGAGTCGCCTCGTCGAGAAACTGGGCGTCGTCGATGACCAGACACAAGGCGCGCTGGGATGCGAGAGACCGCAGCGCGCTGCCCACAGCGCGGACCAGGGCGTCGTGAAGGCCACCCGGCACAGCGGCGAGCCGGCGCAATTCGGGGGCGTCACGGGCCACCAGTCCCAACGCGTACGCTACCGCCGGCCAGACTTGCTCGGCCAGATCATACCCGAGCAGCGCGACAAATCGCTCGCGTATGCCGTCTGAATCGATCGTCGCCGGCAGGTTCATCGCTCGCAAGAGCAGAGCGCGCTGTACTTCGGCCACATTCCCGGCCACTGGCTCGGGTGGGCATATATCGATGATCTGCGCCTCTTCCAGCGTTGCTGTGAGTTCGCCGAGCAGAGCCGTGGCCAGATGCGATTTGCCGTGGCCGGGCTCTGCGATTACCGCGGTCAGGGTGGTCTTGCGATCTTTGGCCGCATCACGGGCCCGAGTGAGCAGTTTGTCCAGCACGTCGCGCCGGCCGATCAACTCGTGGCTTCCGGTTGGAAGACAGGTGATCGACGTCACCGGCTCCGTGCTTCGGCCCAGGTACCACAGTCCGTCGCGAATCAGTTCTGGCTCGTCGTTTCGGGCCCGGGCCAGGTCGAGGGCAGCGCGGGAGAGGAGAACGCCGGGCGGGTCGCTGGCCCGGGGAAATCGGTCTGCACGCCGAAACAGCGGACTTCGGTAGCGTCTGGGGCGGTTTTGGCGCCTGCGCAGCTCGACCGAGCCGATGTCGATAACGACGCGCTGGCAAAGCCCATTTAGGGTCAGACTCCTGGCTGCGCGCAGCGGGCGGGTGATCGGTTCCTTGCCGCCATCCGGATCGAACACGGCGCAGCCCCGGCGTCCCGACAGATGTGCCAGCGTGCCGCCGCTCGCCTCGACAAGCTCTTTGATGTCCCCGAACTGGGTTTCGACAGTGAAGAAGAGATGCGCCATGGGTCGGCGTTCAGCGGAGGCGCGGGCCGCGGTTGCGACCACTTGGGGGGCGACCTCGGTGTGGCCCGACTGTGGCGAGTTTTCCGCGTGGAAGAGGGCGGACGCCAGTGCGCGGCGCAGCTCCGCGGCGTCGTAAAAACGATGATCCATCGGTTTGGCCAGGCAGCGCATCAGCACTGCTTCGAGCTTCTCTGGCACTGGCCTGAAACGCGAGGGCCGCGGCGGTCGACGGTTGAGATGGGCTTGATACAGCTCAGCCCGAGTGCCGGAGAACGGCGTCTGGCCGGTGAGCATCTGGTAGAACACCACCCCGAGTGAATAGATATCCGAGCGGGTGTCGATCTGTGGGCCCCCCTCACACTGTTCCGGGGACAGATAAGTGGCGGTACCGAGGACAAATTCATTCAGCGCCTGGTTGCCCAGGCTGTCTGCTCCGGGCCTGCGAACCAGGCCGAAGTCGACCAATTTGGCCACGGGCGGTTCGGTCTGGGTAAACACGTTGTCCGGTTTGAGATCGCAGTGACAGAAGCCGGCTCGGTGTACGGCCGCGACCGCGTCGCATATGGCCAGGGCCAAGGGGCCGAACTCGCCGACGTCGAGACCGTGGGCACGGCTGGCGACGAGGCGGTCCAGTGGCGACCATGGCACGTATTCCATGACCACGTAAGGAGTGCCGGTGGCGACGGTTCCGGACTGGTAGACAGCGGGTACTGCTGGCGGCCCGATGGCTTGTAGTGCCGCGATCTCTCGGCGCAGTTGCAGTGCGCTCAGCGAAGTGTCGTCGCGGGCGAGTTTTATTGCCACTCGCTCATTTGTATTCTCACGCCGGCCAGCCAAAACGACTCCAAAACCGCCTTCACCGATGGTGTCTTCCACCACGCAACCGGGGATCGATGGAATTGGGTCACCTGTGCTGACCGCATCGACAGCGGCGGTTGCAAGGCTTCGTGCGCATCTACGCTCCACCTGTATCGAGGAATTCGGTTAGCGTGCGGGTTTCTTGATACCGGCCATGCCGGCATGATTCGGCACATCCACCGCCAAGCCCCCTGCCGACCGCACCGATTTTGCACGGTATGGGAGTGGGGTGCGGTCGAATCGGGGCCACTCGCTCGCCGCCGGGCGACCCGGTGTCCAACCGCGTTGCAGCTCGTGACGATTCAATGTAGAGCAGTACGATGAAGGACGCCATCGTCGTCGTGTTACTGGTCCTGTCGTTGGGCGCCAACGGCTGGTTGTGGCATCGCCAGAATTCGGCTGAACAACCGCCCGAGCTAGCCCTCGAGATGTCTTACTTGCAGCGTTTCGTCCACAAGCTATCCCTCGCCGTTGGGGCTCGCAACCCCGACCTTGCCGGCTTCTACCTCCACGAGCTCGAAGAGACCACGGAGGCGATCCAGGAGGACATCCCTACCTACGAGGGCCACCGGATCGCAGAACTGATCGGCGCGATGTTCATGCCGCAGCTGGAAGCGGTCGACGCCGCGGTCAAGGACAGGGATTGGGACCGCGGTAGCGAGCTCATTCAGTCGATGACGGCGGCATGCAACAGCTGCCACCAGGCCACAGCTCATGGCTTCATCGTCATCGCGGTCGGAACCAGCAACCCGTTTAATCAGAAGTTCCGGAAATAATGCGCCGAGAATCGGCGCCACAGTTGAAGAGAAGGTCAATGGTCGACAGGTTTGCAATGAACGGCTCAGCTGGCGTCTGTGGGTATTCTGGACACTGGTAGTCCTGGAATTCCAGACCAATCCCCTCCTTGTCGAATCGCTCGCAGTCCAGGTAATCGCGGCCGTGAACACCGGAAAGATACCGATTGGCCCCGGTTTTGCGGCAGATATCGAGTACGAGATCAGTCGCGCGTCCCTCGATGCCGATCTCGCTGGCTACTTTGACCGGTGTCGAAATATCTAGCCATTTGAGGATGAGTCGGGTTAGCTCGAGGTTGAGCTGCCACAGCCAGTCCCAACGACGCTGGTATACAGCGTGAAGCTCCTCGGCGTAGACGTCAAAATATGGTGTTTTGCGGTAGGCGAGCTCGATGGTTCGCCAGTGCTTGCGAGTCCACGGCGTCGAGTTTTCGATCGCGGTTTCGCGGATCGATTGAGTGAACTTGCCCCTGGTCAAAACCGGCACGGTGAGCCAACCCCAGCTCTTGCCGTTCTTGATTCGATTTCGGTGGATCCAGCCGAAGCGGCCGCGTTTGACAAACTGTGTGTTGTCCACGACGATAAATAGATCGGCCCGGGCGATCTTGGCAAAAAAGCCGGGATAGGGCAGGTAGTTGGGCTGGTGACCAGTCACTAACACGGACCCGCTCGCCTCCCCATTACCGGGTCCCCGGATAGTCTTGCCGATGCCGTGAGACCGGGTCCGCATGCCAGAGCACGCGGGTTTGCACAGGACTCCATTCGTATCCCGCCCCATCTTCGAGGATGAGGGCGACACCCGACTGGCTGCCGCCCATACCGACATCGATGCAGATCAGCTTGCCGCCGTGGCGCTGCGCGATCGATCCCGACCGGCAGCCGGGAATGTTGCCGGTTGGTGTATGCCCCACAACCATGCGCTGGACACCCAGCAGCTCCAGCGAGCGCGAGAGTTGCTGCTGCCTCCGGGTATGGCTGTCCAGGACGAGCTGGCGATTCCACAGAGGGCCGCTGCTCGCATGGAAGATGCCGTTGGGATCCTGCGCCGAATGCCACGCCTGCTGCGCGGCCTGATTCAGTCCCTCGATGCCCAACCGGGCCCATTGCGGAGCGATGCCCGCGTGGCAAAACACGCAGTCGCCGGCGATGGCAGCGACCGGCAGCGTGCGAATAACCCGGCCGATGGAACCGTTCGACGCGAGCTCTCGCCGGAGTGCATCGCGACCGGGTGCATGGTGAAGTTTCCAGTGGTTGAGTCGCAGTTCTAGGAGCAGGCTTTGAGCGCTGGGCGGAAAGTCGCTCTCGAGTTGCCGGCGCGCTTGCTCCACCTGCCCGGGCCAGGCCTGTCGCTGCTCCTCGGTGGCAAACCACAGAAATTCTTCAGCTGTACACCATCGCTCATCGCCAAGTGCGGCCATCACCTCGTGGTTGCCGAGCAACATGGTGACCCGACCACCGTGCTTTTCGGCCTGGACTTTCAACTGCAGCAGAAGCTCGATCGAAGCGCACGCGCCTCCGCCACGATCGAATATGTCCCCGACCTGGATCAGATGCACGCGTCCTGCAATCCACTGATCGCTGCGATCGATGATCCCCGTACCGCGCAGTATGTCGCGCAGAATGGCAAGGGCACCATTCAGATCACCGATAGCTACAACGCGATCGAAGTCGGAATCGGCCGACACAGCTCCAGTGTACCGCGCCGGCGACCGGCCGTCGTCGCTATCGTACTGCAGACCATAAGTTGCCGGGTAGAAGCGCGATTGTGGTAGATCAGGTAACCAAGAAGATTTCGCAACAGGAGCACCATGATCAAGTTCGATGCCATCATTATCGGTGCTGGCCAGTCTGGCCCGGCACTGGCCGGCCGAATGAACCAGAAAGGCTGGAAAGTCGCTCTCATCGAGCGACGCCGCTTCGGCGGCACTTGCGTCAATGACGGTTGTATCCCGACCAAGACGCTGGTCGCGAGCGCCCGCGCAGCCTACATGGCCCGGCGCGCAGCGGACTTTGGTGTCGTCATCGACGGCGATATCCAAATTGACATGAAACGGGTGAAGGCCCGCAAGGACGAGATCGTGAACGGTTCCTTGCAGAGCCTCGACAAGTGGATCACCGGAATGGAGCACGTTACCGTGTTCCACGGCCAGGCCCGCTTGGAGCGGCCCACTGTCGTTCGGGTCGGCGACGATTTACTCTCCAGCGAACGGATTTTCCTCAACGTGGGCGGTCGAGCCTCGGTTCCCCCCATCGCGGGGCTCGACCGGGTTTCCTACTTGACCAACTCCAGCATGATGGACGTCGACTTTCTGCCCGAGCACCTCATTATCGTCGGAGGGGGCTACATCGGCCTCGAATTCGGACAGATGTATCGCCGCTTTGGCAGTGAGGTCACCATCCTGCAGCGTGCCGCGCGGCTGTTGCCGCGCGAGGACGACGATGTGTGCGGCACGATATGGGAGATCCTCACCGGCGAAGGACTGACGATTCACCTTGCAGCCAGTGCCAGGGTTGTCGAGAAACGCGGTGAAAAAATCGTGGTAAAGCTGGACGGTGTTGAGGGCGTGGACGAGGTCGTGGGTAGTCACCTGCTTTTGGCCGCGGGTCGAACCCCCAACACCGAAGACCTCGGCCTCGACGCCGCTGGTGTCGAGACCGATGCACGCGGGTTCATAAAGGTCGACGACCAGCTGCGCAGCAATGTTACGGGGATCTGGGCGATGGGCGATTGCAATGGCAAGGGCGCCTTTACTCACACTTCGTGGAACGACTACGAGATCGTCGCCGCCAACCTCTTCGACCACGACCCCCGCAAGGTCAGCGACCGAATTCTCTGCTACGGTCTGTTTGTCGATCCACCGCTAGGGCGAATCGGTATGACCGAAAAGCAAGTGCGTGAGTCGGGGCGAAAGGCGCTTGTCGGCAAGCGCCCGATGACCCGGGTTGGGCGAGCCAAAGAGCGAAGCGAGACCCAGGGGTTTATCAAGATCATGGTCGACGCCGATACCCGGGAAATCCTCGGCGCGGCGATCGTGGGAGTCAACGGCGACGAAGTGGTCCACCTGCTGCTCGACGTGATGTACGCCAGAGCGCCCTACACGGTGATCTCGCGTGCCGTCCACATCCACCCCACCGTGGCCGAACTCGTCCCCACCGTGCTACAAGATCTGAGGCCGCTCGACTAGCCCGGATCCCAGCGACACCTCGACCACCTGTAGCTCCGATCGGACCCCGGCGGATTTAATCCCCATGCTCTGCTCCCGGGCATACATAATTTGATGACATAAATATAGTTATCTGTTTTTGCTGATAATTGGTTATCAATATATATTTTAAATATTGAATTTGTATTTCACAGTGCAATGCAGCCAAGATGTTGCACATCCAGGCTAATTGCACCATAAAACAACGGCTTCTTGACCAAACAAGGGAAGATCCGCGACATCGACGAGCTTTTCTTACCGTAGGGAGAGATTGAAGATGATATTGAACCACGAACAATCCGGACGGCGTTCGCAGGTCGCTCTGGGTGAAGCCGAAATCGAGTTCATTGTGGTTGGTGGTGCCGCGGCGGTGCTACAGGGCGCCCCAATCACCACGCAGGATCTAGATATCGTCCACCAACGGACGCCTGACAACATTGCCCGCTTGGTTGCACTTTTGGACGACCTCGATGCCTTCTTTCGCCCAACCCTGAGCGGCCGTTACATCCGTCCCACGTCGGAGCATCTAGCAGGAACGGGGCACGTGAACCTCACAACAAAGTTTGAGCCGCTCCTTTCAGTCCGCTATTCGATTCAGAATCCGCCGCGAATGTCAAGGACGGCCGGGGTGGAATCGGAAGAGCGTGCGTACTGAACCAGGCTCGTTTCATTCAGATTGAGGCATCGTTTGACCGCTCGACGGTGGAACGGCACAATCAGACCATGGTCGACTACGTGGCCACATTCAAGGAGAGCTTTTCACGCGTGAGCGGTGAGGCGCGGCAGAAGGAATTTCTCGATAGCTTCTACGATCGGTTCATCGCGGCCGACGAAGAAGTTGCAGCCGCGTTTCGCGAAACCGACATGAAGCATCAGAAACAGATGCTTCAGGAGTCGCTCGCAGAGATGATGGACTTCTCCGTCACCCACAAGAGCAATCCGTATCTTCTGACTCTCGCACGTATTCACGGCGCTCGTGGCCGGGATATCTCGCCACATATGTTCGACCTGTGGCTCGAGAGCCTGATCGCTTCGGTTCGAGAGGTCGACCCGGAGTGCAACGACAACGTCGAACTGTCCTGGCGTCTCGTCATGGCACCGGGAATCGAGTTCATGAAGTTCTACCGCAACCGGTAAGGCCGGGCCGCTGACGCGGTAATGGCCTGGCCGGGGATACACGGCGGTTTGTGAGGGGAGTCGGTAGTGTGGACAATCTGTGGTGGCCTGTCGGTGATTTGCTCGTCGCCAGTGCGCTGCGACAGGCCAATCGACGATCATGGGGCTGTCACATCACGACCGTGCTGCCTGAACGGCATCGTCAACGTGTATGTTGGCCCCGCCAGCGTGCTCTGCACATCGAGCCCCGACTTGTGAAACACGTGGAGCATGGCGTTATTGGTCGTCAAGACCTCGGCGGTGAAACCCGGGATCCCATTTTGCCTGGCAATATCGATCAGGTGCGATAAAAGTGCCGTACCGAGCCCCTGTCCTTGCCAGTCATCGCGAATCGCAAAGGCGACGTCGGCATATCCGGTTGCCGGGTCCAGGTGATAGCGCCCGACCCCTAGCAATTCGCGCTCTTCCTGTTTCGGTTGCGTCTCGATGACAATGGCGACGTTCTTGGTGTCATCGACCTGCAAATAGTAGAGTAGCTTGTTGTGGGGCATCCGCGGAACTTCCGTCAGCCAGCGTCTATAGACGGTCTCCCGGGAAAAGTTGTAGAAGAGGTCACTCATCATTTGCTCGTCGGTCTCGCGAACTGGCCGGAGCAGCACCTCTTCTCCGCACTTGGCCTTGACTCGTTTGTTGTATGTCTCTGCACGAGTAGATCGTGGGGGGAACTGGTCCACGAAGACGTACCGCCTGTCTTTGGCCGCGTTTAGCAACTCAGTCCGAAAATCCGGATGCGCAACGGACAAAAGAGCCATGGTTCGCTCGCGGATCGACTTGCCGTGCAAGTCCGCAATGCCGTATTCGGTGACAACATAATGCACATCTCCTCGTGATGTCACCACCCCGGCCCCTTCATTCAGAGTAGCCACGATTTTACTCGTGGCGCCCTCGTGGACCGTTGAACGAATGGCGATGATCGGTTTACCGCCCGGACACATGGATGCGCCGCGGATAAAATCCACCTGCCCACCGATTCCAGAATAGAACTTTGTCCCGATGGAATCGGAGCATACCTGGCCAGTGAGGTCGATTTGCAGAGCGCCGTTGATCGCCACCATCTTGTGCTGCTGGGCAATGTTGACGGGGTTGTTGATGTGGTTGGAAGGATGGAACGCGAATATTGGGTTGCGATTGACAAACTGGTAGGTCTTCCTGGCACCGAACGTGAACGACGCAGATACTTTGCGCGGCTCGAGTGTCTTGTACCGGCCGGTCACGTTGCCATTCTCGATGAGCTCGACAATCCCATCCGGGAGCATTTCACTCCATACGCCGAGGTCTTTCTTGTCGCGAAGCGCTGCAGTTACGGCGTCGGGGACCTGTCCAATGCCGACCTGAAGGGTCGCGCCGTCCTCCACCAGAGTAGCCACATGCCGGCCGATTTCGGTCGCGATCTCATCGGGCGGCTCCCGCTGCAGCACTGGAAGATCCGCGGACCGCTCTACCCACGCACTGATGTGATCCATCGGCACGAAACCGGAACCATAGACGAAGGGCATCCGCGGGTTGATCTCGGCGATGACGATGCCAGCCGCGTCGATCGCGGCCAGCACAATGTCGACCGAAACCCCGACATTCACAAACCCGAAATCGTCCGGTGGCGTTACCTGAATCAGAGCGACGTCGATCGGCATCCGACGACGGCGAATCAAGTCCGGAATCTGCGACAAAAACACGGGTGTGTAGTCGGCCCGTCCCTGGTGCACTGCCTCACGTACATTGGACCCGATGAAAAAGGCATTGTGGCGAAAGCGGTTCATGTACTGAGGCTCGACATAAGGCGCCGGTCCAAGCGTCAGGAGGTGCACGATCGGGTTGTCTGCAAACCGCTGGTGTTGTGCTACCAGCTCTTCGACAAGCCCGCTGGGCTCCGCGGCCCCGGAACCGATGAAAATGTGCTTGCCCTTCGGGATCAACTCGATCGCCCGCGTAGTTGTTACTCGTTTCGATTTATAACGCTCTTGCCAATCCATGCTGCCCCCTGCGCGGCCTGTCGCCGCGGGACTGTTTGCGTGCACCGCGTGTCTCATCATGATGCACTCCAGGTGCCTTTCTACTGTTCCCACTGGGCATAATGCATTCGCTCTCAGTCTGCCAGTGCATCCGAGACAACGAGTGGTCGGGCCATATGTCCACAAGAATGCTAATTCTCGGTCGTCGCAACTGGCCTCGTTACATACTGGATGCTTCTTGCCCATAGTAGCCCGGATAATTACTCGGGCTGGTGATTGGGGTTGGAAATCGTTAGATTTTGGGGGATTAGGTGGCGTGAATGGCGGCCAGTGGCTGCGATTGGCTCGGTGTTGGTAGAACAAAAAGTGACACAGCGGAGCTACTACTGCGGGCGCACATGGCGCCATGTCGCGGCGTAGGGGTTGCTTCTTAAAACAACGTTCGATCTCGAACTCGAGTGCCAATTGCAACTCCCCTCCCTCCCATCCCATCCCGGATGGTGAACTTGAACAAAAATCTGGCTGAGACTACGCTGCACTCTTGAATCCCGTCGGAGTGGATGCCGCTTCGTGGGCTTACTCAAAACGCGCACGGCCGGGCGAGTGCCATGCCATGCGCTGGGTGGCTCTCTCGATTTTCAAGGTTCTTTTCGGCATTTCTCCTTTCCTAGCGAGTCAGGCTTTCCTGGCGCACACTTCGCTCCGTCCCCAAAACGCCTTCTCACCGGTCTCGTAGTGCTTTGACAAAGCGGCGAGTGCGCTCGTGCTCTGGCGCGTCGAGAATCCGCGACGGCGGGCCATGTTCGAGAATGCGACCCTCGTGGAGAAACACGATGCGATCGGCGATCTCCCGTGCGAAGTCCATTTGATGGGTCACGATCAGCATTGTCATGTTGCCTTCAGATGCGAGACGGCGCATGACACCGAGGACTTCACCGACGAGTTCCGGGTCGAGGGCAGAAGTGACCTCGTCGAACAGCATGATGCGGGGCCGCATTGCCAGAGCGCGAGCAATGGCGACGCGCTGCTGCTGGCCACCCGAGAGCTGGGCGGGCCGAGCCTCGGCCCGGTCTTCCAAGCCGACCATGCGCAAGAGGTCCATGGCCCGCGCGCGCGCCTGGGCAGCATCTTCCTTCAACACATGGATGGGCGCCTCCGTCACGTTGCGCAGGACGGTCATGTGTGGGAACAGATTGAACTGCTGAAATACCATACCAACGTGCGAGCGCACTTTCGCCAGGTCACGCTCGCCCTGGATCTCGACGATACCGGCGTCGATGGCCTCCAGCGTCATCAATACACGCAAAATGGTCGATTTGCCCGAGCCGCTCGGGCCGATGAGCGCAAGTTTTTCGTTGGCCGGCACGTCTAGGTCGAGTTGGTCGAGGACAGTATGGTCTCCAAAACGCTTCACTACCCCGCGCATGCGGATGAGCAGCTCACGATCGGGCAAGTCTCAACTCCAGGATGCGCACGCCAGCCGCAGAGATGGTGCTGAGCGCGAGAAACATGACACCGACCAGCGTGAACGCCTCTAGGTAACGAAACGAACGCGAGCCCTCGATCTGCGCGACCTGCATGAGCTCGACCACGGTGATCGCCGAAAGCAATGGAGTCTCCTTGAATAGCGCCACCACATAGTTGCCGAGCGCTGGAATCACCGGCGGAATGGCCTGGGGCAGAACGATGGATAGCCAGGTCCGGCGGCGGGAGAATCCGAGCGCAACCGCGCCTTCCCACTGCTGTCGCGGCACGCTCTCGATACCGGCACGGTACACCTCGGACATATACGCCGCGTAGTGAACGCCCAGGCCAATGGCGCCTGTCTGCAGTGGCGAGAGGACCACACCCACCGAGGGCAAGACGAAGAATAGAAAGTAGAGCTGTACGAGCAGCGGCGTGCTGCGGATGAACTCGACGACAACGGCCACAAACCAAGCCACGATACGCTGCCGCGACCGCCGACCGATGGCGAGTACGAGCCCGAGCAACGTGGCGATGACGGTCGCGAGCACGGTCGCCTGCACGGTTACAACCAGGCCGTCAAGGAGCCTCGGTGCAATCTCCCAGGTGTAGGACCAATCAAAAACCGGCTCGTCCATGGCTTCCCCTGGCAGCTGCAAGTCGGCGCTCCAGCACGCGCACACCGGCGGTGATACACAACGCAATGGCGAAATACATCACCAGCACGAGGCTGAAAATTTCTCCGGTGCGCAGGGTGTCATCGCGCAGCACGCGGGCCTGAAACGTGAGGTCAGAGAGCGTCACGAGGGATACGAGTGCGGTGTTCTTGAGCAGCTCGATCAGCAAGTTGCCCAGCGGCGGCAGGGTGGCCGGCAGTGCTTGCGGCAAGACGATGCGCCACAGCGTCAGGCGCGGAGAGAATCCCAGGGCCCGCGCGGCCTCCCCCTGCGTGCGCGGTACCGCTTCTACTGCCCCGCGCACGACCTCGGCACCATAAGCACCGGTGTTGAGAGCGAGCACAGTAATGGCAGCAGTCATAGCATCGAGCTCGACGCCAACCAGCGGCAGCGCAAAATATACCCAGAACAGCTGAACAAGGGCCGAGGTACCCCGAAATACTGCCACGTAGCCGCGCACCAACGAGCGCAGCATCAGGCTGGACGTGGCCCGGGCTAGGCCGGCCGCGAATGCCAGTAATACGCCGATGGCCGCGGCCGGTACCGCAACCGACACGGTCACGACGAGACCGCCGACGAGCGGCGGTAGCAGGTCAAATAGAGCCATCGCGCCGACTATTGCGCAGCGCACAGGGCCGCGGTGGTCACCCCCGTGGGCAGGTCATCGCGGGTGAAGCCGAATGACTGCATGATCGCCACGTGTGCGTCCGATCCGATGAACGCCGTAAGCTTTTGGTTGAACGCGGCCAACAGCGCAGTGTCGCGGCGGCGAAACGCAAAGGCACCACATCCACGAGCCGGTTTGCCGTCGATGACGGGATCCCTGAACGGAGTCGCGCGCATCAGCGCACCGTCGCCGGCTTTTTTCAGCAAGTCGTTGATGGTGAGGCTGGTGCCGGCAAACGCGTCGACCCGCCCGGCCTGAACTCCGGCCAGGGCGCTGGGAGCGTCGGGAAAGATCACTATGCGCGCGGCTGGAACGCCGAGCTTTTCGGCATACCCCTGCTCCACGGTGCCGCGAACCACGCCCAGCCGAGCGCGCTCGCTCTTCGCTACATCCCGGTAGGAATGCAGGCCCTGCGGGTTGCCCGCCTTGACCGCGAACGCCTGGCCAATGCAATAAGTCGGTTCGGAGAACGCCACCTCTTTGCATCGCGCGGGGGTGACGTACATACCCGCGGCGACAAAGTCGAACCGGCCGGCCTTGAGACCTGGGACCAGCGACCCGAACTCGGTGAGCACGCCCTCGACCTCGGGTACCCCCATCTGGTGCAGCACCGCGCGCGCGATCTCGGGCGCCTCGCCGGTGAGCTTGCCGGTATCGTTGGCGACATAAGCATACGGGCTCTCGTTGGCGTAGCCGACCTTCGCCACCCCGCGCTTGCGCAACTCGTCCGTGGTCGCATGCGGAGAATCGGAACTGCACGCCGCCACGGCTGCCGCGAGGAGTACCGCGACCCCGAAGACAGTCGCGCTCCTCTGAAACATCGGGTCGAGTCGTGAGCCGGCAATGGTGCCGCCATTGCTCGAGCGCCGGAGTGGCGCCGGGAGTTTCTCGAACTGCGCGCTATTCTGGCTGTACTGGGTCAAAATGTTGGCTCGCAATAAATGATGGTCGCCGTGGAATGTTGCCGAAGGGCTCGACGGCCGCATTGTTCACACTGTTATAGACAACGAACAAGTTGGTTCGCGGTTTCGGCGATAGATTGCTGCCCGAGCCGTGCATCAGATTGCAGTCGAACAACAGGATGGAGCCGGCCGGGCCGGTGGGGGCTGCGATGCCACCATACTCCACCAGACGCCGCAAGCTGTCGTCGTCGGGAACGCCGTATTTCTGCACGCGCAGAGATTGCTTGTAATGATCGGCGGGCGTCTCCCCCACGCAGCTCACATAGGTCCGATGCGATTCGGGGACGACCATGAGCGGGCCGTTGAAGGCATCGTTGTCGGTCAAGTTCACCGCCAAGCTGAGCGCGCGCATGCGCGGCAATCCGTCCTCGATGTGCCAGGTCTCGAAGTCCGAGTGCCAGTAGAACTCGCGGCCCCGAAACGCCGGCTTGTAGTTCACCCGACTCTGGTGGACGTAGACGTCACCGCCCAGCAACTGCTGGACAATGGCCAGGACACGGCCGTTGCGCACTAGCTTGGCGACGAGCGGAGATAGCTCGTGCACGCGAAACACCGATCGAATGGTATCGCTGCCAGGCTCCCGGATCGTCTCCTCGAGCGCGGTGATCGCGGGGTCGGCGCGCAATCGAAGCGCCTCTTGCTGGAGTGGTGTGACCTCGTCCTGGGCCAAAAATTCGGGTAAGAACAGATATCCCGCCCGCTCGTACTGAGCGATCTGTACCGGAGAGAGCGGCCCCGATGTGCCGTAGATAACCGGGTCTCGGCGGGGCAGGAACCGCGACTCCCCGTCTACCCGCGACGGGTATACGTCGTCACTGCGAACCTGCGCCGGCATGGTGGCTCCTCGGCGATGGCTCCTCGGTGATGAGCGGATACACCCCATCGCTATCGTGCGTCTCCTGCCCGGTCAGCGGTGGATTGAAGACACAGACCATCCGCATGCGAGTGCGCGCGCGCAGTATGTGCTTCTCGTTGCCATTCAACGCGTACACAGTGCCCGCACCAATCGGGTGGACCGTGCCGTCGGCCAAATCCTCGACTTCGCCCTCACCCTCGATGCAATACACAGCCTCAAGGTGATGTGCGTACCACATGCGGGTTTCAGTGCCGGCGCGAATCGTGGTGTCGTGGAGGGAGAAACCCATTCCGTCCGACTGCAACAACAACCGGCGGCTGTTCCAGTTTTCCGCGCGCACGTCGCGCTCGGTTCCCACGATATCGTCTAGTGTACGCACGATCATATGGTGGCCTCCATGGCGGCAAAGGTATTGTGTGGCATCGTGTCTACTACCGCTCGCACGCTGTCGCGAACGATCTGAAGTCCCTCGCTCAGCTGTTCCGCATCGATTACTAGCGGTGGCATGACCTTGACCACGTTGTCGTCCGGCCCCGCTGTCTCTATGATCAGCTGGCGAGAAAACGCCTCGCGGACCACCTGCGCCGCTATGCCGGGCGTGGGGCAGGCGATGCCATTGATGAGTCCGAGGCCGCGAACCTCGCCCTGCAGTTGCGGATGGTCCTCGACCACGGCGTCGAGTACGGATCGGACCAGCTCTCCTTTGCGCGCTGTCTCGCGTGGCAGGGTGTCGTCTTTCCAATAGGACAGTGCAGCGGTAGCGGACACAAATGCCAGATTGTGACCACGGAATGTGCCATTGTGCTCACCGGGCTCCCACACGTCGAGCTCCGGCTTGATCAGCAATACCGAGAGGGGAAGTCCGTACCCCGACAGCGATTTGGATAGACATACCAGATCGGGCTCGATGCCGGCGCGCTCGAACGAGAAGAACGGACCAGTGCGACCGCATCCGGCCTGAATATCGTCGACGATGATCAGAATTTCGTGACCGCGGGCGAGAGCTGCGAGACCGCGCAACCACTGCTCGCTGGCCACATTGATGCCGCCCTCGGCCTGCACGGTCTCCAGGATGATCGCGGCCGGCTTGTCCACCCCGCTGCCGTCATCGGCGACCATGGTATCCAGATAGGCCAGCGAATCGAGCTCGTCCTCAAAATAGTTGCAATACGGCATGACCACGCTGTGGGTGAGCGGAACGCCAGCGCCATGGCGCTTGAACGAATTGCCGGTGATCGACAGCGCACCCAGGGTCATGCCGTGGAACGCATTGGTGAACGACACGATCGTGTGTCGGCCGGTAATCTTGCGCGCGAGCTTCAGCGCGGCTTCCACCGAATTGGTGCCAGTCGGTCCGGGAAACTGCACTTTGTACTCCAAGCCACGCGGCTCTAACACGACATCGTGGAACCTCTGCAGAAATTCGCCTTTTGCCGCAGTCGCCATGTCCAGGCTGTGTACGACGCCGTTGTGTTGAATGTAGGCGACCAGCGCCGCGCGCATGGCCGGGTCGTTATGCCCGTAATTGAGCGCGCCCGCACCCGCGAAAAAGTCCAGGTATCGCCGCCCGTCGACATCGAACAGCTCACTGCCCTCGGCCCGATCGAACACCGCCGGAAACATGCGGCTATATCCGCGGACCTCCGATTCCATCGCTTCAAATACCTGCAACATTGTCTCCTTTCGCAATGTTCATTCTCGAACCAATGGGGCCGATGCGCAGCAGGTGCTCGGCCTCATGGTTGCCGTTGGGGAATAGCTCGCGGCCGTATCGTTCGCTCTGCACAATCGCCGCCTCGTGCTGGCGTGCAAACGCCGCGAACAGCGCCCGTGAGGGCGCGTTGGTGAGGGTGACCGTCGCTTCCAGGAATTTCACCGAAGCACACGACGGCATTGCTACCAGATGGTTCAGCATCTCGAGCCCGATGCCCTGCCCACGAAACCGCTCGGCGACCCCAACCTGCCAGATGAATATAGTATCCATGTGGGCTGGTGGAACAAAACTTAGCACAAATCCGACAAGAATCCCTTCCTGTTCGGCGGCAATACATGTATCGCGAAAGCGATCGCAGAGCAGTAGATACATGTACGCAGAGTTCGTATCTAACCGCCCGGATTCACGGACTACCTGCCAGATAGCAGCTCCGTCAGCGAGATCACATCGCCGAAATTTAGTCTCGGGCCCAGTAACTATTAATCGGCTAGTAGCTTCCAATGCGTCGCATGGATAACATACTTACCTACGGGAGGGAAGGTTTCTACTTCTCAATCACCACTAGTCCGTTGCCTATCGCTGGGGTTGGCTCCTCCTCGAGCGCGGCCACAACTTCTTCCGATCCGCGCTCCATAAGCTCCTTCTGGTCCTCGGGCAAGTTTTCCACAGCCTGCTCGACTCGATGCACGATCCGCTGCCATCCGTCCTCGGCGAGATGCGGCAAAAGCTCGAGAATGACTTGCACTCCCGCGATATTCACCTTGCGAACGTGAGTTAGGTAGTGGATGACCTCGAGCTTTTCGACATCTCGCTGCGAGTAGAGTCGTCGCTGTCCATCCGAGCGGGCTGGGATCACCAGCCCACTTTTCTCGTACAGGCGCAAGACTTTCTGAGGGCATTCCAGGATCTCGGCGACGGTCGAGATCGGAAATAGCGGTTTTTCAGGGTCGATGCGCATTACTGGCCTTCAATATAACCGAGCGCTTCGAGCTCACGCCTGGTTTTCGGATCGAGCTCGGATTGGCCCGGAGTAAATGTGAGGCGAGCCGCGGATGCACTCAATCGTGTCGATTTGCGCGGCGATGAGAGCGCCTCGCCGAGGTAGATCTCGCACAGGCGTCCGGCCAGCAAGCGGTCCGCCTTGCGGTCGTGTTGCTCACCCGGATCGTCGACGAGATCGTACAGGCTCAGCCACGAGCCATCATCATCGAGGGTGAGTTTCCAGCGTCCTATGCGAATGACACGCTTCTCGTCGCGATGGTCGGCGACGGCAGAATACGGGCGCTGCACACCGACCCCGTGGATCGCGGATAGCAGTGAGAGCCCGTCCGCGTCTGGCAGCGGCCGGACGCCCAAGGCGTCTGTCACTGTGGGAGCGAGATCCACATGTTCGACCACCTCTGGCACGCGCATGCCGGCTGGAAAGAGCGGTGAGTAAGCCACCACAAGAGGCGCGCGCAACAGCTCTTCGTAGAGCGTATACCCATGGCCCGTACTCTGGTGGTCATAGAGCTCTTCGCCGTGATCGTTGGTGACGATGACGAGTGTATCGTCGAGCAGCCCCATCTCTTGAACGTGCGCGAGCAACCTGCCCATATGCTCATCCTGATAGGTGATCTCGCCGTAATACAGGGCGCGAATCCACGCGTGATCGTCTTGCGAGGTGCGGCGCCAGCCTTTCCTCACAGCGCGTTGCTCGACTTTGTCAAACGCGTCCCCGACCCAGCCGCGGTAGTCACCGGAGTAATACCGCTTCACATACTCCTGGTCGGGGCTGTAGGGTGTGTGTGCGTCCATGCTGTGGATATAGAGAAAGAAGCGTCCGTCATTGCCGTGTTTGGTCAGCCAAGCTGCCGCCTCACCGAATACCTTTTCGGCACCCGTGATCCCCGCACGGGCTGTATTGTTCCATTCGTCCCATCCCTGCTTGAAGCCGAACGCCTCGCTCACGACCGCGTTGGCCACGATTGCCTTGGTGCGAAATCCGTTTGAGCGCAGGTGCTCGGACAGCAGAGTAACCTCGTCTGCAACGCTTTGCCCGGCGCGCTGCGCCCCGTGCGTGTGAGGATACAGTCCCGACAAGATCGTCGCAGTGGAAGGAATGGTCCAGTTCTCGTTGTTGTAGGCGTTTTCGAACACCACGGCGCCAGCGCTGAACGCGTCCAGATTGGGCGTGATAGCCGCGCGATCGGGCGCAAACGCCGAGAACGCATCGGCGCGGGTCGTGTCCATGACGATCATGATGGCGTTTTTTGCTCGTTGGCGCGGTGACGGCAGTGGCGGACGCGTGGTCGGGACGACGAGTTCCGGCTCGCCCCACCCGGCCTTCTCGGCGCTGCCGGAGGTCACGAGGTCGAGGCGAATTGCGCGACCGGCAAAGGCCGACAGATCGACCCGAGCTCGAATCCATCGATTCGGCGTCGCCCGCTTGCGGAACAACGAAACCCGGTCTGTAGAACTGGTGCGGGCTGCGACCTCGAACTCGGCTGCGCTGTCAGCGCCATAGTCAAACGTCAGGGCAGCCTTCCGGGGCACGTGAAGATAGAACGAGTACGACCTCGATGGTGGCGACTTCAGAGCGCGTCGGAGCTGTTTGCCCAGTCGCATTGGTTGCATCCGCGGCCCGGGATCCGGCACGGTGCGAGACCGTCCGGTGCGGACCCAGACCCAGTCTACGATCGCCCCCACAGTTCGGGTCGCCAGCGAGATCATTCTGCGACCAGCGGGCACTGGCCGCACCGTACCGACCCGGATCACAGTCCAGTTGTCACCGACCCGGCCGTGTCCGAGGGTCTTGCCGTCGATTGCCAGTGACATCCGCGTGCTCTGCGGTGCCCGTGCGCGGACCACCACTTCCACGATTGGAGCATCGGCGACCACGGTTAGGTCAGCCGAAGTACCGTCGATTTTTGCGGCTGTGACGCCATGGACGCGCAATGGATCGGTCCAGCCGGACTTCCAACCCCCTCGCGTGTACTTGTGCTGATCCGAAGTCCCCAGGTCGATGACCGGCCCGTTCTGCCGCATCTCTGCTCGCCCCGCTTCTTGTAACAAAGACCTCCATGATTTCGACACATTGGCAGGCTGCTGACCATGTCCCGATAGGACTGACACAAGGACCACCAGCAGAGTTATGGGGGCAAGTTTCCTCAACAATTGACTATTTCCTCCCTATTTGGGGGGGGGCTTTTCTACTATCTTAGGGAGAGCTTTTTGCTGGATCAAGTTTTGTCAGGGCCGCGAGCGCAATCCCGAAAATCTGTACCAACGAAATGGAGTCTGGTGGATTCGCTACACTGTAGGCAACAAGATGATCCGCCGTAGCCTGGGTACTAAAAACTTACGGAATGCAAAGCGCCTGCGAGACCAGATTCTGGCCAAGCGGACAGCAGCGGCCAAGTTCGGCATCGAGGTATCAGAAGCCAAGCCGTGCAAATCCACTAGCCTGGATTCCCATGGACCCAGAGCCGGCTAACCGAGGGTAACCGTAAAGGTGCTGCAGAAGTCCTCAGAGGGCCGTAAGTGTTCGAGACAGTTATGCCACTTGGTACACCGATAAACCTGTTGCCACAAAGTAACCTACAACGTTGAGCGGCGGAAACGCCGAATTCTCGTCAGCAAGCTCTCGAGGAAGGAGGCGTCGAGTTCATCCCTGGTGGGGTGCGGCTTCGCCAGCGAGAGTAATAGGGCGAGCGTTCTACCAGCGTATATACCCAAATGAGGTTTCTCAGAAGAGCGGGAAACGAGATCCCAAAATAGCCATTAACGTTTAACAATCCCGCAGTGGGCCGAGGTGCTGCGAATCCAGCACCTCGGCCGGAGGAGACAGTGATAGAGCACAATCTCCAAATCCACACTAACACAGGTCTCTTGAATAGATTAGTTGATAGGGCAGTTATGATCGGGGGTGCCGTATGATTGCGCGTAAGCCGCACCCCGATAATCCTGACAACCCTGAGCGCTATGTTTTTGTGCCGTTGACCTACGACGTCGATCGCGGCGCGTGGATCTCACTACTTGGGCCGGAAGGATACTACGTCAATCACTTTGACGCGGTTCAAGAGTGCGTGGCCAATTTTCAGGTGTTATGGCGGAACATCGAGCGTGTTAGCCGGCGACTCCGCG
>JAKSDA010000477.1 GCA_022360315.1 Pseudomonadota bacterium
GCGGGCTGGTCGGCCATAATGGGTACTTACTTGCGGGTCGCGGTACTTAGAGCCGGTCCAAAAACTCTCCGCGTCGCCAGAACGCCGATCCATCACCGCCAGCGGGCTTGCTCGTCGGTCAAATACACCCAGTATTCTCCGGCTCTAAACAGAATCACCTTGTTTATGCAACAAACGAGGTGATTCTGTTGCGAGGCCAACGGCCGATAATCGCCTCGGGCAGGAATTTGGGCATAGAAATACGCAGTGTAGCGCCGTGCCCACATTGACCCGGGTCGACGTCAAACACTCTCGGGCGTGCGGATGGTGCGCAATGCTGCCCCGGGCTTGCCGTGCCCCCTCGGCGGTGATTTGGGCAGCCGGATGTCAAATTCCCGACGAATATCACACAGCCGCCTGTCTAGGAACGATGAGAAGTCGCTGGCTGGCCATTGATGTCTCATCCGCACTGCTCGGTATATGGTCACCGTGATTTGCGGAATGCTGGCAATCCAGGTGCCGACCAGACGCCCGTGGCCAATATCGGCAAGTACGCTGCGGTGATCCTCGTGCCTATTCACGCGACGCACATCGCTGAGTGGCATTGTGGTTCCGAATATGCCCCACACATGAGCGAGGATTTCACCGGCAAGGTTGGTCGGGCATGCGAACAGAACATGAACTGCATCGTGCACACCGATGTCCTCCACCAGCTCCGGTGCGACGTTCTCTGCGGCATCGTGGTCTGCCCCCTCGGCAGCACGTAGCTCGGCAATTCCCTGCCGAAGGGTCTGAGTGGATACGGGATCGAGGTATTTGAGATGGTTCACCGGAGTACTCTACCATTGCCGACCACGGGCCGACGCATATCGCGACGCCCTGGAATTGCGGTGGTTGAACGCGACCCACAAAGCCGCTTTTTGGGGTCGCAAACGCGTCCGGAGCTCGCTGGCTTCGTTCTGGCTCGTCCGCATTGTCGGTCAATCGATCGGCACGACTCGTTCGAGTGCGGTGTAATGAGAGCTCTGGGTGCGGCGCAGGGCTTCTTCGAGCTGCGCGCGCTCCCGCTCGCCCAGCCGGTTGCCGCGCAGCCAGGCGCGATAAAACCGCTCGTAGTACTCATCGGGCTCGACCCGGACCACGATCTTGGCGGCCGTGGCCCGGTGCACTGCGCCGTCTTTCCACGCTGCGGCCAGTTCCAGCGCCTGGCCGGGTGGAATGCGCGTGTCCTCGACCTCGACAAAGCCGCGACTGAACTCGAGATGGCGGCCGATGCGCTTTTCCGCATAGGCACCGCGAATACGCCAGCCATTGCGATCGATCAGCTCGACCGAGATCCACGCCGCCGGCGTCGGTGTGGTCGGCAAATAGTGACCGGCACCGACATTGCGCAGGCGCGCCCGCACACTCACCGCACCGCTTTTCTCGGATCGGCCGACAATGGCCTCGAGTTCGACCCCCTGCCGGAAGGTATCCGGGTCGTGAATCCCTTTCCAGGTGTGCTCGCGGTTGGGCATGTGGCAGTGCTGGCACTGCACACCGCGCCGCATGTACGGGCCTTCGAGCCATTCGCGATAGGTGTTGAGCAGCGGCTTGCCGGCCAGCGCAGCGCGCGGTGGCAGTTGATGGCAGGCCAGACAGAAATCGGAACGCTGGTAAATACGCATCTCGGTGAGGGGATAGTCAGATAGGTTGAGCAGCCTGGATTTGGCCACCAGCGGCGGTCCAAAGCGCTGCCAGCGGCGCACGTGACACGAAGCGCAATTGATGCCCTGATGGCGGAGTTCGGCATCATAGCGAGGGTTGTTGACGTGCTTGATCGGACGCCGGCCCGGACTCCACGGCTCGGTGCGAATTTCGGCCAACTGCTCGGCCAGGGGCGCGTGACAGCGCTGGCACGACTCGACGTTGACCGCATTCATGCTGGGTAACTGGCCGAGCAATCCCGGCGAGGCCGCGTCGGCATGCAGGGTGCCCCGCCACTCGCGTACTTGCTTGGCGTGGCAACGAGCACAGCGAAGGGAATCGAGCGAGGCCTGAGCCGGGGTCAAGGATCGGTCCGGGCGTCCCTGCAACCCGATGGTCGTGCCAAATATGGCGTTTTCGTCCGGAGTGCCATGACCCGGCCAGTAGCCGCCTTCAACCAGCAGATTTTTGCGGTCGATCTCGGCTGCAGTCGGATGTACAGCAACCGGGCTGGCCGGATCGCGAGCCACCTCGGCACCTGGCTGGGCACGGTGGCGAATTGAGTCGACATACGCGGCCACTGCCCACAGGTCGCGCCGATCAGCCAATCCGGCATAGGCCGGCATGGCAGTGCCCGAGAGCCCAGTGAGCAAGCTGGTAAAAATGCCCACCACACTGTCGTCACCGGGCCGGCGCAACGGCAGGGCGGTCAAATCATAGGGCGGCGCGGGATGCCCCTCGGCGTCGCGCAGCGCACTGGCCGCCGGACCGTCGCCCCGGGCCGACTCGCCGTGGCAGGCCAGACAACCCAGTTCGCGATAGACTTCTTTTCCCCGCTCGATCAGCCCGGCCAGGTCCGGTGCAGCCGGTTTCTGCCCGGACGCTGCCCGGACAGCCGGTGATTCGCCGCCAGACGGTTCTCCACTGCCAGAATCTCGCACCGAAATGCCCAGCGCGGCAGGCGGCGCGCCAATGGTCACGGGGTCGGCCGGGCGGTTGAATCGCTCGGGGGCAAATTGCTTGAGATAGGTGACCAGACTGGCGATCTGGTCATCGGTCAGCGAGGCAGCAAAGCCGTGCATCGAGGTACCTGGCACACCGTGACGGATCGCAGCGGCCAGGTCGCTGTCGGCGGGCGGTGCCCCGGTCGGCGTGGTGCGCCATTTGTACTCGCCGCGGGTGAAATCGCGCGGCCGCGGCCACAGCCAGGGTGCGCCAGGGCCCTTGCCGTCGCCGTACACGCCGTGACAGGCCAGACAAAAGCGATCGTAGAGCCAGACCGCATCGGGTCGCCGGCCCTGGCCTGGACCTTTGGGCGAGACATGCGAGGCAGAGTCGGGCGAGACATGCGAGTCGGGTGAGACATGCGAGGCAGAGTCGGGCGAGACATGCGAGGCAGAGCGATCGTCGGGCCGAGCGGCCGGGAGCTCGTCGGGTCGATCGGCATCGAGGTGAGAGGGGTTGCCGCCAACCTCCGGTGCCATCACCAGCCACGCTGCGGCGCACGAGATCACAGCACTGAAAACAAACAGTCTTTTGCGCACGGCCAAACCATGCCTCGTCTGGCCAAAAAGCGCCAGCCCGTGGCGCGATGAGCGAGGCTACAATCTGTGCGAAACTGGCTGAACATGCTGCAAGGGTTCTTTGCACCGGCGACGCACATCTGGCTCGGCACGGCATTTGCCGGACCGACCGAGGTGCAGAAACAGGGCTGGCCGGTCATTGCGTCGGGCCAGCACACCCTGCTCATCGCGCCCACCGGCAGCGGTAAAACCCTGGCCGCCTTCCTCTGGTGCATCGACCGGCTGAGCGTGGATGCCGACCCCGATCCGGCCGCATCGGCAAGACCCCCGCCCGGAGTGCGAGTTCTCTACGTGTCGCCGCTCAAAGCGCTGGTCTATGACATCGAGCGCAACCTGCAGGCACCGCTCTTGGGCATCGAGGCGACCGCTCGCGAGCTGAGCCGGCCGCTCACCATGCCCCGGGTCGCTGTGCGCACCGGCGACACCACCGGCAAAGAACGCCGTCGACAGGCCAGATATCCGGCCGAAATCCTGGTCACTACACCCGAGTCGCTGTATCTTGTGCTCGGCTCGCAGGTGGCCGAAACCCTGCGCACCGTCGATACGGTCATCGTCGACGAGGTGCACGCCCTGGCGCCGACCAAACGCGGTGCCCACCTGGCCCTGTCACTCGAGCGACTGGCTCACCTAACCGATCGCGATCCACAGCGCATCGGCCTGTCGGCCACAGCCAGGCCGCTCGCCGAGGTCGCCCGCTTTGTCGGGGGCGATCGTCCGGTGTCCATCGTGGACGCCGGCGAGCCGCCCCGTCTCGATCTCGAGATCGTCGTGCCCGCGGCTGATATGACCCGTCCCGACGAAACTGCTGTGCGCCCGCCGGTGCTGGCGCCACCTGTGGCTACCGGGCGAGGGTCGCATGTCCTGCCCGAGCCTCCGGCCGCCGACCCGATGGAACCGCGAGAACAGGCGCGCGGCATGTGGCCGGCGATCTATCCCCACCTGTTGGCTCTTATCCGCAGCCATCGCAGCACCATCGTGTTTGTCAACAGCCGGGCCCTGTGCGAGCGGCTGTGCAATCAGCTCAACGAGCTGGCCGGCCACGAGCTGGTCCGTTCGCATCACGGCAGTCTGTCCCACGCCGAGCGGCGAGTTGTCGAGGAGTTGCTCAAATCGGGTCAGCTGTCCTGCATTGTGGCGACCAGTTCGCTCGAGCTCGGTATCGACATGGGCGCGGTCGATCTGGTGTTGCTGGTCGAATCGCCCGGATCGGCCGCGCGCGGTTTGCAGCGAGTGGGCCGGGCCGGGCACGGGGTCGGCCGGGTCAGCAAGGGCCGACTGTTTCCCAAGCATCGCGGCGATTTGCTGGAAGCCGCCGTGGTCGCCCGGGCCATGAGCCGCGGCGAGCTGGAAGCCCTGTCAGTGCCGCAAAACCCGCTCGATGTCCTGGCTCAACAGATCGTCGCTGCGGTGGCCAAACATCCCTGGAACGCGGCCGATCTGGCTCGCCTGTGCCGTCGCGCGGCCAATTTTTCGGACCTGCCGGACGATGCGCTGGTCGCCGTGCTCGACATGCTGGCCGGCCGCTATCCGTCGAGCGCGTTTGCCGACCTCGAACCGCGCATCGTGTGGGATCGCAACACCGATCGGTTGACCCCGCGCCGCGGTGCCAAGATGGTCGCCCTGGTCAACGGCGGGACCATTCCGGACCGCGGCCTCTACGGCGTGTATTACGGCGATCTCCGGGTCGGCGAACTCGACGAGGAGATGGTCCAAGAGACCCAGGCCGGCGAATTGTTCACCCTCGGCGCGACCACCTGGCGGGTCGACGAGATCACCCGCGATCGCGTGGCTGTGTCGCCCGCTCCGGGTCAGGCGGGCAAATTGCCGTTCTGGCGCGGTGACGGGCCGGGTCGGCCGGCCGAACTCGGCCGCGCGGTCGGCGCGTTTGTGCGCGCCCTGGACAGCAGACTCGACGCCGGACTGGACCGGGCGCGCGACCGGCAGCCCCACGGCACGTCCGGCGACGAATTGCCGGGTGCGGCCAGAAAGGCGACCGAGGACTGGCTCATGGCCGAATATTGTGTCGACCCGCTGGCCGCTCGCAACCTGGTCGATCATGTCTGGGACCAGCGCCAGGCCACCGGAGTCGTTCCCGGCGATCGCTGCGTGGTGATCGAGCGCTGCCCGGATGAGCTGGGCGACGATCGCGTATGCGTGCTGTCGCCGTTTGGCGTCCGCGTGCACGCGCCGTGGGCGCTGGCACTGAAAGCCCGGCTCGGTGCGATGACCGGATACGAGGTCAAAGCCCTGTGGTCAGATGACGGAATCGTCGTGCGCATGTCCAGGACCGGTCCGGATGACGACAGCGTACGCGGCTGGCAGCTGCGCGATGCTGTGGTGCCCGAGCCCGACCAGGTCAGAGAGCTGATCACCGGCGAGCTGGGCGCCTCGGCACTGTTTGCCGGGCAATTTCGGGAAAACGCCTCGCGCGCTCTGCTCATGCCGCGCCGGCGGCCGGGCCAGCGCACACCGCTGTGGGTCCAGCGGCTCAAGTCGCAAGAGCTTCTCGCCGTGGCCCGCCAGTACGCATCGTTCCCCATCGTGCTCGAGACCTATCGCTCGTGCATGCGCGATGTATTCGATATCGAGGCTCTCGAGGGCATCCTGTCGGCCATCCGGGCCGGCGAGGTGCGGGTCGAGGTGGTCGATACGCCGGCTCCGTCGCCGTTTGCCCGCTCGCTATTGTTCGCCTATGTGGCCGCCTTTCTGTACGAAGGAGATGCCCCGCTGGCCGAGCACCGGGCCCGCGCACTCGCGCTCGACCGGGAGCTCTTGCGCCAACTACTCGGCTCCGACGACCTGCGCGATCTGCTCGATGGCGAGGCCATTGCCGAGGTCGAGGCCGAGTTGCAGCGGCGTGCGCCCAACCGCCGGGTCGGCCACGCCGATGCGCTGCACGACCTTTTGCGCCGGCTCGGCGATCTCAGCCGGGCCGAGATCGCCGAGCGCGCGGCCGGCGATCTCGATGTCATGCTGTCCGAACTCGCCGATACCGGCCGGGCGGTGGTCGCGCATTTTGGCGTTCCGCCGCGCGGCCGTCCACACCATGGCGACGAGCGCTGGATCGCCAGCGACGATGCCGCACTGTATCGCGATGCCGCAGGCGCAACCCTGCCGGATGGTCTGCCCGCGGCGCTGCTCGGCCCGGCCAACAATTCGCTCGAAGCGCTGGTCGAGCGCTATGCCCGCACGCACGGACCGCTGTCCCCGGCCGATGTGGCCGCTCGGTACGGCCTGGCCCCGGCCGATATCGAGGCCGTCCTGCGCAGCCTGGAAAGCCGCGGGGTGATCGCCCGCGGCCGCTTTCACCCCGGCAAAAAAGACCCTGCCGAGTGGTGCCATTCAGACGTTTTGCGCCGGATCAAACGCCGTACCCTGGCCCGGTTGCGCGATCAGGTCGCGCCGGTGCCAGTGGCCCAGCTGGGCCGGTTTCTGCCCGCCTGGCACGGCGTCGATGCCGGCCGCTCGGCTGGCTCGAGCGGCCGCCCGCAGCAGCGCGGCCTGTCCCGACTACAGGACGTCATCGTCCAGCTCGAGGGGCTTGCGCTGCCCTTCGACGAGCTGGAACAGGTCATTCTGCCGGCGCGGGTGGGCGATTTTGCGCCGTCCATGCTCGACGAGCTCGGCGCCATGGGCTGGCTGGTATGGATCGGGGTGGCCGGCACCGGCGACCGCGATGGCAAGATCGCTCTGCTTCGTCGCAGTGACGCCGCGTATCTATTGCCCCCGACCGATCAGGCGCCGAACCCGGGCGTCCCGTCCGAGCGAATTGCCGCTTCGCATTCCGGGCCGGGATGTCCGAATGATCTGCACCAGGCAATTGTCGCTCACCTGAACCTACACGGAGCGTCGTTCTTCGTGTCTATTCACTCGGCGTGCCAGTCGTTGATAGGCCAGGTACGCAGCGAGGACGTTCTTGCCGCGCTGTGGGATCTGGTCTGGTCCGGCCGAGTCACTAACGATACGTTGCAACCCCTGCGCGCCCGGGCCAGACAGCCACGCAGCCGGCCATCGGGATCGGCGACCCGGGCGGGATCACAAACCCGGGCAACAGCACACTCGGCTGCAGAACCGTCAGTGGCGGAAAAATCCGCTCTGACGGCATCGAATGTAGCTGGATCGACTGTTGCGCAGGGCAGGCGAGGCCAGCGTGGTCGTTCTCGTTCTGCCCGGCGGCGTCCGGCGCGCACTGCAATGAACGCGGCAGGCGGGCGCTGGTCCCTGGTCAGCGAGCTTGTGGTCGGGTCTCCATCGGCGACAGAAATCGCCCATCGCCGGGCTGTGAAACTGCTCGAACGCCACGGTATCGCCGCCCGGGAGGCCGCTGCAATCGAGGCGATGCCGGGTGGATTCACCGCCATCTACCCGGTTTTGCGCGCCATGGAGGAAGCCGGCAAGGTGCGCCGCGGCTACTTTGTCGACGGGCTGAGCGGGGTCCAGTTTGCCCTTCCCGGAGCGGTCGATGCGCTGCGCGCCCACAGTGATGATCGCGGCCGTGCACTGGTTTTATCGGCGATCGATCCGGCCAATCCTTACGGCTGGCTGGTGCCCTGGCCGGTCCGCAACAATGACGGCAATTCGGCACACTTTCGCCGTGCAGCAGGCGCATCCGTGGTGCTGGTCGGGGGGGATGCGGTGCTTTATCTCGACAGGGGCGGACGGCGGGTATCGACATTTCGGGCCGCCCGCGACCGCGACCGCCTGGCCCTTGCGGTGCGGGCGCTGGATCGAGTCGCCGCGCGCAAGCGGGGCAAGACGCTCCGTATCGAGACGATCGACGGCCGACCGGCTGGCGCGTCGAACTGTGCCGAGACCTTCCTGAGTGCAGGATTTTACACCGATCCCCGCGGACTGGTGAGGGAGCTTCCGCTGTTCGGCCCTGGTTGACGACCTGGTATCCTGTCGGCCGATGCGAAACTCCAGGCCGCTCAAGGCATCGCGCGAAGAACGCGTGTCGAGTCTGATCGATCACGTGATCGACTCGCGCTACCGGATCGTCGCGCCGATTGGCGAGGGGGGCATGGGCTGGGTCTATCGTGCCGAGCACGTCAAGATCCGGCGACCGCTGGCGATCAAACTTCTCAACCCGGGATATCGCAATCTGGCCGGGGTAGCCGAGCGATTCGAGCGGGAGGCGTTTGCTGCTGGCCGGCTCGCCCACCCCAATTGCGTGGCGGTATCCGACTGCGGCACCCTGGACGATGGCACCGTGTACCTGGTCATGGAGCTGGTCGAGGGAGTGTCTCTGGCCGACGAGATGGACAACTTTCCCGCCGGTATGGAGCCCCGGCGTTCGCTGCATATCGCGCGTCATCTTTTGCGCGGCCTCGGCCACGCCCATCGCGCCGGGGTGATCCATCGCGATATCAAACCCGACAACATTCGTCTGGTCGAGCAGGACGGCGATGTCAACTTCGCCAAACTGCTCGACTTCGGCATTGCCAAGCTGATCGGCGATGCGATCGAGCAAGCCGGGGGCAAGGAGCTCACCGACGCTGGCCTGACCATGGGTACGCCGTACTATATGTCGCCCGAGCAGGCGTTCGGAAAGACCCTGGACGGGCGCAGTGACCTGTATGGTGCCACGGTACTGCTCTACGAGATGCTGACCGGCCAGCTGCCTTTCTACGATGTCGACAAGCTGGCCGTTTTGTCCATGCACACCACCGACGATCCGCCGAGCTTTGCCGAGATCGCTCCCCAGGCGGAAATCCCCCGAGAAGTCGAGCTTTTGGTCCGCCGGGGATTGGCCAAACACCCGGACGATCGCATTGCCACCGCCGAAGAATACGTGGCCTGTATCGACGATCTGTTCCGCACTCTCAACCAGCCGTCGCGACCTAGCGCTGCACGTGCCGAGTTGGCGCTACAACATCGGGCCGACAGTCGGTGGCAAGGCGTCGATCCAGCCCGGCCGGTCTCGCCCGGGCAGGACCGGGCGCCGTCGGTCGAGATCGCTCGTCAGGCCGACCGCGCGACGCCGCTGCCAGGCCTGTCGGAAGGCGGCCAGCCCGGCAGTCCGCCCGGTCCGCTCGAACTCGCCCCCACGGCGCCGGTTCACCCGGATTCAGAGGAAGCTGCGGCCCTGGCGGGCTCGATGACGGCGAGCGCAATGGCTGGCGGCGCCGATGTGGCGGACCCGATGGCGGCGAACTCGACCTGCCATGCCCCGGCCGATCCGTCTCAGGTCGTGGCATTGGGCTCTCTCCGCGCCGATTCTGCCGATCCGCACGAACCCTGGCCGGCCCGGGATGGGTTTGCCGAATGGCTCGCTCAATGGGGCATGCACTGGCGCGCCCTGTCGTCCGGCACGCGTCTGACCATCGTGCTATCGGTCGTCGTGGTGATTGTCATGGCCATCATGGCCAGCGGGCAACGTCCAGAACATGGTGGACAGCATCCAGAAAATGGGACTGCGCTCGCGATCGGGCCAGACGCCGATGCACCGTCAGCCGATTCACCAAGCGAGCTGGCTCTACGTGCCGCATCGCTCCTGGAGAACGAGGGGCCCAGGCGAGTTATCGAGTTCCTGTCCGCCACGAGCACGACGGGCGATCCTCATGCAACGCTGATTCTGGGCCACGCCCATGCCGATCTGGACCATGCGGCAAAAGCGATGACCGCCTATGGCGACAGCATTCGGGCGGCTGCAATCCTGGCCAGCGACGCGGTTCTTCGGCGCAATATGTCGAGTCTCTTGTCGTCGAAGGGTCGCGCACAGGTCGACGCGGCCATGGGGCTCATGGAGATCATCATTCGCACCACCGACGACAGAGCTGCCCGGGATCAACTGGTTGCCATGGCTTCGCGTCACGAGCGAATGCATACTCGTCATCGCGCGTTCAAACTGGCCGAATCACTCGAGCTGGGCGATCGCATCGATCGCCTGCAGTCCTACGTGCTCGATCTCGAGCAGGAGCCGACCTGCGAACGCCGTCGGCTGACCGTGGCAAAACTGCGCGAACTGGGCGACAAACGCGCGATCCCGGCCCTGGAAACAGCTGTCCAGCGCACCGGCGACAACCCTCGTTTACAGAAACCGCACCAGGCCAATCGGTGTCTGGTGGTCGAGGCCAGACAGGCGATCGAGTACCTGAAAACTCGGTGATCGAGGAGGGCCGGTTTTTGCTCGCAGTTGGGCCTGGGCGAGGAACAAGTGGGAGTGGAGGCCCCAGCACGAAGCGCTCGGAGGCGCCTGCCGGGTCGGCTGACCGGCAGCAAATGGGCGGCGACTGTGCAAGCGTCCCGCTACACCGCTGATTCGGCGACCACGGACAGGGCTGATTCAGTCACGGTACGTATCTTGCTTTGTATCGCGACCTGATGAGGTCACAATCAAGGGCATCCATACTGGCCGTATTTGGCTGGCTTTTATCAAGTTCACTGGCGTACGCTCACATCGACGTGGAGTGGCCGCCGATGCGCGGTGGCAACCAAAAAGTCGGTCCCTGCGAAGGCATTCCCGTGCTCGCCGAAGACGCGTTGACGGTCTTTAGGCCGGGCGCGCAGGTCAAGGTCAAGGTCAAGGAGACCGTTCCCCATCCGGGCCACTTTCGCATCATGTTCGACGCCGACGTGGCTGATGGCGAAGATTTTCTCGACCCGGTCAATTGCGACGATGTCGGCACTCCCAATGGCACCACGCTGCTGGCCGACAATCTGCTACCCGCCCAGGGAGGAACCTGCCCTGGCTTTCACACTCCGAGTGTGCGCACGCCGATTCGAGACGAAGTGTACGAGTTCGAGATCACGCTGCCCAATATCGAATGCGACAACTGTGTGCTTCAGGTCGTCCAGGTCATGACCGACGCGGCCAAGGCCGATCCTCTCGGCAACTGGGATCCCACGGGCGGCAAGGGTCTTTACTTTCGTTGTTCGAATCTCAAGCTATCGGCGACCGACGATCCGACACCGGTTCCGGGCACGGACCCGGGTGATGGTACCGATCCCGACACGATGTCACCGGGCAACAACGCCGGCTGCTCGGCAACGGCACCCAGCGGCACGGCGGGATTTGCCGTGATCGCCCTGTTTTTGGGCATTGCGCGTCGCCGCACTACTCGACCCGAACAGCTCGAGTAAGCGATACCGCGAGGCTCACCGGGCACCGGCGATTACTGCAGTCGCCACTGGGTCGCGCTCCGGTGGCTGATTCACATGCAGGGCGGACGTTCCCGATGAAGGTGCACGCGTACGGACTGACGTGGCCGTCCATCGAAAGGCTCACACCAGCTCGCTGTCACCCTGGCATGGTCTACCTTCTGTGGCTAGCCTGGCTGTGGGTTATTTTTGTCTCTTTTCCTTTTGAACGCGAATATTGTACGTCTCGCCGCCCACTCTGCCCTGGTTGCCCTGGAACTGCTCGACGTCGAAATTAAATTCTCGGGGTTTTTCGAGCCGGCCGTTCAGCGCAAAGGTGAAGGTCAGCTCGCCCTTTTCGCGTCCCTTCATCTCGGCGAGATAAAAACGCGCTCTGGCCAGATCTGTGATCTGGAAGGTCCGCTTGCCGATCTGCTTGGCGCCCGCGAAATCCCTGACCCGCAGATTGTCACTGAGCTCCATGATCACGGTTCCGTAGTTCAGAAACGGATCTCTGATCTCGTCTTCTGGCACTGCAAATACCAGGTCGATATTGTCGGGCCGTTTGAACACATTGCGCACCAGGACACGGGTGATCACTTCGAGATCGGGCAGCGACAGGAATAGATCGACCACGGTCATGTTTTTCCAGGCGATATTGTTGTTGTACCGGGTGTTGTAGCCGATACTGGCCGTCTCCGTGAACGTCATGGGGTCATCGGCCGCAACCCAGCGCGCGATCAGGCAGTAGTGACCGGTTGCCGGCGGGTTCCACGTAGTGTTCACGCTCTGATTGGCACCGGGAGCGAGACCGGCGACCGGGATGGTGTCGATCAGGGTCCAATCGACTGGCCAGCTCAGCCCGGTCGACGCCTGGGCATAATAGAGTTCGATAGACCCGTTCGCCGGCAAATAGCCCAGATTCTCGACCCGGACATAGACATAGTTTGCCTGGCCAAACTCGGGATTTTGGTGGACCTGAATCCCGTCTGGCGCATGCCGTACCCAGATATCGGGACTTTGATACATGGCCTGGCCTGCCGTGGCCGGGTCGGGTTCTAGTCCGGTATCGTTGAGACGGTCGCGAATCCAGGCATCGGGGCCGCTTTGGCGAACTGCGCGCAATACGTTGAGGCGTCCGTGGCCCAGTTCTTGCGAATGGCCCGGGTCCGCGATATTCCAGTTGTAGTCGTAGCCGCCCACCTTGTCGGCGGTCATGTGCAGAATCGAGCGGATATCGGCATTGCTCAGCGCTGGATTTACCGCCAGCATCAGTGCCGCTGTCCCTGACACTTGCGGCGATGCATACGATGTCCCGTCGCCCGTGCCATAGGTATCGCCGATCCGGCTGCTGTGGATGTCGTCGGCCGGCGCAGCGATTTCCAGGTTTGGCCCGTAGTTGGCAAATCCCGCCCTCATGTCGGCCGCTGTCGTGCCCCCGACCGCCATGACATGGGGGTTGCTCGCCGGGTACGATACCGCCGGGTTGGAGTTATTGCCCGACGCATTGGCGATGAATACACCGTAGGTCATATAGGCGGTTTGCAGCGCTGCATCGATCGCAGCCGACACTCCCACCGACAGGCTGAGCTGGATCACGTCGGCACCGTTTTGCGCCGCGTACAGGATTGCGTCATCCAGAATGGCGCCGTTGGGAAAGTTATCCCCGACGCCCACGATCATCATCTGTCCACCGGCGCCTGCCCAGCCGCCAGCCACACCCGCGATCCCGGTACCGTTATGGGTCTTGCCCGCAGCGATGCCGGCGACATGAGTGCCGTGATAAAAGGGTCCTCTGCCGTCGTTGTCGCCATTGTGAAAATCCCAGCCTTTCCAGTCGTCGGCAAAACCATTCAGGTCGTCGTCAAGGCCATTGCCGGTGGTCGGATCATTGGGATCTGCCCACGCATCTTCGCCCGCATTGCGCCACACGTTCTGGTAGGCATCGGTCCCCTGTCCCAGATCCTCGTGTGGGAAGTCGGTTCCCGAGTCGAGAATTGCGATCACCGTGGCAGAAGAACCGGTCTCGCGATGCCATGCAATGTCGGTACGGGTCTGGGTCAAATGCCACTGCATACCGTAGTTCGGGTCATTGGGCGTGACCAGATATCGGCCTCTCGTGGTTGGTTCGGCGATGGCAACAAGGCCGCTGTGTTGGTAGATTTCTACCATTTCCATGACATCGGCGTGATCGGCAATGCGCACGTCGACAAAGCCGGTTTCGGCCCGGCGCAGCACGTGGCCGCCGAGAGCCCGGTGCAAGTTTCCGGCCTCGGCTGCGCTTACCCCATCTCGAAATTTGACGGTAATGACCTGTCGATCGACCTCGAAGCCCTGCTTGTCAGAGGCCTTTTGATACCAGGTACCATCGACTTTGAGATAGGTATTCTGATTGACTACTTTTGTCGAATCTATGTCCATAGCGCCGTCACCACACGCGGCAATGCTCAAAAAGAGAGCGCTCGCGCATGCGATGGGGAGCGACGTATGGGCCTGCAATAGCCGTGATTCACCGGTCCTACATTTCATAGTGATACCTCCATCGGTAGCTGTTTTGCCGGCGAGTCCCGCCAGCGGCCGCAGCTGATCCACGCAGCAATCCGGCGATCACCGAAACACAGATGTCATCGCGATCAAACAGCTGATGCGTCAGAAAAGCCAAAGGCCCGGGGCAAGGACCCGCACGGCGATAACTGGTTTCACCTCGGGTTCGTGTCCTCCAGTTGCATCATGTATGCCGCAGTCGCGCAGAGCGCCGCTGTAGCGTGATTTAGCTCGCAGCAGGCGGTGTACGGCGACAAGGCGCAACCCGGGCGAGCTTCGAAGTGACCGCGATCGGGCTGCAGCAGTGTACGCGGACTGTGCGTGAATTGTCCGCGTACAGTCCCGAACCACATTGCGCAGCGCGGCAGTCGAGACGAGGTTGTGGCCACGGCGTTGAGATCACCGATCAGATGCCATCGGGATCGTCGCGCCGGTCTGCGGTGCATCTGTGTCGCAGGGCGATGCATGCCACGTGCAGGTGGCCATCAAAACGCTCTGTTGCCGGTGATCGATACGCTTAAGGTGGCGAACAATCATCGATGCAGGACCTTTGCGTGGTCATTCATTGATGGCATGTTGCTTGCTAAGACAATCGCTCGGATGGCGGGCGCGATGGAGCGGTGGTCGTCCACAGTCCGGGACATCCCGGCACCATGGAAACTCCCGCGGTTCAGACGGATGGATGGCCCCAGCGGATGAAAAACGAGACCGCCGATGAGCTACAAAGATCGCTACAGGTCGGATCGCCTGGCCGAGCAATGGTTCGAAGAAGAAGAGTCTTCGAGCCGGTCTGCCACCAACCAGCCAGATCGAGAACTGGTCGCTCACGAGCTGACCCACGTCGTGCAATTTCGCCAGGCCGGCCGTACTACCGGCAGCGTGGCGGCCAAGGGCGGCGTCAGCAATCCCGGGGACGCGGCCGAGCGCGAAGCCAATGCCCTGGCTCGGCGGGCCGCTCAGGGCCATGTGGTCACCGTCTCAGCCAGGCCTGGCGTCGGGCTGCACCGCTCTCTGCAAGACAATATACGCCGGGCTCTGCGCCGAGACGACGCACCGATGGAGGTGCGCGTGATCCTCGCCTGGTCGAGAATGATCGTTGTGCACAGAGAAAACCCGGATGAATTCACAACCGAGGTGGGTCAGCTGGGGCCGGACGAAATCGGCTGTCTGCTGCGGCACGTCCCGGACGAAATCGCCGATCAGGACGTATTCCGGGCGTTTCTGCGCATCTTCGGCCCGGCCGTGGCCACTGCCTACTTGCCCGACCAGCGTATCGGGCTTCTGATCGACAGCGCCGGTCCGATTGATCCCGAGGCTCAACTGGCGCTGCTGCAGACCCTATTCACCGACGGCCGGCTGGCCCTGGTGGTCGCGCAGGCCAGCGCGCCCCGGCAAGCGATCCTGCGCGCGATGGTCGCCAACGTCCCGGCCGCCATAATCGACCCCTTGCTGCGCGATGTAATGAACCTGATCCTCGACGTCACCACCGACGCGGAGCTGGGCAAGCTGTGCATGAGCAGGCTGTACGGCCCGACCTTCGCGGGCGACGGTGGGACCGATCATGGCATCGATCCCTTGCCCGATCCGGCAGCAGAGGAATGACGATACAGTATTGCAGTTATCCGCCCAGTGAGCTGACTTTCGGGTCTCGCGCGGCCTCATCGCGGCCCAGTCGGCGCACATTGACCGCGCACGCCTTGTAGGCTGGTTGTCTCGACCGGGGGTCGAACGACGGATGAGTGAGCTGATTGGCCACTGCGTAGTGCATGGGAATAAATATCTGCCCGGGGCGAACAATGTGACTGAGAAACGCATACACCTGTATCTGACCCCGTCGCGACCACACCACAACCGGCTGGCCTGGACCGATGCCGAGCTCGCGGGCGTCGTCGGGGCTGATCTCAGCGTATGGATGGTGCGGGACCAGGGCGCGCAATGGCCCGGATCGACCGGTTCGAGTCTGGGTGTGCCACTGACTCGAGCTGCCCCGGCCGGTGATCAAAAGGAACGGAAAACTCTCGCTGGTTGGCTCGGGCATGGCGATGGGCTCGGCTACGAGCAGTCGGGCCCGCCCATGTGGGTGAAAAAAAGCCCCGTCTTCAAACAGCCGGCGCTGGTCTTGCCCGGGACTCGTGCCCGCGGGAAACGGCCACTGTACTCCGCCCAGCTGGTCGAGCATGCGGTAATCGCGAATCCCTGTCATGTCACACGGCATACCGCGGCTGAGTTCTTTGACGGTTTGAAATACATCCTCGGGTGTTTGCCAGGTGCGAAACAAGTCGCCGCAACCCCAGTAGTCGGCAACGGCGCGAAAAATATGAAAGTCGGCCAGCGCCTGGCCTGGAGCTCTGCGTACCTTCCGGACCCGGCCGATGCGTCGTTCCGAATTGATAAACGTGCCGTCCTTTTCAGCCCAGCCGGCTGCCGGCAAGACCAGATCGGCCAGACGCGCTGTATCGGTGTCTGGGTAAAGATCTTGAACGACCAAGAATTCCAGCCGATCGAGTGCATCGCGCGCGTTGCGCTGGTCGATCCACGAATGGGCCGTATTGGTCGCGATCACCCACAAACCGCGGATGGCTCTGTCCCGGATCGCGTGCAGAATTTGATCGTAGGCCAGGCCGGCCGTGTCGGGAATTCGCGCCGTATCGAGGCCCAGCACCTCGGCGACCTGGCGCCGATGGTCCTGGCGAGCAAAATCGCGACCTCCCATGAGAGAGCTGGTGTTGCTGAAAAGTCGCGAACCCATGGCATTGCACTGGCCTGTGATCGAATTGGCGCCTGTGCCGGGCCGGCCGATATTGCCAGTGATCAGGGCCAGATTGATGATGGCCTGGGCCAGAGCTACACCCTCGTGGCTCTGGTTGACGCCCATGGTCCACCACAGCGATACCCGCTCACCCCCGGCAATGGTATCGGCCAGGCGCTGGATCTGGTCCACGGCAAGGCCCGTGGCCTTACTGGCCGCGTCGAGGGTATACCGCTCGACATGACGGGCAAACTCATCGAAACTCTCGGTGTGGGCCTCGATAAAGTCTCGATCGATGCATCCCATGGCGATCAATCGACTGGCCAGGCCGTAAAACAATACCAGATCCGATTTGGGCGCCACCGCATAGTGCTGGGTTGCCGCCATGGCAGTCTCGGTTCGGCGGGGATCGACAACGACAATCTCGGGCTGATGCGAATTGCGGCCGATCCGCTGCCACAAAATGGGATGGGCGATACACAGGTTGGAGCCGATCAGCACGATGACGTCCGACTCTTCGAGGTCGCGGTAGGTATACGGCGGTGCATCGAAGCCAAACGCCTGTTTGTATGCGACCACAGCGGTTGCCATGCACTGACGGGTATTGCCGTCGCCGTGCACCATGCCCATGCCGAACTTGGCCAGAGCACCGAGATACGCCATCTCTTCGGTGACCAGCTGGCCGGTGCTGAGAAAGGCCACCGACCCGGCGCCATGGCGGCGCTGAATATCTTTGAACCGGTTCACAAACAGGGTTAGCGCCGTGTCCCAATCGACTTCTGAGAGTCGTCCCCGGCCGTCGCGAACAAGCGGCACGGTGGCGCGATCCGGTGCCTCGAGCGGCGCCAGGGCCTGCCATCCCTTGGCACAGGCCAGACCGCGATTGACCGGATAATCGACTGTCGGAGTCGCATTGACCGCCCGACCATCTCTGCAGTGGACCGTGAGACTGCACCCGGTCGAACAATAGCCGCAGACCAGGTTGACCGTATCATCCGGTTTGTGTCTGTCGGGAACCAGACCGAGTCCGAAGTTGCCCGGCCGCAATGTCAGATCCCGGGTGAGCGGCCCGGATCGCTGTCGAAACAGGTTTTTCATGTCGACCGTCTGCCCGGCATTTTTGGCCAGAAAACCGCGGCAAAAAACAGATATCGCTCGAGCACTTCACCGACCAGGCAAAGCACGGCGATCGCGCCAGCCAGCCATGGAAGTAGCGGCGCGCAGAGCCCGGCGCCGGGCTGTAGACACAAAAAGAGCGGCAACAGCACCCCGCCCACCAGCGAGACGGCAAAGCGGGCCCGGGTCGCCGTGCCCAGGGTCTGGCTCATCAGCACTGCAGTTCGACGCAGCGAGGAGTGATGGCGGTCGTTGAGATAAATGAACACACTGGCTTCGAGCCCGAGTTTGGCCAGAGTGACCAGGGCAAGGAGCGGATACAAATGGCGGGGCAGGGCGCCCGACCAGGCGATGACCATCCAGCCGGACAGAGCAGCGCCGAGGATCACTGCGGTGGCGACAAATTTGGCCGCGGTGGCGGCACTGCGCCAGAACGGACGCGCAGTTGTGATGTAGACCATGGCCGAGCACACCACGCCGGCACTGCCAGCGATCACTACAGCGGCAGCCAGAAACGGCAGAACACGGGGGCTGGCCGCGCCGTGACGGATCAGCCAGACATGCGCAACATACACCATGGCGAGCAGAGTAAAGCCGGCAAACGCCACGGCCTCGCGGCTCAACCACGAGGTGCGCAGACCCAATACGGCGCGAAACATGTACCGCGGCCGTCCCACATGAAACGCGCTGGCAGCGAGGCCGACCACACCGAGAACGAGTCCGAGCGATGCGGCCAGTGCGATATGCGCAGCGTGCCCGCCAGACGGGCCAAAAAACCAGTTCAGTGCAAAAACTCCGACCGAGCTCTGGCTGAGCACAAGAAAGATGACCAGAGCCGGATGAGCGTGCTGCCGGTCGGCCCGAAAGTAGTCGGCGGCAAGCAGATTGGCCGGAAGCGGTCGCATTGACCGATAGGTTGTGGTCGGGAATGTATGGTGGGGAGACGGAGCGCCCGGCAACGTAGTGCCGGTCTCGCTGTTTTTAACCACCTGATCCCGGTCCACCACAGCGATCGCGATCGCCTGCTGCGGGCACGCCTGGACACATGCCGGCGCCTCCTTTACAGCCAATCGCTCGCTGCACATATCGCATTTGCGCACGATGCCCCTGGCCCGGTTGAATACCGGTACTTGATAGGGACACGTGAATAGACAATACTGGCAGCCAATACACTGGTCGTCCAGATGGCGCACAATACCGGTGATCGTATCTTTTTCATACGCTTGTACCGGGCAGCCGTGCAAGCAGGCCGGATCGAGGCAGTGATGGCAGGCTGTGGTCACCGCCATCTGCACCGGCCGGGTCGCGGTGCCGCCGTGAAGTGTGCCGACGTGACGCCACAGCTCGCCGGAATCGAGGCCATTGAGGTTATGGCATGCTGCCACGCACGATTTGCAGCCGGTGCAGTCATCGAGTTTGACCTCGAATGCGTACTGCTGGCCCGGTCCTGGTGTCACAGAAGGGATCAGATCGCGATAATACCGGGCCTGGGCCGGCTCGTCGCTCTCGTCGTGCCAGCGCGAAAAACTCTCTACTGCGGTGAGCGTTTGCTGCTCGCGCAATAGACGCGATATCAAGGTGTCGCCGCCGATCGGGTTGTCGGGCGCGGCCGGGCAGACCCGGCCGGGCCAGTGCTGCTCCAGCCCGCTCACCGGTCGCGTTCTCCCCGTTCGGCCGGGTGCCCGGTGATCCGCTCCATGGCGAGATAAATCGTTCCGTCGACCACGGTAACTGGATAGCGGGTGACACATCCTTCATCCGGCTGCTCGGCGCAGCCCGCGTCCAGCAAGATGGTCCAGTCGTGGAGCGGGCAGGTCACCCTGCGATCGTGCACGATACCCTGGGACAGCGGCCCGCCGCGGTGCGGGCAGCGGTCGTCAAGGGCAAATACCCGATCATCCGCAGTGCGAAACACTGCGATCGCACCGGCTCGGGTCTCGACCACCCGGGCGCCCAATCGCGGAATCGAGGACAGCGCTCCAACCGCATGCCAATCGTCTCGGCGCTCTGGCGAGTACAACATCAAATCATTCCTCATCGTCACTTCTCACCATTACTTTCATCTTTATTTCTCACCATCACCTCTCACCATCCCCTCGGCTGCGGATCAAACCGATTGCGCGGTCAACCGACACAATGGAACGAACTCGCGGTCATCTCGTGTCTGCTGCGACCACGGGTCGTGTTGGGCGAATTTTTGCGACGCCGCAAAACGCGCACTGAGTGCTTTTCTATCCCGGTCGTCGGCGACGATACGCGATTTGACATAGTCGAGTCCGACCCGTTCGATCCACGGCGCGGTCCGCTCGAGATACCTGGCTTGTTCGCGATACAGTTGAATGAAGGCAGTGCAGTATTCTTCGACCTCATCCATGGTGGCAACGCGACAGAGCACATCGGCAGCCCGCACCTTCATCCCGCCGTTACCCCCGACCCACAGTTCCCAGCCCGAGTCTACTGCCACCACACCGAAGTCCTTGATGGTGGCCTCGGCACAGTTGCGCGGGCAGCCGGAAACGGCCATTTTGAACTTGTGCGGCATCCACGAGCCCCAGGTTGTGTGTTCGAGTCGCAGCCCCATGGCGGTCGAGTCGGCGACGCCAAAGCGGCACCACTCGGAGCCGACGCAGGTTTTTACCGTGCGCAGCGCCTTGCCGTAGGCATGGCCCGAGATCAACCCGGCACGGCCCAGATCGGTCCATATGGCCGGTAGATCCTCTTTTCTGACACCGAGCAGATCGATGCGTTGCCCGCCGGTGATCTTGACCGAGCCAACTCGATATTTGTCGGCTGCATCGGCAATGGCGCGCAACTGGTCGGGCGAGGTCACGCCGCCGAAAATGCGCGGTACCACCGAATAGGTGCCGTTTTGCTGGATATTGGCGTGCACCCGTTCGTTGCTAAATCGAGACTGGGCATCGTCGCGGTATTCGCCGGGCCAGGCGCAGAGCAAGTAGTAATTGAGGGCCGGGCGGCATCGGGCGCAGCCGTCGCGGTGTTTCCAGCCAAGGGCCTGCATCACACCGGACATGGATTTGATCGGGCGCTGCAAAATAGCGGCTCTGACCTGGTCGTGAGAATACTCGGTACAGCCGCATATGGGGGCTGTTGCCCCGGCGGTATAATTGGCTCCCAGGGTCGCCGCCAGCACGGCTTCGACCCGGTCGGTACACGATCCGCACGACGCCGCGGCCTTGGTATGCGCGCGAACCTCGCCCAGGGACGACAGCTGCCTGGTGCGAATCGCGGCGACAATCGCGCCCTTGGACACACCGTTGCAGTCGCATATCTGGGTGATGTCAGCCAGGGCGGCGACATGGTCTGCACGGTTGTTTGCACTGTCTTGGCCACCGTCGCGCGAAATAGCGCCCGGCCGGCCGGGCAGGAGTTGCCGGCGCAGATCGGAAATGTCGGTTTGCTCGCGTATGAGCTGGGCGTACCAGGTTGAATCCGATGTATCGCCGTAGAGCACTGCGCCGTCGAGGCGGTTGTTGCGCACGACCAGTTTTTTGTACACACCGGCGGCCGGGTCTTGCAGGACAAATTGCTCGCAGTCGTCGCCCTCGTCGCCGTGAAGGGTTCCGGCCGAGAACACGTCGATACCGCTGACCTTGAGCCTGGTCGCGGCAATCGAGCCGCGATACCGCAGGTAGCCATCGCGGGCCAGATGGCTGGCGCATACCCGGGCTTGTTGATAAAGAGGCGACAACAGGCCGTAGGTCGTGCCCCGATGCTCGGTGCACTCGCCCACTGCGTAGATGCGCGGGTCGTAGGTCTGCATGGTGTCGGTGACCACGACGCCCCGCCCACAGCGCAGACCGGCGCGTTCGGCCAGCTCGATATTGGGCCGAATTCCCACGGCCATGACCACCAGATCGGCGGAAATTTCGCCACCGCCGGCAAATCGCACCGCCTCGACGCGTTCGCTGCCGACGATGGCCTCGGTGGCAGACTGCATTGCAAACCTCAAGCCGCGCTGCTCGAGATCGCGTCGGAGCATTTCGGCCGATGGCGGGTCGAGCTGTTTTTCCATCAGAGAATCGACAAGGTGTACGACAGTGACCTCCATGCCGCGCCGCACCAGTCCGCTCGCCGCCTCGAGCCCCAAGAGTCCCCCTCCGATGACCACGGCGCGGCGTCGCATTCGGCTCTCGGTGACCATCTGTGCGACGTCGCGAAGATTTCGAAACGTGACCACTCCCGGCAGATCGCTGCCCGGAATGGGCAGCACCACGGGGGCTGCGCCAGTGGCGATGATCAGGCGATCGTAGGGCACGCGCTTGCCATCGGCGGCCCGCACCATACGGCGCGCCCGGTCGATGTCGACCACGGCCGTGCCGGTGTGCAGCGCGATCGAGTGGGCCCGATACCAGCTCTCATCATTGAGCATGATCTCTCGCGCGGCCATTTCTCCGGCCAAAACGGGCGAGAGCAAGACCCGATTGTAGTTGCCGTGGGGCTCGTCGCCAAAACGGTGATCTGGTAGAGAGTGGGCGCCAACTCGACCAGTTCTTCGAGAGTGCGCACGCCCGCCATACCGTTTCCAATCAGGACCAATCTCGGTTTCATGGCGTATTCCGTCATTGTACTGCCAGGGTTGCGGCCTGGCGCCGGGCCAGGCCGGCTTGCAGTTCGCGTCGGGCCTCGCTCTCGTCTTGTTCGCTGAACCGAATGACCAGAGTCAGCGACGAGATGGCAACGACCGCGATGCCCATGCAGAGAAGCGCGGTGGCAGTGGACAGCGATTCGCTGCGAAACAGAAATCCGGCTGCCACAGCACCGGCATTGCCGCCAGCACCGACAATTCCCGATACAGTTCCGATGGCGTGTTTATTGATCAGCGGAACCAACGAAAACGTGGCACCCTCGGACATCTGCACAAAGAGGCTGAACACGACTAGGGTGGCCAGGGCCAGGAACAGGACCTCCATCTGCGAAAAGACGATCAGGGCAATGCCCTCGCCAAATAGCACCAGGCCCAGCCAGGCCAGTCGCCCCTTGAGGCCGCGGCTGATTCCCCAGCGATCGGCGAAATACCCGCCCAGGGTGCGGGCGAAGAGGTTCATCAGTCCAAAGGCAGCCGCGGCAAAGCCGGCGGCTTCAAGACTCAGTGAAAACTCGTCGACAAAGTACATGGCGGCCACGTTATTGATGGTCAGCTCGACGCCAAAGCAGGCGCCGTAGATCAAAAAGAGCGCCCACACCCGGTAGTCTTTGGCAGCCGACCATGACGATTGACCCGATCCCGCTCGGTCATTTGCCGGGCGTTTCGAGCGAAGATCGGCGAGATCGCCCTCGGGCGTGTCCTGGGTCAACAATCGATACGCGACACCGACAGCAATCAGTGCCAGCCCAGGCCCGATCATGGCAAATCGCCAGCCCACCGCCTGGTCGATCCCGTAATACGCAATGACACCCAATAAGAGCGGCATGGCAAATTGAGCCACCCCGCCGCCCAGGTTGCCCCAGCCCGCCGAGGTCGCGTTTGCCGTGCCCACACAGTTGGGCGCAAACATGACCGATGTGTGGTATTGAGTGATGACAAAGGACGCGCCCAGGACGCCGATGGCGAGTCGAAACACGAGCAGAGTCGCATAGCTGTCAGCCAGCCCAATTGCCATGACCGGGATCGCGCCGAGGATCATCAGCCACGAATAGGTCCGTGTCGGCCCGACGCGATCGCATAACCAGCCGACAAGGGGTCGCGCCACAATGGTCGCGGCCACCGATGCAATAATGGTATTTCCGATCTGTTCCCGGGTCAGCCCCAGATCACCGCGTACGACCGCCATGAGTGGCGCAATGCCAAACCAGCCGAAAAAACACACAAAGAACGCGAACCACGCCATATGAAAGGCCCGCATTTGCGGCGAATGGACGTCGCGCAAATCGATTCGTACTGCTTTATTTGCAATCTCCATGCTCTGATCCGCTGCACAGTGATTAATCACCGTTACATGTTGTTGTAGCGAAGATATGTTTCTGTCGAGTTTCGGTGCCGTTAAAAAATGGGTTTCAGCACAGAAACGCTCGCCTCATTGTCCAGCTGACAAGCGAGGTCGAGGCCGACAACCGGGACCGTGATCGAGGGCCGACAAGCGAGACTGACGAGGACTAGAAATTGCAGTGATTGGCGTCGGTGTCGGCATGGGCCAGCGATTTTTGATACTGTCCTGCCATGGTGCATGATTGATGGGTCAAAAGAACACGGCGAACGCGACCTTGTGGCCCGGTGTTATCACCCTGGTCATCGTCGGGGTCCTGGCCGCGGCCCAGCTGGGCAAAATTCCGCCGCTCGTCGATGAACTGGCCGAGGATCTGTCGCTCTCGCTCTTTGCCGCTGGCTGGGCGACGTCGGTCATCACTCTGATCGGCGCCATACTGGGCGTGTCGGCAGGCAGCTTGCTCGGCATGCTCGATATGAAACGAGCGCTCATGGCAGCTCTCTTGCTCGCTGTACTGGCCAGTGCAGCAGGTGGCTTTGCCGTGGGCAAGGCGTCCCTTCTGGCCGTGCGGGTTGTCGAGGGGATCAGTTATCTCGTCATCACCGTGGCCTGTCCCGCATTGATCGCATCCAGCACAGATGACCGCGACCGATCACTGGCACTGGCGTTATGGAGTTGCTTCGTTCCTCTTGGATTTGCATTGATCAATTTTCTGGCGCCGTGGATGGTCGCCGCTGGTAGCTGGCGCACAGTGTTCTGGATCAATGCTGCCGCTCTCCTGGCCATCTTCATCGCGGCCGGCATCAGCCATATCCGCTGTCCCGCGCCGAATGTTCATACCAGTCTACGCCACTTTTTTACCGAGCATGCGGAAGCCTACTGTCACAGATCGGCTCTGGTCATCGCCCTGTCGTTTTTGGGTTGTGTATCGCTGCATGTCGGCTTTCTGGCCTTTTTGCCGGCGTTTTTGTCCGGTCCAGCAGGCCTGTCCAGGACCGACGCGGGAATGCTCTCGGCGGTGGCCTCGCTGGCCTATATTCCTGGAGCCCTGGTCACTGCGTGGCTGCACCGCCGCGGTGTTGCACCGTTGCTCCTGGGCACCAGCGGCTTTGCCGTCATGGTGGGGGCTGCCGTGTGGGCGTATGATCCCACAAATACCGCCCTGGTTCTCGCCACTGCGGGTATCGCGCTCAGTATCGGCGCGGGAATGGTCGGCTCGGTCTGCTTTGCTGCAGCGCCGTATTGCGCTCCCCACCCCCATCGAGTGCGGCTGGTCAATGGCCTCTTGGCCCAGTTCGGCAGCATCGGTGTGCTGGTCACTCCGCCGATATTTGCGCGCATCGTCGAGATCAGCGATTGGCCTGCAGTACGAATGGGGTTTTATATCGTCGGCCCGATCGGTGGCGCTCTGTTGTGGATCGTGCGCAGCCGCCTCGGTGGCGCCGGGTCTGCGACCGGGTAGATAGATTGGGGGCACGGTTCAACCAAACCTCCAGGAGGCGTTTGTGTGCCGGCCGGTCGAGGCCGCGTGGATTCGCTCATCGATCCTTCTCGTCAGTATGTAATCTAAATTACATACTGAAGGCAAACCGTGAAACCACAATACGCGGCGACTGGCGAGTTTGCTGAAAAGTCGGCGTTAAACACCCATGCCCGACCTTCGCGTCTTGCCAAACTCGTTGTGCAAGTTATTGTTCGCAGAGTTTTTGTTGCGGCATGAGAGACCATTCGAATGGGCCCCAATTGACGTATTGAGCCGGGAGATCTTCACATGCATAGCGCAAGGCGTAGAGCGATTATTGCATCCTGTATTGCGGCCGCGATGGTATTCGCTGGCATTGCACAGGCTGGGGTTGAGGGCGACACGATCGTTCTCGGCGCAGCCGTGTCGAAAACGGGCAAGTATTCGACCAACGGCAAACACACGATGAACGGCTACGATCTCGCCGTGGAGCGACTCAACAAGATGGGTGGCGTCGAGGTTGCCGGCAAGAAATACAAGCTCAAGATCATCTATTACGATGATGAGTCGCGCGGGGCGCGGGGCGCCCAGCTGGCCGAGCGCCTGATCAACCAGGACGGCGTCAAGTTCATGCTCGGTCCGTACAGCTCGGGTTTGACCAAGGCGATGGCTCCGGTTACCGAGAAATACAAGATCCCCATGGTCGAGGCCAACGGCGCCTCGCGGTCGTTGTTCACCAAGGGCTACAGGTATCTATTTGCGGTTCTGTCGACCTCGGAGCAATATCTCTCCGTTGCGATCGAACTGGCGGCCGAGAGAGCCAGGCAATCGGGGCGCAGGCCGAGCAGCCTGCGGGTCGCCCTGGCATTCGAAAACGATCCCTTTTCGCAGGATGTCCGCGCCGGCGTGCTCGACGACGTCAAGAGATTCGGCATGAAGATCGTTGTCGACGGCAAGCTGCCCCGGGATCTGTCTGACATGAAGGGCATCCTGCAGAAGGTCAAGCTGGTCAAGCCCGACATTTTGGTGGTCTCGGGCCATTCGAAGGGCGCCGCCCTGGCCATCCGCCAGATCGCTGCGCTCAAGGTCGATGTGCCGATGCTCGCGATGACCCATTGCGATGCGGCGGGCATCATCGAGAAATACGGCAAGAAGGCGGAGTTCACCCTGTGCGCATCGCAATGGGCGCCGACCCTGAACTACCAGGACAATGTGTTTGGCAGCGCGGCCGATTTCGCCCGGGCGTTCAAGGCAACCTACAACTACGAACCGCCCTATCAGGCGGCCGAGTCAGCCGCTGCCGTGATCATATATGCCGACGCGTTCAGGCGCGCCGGTTCGTTCGATACCACCAAGGTTCGCGATGCACTGGCCGCGACCGAGATGCAGACGTTCTACGGCAACATCAAGTTCGATCCGTCGGGCAAGAACATCGCCAAGCCGATGGTTTTGTATCAGGTTCAGGACGGTGCCTACCGGGTGGTTGCGCCGACCAAATGGGCGTCGTCGAAACTGCGCTTCCCGACGCCGCGGTGGAGCGATCGCTAAACGGCTGGCCGGTCACGACCCGGATCAAACCATTGCCCGACCGGGCCTGACCACGCTGTTTCAAGGCCATGCTTGAAAACCTGCTGCTGCTTTTCGACAACCCGATCGGGCTTCTCAACCTGATCGTCGATGGCATCATGATCGGCGCGGTTTTTGCGCTGATCGCCTATGGCATGGCGCTCATCTGGGGCGTCATGAACATCATCAATCTGTCTCAGGGCGAATTCGTCATCTTCGGCGGATTCATCGCGTATTACACGTCCAATCAATGGACTCTGCCCATCGGGCCGGCCGGCAATGCCTGGTACACCATCGAGTGGAGCGGGATCAGCCCGTTGTGGGCGCTGATCATTGCTCCGATGGTGCTTTTTGCCGTCGGTCGCCTCTTCTATGCGCTGGTCATTTTTCGAATCATCGAGCGCGACATGTTTACCTCGATTCTGGCCACCTTCGGCATCAGCATCCTGCTCAGCCAGGCCATGAATGGCGTGTTTTCGGCAGAAGATATCATCGCACAGCACGACTTCGACTCCTGGGTCGTGATCTCGTCGTCTTCCGGTGACCTGGTCGTCGAGCAGGTTCGGCTGATCGCCTTGATCTTCGCGTTGATCGTCGGGGCATTGCTGGCCGTCTATTTGAAGCGCACGCGCAGTGGCCAGGCGATACGAGCGGTGGCTCAAAACGCCAGGGCGGCTCGCATCATGGGAATCGATGCCGACCGGGTCTATGCGCGAACCTACGCCCTCAACGCTGCGATCTGCGGGGCTGCCGGAGTGCTGGTCGCGATGATTCTCACCATCCACGCCTTTGCTGGCCTCATCTACACTGTGCGGTCGTTCATGCTCGTCATCATCGCCGGACTCGGCAATGTCACCGGTGTCATCGTTGCCGGTCTGGGACTGGGGGCTGCCGAAAAGCTGGCCGAGTTCATTCTCGGCACGAGCTTTCAGGTCGCCTTTGTGACCGGGCTCTTGATCGCTGTCCTGCTGGTGAGAGCCATGCGGCTCCGCCGCGAACGCAAGGCGTTGTCATGACCGATGTGCCAATTCAAGAGTCGGCATTTTCGCGGCGTTTTCTTCAGATCGCGACGATCCTCGCCATTGTCAGTATCCTGGCACCATTTCTGTTTCCGTGGATCGTCAAACAGCTGACCATCTTTTGGGTCATGGTCATCCTGTCCTACACGTGGGATACGTTGGGCGGTCAACTCGGGTACAACTCGTTTGGCAATATCGTATTTTTCGGCGTCGGTCTCTATGTTTCGGCGATCATCCAGATCGCGCCCCATACCGATATGGCCGCCTATACCGCGGCTGGCGAGGAGGGCGAGGCATTGGTGCTCACCATGGCGCAATACCTGGGTGGGCTTGCTCTCGGTTCGGTCGCCGCGGGTTTGATCGGCCTTGCCCTGGCCCTTGTTTTTGGTGCCATCATCTTGAGCCTGCGCGGCCACTATTTCGCTATCGGCACCCTGGCACTGGGCATTTTTGTGGCCCAGCTTTTTGCCAACTGGGAATTGGTTGGCGCGGGATCGGGCCTCACGCTGCCCGATCCTCCGGGCAGCGGGCGAGAGAGCGACGAGGCCAAGTCGACGCTGTTTTATTTCCTGTGTTTTGGCCTGGCCGTGGCCACGATGGTTTTTCTGCGCTGGCTCTATTCGACGCGTTTTGGCCTCGCCATCAACGCCATCCGGGACGACGAGGACAAGGCCGAGGCCATGGGGCTCACGACCACGCGCTACAAGGTTCTGGCGTGGTCGATCAGCGGTTTCTTTTTGGGCATCTGCGGCGCGCTCTACGGCAACATCGTGCGCTATATCGACCCCGAGGATGTCGCTTTTGACGGTCCGGGCCTGGGGGTGTGGATGATCTTGATGACTGTACTCGGCGGCAAGGGAACCCTGTGGGGGCCGCTCATCGGGGCGGTCTTATTCCACGCGACAAAGGAGATACTGTGGACCTACTTGCTGGGCCTTCAGTATGTGGCGCTGGGAATTCTCGTGGTTGTCATCGTTGTATTCTTTCCCGAGGGCATCATGGGCTGGGTGCGCGAGCGGTGGCCGCATCTATTCGGCGAGCGTGTCGATGCGAACACGGTGCGGGAGGCGTCGTCGTGACATCGCTTCTGCAGGTTCGCGACGCGTCCAAGAGCTTTGGCGGCGTTGTGGCCAACAAGGGCATTTCACTGGATGTCGCAAGCGGCGAGATCGTCGGCTTGATCGGGCCGAACGGGTCGGGCAAGACCACCTTGTTCAATTCGATCGCGGGCACGCATCCCATCGACGCGGGGAGCATACGTTTTGCCGGCGAGGAGATATCGAATCTCCGGGTTCCACAGATCGCTCGACGCGGATTGCTGCGGACATTCCAGCAGACCCGCATTTACGGTCGAATGACATGCATGCAAAACATGGCGATCAGCGCTCCCCATCGCGACGGGGGATTTGCAGCCATTTTCCGCCGTTTTGGCCCGGAGACCACAGAGCGGGCAGAGTCGCTTTTAGAATTTGTCGGTCTTTATCAAAAGCGCAAGCTGCGCGGCGGCGAGCTCTCGTTTGGGCAACAGAAACTGCTCGAGTTTGCGATGGCACTGATGAACCAGCCCAAGATGCTTCTTCTCGATGAGCCGACTGCGGGCATCAATCCGACGTTGATCAACGGATTGCTCGACCGACTGCGCCGGGCGAACGAGGAGCTGGGCATCACTCTGTTGGTCATCGAGCACAATATGCGGGTGATGATGAACCTTGCCAGTCGTATCTATTGCCTCGCCCACGGCGAGCTTTTGGCCGAGGGGGCCCCTTCAGACATCCAGAACGACCAGCGCGTCATCGACGCCTATCTGGGGGCGCATTGATGGCCGGGTCGGACAATGGTCGAGTTACCGGGTATGGCTCCGGGCAGGTCGATACCGTTCTCTCGGTCGATGACGTCGCGCGCGAAGCGGAAAAACTGGCCGAAACGCGGCCGGACAGAGCCGAACTGGAAGGCTTGGCCGGCGCCGAGTCGGTGGTCTCGATCGACGGTCTCGACGCCGGTTATGGCACCATGCGGATCCTGCACGCATTTGATCTGCGGGTTGCTGCTGGGCAGTCGCTTTGTCTCATCGGACCAAACGGCGCCGGCAAGTCGACAGTCCTGCATTCGATCTACGGCTTCACCCGGATCTTTGCCGGATCGATCGCGGTCGCTGGCGAGGACGTGACCGCCCTGGGGCCCAACGACAAGCTCAAGGTGGCCGGCGTTGCCTACATTCTGCAAGACAACTCGGTTTTTCCCGACATGACGGTCGAGGAGAACCTGCTCATGGGCGGTTATCTCATGGACCGCCCATCGCAGGCAAAGGAGGCGGCCGAGCGGGTTTTCGACAAATACCACAGGCTCGCCGAGCGCCGCAAACAGCCCGCCCGCGTGCTCTCGGGTGGAGAACGGCGATTGCTGGAGATATCGCGCGCGCTCGTGATGAATCCGAGTGTACTACTGGTCGATGAGCCGTCGATCGGTCTCGAGCCGCGTTATATCGACATGGTATTCGAGATCCTCGGCGAGCTCCAGAAGGGGGAGGGCAAGACCATCATCCTGGTCGAGCAGAACGCCAAGAAGGGCCTGGAATTCGCCGATCTCGGCTATGTATTGGTGTCGGGTCAGCTGGCCAAAGCTGGCCAGGGCGACGATCTGTTGCGCGACCCCGACGTCGGCCGACTATTCCTCGGCGGTTAGGCTGATCCACTGGCCTGGACTCCCACAGATCTGCAATCGGCTAACGTTCTGGCTGATACACGGATCGGCTGGATCCGCAGCTCTCGACCTGCGCTAAGCTAAACCGCGTTAGGCATCCCGCTTACCCAGGTAACGAAGTTCCACACTGCTAGATGGAGAGCGGCCGGGTCCTGTGCCATGAGTTCCGCAAGGATCTCGAGCCAGGCTAGGAGCCCTGATACACGTGCAGTGAGCCGTCTCGGGCCACGGCAAAGCCGCCTCCGGTGCACAGGGCCGCGGGCGGGTAGACCTCGTTCATCGACGCGTCGAGCCGGTCGGTCTGCCAGGTCTTGCCTCCATCGTTGCTGTGCAAAACTACCCAGCCCTTGGCCACTTGGCTTGCCGAGCCGGGTACAGGCGTGGCCAGGATGCGTACCGTGTTGCCGGTGACGTGTGCGTGGACAGGCACTCCTCGAGCCGGAATCTCGGCCGACCAGTGCACTCGGTACGGCACGCCACCGGATGCTCGGTTGGCGACCAGCTGGCCGAGGACAAGGCCATCGCCGCGCCGGCCGACCAGCCACGGCGACGACGCCGCCGAATCGCCCGAGGCCACTGCGATGACCTGGTGATCGGCGAGGTCGCGATTCCACGACTCGCTTCCAGCCGGCCGCACGAGCAGGGTATCGCCAAATTGCAGCAAGCCAGTGCCGGTCCAGCCGAATCGACTGCGCAACCCGGGCCTATGTGGTGTCTTGTCCTCGCGCCACGATGTACCCCGGTCGGTCGAGGACAATAAGGTACCGATACCGTGGGCCCAAAGACCTGCTGGACCGGCGACCAGAGCAGAAAAACTGGTGGCGGGGATGGTGCCTCGCTGCGTCCACGTGACACCTGCGTCGGCCGAATGCAAGAGGCGGTAATCCTTCCACGCCGCACTGATCACCGCCCACACCTGGCCCGCAGAGGCGCGGTGGTGAGCGAGTGCGATGACCTGACCCCGGCCGGTGTAGACCCGTCGCGCCCCGTTTTTGCCAGTCCACCGGTAGATGGCTCCCTCATGAGCCGAAATATTGTATCCATACCCCGGCGCATGCGAACCGCCGATGATCGCAGTCGCTTTATCGAGTGCAAGCACCGCCCTGGCCTCGAAGTAGGACCCGGTCAACGGTACGTTTACCCAGCGATTTGACGTCATTTTGGCCTGTTTCGCAACTTGGCAGGACAATAGCGCCAGGACGACGATAAACCAACAACCAGCAACGCGCCTCATGGCATGTGGACTCGAGGATCGGTAAAGAAGCGGTACAAGTTGTCGAGGAACGAATCGGCACTGTCTTCGATGGCGTCACCGTAGCCCCCGATGATGTCTGGCACCACGACACCAACCTGGCGCAGTCCGTCGATCGTGAACAGATCGCCGAGATCGGGAGTCGTGGCGATCTGGATATGATCAGACATCGGCAAATAGCGCAGGCCGGCGTCGAGATAGGCGTTGGGGTGGCTGTCGTAGCAAAAGCGTTGGAATGCGTCGTGGTCTCGTTCGAGTTCTGCAAACGCAGGCGGATCGCGGAGCAGGCGGTTTTCGATGGCCAGCTGCAACAACAGACGAGCGCGTACCAGCCAGTGTTTGCCCTGGCCACTCAACTTGGGAAACAGAACCTGGGTAAAGCGGTTGGCGTATTTCTCACCGTAGTCGAGATAATACGGCGGCGCTGCGCGGTCGCCATTGCGGCGGACAAAGTCGTCGTGACGCGCTCGATAATAGGTGGTGTAACCGACATAGGCGGGCAGCGGCTGCGGCAACTCGGTGGCGATGTCCTGGTCCTCGACCGCTTCCGAATAGGCGTCGATGCGCCGGCGCATACCCGGCGTATGCCGCGAAACCCGGTCCATCTCGGCGTTCCAGTAGTAATAGCCGTTGGCCTCGTAGTCCGACCGGCCCATGGAAGATGCGGCACGCCGTCGCTGGTCGGTTTCGGGATCGGACGCCACCACCGCGTCGATGCGCTGGACCGGCGCTGCACTGCCGGCCGACGTACCGGCCATCTGATCGGTCCCGGCACTGTCGCCGGCCAAAATGGCCTCGGCCGATTCGCCCCGGACCACGGCATCGGCCACGGCATCGGCCTGCTCTTCGTAGACGTCGCCCGATGAGCCCACCCCGCCTGTGAGCTGGACGCCGTGCTGCTGCTGGACGACGTGAGCCGCTTCATGCGCTGCTGTATGCACGTCCGGCGCGGTCTGAAATGCCAGCTGGTTGCCGGTGGCATAGGCTCGCGCTCCGATCAAACTGGCCGAGTGTCCGGCTTCACCACCGATGTGGGCGCTCACTCCGTCCAGATTCGATGCGTAGGCGCCAAATGAACGGGCGATGCGATCGCCGTGCGGCAGGCTCGACCCGCTGCCACTCACCCCCTGGGCGGCAATGGCGCGGACCCGATCCGGGTCGTTTTCCACCGGCATTTGCCGATCATCGGCCGACGATCGGCGCTGCACATCCGTGACAGCGGTCGACGGCTGTCCGGGCGGATTCGCCCCCGATGCCGGCCCGGAGTATATGTCGGGCCGAAATACTGTGTTGGTCCAATCTTCGGCCGGATGGCCAGCGGTCGATGCCGGTGCCGGACTGCGCTGGACAGCCGGGGCCGATGGCGGCGCAGAGGCCGCCACGGCCATGGTCAGCGTGCGCTTGCCGGGATGCCCGCTCTTCTGCGTTTCTCCGGACGTCGGATCCGAGCCGGCCCGCGCTGGTCGAGAACTGGGTTTGTTGCCATTTCGCTTCATCAGGTCACCTGCCATGAGTTGCGCAGAAACACATTGTTCATGGACCAAAACGAGGTGTTTCCGTCGCGAGGCCAACCGCCGAGCCAGCCGGACAGATCGACTGATTGGCCGATATTGTAAAGGAGCTGGGGATGGGGAATGAGGTCGTAGGCAGCGCGGTATTTTTCGATCGCCCCGCTGTAGTCGCCGTTTTTCTGCAGGGCGCGGCCCTCTTCAACATATCGACTGGCCCTGGCGCGAAGCTCCTGGGACGGGGACTCTTGGCCGCGCGCCAGCCCAGGCCAGGCCACGCCGAGCCCGAGCGCGGCCAGGACGATGGCAAGGGCACAGGCTCTACTGAAAGGGATTGGGCGAGTCGTCTTCATCAACTGGCTTGCGCGCTGGCTTTTTGGGAGCAGACTTCACGGCGGCGCGTTTCTGTGACCTTCTCGGCTTTTTGCCCGCTTTGCGCTGTTTGGAGCTGGAGTGCGCTGCACGGCGCACCTTGCCTTGCGGCTCTCGCTTCAGTTCGACCCGTTTGACGCCGGTGCGATCGCTCGGGATAGACACCAGCTGGTCGCGGTATCCGGCTTTTTTGAGCCGGACGATCAGCTCGCCGCGCACTGCCGGGACAGTGAGTTCGTGGGGCGTCTTGCCGAGGCGCACGCCGTCGGAATGGCGAAAGATCTCGGCATCCGGTGGCACTGACTCGATGCGCAAGATGACCTCGCCGACCGCGGACGGTCTCGCCGGAGCCTGAAAACCGACCCCAGACAGGGCCCCGGTCGAGGCGATCGCGGTCGGCGCCGCGCTGGTCGGCACTGGCTCGGGGTCGGGCCGGGTCGGTTGGTTGCCCGAGGTCGAATGCACCGGAGTGGCTCCGGTTGCGGCCACGCTCGTGCCGGGCGAAAACGGGCCGACCTGGAGGACAAAAAGGGTCGATACAGCACTGGCCAGACAGACGATTCCGCCGGCCAGAAACAAACCGGCGCGGCGACCTGGCGACCCGGCCGGAACTGGCCGGCGCGGCAGCTCGGCGGCAGCCGATGCCAGGGTAGTCCTGATATGGCCGCGTCGCCCCGCTTGCCAGTTGCCCTCGTGTCCGGGCAACTCGACGACTCGCAGCGCGCCCCCGGCAACAGCGGCACCACCATTGGGTGGCACGGCCGGAGACAGGGCGCGCGGAAGAGCGGCACGGCCTGGCAGCACGGCCGGAGAGAACGCGCGTGGCGCAGTATCGCCGTCGTCCGAGGGCGTGGCCGAAGAGAGCGCGCGCGGAGCCGTGGCAACTTCTGGCCTGGTCTCCGGAGGTCGTGGCGTCACACCGGTCGGAGCGTCCGGCGCAGCAGACCGGGCCCGCTCCTTCTGCCAGTGGCTATCGGACTTGATCCGGGTGCGCTCGTCGTCGTCGGCCAGCTGGGTCGCGCGGGCGGGTTGATCGGCCGATCGAGCCGCCCAGCGCCCGGCCGCTCCGCCTGGTGCGAACTCCGTCTGGTGTTCCGGGCCGGGACGTATGACTATCGACTCGGGCAGACCGAGATGGGTTCTGGCCACTGCGTTTTCGAGTGCATCGTTGAGCTGGGCGGCGTCGGCAAAGCGATCGTCTGGGTTTTTTTCGAGTAGCTTGAGAATGATCGCCTCGAATGCGGGCGGGATCGACGGCTCGATGTCGCGTGGACGGGGCGGCGGCGTATGGATATGCGCGGCCAGCATCTCGCCGTAGCCGTTGCTCAAAAACGGCGTACGGCCGCACATCATGCGAAATAGAATGCAGCCGAGCGAATAGAGATCCGCCCGGTGGTCGACAGGAGCATTGCCCTTGCACTGTTCCGGCGACATGTACGGCGGTGTGCCGATCACCGTACCGGTTCGGGTGTTGTTCATGGAACCGCGTTCGTCGGAGATCAGCTTGGCGACGCCGAAATCCAGGATCTTGACCCGCTCGATCGGCTCGACACCCACGGCGCGAACCAGAAAGAGATTGTCGGGTTTGAGATCGCGGTGAATGACTCCGCAGCTGTGAGCGGCAATCAGGGCCTGGGTCACTTGTCGCACAATGTGCAGAGATAGACCCAATGGCAAGTGGCCGACCCGGCGCAGCCGTTGATGCAGATCCTCGCCCCGCAAATATTCCATCACGATATAGGCATAGCCGTCATCATCGGCGCCCAGCTCGAAGAGCTCGACAATCCCGGGATGACGGATCTGGCTGATCGCGCGGGCCTCGTTAAAAAAACGAGCCCGGATGTCCTCATCATGAAAATACTGAGGGTGCAGCACTTTGATCGCTGCCCGCTGCCCGATCTCGCCCTGCTCGGCCAAAAACACCGTGCCCATACCACCATCGCCGATCTTTTCGATGATGCGGTACTGGTTGCCGAGAACTGCGCCGATCATAATCCAACTCTAGGTTAGCAAAATACCTACATTCATACACAAAAGGATGGATGAGCCCAGCGCAATGCACAGAGCTGGCCAGCATTATTCACTGTGTAGCAGATTGGTCCGACAAGTACATCTCCATTCACATGGACAAGTACATCTCGATTCACATGTTACCTGGCAACGGCCGGTGATGGGTCGGTCGGGAAGGGGACGTAGACGCCTCGATCTTTGAGGGACACCAGGACGTGCTGGCCGGTCTGGATCGGTTCGCCGCTGGCATTGGCGACCAGTCGAGTGCTGTCGTCGAGTCGCAGATAGAGCTGGGTGTACGAACCAAAGTAGACCACGCGTTCGACCTGGGCGGACACAGTGTCTGCCAGGTCGGCGTGGTGCCCATCGCCGTCGAGCGTGACGGCCAGCTGGGAGGGGCGCACCAGCAGCTGGCCGCGATGTCCGATCGTGGCCGGCTGGCGCAGCGGCACGGTGCCGAGTGCGCATCGAGCGCTGCTTCCGGCATCGCAGACAACTGCGTCGAGCGCGTTGACATCGCCGACGCTGCGGGCCACGGCCAGAGAGGACGGGGTTTCGTAGATCTCGCCCGGGGTACCGGTCTGGAGCAGTGTGCCGCCGCGGATCACGCTGATGTGATCGGCAATGGAAAACGCTTCGTGACGGTCGTGGGTGACAAAAATGGCGGTCACGTGTTCGGCCCGCAAGATATCGACCGTGCGCTCGCGCAGTTCGCTGCGCAGTTCGCGGTTGAGGTTGGAGAAAGGCTCGTCGAGCAGCATGATGCGCGGCTGGTGAGCCAGCGCTCGGGCCAGGGCGACGCGCTGCTGTTGGCCACCTGACAGTTCGCTCACCTGACGCCGGCCCAGCGCGGCCAGGCCGACCTGTTCGAGCAGGGCGTCGACCCGTGCGTTGCGCTGGTGTCTGGTCAACTCCGGGTTCATGCCAAAGGCCACGTTGCCGGCCACGTCGAGATGGGGAAATAGCGCATAATCCTGAAACACCACGCCGACACCGCGCTTTTCCGGTGGTTCGAACTGGTGTTTTTTGGCCGCGCTGTCGACCACCCGGCCGGCGATCTCGATGCGGCCGGAACAAACCGGTTCGAATCCGGCAATGGCGCGAAGGATGGTGGTTTTGCCCGAGCCCGACTCGCCGAGCAGAACGTGGATGTCCCGCTGTCCAACCGAAAGCGAAATATCGCGTACCACCACATTGCTGTCGTAGCGGATGCAGACTCCGTGCAGGGCGATGGCTGGCGCAGTCTCGGCAGAGGCAAATTCAGCCACGTCGGCCTCCCGGGCGCGGTCGTGTATCGGGGGCGAGCAAGAGACCGGCCACAGCAAGGGCGAGCAAGATCAGCACAGCGGGCGCCACCTGCGAATAATACGCGTCTTCGGTGAGCGACCAGATGCGGGTGGCCAGGGTGGTGAGCTCGATCGGGCTGAGCAGAAGAGTGACCGGGAGTTCTTTGAGCACGGCGATAAAGACGGCGAGAAAGCCGGCCAGGATGGCCGGCTTCATGGCCGGTACGATCACTCGAACCGACGCGGCGATCGGGCTGCAGCCGAGGCTGCGCGCGGCCAAAAAGAGGCCGCGATTGTGGCTGGCCACCGCGTCGTCCACCGTGTGAATGGCAAGGGGAAAAAAGCGAATGACATAGGCCAGCATGAGCAGCGAGAAGGTCTGGTAGAGCGGGTAAGCGTAGGCTGTGGCAAAGGAGACCAGAGCCAGGGCCACCACGATGCCGGGCAGGGCGTAGCCGATGTGGGTGAGCATATGCATTCCGCGCTGGCGTCGACCCCGGGCATAGCGATTGACAATGGCCGGAATCAGCGCGAGCGAGACGATGAGAGCCGCGCCGCCCGCCGACAGAATCAGTGAATTGGACAGCTCGGCGACGGGAAACGACAGATCGTGGCCCTGGCGAACGCCGCGCCACAGCCAGTACACGACCAGGGCCATGGGCAGGGCGACCCCAACCCCGGCCACGGCCAGACAAAGCGCAAAGCTCGGCCATCGCCACGCGCCCAGCGCGATGACCGGCCAGGTTCGGTGGCTGCCGTGGGTGGTCGTGGCCTGGTCGGTGCGACCGCGCAAGACCAGCAGCGATGCGACCAGGAGCGTTGCCACCGAGATCAACAAGAGGGCCAGAAAAGTGGCTTCATCACGGTCGAAGAGGGACTTTTCGCGGATGTAGATGATGTAGCTGAGCGACTGGTAGCGGCTGAGCGATACTGCGCCAAAGTCGCCGATGGCGTACAGTGCGACGAGCAGGCCGCCGCTGGCCATGGCGGGTCGCAAGCCCGGCATCACGACCCGCCAGAACGCCTGCCGCGGACCGGCGCCGAGAATGCGCGCCGATTCCCATATCCGCGGATCGGTGCGTCCGAGAGCGGCCTGGATGCTCAGCAGGGCAAACGGATAGGTGTATAGAAGGGCGAGAAACGCGCCCCAGCCGCCGTAGATGTCGGGGGTGACGCCGACGTATTGGGCCAGTTGGTAGAGCCAGCCGCCGGGAGCCAGGGTCGCGATGACGACGAATGCGCTGACGTAGGACGGGACTGCCAGAGGCAGGTTAAGAATGATTCGAAAGGCGCGCCGGCCGGGCAGATCGGTGGCGTGGGTGAGCCAGGCCAGGGGGACGGAAAGGGTTACGCACGCCGCGGCGACTCCCAGTCCGAGGACCACGGTCCTGGCCAGCGCCCACCAGGTTTGACTGCGGGTAAACACCGCGCGAGCCGCGTCGACGCCCAGGTCCGACGACCGCACGATCAGGTACAGGAGCGGCAGACACAGGATGGCGAGAAGAACACCGCCCAGGACGCGGAGCCCCACGTGATGGTCGCTGCGAATCACGGGGCGCATCCTAGCCTCGAAGGGGGGAAATTGCCCGTGCAGGACGCGCTATTGTGGCCGGGAGCACGGCCCGGACTGCCGGCCAGCACTGCGGGGAGGCGAGTCCGAGCCCGGCTTGTTTCCGATTCGGTGATTCGCCTCGCCACAAGTACAGGTCCCGAGCCTGATCGAAGAGTCGGCCGGCCCGCGTGATACTGTCTACATCGACGTGGGCGAGCTACATCGGCCCGGCGAGCCGGTCGCCCAACTCCACCACGGCGTCGACCAGGGCCGCGAAGTCGGCGCGACGCGAGCGGTGGTTGGTGATCGCGACCCGCAGGGCAAAACGCCCGCTTCGCAATGTGCTCGACGGTACGGCGATGCCGGCCTCCTGGATGCGGAGCAGGATCTCGCGATTCAATGCATCCAGGGTCGGATCGTCGACTCCGTGTGTTTGCAGCGACATCCACACTTTGAGGGCGCGAAACCCACGGCTGAGCTGGATCCCCATATCGGCCAGTTCCAGCGAGGTCGGCTGAATTCCCCGCCCAGGCGAGGCCAGATAACTCGCCCTAGTCTCGAACGCGGCACGCTGTGCGGCGGCGTCGCGGCAAAGGACACAGCCGACCTCGTATTGCAGAAAACCCCATTTGTGCAGGTCGAAGGCCAGCGAATCGGCCCGATCAAGTCCGCGCAAGCGGTGTTGTAACGCCGGCGCGGCACGGGCTGCTCGAGCTCGGCGCGGGCCTCGGCGGCAAGTGGACGCCACGGCGGTCGCCCGCCATCCGACGACTCCGAGGCCGAGCCCGATGTCGCCATCCTCTGCCGTCCTACAGGCGACTCGAGCCAGACCTCCCTCTGTCCCATCGGCGAACACCTGGCGTAGTACCCCGTCGTGGTCAGGTCACACCCAAAAACAACCAAGCGCGAATCTGGTGTATCAATCACACAAATTCCGGGTACAGACAACACAGTAGCGGACAGGGCCCGACTCCACCTCGCGACAGCCCGCGACGAAATGGTGACGCAGCGAACTTGTGGGGTTGGTCGAACAGCTGTTGCAAAATTCCAGCTGCCTTCCGTTGTATACGAGAAGGTGGTAGAGGACTTCGGGAGTTGAGGAGCGCCAGAGTACAATTTTGGCCTCTATACCTCCGGGTACCTCTACCCGTAAACCACAACAATAAGACCTGATACTCATATGGACATTTCAGTTCTCCTGGAACCGACCGACCTGGCCCAGCTCCGGACCCAGCAGCCGGTTGTGATCATCGATACCCGAGACCCCGACGAATATGCTGCTGAGCACATCCCCGGAGCGGTCAATCGGCGCGATATCTTCACCTATCTGATCGAGGACTCGTCGCCTGACACCATGGGGGATTTGCAGCGCAAATTTGCCGACGATCTCGGCTCGGCCGGTCTGTCTGGCGACGAAGTTGCGGTCATCTACGAAGACACGCTCGACAACGGCTACGGGCAATCGTGTCGGGGGTACTTTCTGCTCAAGTATATGGGCTACCCGCGTGTGGCGATCCTCCACGGTGGCTATCAGGCGTGGAAGTCGGCCGGATTGCCGGTGACTGCCGAGATACCGAGTCCAGTCCCGCGATCGTTTCCGGTCCGCATCGACGCCACGCTCATGGTCGGTCGCGACGAGATGCTCGCCGCGCTCGACGATCCGGCCATCGTCAAGCTGGACGTGCGCGATTACGACGAATGGGTCGGCGACAGCTCGTCACCCTACGGCGCCGATTACTGCCCGCGCAAGGGCCGTATTCCCGGCGCGGTGTGGATCGAGTGGTATCGCATGATGGAGCCCGACTCGGACCTGCCGCGGTTTCGGCCCAACAGCGAAATTCTCGCCGTATGCGACGAGGTCGGTATCAAACCCGCTATGACGGTCTATATCTATTGCTTCAAGGGGTCGCGCGCATCAAATACGCTGATCGCGCTCAAACAGGCCGGCTTTCGCGACGTGCGCAATTATTTCAGCTCGTGGAACGAGTGGTCGCGCGACGATTCGCTGCCCATCGAATCCGGTGCCCCCGATCCCGCGCGCATGGCAAGACGACGCTGAGCCGTTTATTCCCATTCGATGGTACCGGGAGGCTTGGACGTGACATCGTAGGTCACCCGGTTGATTCCGCGGACTTCATTGATGATCCGGTTGGCCATGCGGCCGAGTAGATCGTAGGGCAGCATGACCCAATCGGCGGTCATGCCGTCGCGGGAGTGCACTGCGCGGATGGCCAGAGCCTCCTCATAGGTGCGCGCATCGCCCATGACACCGACCGACTTGACCGGCAGGAGCACGCCAAACGACTGCCAGATCGACTCGTACAGACCCGCGGCGCGGATTTCTTCCTCAATGATGGCGTCGGCGGCGCGCAGCGCGTCGAGCCGCTCGCGACCGAGTTCGCCCAGGCATCGCACGGCCAGGCCGGGACCGGGAAACGGCTGGCGGGTGATGACGTGGCGAGGCAGGCCCAGTTCGGTGCCCAGTACGCGCACTTCGTCCTTGAATAATTCGCGCAGCGGCTCGACCAGCTCCATCTTCATGTGCTCGGGCAGACCGCCCACATTGTGGTGCGATTTGATCACCGCCGACGGTCCCCGGGTCGACACCGACTCGATGACGTCGGGATAGAGTGTGCCCTGGGCCAGAAAATTGGCATCCGAGAGGGCCCGGGCGTATTCTTCGAAGACCGCTATGAACTCGCGGCCGATGATCTTGCGCTTGGTCTCGGGGTCGGTGACGCCGCGCAGCTGGTCGAGAAACCGGTCTGCAGCGTCGACGACGCGGAGGTCGATCTTGAAGTGGTCGCGAAACACCTCGGCCACGCTGGTGCGCTCGCCGGCGCGCAAGAGGCCGTTGTCGACAAAGATGCAGGTCAGTCGGTCGCCGATGGCCCGGTGGATCAGGGCCGCAACCACGGCCGAGTCGACCCCGCCCGACAGGCCGCAGATGACCCGACCCCGGTTACCGACCTGGGACCGGATGGCGGCTACCGCCTGATCGGCAAACGACGACATCGACCAATCGCCCACGCATCCGGCCACGCGGAACAAGAAATTGCCGACAATGTCGACGCCGCGAGGTGTGTGGGCGACTTCGGGATGAAATTGCACGCAGTAGATCGCTCGCTCCGGGTCGGCAAAGGCTGCGTTGGGCGAGTTTGCGCTGTGGCCGACCAGCGCGAAGCCAGCCGGCAGCCGGATGACGCGATCGCCGTGCGACATCCAGGTGGTCAGGATTTCGCCGGTCTCGAAGCCGTGAAACAGACCGGCCGCTTGCTCGACTGCGAGCTGGGCGCGGCCATACTCGTGCTTGTCGGCCGGCTCGACCACACCGCCGAGCAGTTTGGCAACCAGCTGAGCGCCGTAACAAATGCCCAGGATGGGAACGCCGAGATGCAGTATGTCGGCCGATATTGTCGGCGCGCCATCAGCGTAACAGGATGACGGCCCGCCCGAGAGGACAATGCCTGCCGGCGCCCGGGTCCGGATGGTGTCGACGTCGAGGGTGTAGGGATGGATCTCGGAGTACACAGCCTGTTCGCGGATACGCCGGGCAATGAGCTGGGTGTACTGGGAACCGAAATCGAGGATGAGAATGGTCTCGCGCGATGATACCGCCATGTCGAGCGCTCTTTATCACACTCCGCTTGACTGCGGTAACCGGCCAGGCCTTTGCAGGCGAGCTATTGCAGCGCTGTGGTGATTCGCGCGGTGACGTCGGTGGGTGCGGCGTTGCCGTCGACTTCTCGCAAAATGCCCTGGTCGCGGTAAAACGGGATGATCGGGGCGGTTTCGGAGTGATACTTGGCGAGCCGCGCCAGGCACGCCTCTTCGGTGTCGTCTTTGCGCTGGATGACGCGATCTTGGATGTCGTCGGGCGGGGGACGGAACTCGAGGTGGTAGATCTCGCCGGTGTCGGGATCGCAGCGCCGGCCAGTAATGCGCTTGACGATGAACTCGTCGGGGACCGAGATGAGCACCACGGCGTCGAGCGCGACATTGGCGTCTTGCAGCGCCTGATCCAGGGCTTCAGCCTGGGGACGGGTGCGCGGAAAGCCGTCGAGCATGAACCCGGACGCGCAGTCGGCCTTGCCGATTCGCTCGATGACCATGGCGATGACCAGCGAGTCGGGCACGAGTTCGCCGCGTTGCATGTAGCCATCAGCACACTTGCCCAGCTCGGTGCCTTCGTTGACCGCGGCGCGCAGCATGTCGCCGGTCGAGATGTGGGGGATCTGATACGTGTCGACCAACCTTGCGGCCTGCGTGCCTTTGCCCGCTCCAGGTGGGCCTACCAGAATCATGCGCATAGCGGTATTTCCTTGCCTGACGAGTCTCTAATCGAGCGAGAGCGCCCGACGAAAGCCGGCAGTGTGTCACGCGCGGTTCGGGCTTGCAACGCCCTCCTGCTCGCCATCCACGCCATCCCGACGCGGGTTGATCTCCGCCATCCCGACCTCCGAAATCAATTCGGGTCGGGATGGGCGATGGCGGAATCCGGCTGGGAGTGGCAGCTCACCAACGCCGGCAAGATCGCCTTCTTCCTCGGCAGTTCCTCCCTCCAACTCGGCGCTGCCGGGACCTACTCCGATCGCCTGTTGTCCGACAGTCCTGGAGTCCGGCAATCCCGCACAGTTTCATGGCTTTTGCGGCTGGTTGGCCGGTCCGCCTCAACATCGCCAGTTCGACAGTGGCTCGGGCAGTAGAGCAGGCATTCGGCTGATTCCGTTGCTTTTTGTCTCGCCGATTTTTGTTGTAAAACCTCTGTTGTAAACGAGCCCGAACCCAAGCCCTCGATCCCTACAACAGCACCAGATAAGGAGACCAAAGCAATGAGCGAGGAACAAATGGCCGCCTGGATGGAGGTCGCGACCCCGAGTCAAGAGCACAAATATCTCGAGCGGATGGTGGGCACCTGGAAAGCGAGGACAACGTTCTGGATGGAACCAAATAGCGAACCGCAATCAAGCGAGGGCACCATGACGTGCGACATGATTCTCGGCGGCCGGTTCTTGCAGTCGAGCTACGAGGGCCAGACGCCGTGGGGGCCGTTTGCTGGCATGGCGATCGACGGTTACGACCGGATTCGCAACAAGTACACCGGAGTGTGGATGGACTCCATGGGGACGATCATGATGGCGTTCGAGGGCGAGTGCTCCGGAGACGTGCGCACGATGAGGTGCGATTTTATCGATCCGTTGGGCAAGCCGAACACGATGAAGGCCATCACGACGATCATCAGCGACAACGAGTACACGTACGAGACATGGGGACAGGCGTCAAACGGCGAGATGTTCAAGAATATGGCGATCAGCTACACGCGCTAGCGTCGGCCGGCCGATCGGCCTCTTCGCTCGGCAAGGACTCCGCTTCGCATTGCTTACGGGACCTGCGACTGGCGATAGGCCGTTGTGGCTCGACGCACGGTACCCGGAAGAGCCGTCCTGGGCTATGCTGTGCAGTCGTTGAGCGACAGTGAAGACACAACTCTGGTTCTGGAGGTGGGCTCGACGCGCCTGCAGGACGGGTTAAAGGATACCGAGATCGCCTCGTCGGACCGGTTTGTCGCGGCCGCGCAGCCGAGCGGCGGGTTGGACTGCTATTCGCTCGAGAGCGGACAAATGCTGGGCCGGTACGAGCTGCGCGCGATGCTGGGGCAAGGTGGGATGGGCACCGTGTATGCCGCGAACGATACCGACCTGCATCGCACAGTGGCGATCAAGGTGCTGCGCACCGATGGCTACCGTCGCATGTTGCTGGATGGATATCGCAAGCGCTTGCGGGTGGAAGCGCAGGCCATGGCCCGGCTCAATCATCCCAACGTCATCACGATCTACGAAGTAGGTACTGCGGACGGGCGCGACTTCATCGCCATGGAGTATGTCGAGGGAGTCACGCTCGAGCACTGGCTACGACACCAGCGGCCGGCCTGGCGCGAGGTGCTCGACAGATTTATACAGGCGGGACGGGGTCTCTTTGCGGCCCACCAGGCCGGACTGGTGCATCGCGACTTCAAGCCGGCCAACGTGCTGCTCGGCAGCGATGGGCGGGTTCTGGTGACCGACTTTGGCCTGGCCCGAATGAACCGGAGCGAGGAGGAGGCGGCTGCTGCCAGGGCTGGCCAGACCGACCAGGCAGCGGCTGAAGATCTGACCCAGACCGGCGCTGTGCTGGGTACTCCGGCCTACATGGCGCCAGAGCAGCATCGCGGCCTGGAACTCGATGGACGGAGCGACCAGTACAGCTTTGCGGTCGCTCTGTACGAGGGTCTCTACGGTCAGTCCGGGTTTCCGAGCGATTCTACCGCTGCGCTGCACCGGGCCAAGATGACCGGTACTATCGCCGCTCCGCCGGCCGGGACGGCAGTACCGGGACACGTGCACGACGCGGTTTTGCGCGGCCTGCAGCCCGATCCGGCCCGGCGATTTTCGTCCATGCACGAGCTTGTCGCCGCGCTCGAGTACGACCCGCGCAAACGCCGGGCGGGTCTGGCTCGTACCGGGCTGGCCGGGTTGGTGGTCGCGGCGCTCATCGCCGTGCTCGCGCTGCAACTGCAGCGCCGTGTCGATGTTTCGATGTGCGAAGGCCTGGACAGCAGCCTGGCCGGAGTGTGGGACGATGAGGTCAAGAATTCGATACGGCGGGCGTTTGTGGCCGCAGACCCGGACTACGGGCCGTTTGCGTTTCGCAGTCTGGCCAGCAAACTGGACTCGGATGACCGGGCATGGAAATCGGCCTACCAGGCCACCTGCCGGGGCGAGCGAGACCCGGCCTCGGATCTGCGCATCGCCTGCTTGATCGATTATCGCGGCCAGCTGCAGTTTGTCATCGCCCGGCTCTTTGGCGCGGACATGACGATGGTGCGGGACGCCTTGCCAATGGCGCATACCCTGCCCGATCCCGCGCAGTGCCAGGATGTCGAGCCGCGCCTGCCGGTCGGCGCCCGGCCGGAGTCGAGCCGTCAGGTGCAGAATCTTCGCACCGAGCTGGGCATGATTCGAATGCTGCAGGAACTCGAGCGACTGGACGAGGCTCGAAACGGGCTCGATCGCCTGCTGCCTCGGATCCAGCAGATCGGCGATCGCTCGCTTCTGGCCGAGGCCTTCTTGTTGCAAGGACTGAACGAGCTGGAGGGCAACGAGTATGTCGCCGGCCGGCAGACGCTCGACCGGGCGGACCGTCTGGCCGAGCAGAGCGCCGATGACGCTCTGCGGGCGCGCGTGCTGGTGGCTATGGTCCAGCTGGAGACCCAGGCCTCGGCCGAGCCTCCCGTACTCGAAAATCTGATCGCGCGGGCCCGCGCGGCGGTCGAGCGAATGGGCGGCGATGCCGGGCTGCAAGCCCAGCTCAATGCCAGCCGGGCCGCGACAGCGCTGGCCAGCGATCCGCGCGCGGCCATACCGCTTTTCGAATCTGCCCGGGCGGAGTTCGAGCGAGCGGGCGCAGTATCGCATGCAGCCAGAGCGCTGGCGAATATCGCGCAAGCGCATCTGTGGCTCGGCGACGTTGAAGCCGCAGTCGAGTCGTGCGAATCGTCCGAGGCCATGATGCGCGGGCTGCTCGGAGAGCAGCATCCAGCGGTCATCGCGGGATGCGTGCACGCCCTGGAGGGGTTGTTTCGGCTCGGTCGATACGACGAGCTACAACGGCGCGGGCGCGCGCAGAATCGGTTCTTGCACAGCGAGTCGGGCCGGCGATATCTCGCTGCCATGGGGGCCACCTTTACCGCGGGTGAGCGCCAGATCAGCGGGCGCGTGGTCGATGGCGAGGGCAATCGATTGTCCGGTATCGAGGTGGTTATCAGCAGAGAATTGATCGGTGATGGCAAGTATGTGCTGGGCGGTTTCGATGCCACGTGGCAGGCCAGCCGCGGGGTCATGTGGGCTCGCACCAATGCCCGCGGCGAATTTCGCTTTACCGGGGTAGCCGACGGCATCATGTACCTTGCAGCCGAATCCGGGCGCGGCCGCTCGCTGCCCGGGCGAGTGGATGGCAGCGGCGATCGTCGCGAGCTAGAGTTGACTGTCCGGCCGTTTGGCAGCGTCCGCGGAACCGTGTCGATCATCGGTGGCCCGGGCCGGATGAGCCCGGTGAAGATCAATCTCTTTCCGGTCCAGCACAGCGATCATGGCCGACCCGAGCTGCAAGTGAACCCGCGCGACGATGGCACGTTCGAGTTTGTGCGGGTGGCCAGCGGTTCCTATCGAGTGCGCGCCTACGAAGAGAGCGGCACGCATAGACTGAGCTTCGATTATCCCACTATCGCGGTAAATCCCGGCCGGACGAGAGTGGTACATCTGACCATCGATCTGCGCGGCGTAAAGCTGCACGTCGTGGTGCGCAGTAAATACGCTGCCGCCATTCCCACCGCACAGGTGATGATCGTTCCCGCCCGGGTGCAGCCGGGCTCGGTCGCCGAGCTGCGGAAAGCGGTATTTGAGATTGCCGGCAGCCAGGCGGCATCACCGCACGGGCCCTACGACAATGCCAATCCCATTGCCGGTGTGGCTGCGGGCGACATCGCCTTTACCTTCGACAGCGTCAAGGCCAGCGTGCACACGATCTGCGCCATTCCATTCGGTGGAAACGCCAAGGAAGCCGAATACAGCGGCAAATTGCGGGCATATCTCGACCAGCTCGATGTGTACTGCAAGCGAGTCGACATCACCGAGACGCCGCAAGAGCAAACCGCGATACTCGAGGTCGCGCCCATGAAACGACTGGAGCAGAGACCGAGAGCCCAGGGCAAACGATGAATCGTGTATCTGATTGTAATTGTGATTTCGAATTCAGCGCTGAGTTCGTCCCAGCCTCGCCCTGTACGCGCGCTGGTCATGGGTCGAATAGTGTAACGTGATGGCATTGCGTCCTCGCTCTGGCGGCAAAAAGGGTTGGATGATCCCCCGCGCGGCCATGGATCAAGCGCTGCGGGATCGAGTTTCGGCCTGGGCGAGGTCGTGGTGAGCGGCCAGCGAGCCGGCCGGGCAATGGCCGCATTCATCGCGCAAGGACGCGACCCGCGTCCCCTTCACGACTACGAGACCTGGCTGCATGACCGCTTCAGCGCGCGCTATGCACTCACCGGTACGCGGCGGACCTGGGCGTCGCTGTGCGGAGTGGAGCGCTAACCCACATAGCCGTTGGTGATGATGAGCTCCGGGACCGCTCCCCGCGCACTGGCCCGGCTGTTGATCGCCCGGGCCACCGCCACTCGGTCGATTTTGAAACCGCGGTAGAGTTTGCGAACATACGGAGTATCGCTGCTCGACAGCATGACGTGCGCACCGCGGTCGGTCAGGTCGCCGACCACCTGGGCGAGCTCGTATTGATCGGCCTCGGTAAAGCTGCCCGGGGTGTAACTGGTAAAATTGGCAGTGCGGGTGAGCGGATCGTAGGGCGGATCGAAGTACACAAAATCGCCCGGCCCGGCGCTGGCCACGCGGTCGGTGAAATGCCCGGTCGCGAGTTCGGCGCGCTGCAGAATACGCGCTGCAGCTCGCAGTTTTTCGGCCTCGCAGATGGGTGGATCGGTATAGCGACCGATCGGGACATTAAAATGGCCGCGCTGATTGACCCGGTAAAGACCGTTAAAACAGGTCTTGTTCATGTAGATGAACGCCGCGGCCCGCCCGACGTCGGAGCGCACGCGGCCCTGGTTCCATCGCTCGCGTACCGCGTAATAGTAGTCCTGGCCGTGATTGCGCTGATGCGCGCGCAGGCGTCGGATCACCGCCTCGACGTGCCAGGCCACGCAGCGGTAGGTATTCATCAGATCTGGATTGAGGTCCGAGAGCGCAGCACGCCGGGGTCTGAGCCGGAAAAACACCGCTCCACCGCCGAGAAATGGCTCGAAATAGCGGCGAAACGCGGTCGGCCGGCGGTCGAGAAGTGGGCCGAGGATCTTGCTCTTGCCACCTGCCCACTTGACGATAGGAGAAACCGGAGCTACGACACGGCGAGCTTGCCGGGCCGCCTCGGTGCGACGCAGGGTCAGACGCGAGGTCCCTTTCATGTGGCCATGCTCGGCCCAGACCTCGCTGTGGGCAACTTTTTGGCCAACTTTGCCCCGAATTGTGCGCCACACTGCCTCATTCGACCGAATCCATCAGGTGACCGGCGAGGGGACTGTCCTGCTCGCACCGTCTACCGCGCAACGGTTATCTGCCGCGCAACCGGTTTTGATCAGTCGGCGCAAGCGATCGATGGAGCGCTCGAGCGCTCGCCCGACCGGTCAATCGAACGCTCAGGCGCTCAACAGGCCGATCATGAGAGCTCGGTGGCGGCGCCGTAGCGCTGGGTAATCGGATCGTAGTCGATCAAGATACCCACTGCTCCCGCACCGCGGGCAATCTGCAAAATTGTCGTTTTGTTGCCCTTGACGACCATGCGTGGCTCGGCTCCATCGAGCTCGGTTTGCTTGAGGAACTTGCGCGCACTGGGCATATTCTTGAAGGCGAGCAGATAGGTCTGATCATCTCCGGTACGCGCCATCATGGGTACACGGGCGGAAGCCGTACTTGTCAGTTGGCCCTCGTTGGCTACGAGAAGCACCCATAGACCGACGATCACTGATTTGTCATCGCCGGCTGGCTTGGTAGTGCGTTGCATGCGAACGTCACTCTCCGGATACAGGGAGTTTGGCCGCGTTGATGCACTAGATTGTGCGTCGTGTCAAGAACTTTCTCTGAATGACACAGCGCGTCTTGCCGGATTGCCGACCGAGTAGTCGGGCACCTCGCGCCGACCGATTGCTGACTGTTGGCGAAATGGTGGAAGTTCAGGGTGGTTACGGCCACAGTAAAGGCAGCGAGCAGGCGCCGGTAAAAGACCTGCCGACGTGTAACAGTTCGGTCGTGCTTGACGTATTGTGCACGGAAGCCAATAACCCTGATCAGAGCTTTTCATCGCCGTGACCAGTCGATTAAAACTTCCAGTCATCGCTCCCCTGACCGACGGTTTTGCCCGTCGCATCAGCTATTTGAGAATCTCGCTCACCGATCGCTGCAACTATCGGTGTACGTACTGCATGCCCGAGGAGGGCATGGTGTTTCGGCCGCGTGCCGACCTGCTCACGTTCGAGGAGATCGAGCGCCTGCTGACGATATTTGCCGGGCTCGGAGTGCGCCGGGTCCGACTGACCGGCGGCGAGCCCACGGTCCGGGCCGATATTCTCGAACTGGTCAGCCGATTGGCGGCCATCGACAAGATTGAACGCGTGGTCATGACCTCCAATGGCCACCGCTTTCCCGAACTCGCCGGACCACTGGCCCGGGCTGGACTGGCCGAGGTCAATATTTCGCTCGACACTCTGGACGCAGAGCGCTTTCGCAAGCTCACCCGGCGCGGCGACCTGACCCGCGTGATCGAGGGCATCGACGCCGCTCTGGCCGCTGGCCTCACTGTCAAGCTCAACGCGGTGGCCCTAAAGGGCGAGAATGATCACGAGATCGCCACCCTGTGCCAGTTTGCCTGGAATCGCGGCATCACGCCCCGGTTCATCGAGCACATGCCCATGTCGGATGGCCAGCTCTACTCGGTACAGCAACAGCTGTCGGCCAGCGAGATACGCGGCGTTGTGGCCAGCCACTTTGGCTGTGAGCTCGTCCCGGACAGCGACGGCGACACGACCCTGGGTCCATCGCGCTACTGGCGCCTGGACGGGCCGGCCAGTGGGGCGAAGCCGGGCCGCCGACTCGGCATCATATCAGCCATGTCCGAGCACTTTTGCGACACCTGCAACCGCCTTCGCCTGTCCGCTGTGGGCGAGCTTCACACCTGTCTGGCCTACGACGACGCGACCAGCTTGCGCGACATCCTTCGCGCCGGCGGCTCGGACGACGATGTGCGCCGCAGCATTGTCGATGCGGTCGCCGGCAAGCGAGAGGGGCATCAATTCCAGCTCACGGGGGATGGAGCCCCCATGAAGCACATGATTGCGATCGGCGGATAACTCGTTGCGGTCGCCCAGTAAACTTCGCGAATATCGCAAAAACAGTAATTATCGAGATATGTTATGATACCGTATTACAGCATTGCAGGGCCGCGCAGCGAGTCGAATCGCCCAGGTCGGGAATTGGCCTACCCTGTGCTACGGTTATCGGATTGCGAGTTCGAAGCTCGTGCAGAGATACAACCAGGAGCATGAACGATGCAAAGACGGCTGGTAAAGCTGATCATCACCCTTGCTGTTGCCGCTTGTGGCATCGGTTTTCTCGTTTACTCATCCATCGGGCATACCCAGTACTACAAGACTGTCGACGAACTGATGGCCAGTCCAATGGACTCGGTGGGAAAGACCGGGCGGGTTCACGGTTATGTCGAGTCCGGTTCGATCGAAGAGAGAATCATTCAGCAAAAGACCGTGCGCACATTTGTACTGGAGAACAAGGGCAAGCGCATCATGGTGCGGCACGAGGGCCCGGCGCCCGACACGTTCAAGGACAAATCCGAGGTCGTGGCGCGCGGCAAAGTGATCGAAAAAAACGGCGAGTACAGCCTCCAGGCCACTGAAATCATGGCCAAGTGCCCGTCCAAATACCAGGGCGTACCGGTGGACAAGGAGCTTGCCAAGTCATCGGACAAGCGGGTGTTCGACTACTAGCGCTGGCCGGTCACCGAGCCGTCCCGGTCATTGGCCCGATGCGCATCGGGCTCGATTGTTGGCCGGGCGAGCCCGATACAGGCCGGTTTTGCAGCCTTCCACCTTCTCGTCCCATATCACGTCCGGTTTATCAAGCGCCATTCCCGAGGAGAACTCCGCGTGCCTGAATCATCCGCATTCAACATTCCCCATTCGCCGATCGCGGCGATGGGCACTATCACGCTCCTAATCGCCTATCTGGTCGCGGCATACGGCGCGGCGACCGGATTGCTCGGCAATGTCCAGCACCGGCGCCGGCTGGTCACCAGCTCGGTATACGCGCTCTACGGCTTCTTTGCCCTGATGCTGCTCGCCTCGGCGCTGATGATCTACGCCTTTGTCACCCACGATTACACGATCAAATACGTCGCGCAGTACAGCGATACCACCATGCCCATCTGGTACAAGATCACCGCGTACTGGGGTGGGCTGGACGGCTCGCTGATGTTCTGGGTGGCCGTCCTGGCGGCGTTTTCCGCTGTGGCGGTATGGGTCAACCGGCATCGCCATCGCGACATGATCGGGTATGTCGTGGCCACGATCTTGCTGGTCCAGATTTTCTTTTTATCGCTTTTGATCTTCACCAAGAACCCATTTGCGACCTACTTGACCAACGTGCCGACCGACGGCGAGGGACTCAATCCCCTGTTGCAGAACTACTGGATGGTCATTCATCCGCCGTCGCTGTATCTCGGCTTTGTCGCGGCGACCATTCCGTTTGCATTTGGCATGGCGGCGCTGGCCTCGGGTCGGCTCGACGATCAGTGGCTCGGTTCGGTGCGGTCGTGGATGCTCATCTGCTGGTTCTTTTTATCGCTCGGGCTCATCCTGGGCGGCCGCTGGGCCTACGAGGAACTGGGCTGGGGTGGTTATTGGGCCTGGGATCCGGTCGAGAACGCGGGCTTTCTGCCCTGGTTCACCGCTGCGGCATTCCTCCACTCGGTCCTGATCCAGGAACAGCGGGGCATGATGAAGTTGTGGAATCTCGTGCTGGTCATCGTGACGTTTTTCTTGACCATCTTCGGCACGTTCATGACCCGCAGCGGCATCGTGCAATCGGTCCATGCGTTTGGTCAGGACAACGAGCTGGCCCTTCAGTTCGTGCTCTTCATGGCGCTGATCCTCGTCGTCTCTTTCGGTCTGCTCATCTACCGGGTGCCCAAGCTGCGCGCATCCAACACCTTTGAGTCATTCATCTCGCGCGAGTTTGCGTTTTTGCTCAACAACTGGATCTTGTTGGGCTGTGCTCTCTTTGTCCTCTTCGCCACCATGTACCCGACGATCTGGGAGGCGTTTAATCACGAGCGGGTGTCGCCGCTCGGGCCCGAGTTCTACAACAAGCTGATGACCCCGGCGGGATTGGCTCTGCTCTTTTTGGCCGGTGCCGCACCGCTGCTGGCCTGGCGGCGCACCACCAGCGAGCGACTCTACGCGCAGTTTCTGGTTCCCGGCGCGGTGGCCGCGTTGACCATCGCGGCCCTGGCCCTTATCTGGCCCGAGACCCGGGTGCGCACCCCGATCCTGGTCGAAACCATCCGGTTGCCCATCGCCCTGGTCAACTTTGGCCTGGTCGCGTTTGTGTTCGCCTGCATTACCCAGGAGTTCTACAAGGGCGTCAAGGTGCGGATGCGGCAGTCGTCGAGCGGGGCCATGACCTCGCTGATCGGCCTGGTTCTGGCCAAACGGCGCAAATACGGCGGCTACGTCGTCCATCTCGCGGTCGCCGTCATGTTCGTCGGCTTTGCCGGCAAGGCGTTCGAGTCGATGGAGGATTTCACGGTCCAGACCACCGGCGAGACCTTTCAGTTGCGCGACTACACGTTCGAGTACAACGAACTTCACATTGAAACCTCCGACCACAAGACCGCGATCACTGCCGAGGTATCGCTCTATGCCAACGGCGAGAAACTCGATACCTTGTTTCCGGCCAAATGGAAGTTTCAGAAATCAGACCAGCCGACCACCGAAGTGTCGATGCATCACCTCATGGCAGAGGACGTTTATCTCATCCTCACCGGGTACCGCACCGACGACAAACTGGCCAATTTTCGGGTGTATATCAACCCACTCATCAACTGGGTGTGGATGGGCTTTGGCCTGCTCATTGTAGGCACGGCGATCTGCTTGCTCCCGCAGCGCATGGTCGACAGTCTGTCGCCCCGGCGACGCGCTCGAGCCGGCCACGGCGCCGAGTTGGCGATCCTCTTGTTGGTCGTTGCCGGGGTGACTTTCGGGTTTGCCGAAACCGCCAGCGCGCAGAGTCGAGCCCCGGCCATGGCCGAACACACCGATACCGAATCGCTGTCCACCACCGGCCACAACGAGTTTCCGGGCGCTGCTGGCATGTTCCGGCCCAACTCGGAGACCGCCGCCAAGCTGATGAAAGAACTCATCTGTCAGTGCGGCGGCTGCACGCGCGAAAATCTCTACGAGTGCCGGTGTGGTTTTGCCGCCAACGAACGCAATCGCGTCCTGCAGCGCCTGGCCAAGTACGACCTGTCCACAGAACAGGGCCGAAAGATCGCCTACGAGGAAGTTTTGCGGGCCTTTATCGATGACTACGGCGGCGAGCACGTTCTGTCCACGCCGAGTGGCAGCGGGTCCTGGCTGATCCCGTATGTTGCAATTGGCGGCGGTCTGCTTTTGCTCTACGGTCTTGGCCGTCGCTGGGTCGAGCGCGGCCAACAGGCGGTCACCGACCAGGCCAATACATCCAATGTCACCCCTGAAGACGAAGAATACGCCGAGATCCTCGATGACGAGCTCCGCGACACAGACTGACAACGAGCTGGCTGCCGACGCTGCCGACGACTCCGATTCCTCTGGCGACCTGGCTGTGGCCAGTGCCGAGCCAGGCGAGGGCGGAGCCGCGGCACGCCGTGCATCCATTCCCCTTATCATCTTTGCCGCGCTACTGGCCGTGGGCTGGCTGGGTATCTTCTATGCCAACTCCTGGCACTTCGGCCCGCCGGTGTTCTTTCTGTTTGCCGGCTGGCTCGCCGTGCTGCTGATCGGGCATTACCTGTGGAAAGCCGGACTCAGCGCCGCGCTGGATACCGGCGACGACGAGGATGACTTCTGGCAGCCGGTTGGTCACCGAGACGAACTGTTGCGCGAAAAACGCAGTCTCCTCAAGGCTATCAAGGAAATCGAATTCGATCATCAGATGGGCAAGATGTCCGACAAGGACGCCCAGGAGATCGCTTCGCTGTACCGAGCGCGGGCGATTGCGGTGATCAAAGCCCTGGAGCAAGACGAGCGCGATGGCGAAAAACTGTCGGTTTCCGATCGCATCGAAAACGAGGTCAAGGCTCGTTTGACCGTGGCAAGTGCCGTCGACAAGGGCAAGTCGGCGGGCGCCAGGTCCAGTGGGCGAGCCTCGCCGGGCGGCCAGAAGAAAACCGATGAGGAGAAAGCCGGCACGGGCAAAGCCGATAACGAAAAAGCCGGCGAGGAAAACGTCGGCAACAAAAGCGCGCCCCAAGAAGCGTCCAGCGCGGAGGTGGGATCGTGAGATCAATACCGGTTTCGATCGTCTGTGCAGCCGTGTTTGCAATGGTTTTTGGCCAGGAAGTCCCTGCTCGTGCGCAGATGGCAGGCGCGCTGGGCAAGCCGTTGCCGGTGAGCAATCTGCCGGCCGGCACCGTGACCGTCCGGGTGATTGCTGGAGCGCCGGACAAGCCGCTCATCGGCATTGAAGTCAGTCTGGTCAGACCGGATAATACTGCGCGCAGTGCGCGCACCGACGCCCAGGGTCGGGCCACATTTGCCAATCTCAAGCCGGGCAGCCGCTATGTTGCCAGGGCGCGGGAGTCGGTATCAGACGGGCAAGCAGGCGAGCCCAACGAGGCGGCGTCCGAACCGTTCACCATTCCCGACACTGGCGGGCTTCGCCTGATGATCTCGACCCGGCCATGGCAGGGAGGTGGGGCGAGTGCTGCGGCGGGCGCAGCACCCATGCTCGATCCGCGCCGGATGAGCGGCATTCCGCGCGGCGAGCCCAACGATGCTGGCCGAACCCTCACCGTATCAGCTGTTCAGGGCATCGTGACCGACAAAATCGCCGGTCATCCGGTTCATCTGGTCGGCTATGCCGCCGATGGTTCGATCTTCAAGATCAGCCAAAAAACCGGTGAAGATGGTCGGGCTCGGTTCGACAATCTGGTCGCCGGCAGGGTTGCCTATTATGCGATGTCCAGTTTTGCCCGGACGAGTGGCGGCCAGCCGGTTACCGACCGGGTGCGCAGCCGGTGGATCATCATGCCACCCCAGGTGGGTGTTCGGCTCATGTTGGCCGGGCTTGCTGCCGAGTCGCGGGCCGGGCCGGTCGAGGATCTCGACGGTGCCAAGGAGGGTGTGGCTCCTGGCGACGTCGTGGTCCAGATCAACGGCTATTCCAACCGCTCCATGTCTGCCACTCTGTACGAGATCGTCGATGGCAATGGCAAAGAGTCAATTCGCCGCGTCGCTTCAGCTCCGGTCGGCCCGCCCACTCCGCGAGAGGTCAAGGGATCCATCGGCGATGCAGTTCAACGGGCCGATCAGACAGCCGGTACTCTGACCGTGGCGGTCAACCGCCAGGCTGGGCAGCCAGAGCCGGTGCCCGGAGCCAGTGTCGAGATCGTGCGGGTCTCGGGCGGGGCAGGACAGCCGGCGCCATCGGGTCGTGCCGCTCGGGGAGTGCAAGCACAGGCGCAGTCGGCCGGCCCCATGCGGAGCTTCACCGACGGGCAAGGGCAGGCCCGCTTTGCCGATCTGGCGCCAGGGGCTCAGTATCGAGCCGTTGTCACCGTGTACGGACAGCGGATCGAGAGCGCGTCCTTTACCGTGCCACAGGCGGGTGGATTGCTGCTCGGGGCCACTGTGCAGTGGCGTACCGCATCCACCGGTGAAGCGCGGTTTCGCGGTATTGCGGCCGATAAAGTGTATTTTGCCGAGGTGGTTTTCGAGAAAAAACCCTATCGGTCGGCCCCGTTCATGACAGTGCCCGAGCGCGGCGCTGCAGTGGGACTACTGATCTATCCGCGAACTCTGTTTTCATTTCACATGACTGCCGAGCCCGATGACGAATACATGCGTTTTCGCGCACAAATGGTTGTGAGCAACTACTCCTATGCGCCGTGGGATCCGGGTGACGAAGGGCTGGTCATTCCGTTGCCCAGGGGGTTTGTCAACGGCGCGGTGGCCGAGGAAGATGCCGAAAAGGTCAAGGTCGAACCCGATCGGGGCCTCATCTGGCGCGGTACCGTGCCGCCCGGTCGAGTTGGTTTTTTGGCGGGTTTTTTCCTCAGGGCCAAAGGTGGCAGTTTTGACTTCGATATGGACCTGCCCATGGGCGTGGCGCAGAGCAACATCATCATGCGCAAGAATCCAGGTATGGAGATTCACGGCCTGCCGGCGAGCGTCCGCCCGCGCCAGGAAAAAGACCGGAACGGCGGCGACCTTTTTGTGATCAGCGATATCACTATTTTGCCCAAAAAGAGCATGGGCTTTTCGGTGAGCGGCCTGATCCAGCGGCCGGTACTCGAGCGCTATGCCAGCCACGTGGTCGGTCTGGCCGTGGTCGCCATTCTGGCCTGGGGGTTCTACGGTATCTTTGACAACCGGCGTCGTGAGGCCGAGATGGCCCGGGACAGTGGCCGGGGCACCTCGACCGCACAGCGGAGCAAACAGCGCAAGCTGCAAAAGAAACGCGAAGAGCTTCTCGATCAGCTGGTCACGCTCGAATCCGGCAACAAGCGCGGCGACGTATCGAGTAGTGAATACCAGCGCCAGCGCGCCAGGCTGAAACGCGAGCTGGAACGAGTGTACACTGATCTCGACCGCTTGCGCGCCAACGAGAGTTCGGCTGCATAGCGCCGATCTGTCCCGTGAGACCATCGATCCATGTCCATTCGCTCGATCTCGGTGTCCAACGTGACCAAGCGCTACGGTCTGCACCGAGCTCTGGCCGGGGTGAGCCTGGAGCTCGACGCGGGAAGTTTATGCGCCTTGCTCGGCCCCAATGGCGCCGGCAAATCGACCCTGCTCGGCATTTTATCGACCCTGGTTCGGGCCAGCTCGGGCCAGGTGGCCTACCGGCGCGACGATGGCGACGAGCGCGACCCGCTGGCCCTGCGCCGGCAGATCGGCGTATTGGCGCACAGTTCGTTCATGTACGGCGAGTTGACTGGACTGGAAAATCTGGCCTTTTACGGCCAGCTCTACGGGGTCGCGGAGGCCCGCGCCCGGGCCCAGGCCTTGCTCGACGACGTCGAGCTCGACGAGCGGGCGCGCAATCGGCCGGCCCGGACCTATTCGCGCGGCATGCTGCAGCGATTGGCGCTGGCCCGTGCTCTGCTGCACGACCCGACTGTACTGCTGCTCGACGAGCCATTCACCGGTCTGGACCGCACTGGTGCCAGCTCGCTGGCCAACGCTCTGGCCGATGCCAAGCAGAGCGAGCGAATCCTTCTGGTCGTGACTCACGACCTCGAGGCCATTGCCGGCCTCACCGATCACGTCGTCGTGCTCAAGCGCGGCAAGCTGGTCCACGAGGACCGGCGTTCGCAAGCGGTGGGCCGGGCCGACGAACTCGGATTTTCCTATGAGGATCTCAAGACCATCTATCACCAACACACCGGCTGAGCGGATTGCATCCCGCCAGGGTGAGGAATAAAACCGGGTTGCAGTGGAGTTTCTGTCTCAAGTGGCAGCTGTTGCCTGGAAGGATCTGCGGGTCGAGTTCCGCAGCCGCGAGATCCTCTACACCATGACCTTTTTTGCGGCCATGGTACTGCTCATTTTTTCGTTTGCCTTTGTCACTCGAGAAGGGGTGGTCTTGCCCGATGTGATCCCGGGAATCCTATGGGTGGCCGTGGCCTTCTCGGGCACTCTCGGTCTTTCGCGGGCGTTCGATCGCGAGCGCGAGTCCGACACCATGCGCGGTCTGCTCTTGGCCCCGTGCTCGCGCACGGCGATTTTTCTCGGCAAGGCTATCGGCATTGCCACCTTCATTCTCATTGTCGAGATCGTGGTCGTTCCCATGACGGCCGTGCTCTTTGGCGCACCGCTCTTCGACCACGCCGTGCCGCTGGTCCTGATTCTGATTCTGGCCACGATCGGGTATTCTGTGGTGGGCAGTGTATTTGCGGCCATGCTGCTCAGAACTCGATCGCGCGACGTTTTGCTGCCAGTCGTGCTTTACCCGATCTTGGTTCCCCTTCTCATCGCTGGGACCAAGGCGACAGCTGCCCTGCTCGAGGGCGCTGGCGATCCAACTGCGGTGGCCGACCTCGACGCGGCGTATTTCTGGATCAAGTTCCTGGCGGTCTACGATATGATCTTTATCGCGACCGCCCTGTGGACGTTCGAGTCACTGGTGATCGAATGAAACAGGCAATGTACTTCGTTTTTGCAGGCATTTCGGTCCTGCTTTTTTTCTATACCATCGATTTGATTTTCTACGGCACGCCTCTGGATGCCGGACTCTATTTTAACCAGAAGATCTTCTATTATCACGTGCCTCAGGCGTTTGTCCTGTTTCTCGCGGTGATCGTTGCCGGAGTCGCCTCGCTTCTCTACATCAAGCGGCGCGACGGCCGCTACGACGACGTGGCCGAGGCCGCTGGTGAGGTTGCAGTGCTCTTCGGTGCGATGATGCTGGTGTCCGGCAGCATCTGGGGCAAGGCGGCCTGGGGCGTATGGTGGCAGTGGGATGCCCGGCTGACCACGTCATTGCTTTTGTGGATGTTGATGGTCGGCTACATGCTGGTCCGCAAGTACGGTGGTCCCAGCGCCGATCGACTGGCGGCCGGACTGGCCATTTTTGGCGCGGTCAACATCCCGCTGGTGTATTTCAGCGTCAAGATCTGGCGCACGCTGCACCCCGAAGCCTCGGTTGTGCCCGGGTTGCAGGGCAGTATGAGGACCACATTTTGGCTCTCGGTACTGCTGTTTCAGATCGTCTTTGTGCTTCTGTTGATCGCCCGGGTCGGGCAGTCTCGGATCCAGCGCCAGGTGCGCGAGGTTCGCGAGCGCGCCCTCGACGCCGGGCTTCTGGACTAGGAGAGAGCGATGCGCAGACTGTACACGATACTGAGTGCTGGGGCGGTTCTCGGCCTGGCCGGCCCGGCTGTGGCGCAGAACCCCGGCGACACTCCGGCACCTGCTGCTCAGGCCGACCCTGCCACTGGATCGAGTAATCGGGCAAGATCGAGCCAGTCCCCGGCAGGGGGACTGGCCGCTGTTTCAGGCGAGGACGCCGCTGCCGCGCCGGCCCGGGCGGATGGCGGGACAATCCCACCTGCCGAGCTCAAATCGGCATGTGAGCGGGCGCTGCGCGACGACGCCGAGTGGCGCGAAGCACTCGGCCGCCAGCTGACCGGGGCGCTTCTCGCATCACTCGATCAACGCGTGGACGACGCCGAGCCGGACCAGCCGGCCAAGAAGCGCAAACTCGAGCCGTGGGTCGAGCAGCTTTCGACCGAGATCGAGCGCAAGATCCACCAGCGCGAGAATCGCGCGATTCAGCGCAACAACAACCACGTGATCATGGCCTATGCGGCTCTGTGGGCACTTGTGCTCGGGTTTGTTGTATTCATGTGGAACCGGCAACGAGCCCTGAAGGCCGAGATCGCCCAGCTTCAGCTCGAGGTCGAAGAGGCCGCGGCCGACGACGAGTAAGCCTCACAGCGTTTGACCGAGGAGGCGACCGAGATGTCATCTGCGCATTTTATCTATATCCCCCTGGTGGCCATTGCGGGCATGATGCTCGGCTTTATCATCGGCGGCAGGGCTGCGCGCAATGCCTATGAACTCGAGCTCAGACGCGAACAAGAGCGTGCCGAGGCCCGAGCGCGCCGGGCCGCGCGCAAGGCGCGTCGGCAACAAGAGGCCGGATCGCCAACCACCAAACAAGGCGCCGACACCTCGGACGCCGCCAACGGCCGCGCTTCCTCACCCGACTGATCTGAAGTCCTCGTGCCCGTGGGGAGTTTGTGTCCCGCTTCGATTTGCGCTCCGCGTTGTGGCCATGGAGCGCTTCGTCCTGGTGCGCTTACCGTCCTACAAGGTCGTCGGGGACAAAAACGCCGATGCCGAATTCGCTTTCGACGACCGAAGCCGAAGCCGAAGACCGATGCGGATGACCGATGTTGATGAATCCGCATCCGAGATCCGGATCCGATTTCGAGATGCGATTTGCATCACCGGTTTTGCATCCGATTTGCGAGCACCTAAAGTCCACGACTAAACGGCCGACCGATCGGACGAGCAGGGTAGTGACCTGGCCACGACCGCCGTGGCGAGATTGGCTACTGCTGCGGGGCAATTCCAACGAAAGGGCTCGTAATGAAGGCGACAAGCAACGCGTTTAGCGTTCTCACATTGACATTGTGCGCGGCATTGGCAGCTGGCTGTGGCGATGGCGATTCGGAGCCGAAGCCGGCCGTGATCGGCGACTCGTTTGCTCCCGAAACATTCAAAGGCCAGCTTGTCCTGAGCATCCAAAAGGATGCCCTGGAACGCGAGTTCTTGCTCACCACCTCGTTGATCGAACAGGAACCCGTGCCCATGTTCTCCGGTCTGAAGACCCGTATCATCGTATTTCGATACCGCGAGGGCGCAGTGCATATGCTCGATGTATCGAATAGCAAGGGTGCCTATACCGATCAGTATCTCCTTCTGGCATCGTTTGATGTAGTTTCGGAAAGTATCAAATCATATTCTTTCGATTTCGGTCAGGGCATGACCAAGGTGTACATAGCCGGTGACTGGTACGCTCCTGATTTTGCCGGAACCGGATACAATCCATCAGCGTTACAGGAGGCGTTCGAGCTCCGTGATGGATATATCGACTCGATCGAACTCGTCGACGACACCCATGTGGCCGTCCGTCACATTGCCCACATGGTGATCGAGGGGCTTGGTATCGGAATCTATCCGACGGTTGAAATGCGTTATGCCATTTCTGCCTACAATCCCGATTCGTCTTATCAACCGCTCGACGCGCCCAGCAATATGGATCGATACGGGTTCTTTACCGCCAACCCGCTATATCGCCCCAACGCGCCTCGAACTGACATCCATGTCGCCCGTTTCCACCCCGACCAGCCGATTTATTTTTCGATCTCTGCCAATACGCCAGCCGAATACCGGGACGCTGTGCGCGATGGCATTCTGTACTGGAATCAAGCCCTCGGTGACGATGTCATCGAGGTCGCCGACGCTCCCGAGGGTGTTTCGGCTCCCCACGTCCAGCACAACATGGTCCAATGGGTTCCCTGGGACAGTTCGGGATTTGCCTACGCCGACGCTCAGCTCGATCCGCGTAGTGGGCGCGTGTTACACGCCAATGTGTACATGACCAGCGCATTCGTGGCCTCGACCAGAGAAGCTGCGCGCCGGCAACTCGCCCAGATCGAGGCCAGGCTCGACTCCCCTCGAGGATCGGGATCGCGTGTGCCCCAATGGCAGCACGCTGAGCGGTGCATCTACGGTGTTGGCCAAAACGCCCTCGAAGCCGAGCGCGAGGCGCTGATGCACATCCTGGCCGAGGCCGTGGACGACGAAAGCGTGCTGCGGGCGAGTCGGGATTACGTACGCCTGGTCGTGGCTCATGAGATTGGCCATACACTGGGATTGCGCCACAATTTTGCCGGTTCGCTGACAATGAACTACCCGGTCGAGGAGCGCAGCGCAATGTACGCGTCCTACCTGGGTGGCGCAGAACTGTCGTCGGATGCGATCGGCACCGATTCGGTCATGGATTATTCGCGGCGTCTGGAGAGCTTTCTCATGGGTAGTCGCATGCGCCGCGGCCTGGCCGCGGGCAGCTACGACCGGGTCGCTATGCAAATTCTGTTTCGCGCTGCCACGCCGTCTCGCGAGAAGATTCCGCTCTTCTGTACCGATTCACACATCGGCGTCTACGCTGACTGCATGCGCTTTGATGCCGGCAACTCGCCGGCCGGCGAAGCTCTCAGTCAGGGACAGACTGCACTCGAGCAACTCGCAGTGGCGATTGCCGAACAATTCATCGTGGGCAGAGCCTATTACCGCCAAGCTGTCGACGAAGTGGAACTCGACGCGTATGCAATGGCCTTCGATGTCGTGAAATGGCGTCGCAACGGTCTCGACCTGCTGCTCGGCGGTAAGGCGATTCTGGCCGTGGAACGGACGTTTCCGCGCCTGGACAGCACCAATCAGAGCGAAGTCGCAGCTGCTCACGGCGCCTACGTGATCGACGCCTATGATGCTGTGGCGGGATTTAGCGGAATTCTGTCCTCCATTCCGGTAACCCTTGTCGACACTCTGGTCGCCGAGTTCGCGGGTTATATTTCGCGTCCCGACGTGCGCGAGAATGCCATCTACGGTGTGCAATATGAGTTTTCGGCCGGCGAAATCGCCGACATGACCGCGCGAGTGGCCGAATTTGCCCATCTTCTCGAACAGGCCCTGATCGAGACCGAAATGGAACTTTTGTCCAACGACGGGCTGTTCTTCCCACACAGTCCGGTTTCCGACCAGCTGGCCGTGGCGCTGGGCCGGCGCCAGCGAGATATCCTGCTCGCGACCGATGGCACGACCGAGGTCGACGTCATCGTGGACCCGGCGGCGCCGGCGGTGACGATCGACTTGCCCGTGCACCAGTACTCGAGTGCCGCACGCTATATGGCGGCAACCCTGCTGTTCAGCGACCGCGCTGCATCGAACACATGGGCCGAAATCGAGCGCTCGCAAAGCGAGTTCGAATTGGTCGATTTGATCGAGACCAGTACTCCGGTCGACCTCTTGAGCGTGGATCCGGCGGACCAGATCGATCCGATTCTGATCGCCTGGCTGACCGAGAACCTCCAGATTCTCGGCATGCTCGCCCTTTAGAGCCGGCCCAAAAACCTCGGACCGAGCCAGAGCGACGAGGCGCGCCGCCAGTGGGTGGGCGAGGAGTGGAGAATACTGGGTGTACAAGCAGCACCCGGTGATTTCGCCTACCTATTCTGCCCGTGCGCGGTCACGTCACTTGGGAGGTGAGTCGTGCTGCCATTTTGAATGGACGGAGCGCGCGGATGCTACAATCGGAGCATGAGTCCTGAAATAAGCGAGCTTGCAACTGTCGGGTAGCATTCGCCGGTTACGTTGGGGCAACGGGAGTACGACTCACTCCCCAAGTGAATCGAGGCACACAGTGGTCAAACGACGAACGCGCTGAGTACTGGCCGAATACAAACTCACTCTCCGCAGCGTCAGGCACCTCCGGCCTGCCGGAACGTGCCGGCCGGAGAGCGCATGAGGTAATTCGACCGAGGGCTCGCCCGCGCGGGATCGGCGTGATAGGTCGTGCAGGTGGCAGTGCACCGGCTCCCTGTGCAGGTGCACTCCACCCTGGGTGATCGAGATTGCCAGTGGTTACGTCGCGCATAGCATGGCACGGCGGTTGCCTTGTAGTCGTGATGCAAGACAGGTGGCCTTTGCCAGGTAACGGATCAATATGCGTGAATCTGCCCGGCCACGGAAGGCTCTGAGCCCATCGATTCTCTTTGGGCTGGGGAGGTATACATGTCCGATACCCTCGAGGCCGCTCGTACGTTTCCGCTGACCCCTGGACAACGATTGTTATGGGATGACCTATCGCAATATGGCTCGCATTCGAACCTCAATATCGGCAGCTTGGTCATCCTCCCCGTCAGCGTCGAGATCGCCGCGTTTTATCGAGCATTTGCCCACACGCTAGACCTTCACGATGCATTTTCGCTTGCGCTGGTGGAGGACCCGGAAGGGGACCGGCCACTTCAGCGCCTCGAGCCCCGATGCCATCCCATGATGGAGCTACTGGACCTCTCAGGACAAAAGGCCCCAATCGAAGCCGTTCACAAACGAGCCCAGTGCCTGATGACCGCGACGATCGATAGCTTCGGGCCTTGCCTTTACCGCTCGCAGCTCGTCGATCTGGGGGCAGCGGGAACAGCTTGGATCTTTGTGGCCAACCATATGATCGCCGACGGATGGAGCCTCGCCATCTTCGTCGACCACGTCGTTCGGACCTATGCCGCCAACTCGACCGGTGGCTCGTTCAAGCCGGAGGTCGAATCCTTCGTGAGCTGGGCATCCTCGGGCAACAAACGCGACCCGAGTCGCAACCAGGCCTACTGGGAACAGAGGCTCTGCTCACGAGTCGAGGGGCCCTTCCCGGGCATGGAGCAAAGTCTCACCGTCAGCACTGACACCACTGTCGAAGTCGTCCCAAGCCAGCTTCACGAGCGCATGGCCGCATTCTGCACCGAGCGCGGCACCAATCCCCAATGCCTGATCCTCGCCGCCTTGGGCGTCGTGCTCAGCGAGTCTCAAGGGATGACCAACTGGACCATGGAGCTGACCACCAGCAATCGTGGTGGTCGGAAGCTGAGACGGATGTCGGGCCAACACGCCGGGGTGCACCCCTTCCCCTGGGAGTTTCGCACGGAGCAGACCATGGGCGAGTTGCTGGGTCAGATCGGTCGGCGAATGCGTCAAGACTACCGTCGACTCCCCTTTGGAAACACCGTCGGCAAGGGACGAAAGGCCCTCTGTCTCGACGTCAAGTTCAATAGCTATCCATTCGACTTCTTGGTCTCCGAGATCGCCGATCAGCCGGTAACCATCATTCCGCTGCAGTACGAATCGTCGGGCCGGGCCCTCGAAGTGACCTTTGTCGATCTCGGCGAGCGTAGGGGTCGAACGGTCAACTTCAGCTACAATTCACAGGTGCTCTTGTCTCAGCAGGTCGAGCGGATCAAGGATGCCTTGTTTGCCTTGATCGAGGTGGTGCTAGAACGGCCCCAGGCCTCCATTGCCGATTTGGCCGTGGAGTATCCACGCCCGGTTGCCCCACGCGGCCGGGATCGTACGGCTCGGGGAGCATAAAGACGTTGGGACAAAGACGTTGGCAGACGTTGGGACGATGAGCAACACAGCCATCGGCGGGCAGGTCGGCCATAATGGGTACTTACCTGCGGGGAGCGGTATTTAGCTCGCATTGGTCATTACACCATCTGCTGCAGGTATACCTGCCGGCTGTCAGGGCCGCCGACGGGCGGCCAGCCATGCGGTGGCTGCGGCCTGTTCGCGTTCGTTGGACTGCTCGGCAAAGCCGTCTCGGGCCCGGGCTGCTACTGCGATGGCCCGGGCCCGGTCACCCGGCGCAGCGCGGGACCACAGAGCTCTGGCCAGTCCGAACTGGAATTCTGACTCGCGATCGCGCATGCCGAGCGAGAGGGCGCGCTCGATGAGTTCGACCGAGCGAGTGGGGCGACTGCGCGCCAGAGCCAGCTCGCCCTGCGAAAACAGCACTGCGGCCATCCCGGGATGGTCCGGCCCCAGATTCTCTTGCCGGATCGCGCGCGCTCGCCCCAGGGTGTGGCCGGCCGCATCCAGCGATCCCTGGGCGATGAGAACGTCACCCAGCCCGATCAACGCCGAGGACACATCCGGATGATTTTTGCCCAGGGTCTGTTCGCGGATGGCCAGGGCCCGCTCTTGGGCAGTCCTGGCTGCTTCGTATCTGCCCTGGCGTTTGAGTATGTTGCCCAGGTCGTTCAGCGATGTGGCGACCGCGGGGTGGTCCGGGCCCAGGGTCTGTTCGCGAATGGCCAGAGCCCGCTGTTGAACCGCCCTGGCTTGCTCGTATTTGCCCTGGCGCTTGAGCACGGTGCCCAGGTTGTTCAGCGACGATGCAACCTCGGGGTGGTTCTTGCCCAGGATCGGTTCGCGGATGGCCAGGGCCCGCTGGTGAGCAGTCCTGGCTTGCTCGTATTTGCCCTGGCGCTTGAGCACGATGCCCAATTTGTGCAACGACGATGCGACCCTGGGGTGGTTCTTGCCCAGGGCTTGTCGGCGAATGGCCAGGGCCTGCTGGTGAGCGGCCTCGGCTTCATCGTACTCGCCCTGGCGCTTGAGCACGCTGCCCAGGTTGTGTAGCGAGTCGGCAACCGCGGGGTGCTCTGTGCCCAGCGCGTCGACCCATATGGCCAGGGCCTGCTTGTGGGCAACTCGCGCGGCTTGGTAGTTGCCCAGGTTTTCCAACGCATTACCCAGGTCGTTAAGCGATGTTGCGACCTTGGGGTGGTTTTTGCCGAGGGTCTGGGTGCGGATGTTCAGGGCCTGCTGGTGAGCAACTCTGGCGGCTTGGTAGTTGCCCTGCTGGGCGAGCACGCCGCCCACACTGCCCAACGAGGATGCGACCACCGGGTGGTTCTCGCCCAGGGTTTGTATGCGGATGGCCAGGGCCCGCCGGTGGGCAGCCTCGGCTGCTTTGTACTCGCCCATGCGTTTGAGCACGGTGCCCAGGTTGTTGAGCGAGGATGCGACCTTGAGGTGTTGCGGGCCCAGGATTTGTTCGCGAATGGCCAGAGCCCGTTGGTGGGCCAGTCTGGCTTCTTCGAGTTCACCGCGGTGCTTGAGCACGATGCCCCGGCTGCTGTGCGCTTCGGCCCACGCGATGTCATCGTCGGCCCGGGCCGCGAATGTCTCCATCCATTTCATGAGCGGCGCTGCGTCGTCGAGACGCTGCTGCTTGTTTCCGACGATCTCGAGCAAGAGCGCCCATCCCCGGGCCATGAGCACATCGTGTTTGCCCCGCGCCGCCGCGTGGATGGCGTTGGTGGCGAGCTCCTCGGCAGCTGTGTAGTCACCGGCTTGCTTGGTCAGTCTGGCGGTTGTGTACAGAACCTCGGCGAGAAGCGGAGGATGAGCGTCCTGGCCCAGCTCGGCGAGCAGGGTTTTCCCCTCGGTTACACCATCGCGATACCTGCCCGCCTGGTACAGGGGTCGTAGCCGCGCCACCCGTGGCTGCAGTTCTCGCACAAGCTCGCGCATAGCCAGATCGTCGGGCGGTGGAACCCGCGCAGCGAGATACTCGTCGTCCATGCAATCGGCCAGCGGCGCCAGGCTGGCCGCGGCTTGCACGGCGCTGTTGACCAGGTCGCCATCGGCCTTGCCGCCAAAGATCTCGCCGAACGCGACCAGCTGGTTGCGCCGCCGCGCCATGCACACCGCCCGGGCCGCTGCCAGGCCATCATCGGGCGTGCGGCACTGGGTCTCGCGCATCTCGAGCCAGGTGGTCGCGTAGGGGTCGAGACGCTGCATCACCCGCTCGACCGTATCGGCCGCGTGGGATGCTCCACTGGCCAGAAATGCCTTCCGTACCCGCTGGCGAACACTCTGGTCCCACACCCCGGCCATGAGGGTGCCGATGCCCGCGCACTCGACCGCTGCCTCGGAATTGCCACGCATCCAGCCAAAAAGCGCCAGACTGGTCAGCACGAGCGCGGCAAGGCCAAGACCAACTCGGCGCCGCAAGACCCGGCGCCGCACACCGGGGTCATCTTCGAGCGCGGCGATGAATGCGTCCATGGACCCGTAGCGGTTTTTGGGCTGAGCCGCCATGCCCCGGCGCAGCACCGCAGTGATCCACACAGGCACGTCGCTATCGGGCGCCGGCGGGGCGATCTCGCCGGTTAGCTTGGCTCGCAACAGAGCGAGCATGGCCTCGTCTTGGTCCGAACCCGCGCTGGAAAAGGGCAGGGCGCCGTGCAGTGCCTCGTAAATGGAGACGCAGATGCCGTATTGATCAGCTGCCGGACCGACCTCGACGCCCAGATGCTGCTCGGGGGCCATGTGCGCGGGGGTACCCATGGTCGCGCCGGTGTGGGTGAGCTTCTCGTCCAGCCGGGTTTCCAGCTGGCGTGGCGAATTTTCGCCCCCGCTATCCTCGACGATCGACGAATTGCCCCCGGCGCTGTCCCGGGCCGGCAGGCCATCGAGTGCAGCGGCCAGGCCGAAATCCACCACGCGGACGCGGCCGTCGCTGCCGATCATAATATTGGACGGCTTGATATCGCGGTGGATAATGCCGGCCTGGTGGGCAGCGGCCAGACCCCGACAGGCGCTGAGATACACCCGCAGGATGTCGGGCCAGGACGGCCTGGGCTCGGCGCGCTGCCAGGTTGCCAGGGACACGCCGTCGACGTACTCCATGGCCACGAATACATCGAAGGTGGGCATGGAGAATGCGGGATCGGTGCCGGCGGGGGCGGGCCGTTCGTGCACGCCGGCGTCGTAGACCTGCACGACGTTGGGATGGGATAGCTTGGCCAGAGCCCGCGCCTCGCGTTCCAGGCGCCTGCGCGCCTCGATACCCGACCACCGGCCATGTGGGTGCAAGAGCTTGAGCGCCACCCTGCGGTCGAGTTCCGGGTCGTGGGCACTGTACACGGCGCCCATCGACCCCTTGCCGAGTATGTCCAGGACCAGATAGCGACCTACCGAATCGCCGCGGCGATAGCTCGACGCGACGGGCCCGACCGCCCTGGCGTCCGCGGAAAGCGCCACCTCGGTGGCCTGCAGCGCCGGGTTGACCGGCGCTGATCCGTCGACCTCATCGAGCATCACGGTGGTGAATGCAGGGCCGCCTTCGACCTCGTCGCTGTGGCGATCACTCGTGGTAACCATACCACCAGTTATGATAGCGGCAGTTGTCGATCACCGACCACAAAAATGGCTCACCAAACCGAGGATCGAACTCAGATGTCATTGCCCGCCAGAGTTTGCTGGTAGTCTGGCCAAGATCGCGCGCCGCATGGTCGAGGTTCGGCCGGGCGCCCGGGTGGTCGTATCGGTCGAAATCGCAATCATCGCCAATCGAGTCGTCGATGTACGTGTATGCCGATTTGCAGGCGCGCAGCGGAGTTGCCGACTGCGCCCTCACAGCGGCAGGCCGAGGGTGACCAGGTGCGCGGTCGCCTCGTCGTCGGTGAGTCGGCGCGCCAGCTGATAGCGCAACTGCGCCGAGAGCGCCCACAGAGAGAAGTTCATTGCCAGCGAGGTTCCTACCGCGCCATGGAGGTCGTCGTCGAACGCAGTCTCGGCACTGTGGGCGATGGTCGCCCGGCTGGCAAAGCCCTCGACTACAAAATCAGCGACAAAAAACCCCGGCAGGGCATACAGTGTCGATGCTGTGCCCCGGTCGACGATCAGCGGGTAGCGGTAGGTCAGCTCGAATGTGATGACTCGGTTGTCGAGAAATGAAGCGCCTTCGTAGCCGCGCAGCGGTATGGCGAACGAAATCGGTAGCCGCGAATCGGGCAGCGAGACGTTTTCGTTGGATTGGTAAAGCGATAGGTCCGACACTCCGCCGATCTCGAGCAGACGCTGCTGGTCGTCGGTAACCCCGATGAGGGCGCGCCCCCGGGTGAGCAGGCGGAGTGTGTGACGCCGCGACAGCGGCAGGGGAACAACCACGCCGAGCTGCGCACCGACATCGCCCAGGTCGTGCGCTTGCGCAGAATGACGGAAATTGGCCTGGACTGCGTTACCCGCGGTTGACGCCATCTGCGTGATCATATGGATACAGGGACGATCTGTCCTGCAACAGGGCAGACTGACGCGGCATATGATCGATGGATTCATCGGTCGATCCGAATGTGTGACTCGGGCGACAATCAGTGGCATTGGTCTGTTTGCATTGTGTAGTGTCCGTGACATGGTGAGCGGGACGGGCCGAAAAAACCGGCCTGGCGTGGGTTGTACTGTGGTGTTCTCGCTGGTGGTTGGAGCCAATTTTTTGGCTTTTGTCATTCATGAGCGAACCGGCCGAGTCGGTATGAAGGTTGCTTGGACAGGCAGGCGGACCGGCGACGGCACGTCGCCTCAAAACCAACCATGGAGTATCATGCTGTTGTATCGTACGATTGTTTCTTCGGGCTTCATCGCGCTGGCCACCCTGGCCGGCTGCGATGGAGCGGAATCCACCAATTTGAGTCAGCAAGCCGCGCTGTTGGGGCCATCGGCCGAGCCTGGGGCGTCGTCATCGGCCGAGACGGCAACGGGTGATTCGGCGACCGGCGCCGACTTGAGCGAGCTCGCTGTACCGGCCATCGACTGGCAGCCGTGTGTGGCGGACGACGGCTCGAACGATCCGCTATACGAATGCGCGCAGATGACTGTTCCGCTCGACTACGACCGGCCGTATGGCCGTACCATCGAGATCGCAGTGGCTCGCCTTCCGGCCAGCGGATCCGACAAGATAGGCTCGATTCTTCTCAATCCAGGTGGGCCGGGTGGCTCGGGGGTCGAGCTTGTGCGCGCCATCGGCACTGAGCTCTTTTCAGCCGAGGTGCGCGCCGGTTTCGATCTGATCGGCTTTGACCCGCGGGGGGTTGGCCAGAGTGCGCCGCTGCGCTGTTTTGCCACCCTCGACGAGGCTCTGGCAGTGCTCCCGCCATTCGCGTTTCCGGTCACTCGTGACGAAGTGGCTGTGGCCAGGAAATCTGCCAAGGCCCTTGGCAGGGCGTGCGATCAGAATGGCACCGAGATTCTGGCTCATATGTCGACGGCCAACGTGGCCCGGGATATGGAGCTCATGCGGCGGGCCGTGGGCGATGACGGGCTGACCTTTGCCGGTTACTCCTACGGCTCGCTTGTCGGCACGACCTACGCCAATATGTTTCCCGACAAGGTGCGCGCGGTCATCGTGGACGCTGTGCTCGATCCGGTCGCCTGGACCACCGGGCGCAGTCGCCACGAGCGCCGCACTGTGCCGTTTACCACCCGATCGCGTTCCGCGCAGGGAGCTCAGGAGACCCTGGAGGAGTTCTTCCGGCTGTGTGACCAGGCCGGCGCGGCCGAGTGCGCCATGGCCGGCGACGCTGCCGGGCGCTATGCTGACATTGCCGCAGCTCTGTTGCAAGAGCCCCTGGTGGTCGATCCGGGCAGCGGCGATTCGTTTCAGATCACCTATGCGGACGTCATCAGATACAGTCTGAGGGCGCTTTACGACGCCAATAGCTGGCGGTCCTTTGCCCACACTCTGGCCTGGTTCGAGTCGCTGTTGGCCGGGCGGGAACATGCCGACAACTCCCCTGAGTCGGCTGCCGCAGTGCAGCGCTTGCGCGAGCAGATCGCAGCGGCAGGGCGCAGCGGCAAGGCGGCCCGGTATCAGAGCGCAGCCGACTCTGACCAACGGGAAGAGTATCCCAACTTCGTCGAGAGCTTTTCCGGGGTTTCCTGCCCGGAAACCCCCAATCCCCGCAATTTCAAGTTCTGGCCCCGGGCAGTCGAGACCGGGCCGTATGGATACTTCGACGCGGTCTGGACCTGGACCTCGATCGATTGCGCCTACTGGCCGGTGCGGGATCGAGATCGCTATAAGGGGCCGTTTAACAAGAGAACCGCCAATCCGGTACTGGTGGCCAGCACCCTCTACGATCCGGCCACACCGTACCACGGGGCGCAGCTGGTCGATGCCCTGCTGCCCAACGCGCGCCTTCTCACTGTGCAAGGGTGGGGCCATACCACTCTATTCGTGTCACAGTGCGCGGACCGCATTGTGAACCAGTATTTGCTCGATCCGCAGTCGGTGCCGCGGCGCACCACGTGCGCGTTCGATCGCGGGCCCTTCGAGCCAGAAACAGCCGACGAACTGGCCGAGGGCAGCTCGTCGACCTCGCGCGAGGCGCTGCGCAAAGAGGCCCTGCGGCATATTTCGCCGGGCTCTGGCATTGCCCGATAATTCCGACCAGCCCAGGGGAGCAAGGCCGGGCCAGTCAGGGCCGAGATTTGAACTCCGCAATGGCCGCCAGCCAGGCGGCCTTGTCCTCGGCCGTGAACAGATGGTCGTTGACGCCCTTCAGGATCATCAATCCGGTCTTCTCCATGGCATAGACCTGAGCCGCGCGGATCTCGCCCTCGTGTCCGGCCGGGGTCATCATGTCGGCCAACTGATCCTGGGCTAGCGGCCGGGGCTCATCGGCATCGGGATCGAAAAAAACCGGATCGTCTGACCTCGGCTCGCGGCCAAATTTGTCGCGAAAGCGCACGAGCTGCTGCTCGAGCACGCCCTGCTGGCTCTGACTCGCTTCGAGTCCGCAGTTCTTGTGGCCGCCGTGATCGGTGCGCGCGGCAGCGTCGCAACCGCGCTGGCCGCGCCGTTGCGACGCTGGCTCGCCGCGATTGCGAGTGGTTTTGTCTACCATGTTCGGTTGCTCCTCTTTGAACCAGATCCGACATTCCGAGTAGGGACTACATCGCAGGTCCAGTCAATCGCCAAATCAGATACTGTCCGGACAACCCGCTGGTCAGGACGGTCGACCTGACCGCGCAATCGGGCCGGTTGTCTGGATGTTTGCTGAACTAATCGAAACTATTTTGTTTTTTGAGGCTGGGCGGGCCCAGAGCAGGCCGGCCGGCCGGCCCCGATTGATGGGCCGGTCGATTGCCTTCCTTCATGGTTTGTCGCGACCGAATGGGCCCACCGAGACCGAGACAGACCACCGAGATCGAGATGGCCAGCCGACGTCGAGACCGATGATCGGGACGGTGACCGAGACCGAGACCGATGACCGAGATCGATGACCGAGATCGATGACCGAGATCGATGACCGATAACCGAGATCGAGACGGTCAACCGAGACCGACGATTACTGCCTTGTGCGAGCAATTCTCAATTTGGTATCAGGATGACAATGTATCTCGTGTTGCGGCGTGGCAGTGTGCTGGAATCTGGCTTGGTCTGGTATACTCGATAAGTACAAGGTCACTGTGGTATTACGTCGGTATTCAAAACCGTTTCGCTGGCACCTTGGCAGCGTCGAGCCGGGCCAGCCGCTCGATATCGAGTTGTACGGGTGTTTAGACGAGTCGGCCGATTTCGATCCACTGGTGGCAGAGATTGCCGGGCCAGCGCGGCTTGACGCTTGTGGGCTCGAACGAGTCAACTCGCTGGGGGCTGGCAAGTGGTTCCGATTCATGCAGGCCATCAACCATCGGGGGCCTCACTGTGTGGTCAAATGCTCTCCCGCTCTTGTGAGGGTATTGGGCATGCTTCCTGCCCTGGTCCGCCTGGTCCGGGTGGACTCGGTCATGGCTGCCTTTGTGTGCTTGCAATGCGAATCCGAACGCTCGCTCGAGGTCTCTTTGCACAGCGAGAAACTCGACCTGCCCCAACCGAGGTGTTCACAGTGTGGTAGTGGGATGCGTTTTGACGAAAACCCTGATTCTTATTTTCGATTTTTGCGCTTTCGCACGTAGTCCACGGAAACAGGCGAGTACGAATACTGTTGAACGCCCACAAACCTCACGCTCTGATCCTGGCCGGCGATGAGCCGACGCGCAGGCGGCTGATCCGCTCTCTCAACGCCATTGGATTCATCGTGCGTGAGTCGAGAGTAAACCGCGCCGAGTGTGAGGAGCATTTGCACCAGCCGATCGATCTGTGTTTGATCGATGGCGACGCCGATGAGGGCGAGGTGCGCTGGTTGGTCGATGTGCTGACTGACCGCCACCCCGGGTGCCATGTCTTGTTGTTCGCCCAAACCTGTCGGGAGTATATCTTCAACCTGGTGATGGGCGGCCAGATCAGCCATATCATGGCCAGGCGTCCCAACCCGAGCGGCGGACTCCCGGTCGTCGACGAGCGAGAGGTCATGGTCACCTGCAGCAAGTTGATGAGACCGAATATTTTCGGTCTCGACAAGTATTTGCCAAGCTGGCCGCTCGACACCCGGCAACGCATCATTGCCAGCACTGCGGACCGCTGCCAGGCGCGCGAAGATATGGCCGCATATCTGGACCAGCTCCACTGTCCAAACCGCTTGATCTCATTGATCACAATGGCTGCGGACGAACTGCTGATGAACGCGATGTTCAGCGCGCCGACCGATGCCGACGGCCGTTACAAATACGACGACGCCGACCGTGCCAGGCCACTGGCTCTGGCTGCTGGCGAGCACGTCGAGCTGGTTTATACCTGCGATGGATACAATATTCTGATCTCGGTCGCAGACAATTTCGGCTCTCTCAAACGAGTCACCCTGGTCGATCACCTGGGCAGAGGATGGCTGGGTCAGAAGCGAGAGATTCGCTGGGATACCGGCGGCGCCGGCCTGGGACTTCACATGGTGTTCTGCTCGGCCAATCAGCTCGTGGTCAATGTGAATCCCGGTGTACGCACCGAGCTCATCACCATCTTCTATGTCCGCGAGGGCCTGCGCCGGCTGAACGAAATGGGGCATTCGCTCAGCTTGTTCTTTCAGTAGGGGACGTGCTCGGCCCGGGCCCGGTCATTGCAAAACGGCGCGACATTGCGGCGGCATTTTTGGTGCAGTGCGGATGCGCTTGCGGTATTTGCCGCGGGCTTTCTTGCGGTCGTCCTTGCTCGCATCGGAGAACCACCAGTTCAACCGCTCACAGCCGAGATCGGAAGACACGGGGCGTTGTGGTATGCACGTCGGGCTGTCCTCGGGGCAGGCCAGGCGGACGTGAAAATGGTCGTGGTGACCCCACCAGGGCCGCAGTTTGCGCAGCCAGTCGCGGTCGTCGCTCTCACTGGCACAGATCGCGCTCTTGATCACCGGGTTGACGAATACTCGCTCCACTCGCCGGTCGGACGCGGTGATCTTGAGGATCTGGACGATGCGTGGGGTGAATTCGGCGGTGAGCTTTTTGGACGTCACGTCGACCAGGGTGCCTGCGGCAGTGTTCTCGCGCTCGTCCCGGGACAGTGAACGGCGCGCGGCCTGCTCGGGGTATGTGTACCAGAGATCGACGTCCAGGCCCGATTGGTGGCTGGCGTGTCCGCTCGGAGCAGGACCGCCGCGCGGCTGGCCCAGGTCGCCGACCAGGAGAACGCCCAGCTGGCGCCGATTCATCTCGTTGGCCAGGGTTTTGATGAAGTCGATCAGGTCGGGATGACCGTAGTACCGCCGCCGGCTCGGCCGCATGACCTGATAACCCGTCCCGTCGAGCGGCAGGGTGGCCGCGCCCTGCACGCAGCCGGCGCGATAGGAGCCGATCGCGCGCGGCTGGCCCTGCTTGGGCTGTTTGACGCCAGCCCAGCGCTGCCGCATCGAGCTGCTGCTCTCGGCCGGGGTTTCCGCAACGACCGGCCCGGCGCCGAGGGCCAGCGAGAGGACGGCCATGGCCCACGGGATGGTCTGTTTAGCCGGCATTTGTCACCTCTGTGTTGAAGACTTTGCCGGGGTTAAATAGATCGCCGGGATCGAGCGCGCGCTTGATCGCACGCATCATGGCCATCTCATCCGGGCTGCGGGTATAGCCGAGAAAGTCCTTCTTGAGCAGTCCGATACCGTGCTCGGCCGAGATGCTGCCGCGGTGCGCCTTGACCACTTCGAAGAGTACCCGGTCGGCTTCGCGGGTGCGCGAGAGAAATTCGTCCTTGGCCATGTCGTCGGGCTTCATCACATTGATATGCAGGTTGCCATCGCCGATATGGCCAAACAGACAGATTTCCCAGCCGGGATAGCGAGTTTGAAAGACCTGGCCGAGATCGCGATAAAACCCCGAAAGCTCGGCCAGCGGCAGGGCGACGTCGTTTTTGTGGGGCAATCCGGTCGACGCCAGGCTCTCGCTGATACCCTCGCGCAATGCCCACAGCTGGCCGGCCTGGGTGCGATTTTGCGCCAATGTGCCGTCGATGATTCCGGGCCGCTCGAGCACTGTTTCGGTCCACGATAGCAGCTTGTCGCGCCCGGCGTCCTCGACTTCGATGAGCACGTAAAACCGGGCTGGCCCGGCGAACGGCGGTGTTATGCTGCGATGTGCGCGCACTCGATCGGCGCACGCGTCAGTGAAGAACTCGTAGGCCATGACCGTGAAGCCACTGTGGCGCAGATGTTGAAATACTGCGAGCACCTCGTCGAAATCGCGCACGGCAAAGAGCAGCACGTCGGCCTGGCCGGGCAGAGGGGTGAGTTTGAGCGTGGCTTCGGTGATGAGGCCGAGGGTGCCCTCGCTGCCGATGAAGAGCTGGCGCAGGTCCAATCCGGTGTTGTTTTTTTCCAGCTCGCCATTGAGTTCGAGCACAGCGCCACTGGCGGTGACGACCTGCAGGCCGAGCACCCAGTGGCGGGTCTGGCCGTAGCGTATGACGTTGACTCCCCCGGCATTGGTCGCGATATTGCCGCCGATACAGCTCGAGCCCTTGGCGGCAAAGTCGACTGGCCAGGTCAAGCCGTGTTCGTGCGCGTGCTCGTGAACCGCCTGGGTGACCGCGCCAGCCTGGACCCGCACGGTCATGGCCAGGGGATCGACTGGATCGATTCGATTCATGCGCACCATGGAGACGACCAGCTCGCCGCGGCTGGCCACTGCGCCACCGGCAAGCCCGGTGCGGCCGCCCGAGGGCACGATGGCGACGTTGTGTTGGCGGCACAGGGCAACCAGGCGAGCGGCATCGTCGGTGGTTCGCGGAAAGGCGATCGCAGCGGGGGCTGGCTCGTGCTCGCGGGTCCAATCCCGGCCGTACTCGGCCAGGTCATGGGGGTCGGTGGACAGAACGTCGCTGCCAAACTGGGCGCGGATGGCGCGCTCGAAGGCAGTGGGCAATGTGGACATGACGGTACCTTACCGACACACGATCGGGTTGGAAAGGATGCAACGCGACCGTGCGCAGCCCGAGAATCCGGCCCCCGGACTATCGTATTTGGCCAGCCAACACCCGGCCGAGCGCGCGATCAGCCCGGCCGATCAGGTTACGGTCGCTCGCACAGGTATTCTTTGCTGTCGTCGCATTCGGCGTCGTCCCACAACCCGGTCGCGCCGTCCAGCTCCAGACAATCCTCGCCGCTGTTGTCGGGGGCGCCGGGAGCCCAGTTAAAAAACTCGATCGGATTGCCGTCCGACCATTGCCAAACACCTTCTTGCTGAGAATCGCTGCCGCCGATCCAGTAGTCCTCCGAGTCTGCGGCCAGGAGCACGAGCTGGTTTTCGCCGGCATCGGCAATATCAGCCAGGTGCCAATCGGGCCCCAGCCGGGCGATGCATCCCCGTTGCGCGCCCTGCCAGCTGGCCTCGTCGTCGATCGCGACGTAGCAGCGATTGTCGGCGCTGTCGACAGCACTGCCCGCGGGGCACGGCACGCAGGTGCCCGCAACCTCGTCTGCGGCGTTGTCGCTGAATCGCTGGCCGGACTCGCAGCTCGGGTCCGGGGCGCTGCAATAGCCGTTTTGCTCGCATCGCCCGCCCGGGCAATCGCCGTGGTCAAGACACGAGAACTCGGCCCCGGGCAGGCATGCAGGCAGAGAAAGCAGAACCAATCCAGCCAAAAGAACGCGCATGACGGCCGCCCAGTGTAGCGCGGCAATTCGCCAGCTGACTACTCTCCGCCGGTCGCATCGGTGCCAGTCTCGGCGCCGGTGCGGCCGCAATCACCGGCATCGGCTGCAGGTAGTCCTGTTTCGAACGTGGTAGAGTGGGCCCAGGGACCGTGCCAATGACTCCTCTACGCGCTGAAACGATCGAGATCATCAAGGCAACTGTGCCTGTCCTCAAACAGAGCGGTGTCGCCATCACGACGCGTATGTACGACATCATGTTCGCCAGGTACCCCGAGGTACGGCAGTATTTTAACATGGCCAACCAGGCGGTTGGCCATGGCGCGACGCGCGCATCACAGATCGAGGCGTTTCATCATCAAGTGCTCAATGTCGGTTCTGAGAGCGGCACACAGCCATTGAGCCTGGCCAACGCCATTCGGGACTACGGCGCCAATATCGAGCAGCTGAACGCGCTGACCGGCGCGATCGAGCGCATTGCCAACAAGCACGTATCGATCAACATTCAGCCGGAGCACTATGCGGTGGTCGGCGAGTGTCTTCTGGAGGCCATGAAGGACGTGCTCGGCGACGCCTGCACCGACGAGATCTTGGCCGCCTGGACCGAGGCGTATCAGCTTTTGGCCAGTATCTTCGTCCAGCGGGAAGACGCCCTGCGCGCCCAAAGCGCGGCCCGGCCGGGCGGCTGGGTTGGCTTTCGCGAATTTGTCGTCGACCGGGTGGTGAACGAGGCCGAGCACATCAAGTCGTTCTATCTCAAGCCCGCCGACGGCGGCGCACTACCCCCGTACAAGCCCGGCCAGTACACGTGTTTTCGCCTCGATATCCCGGGCAAGGGCATCGAGCACCGCAACTACACATTGTCGGACAGTCCGCATCGCGACTACCTTCGCGTCACGATCAAGCGAGAGCCCGCAGCCCGCGCCGACCTCGAACCCGGTGTGTGCTCCAATTACTTTCACGATCACGTGCGCGAGGGAACGACTCTGCACGTGGCCCCGCCGTTTGGCGAGTTTTTTCTCACCGAGGAAAAAAGCGCCGAGCCGCTGGTGCTAGTCAGCGCGGGTGTTGGCATCACCCCCATGCTGAGCATGCTGAACTGGGTGATCGAGCGCGGGGTCGAGCGCGACATCTATTTTATCCACGGCGCTCGCAACGGGCGGCTTCACGCGATGAAGGGCTTCATCGCCGAGACAGTTGCAGCTCACCCCAATGTGCGCAGCTATATCTGCTACAGCGAACCCGGGCAGACCGACCGGATCGGCAACGACTTTGATCACAAGGGACGGGTCACCATCGACGTGCTCAAATCAGTTGTCCCGACCCGCGAATGTCAGTTCTATTTTTGCGGGCCTGTCTCGTTGATGACCGATATCCACCGCGGACTGCGCAGCTGGGGCGTGGCTGCCGAGCGCATCCACTATGAATGCTTTGGCCCGGCCGCAGCCGAAATCGAGTCTTGATGGCCCGGCCAGGCCAACGCACAGGCTATGGCAGCAAGACTGATGCTTCAGACCTGGCCTGGCAGTATCCAGCGCGTGCCGCATGACTCGCAGAACGAACCATCACTGGTTCGATCGTCGTCCTGCAAGGGCGCCTCACAATGTGGGCACTGCTGAAGTGTCTTCGCATGGCGATGTTGGAGCTCTCTCCGGGGTGTGGCCTTCTGCTGGTCCAGCGCCTCCTGGTTCGCCTCCTCAGGATGCTCCTGCTGGTAGAACACCAAGGCCACACTGTGGAGCTGAGTAGCCAGGGGGCTGAGGAACTCACGGGTCTGAGTGATCAGGTGTCCGAGAACGTTGGCAAGTGCAGCGGAGTCCTCGGCTTCGAGAGATAAGAGGAGTTCGCGAACCTCGTCCCCACAGCGTCGAATGCCTGACGTGAGTCTGTGCTGTCCTCGTTCGAGTTCCACAAGATCGCGTGGAGGCGGAGGCAGTTGTTCTTGCAACGGTTCCACTGTGATGTCTCTACCCAGCACTTCATTCATCAGGCGTTGGCTCTCGCCCAAATGGTGACCGGCGACATGCTCCAGCACACTCACTGCGCCTGCAAGTGCGTCACGTCGCTCCCAGTCAACGCCGCGATCATTACCCGAAAGCGCTTTTAGCCGGTCCCATAGTCGGCTCAGGTCGACTGCGACCTCACCGAGGTGAAAACGAAGCAGCCGGGACGCCTCGGCTGTAGTGTCATATCCAGTACTCACGGCAAGAATGGTGGCGGCGGCTCGCCCATCTTGTTCGCCGCCTCGACGAGTTTGTTGGCAATATCGCGGATTTGCTGCTCGGTGAACTTGCCCTTACGCAATAACTCGCGCATGACCTGCTTACGTGAAGCACCTTTGATCGATGACTGGATATTCTTGAGAAATGCTTTGATCTCCTTCCACCAATGAGGATCATTATCATTATTATTGCTTGGCGGCTCGCCCGATGGCACTCCACCAACCGACGCAACCGCGAGAAGGCGCGCCAAGTGCTCGGCGAGTCTCTCGGTGTTACCGCGCAGTTGATCGCCCTTAATGCGCAGCGCTAGGACTGTCGTGCTGGCCGCGGCGATGGCTTCCAGAGAGCAGATCAAGCTCTGCCACGATCTGGCAAGTTCCCGGGAACTCGCCGGGGAGCGCGTAAACAACCAAGTCGCAGCCAAACCGATCCCTACCAGGATCAGGAGGGGATCGTCTGCCACGCCGACACCGGTTGCGTCGTCGGCGAGAATCGCGCCCCCTACGGCCAACAGTCCGCCTATTCCCGCCTTCTGCGTACTCCCCTGGTTGGCGAGGTCGACATAGTCTCGCAGGTCGGCCTCTGCTTGATGAATAGTCTTCGCCAGTTCCTCTCGTTCTTGCTCTGTGAGTGGTACGGACTCATCTTCCAGGATGGCCTTGGCCTTCGCGATCTCCGCACGAACCCGGCCGATGTCGCCCTGCTCGGGATCTCCGGCGCTCTCACCCCCGGTCTCTTCATTCGACGAGGATTCGGACTCCTGGCGTTGAACTGGACCACCGGGGAACGAACGGCTGAGTGAGGCTTGTTCTTGTCCCGCGTGCGATGCGCCTGCGGGGGTGAATGGCGCCAGGAGCTCTCGAATCGACTGCCCTGCGACCACGCGGTCACCGATGGCATTCGCATGCCGTTCGTACGCATCACCAGCCTCACCAACTCCGCCTTTGAGTTGCACGCTGGCACGTTGCTGCACAACGTGCGCGGCCTCGTGCGCTGCAGTATGCAAAGTGGGCGTGCTCTTGAACGCGACACGATTACTCGTGGCATACGCCTCGGCCCCCATCTCGTCACAGGCAGCGGCGGCTGCTCCACCGATGTGGGCGTTGACACCGCCGAGATCGTGGTCGGGTCCAAACGCATCCTGCAGCGTATCCAGATAGGGCAACGATTCTCCGCTGCCATCGACGCCGCGTGCTGCCACACGTTGAACCCTGTCCGGATCTTCGGCTGCGATGTTCCCTTTCGCCTGAACAACAGAATTCCAGAACGTCTCCGGGGGTGACGTGCCACGATGAGCGGCATCCATCAACGGATGACTGGTCCACTCTCCAGCAGACAGGATGCCGTGGGCCGTTGGAGTGTCGGAGCCAACGCTGACGGACTTGCGCTGTACGACGCTACCACGGTGATCGGCTACCAGTCTGCTCGTACGTGCCATTTTGCCTGGATTGGAACGCTGGCCTACCAACTCTGTGTTGGTTTTGAGCCGCTCATTGACTGGACGATTCCCCGTTCTGTCTCTCATCGCACTCTAGGATCTTCGGTTGGTTCTACGAAACCTTACAATTGACTTTATAGCAGATTGCCTGTCGGATCATTTCTGAATGCGGGCTCGTGTATCAATCGAATTGACCCCCGCACGGCAACAGCGCATTAACTCGTTAGACCCCGACGGATTATACGCCCTGCGTACCTATCCCCTCGAGCATCGGTGCTGGGACGAAGAATAGTTCGTGCACGTGGCGCCTAGCGCAGGTCAAACCGGTCACCGCCGATCAGGCCAGAAGTTTGTAGGGACCGCCTTTTTCGAGTGCCGCTCGGTAGGCCGGCCTGGCCCGAATTCGCTCCACATACGCAGCGAGTTTGGGATAGTCCCTGGCCAGGTCGGTACGAGTCTCGGCCGCCTCGATGGCGAAACTCATCTGGATATCGGCTGCGGTCAGTTTTTCGCCGCAAAACCACGTCGATGTGTTCAGTGTCGCTTCCATGTATTCGAGATTGCGTTTTACATTGGGGTCGAGATAGCCGCCACGTACCTTGGCGACAATGCTCTTTGCGATGGGTTTGACGAAGAATGGTAACGGCGCAGTCTCGATGCGGCGCACGATCAGCGACAGGACCATGAGTGGCATGAACGTACCCTCGGCGTAGTGTAGCCAGTACGTATAGGCCAGACGTTCGGGTGTGCCGGCCGCCGGTACCAGGCTGCCATTGTCGTATTTGCCGACCAGGTATTCGATGATGGCGCCGGACTCGGCCACGGTCAGATCGCCGTCGGTAATGACCGGTGACTTGCCGAGCGGATGAACCGCGACCAGTTCCGGCGGCGCCAGGTCGGTTTTTTTGTCGCGCTGGTATCGTTTGACTTCGTAGTCGACAGCCAGTTCTTCGAGTAACCAGAGGATGCGTTGCGAGCGAGAGTTTTCCAGATGATGAAGGGTGATCATGGGCATCTGCCATCAGTTGAACGCGGGACGATACTACACATGGCAAGCTCACCGCGTCACCGACTGGCCATGTGGTCTACCACGATCACGTTAACAGGCTCCAACGTGATCGTGCGCGGCCCGACCGCTTCGCGTTCGGGCGATCATTTTTGGGCAAAGTCCCGGAGCAACCGCGCCAAGGCGATCAGCAGAGAGCGATGGCCATGTGGTAGACCTGTCTTCATGTCCAGAATATTTGGCGGGCTCACCGCCCACGCAGTCGGCAGTCTGATGAAAGAGGCGGTGCGTCGGGCCATCGTGGCCATCCGGGGCGAGCGATTTTCGTTCGAGGCGCAGGTCAAGCGGGTTCTGCCCGGCGGCTCGCGCGACCTGGTCACGACCGCGGATCAGGCCGCGCAGCGGGTGTTTGTTAAGCTGTTGCGCGACTGGTTTCCCACCTATGGCGTCGTCGCCGAGGAGAACCACCTCAGTGTGCCGTGTACCGAACCGGACCACGATTTTTGGTTCACGGTGGATCCGCTCGATGGAACCAAGGCGTTTATCCGGCGCCAATCGCACGGCATCGGCACCATGCTGGCCCTGGTCTGCGACGGCGATGTCATCGCCGCATGTGTGGGCGATGTGATGACCCAGGAGGTGTACGCCACTCGTCCCGATTCGCCGAAAGTTTTTCGAATCAGTGAATTCGGCGTTGCCGAAAAGCTCGAGGTGGACAAAGGGCGAACCCTGCGCACACAGTGGATCCAGCTGCGCGACCCGCCCTCGCAGCATTCGCCCATGGTCGATGAACTGGCCGCTGGACCAAACATGTTGTTCAGCCAATACGAGATCGTCGGTGGCAGTATCGGCATCAGTATGGCCCGATTGTGGAAGGGTGAAGTGGCCGCCGAGGTCATTCGACCGGGCTGGGCCAATCCCTGGGATCTGTGCCCGGTGGTCGGTATCTCGCGCAAGCTCGGCTTTGTGTTCGTGCAGCTCGACTCGGCTCGGGGCAACTTTCAGACCATCGATCCCCCGATTGCACGGTCCCCGGTCCGCAGCGAACGCGAGCTCCTGGTCATCCATCACAGCCGTGTTGGCGAGCTCGAAGCCTGGCTCGCCAACAGGCCCACCAGGTGACCAGGTGAGACTGTGTCGATTGTCCGATCAATCCCTACATGGGAACAAGGGAATCGTACATGGAAAACAAGGGAATCGTACATTGGCGCCAGTCGGCTCAGACGCTGCACGGTCCAGACAGGCTTCTACCGCCCTTGATGGGTGTTCCTGATATAAGATGGCCAACAATGCGCACCCGATGTTTGGCTGTGGTGAGCCTGTCGGTTTGTCTCGCCGTTGATCTGGCTGAAAGTCACGCTCAAGACAACAATCCGCCCTTTGATCCGGCGATCGAGGTGCAGCTATTCGAGTACGCGATCGGACCGAGGTCGTTTTTGACCGTGACTGACGCCGACATCGCATACAAGGATCAGTTCAGCGCCGATCTGCTGGTCACGTTTTTGACCGACCCGTTTACGGTGTACAACGTCGATGAGCGGAGCGAGCAACTTATCGGCCGGCGCACCGCGGTGGTGGCATCGCTCCTGGCTGGCGAGCTATCGGCAGGCTATGGACTGTCCGGGCGGGTCCAGCTCGGTATCGCGCTGCCGGTGGTCTTTTCGATCAGCGGTCAGGGCATTGATCCGGCCTCGGCCATGCCCGATCCCCAGGGCCTGCAGGCGACCGGGTTTGGCGATGTGCGCGCCGAGGCCAAGACCGCCCTGTGGCGGGCTGGCAGCATGCGTCTGGCCGCGCTGGGAGCGGTCACCTTGCCGACCAGTGTCGGCGCTGGAGGCAGTGATTTTCTCGGCGACAACTTGCCCTCGCTGCGCAGCCGGGTCGCGTTTCAGTGGTCGAGCGAGAGCGGCCAGGTCAGCGCGGGCAGCAATGTCGGCCTGATCGTGCGCAAACCGCGCGAGGTCTATTCCAGCACGGTCGGCCAGCAGCTCGTCTATGGCGCTGCCGGTGCGCTGTCGTTTGCCGGTGGTCGGGTGACTGGAGTCGCCGAGATGTTCGGTCGTACCGGCCTGGTCAGCGGGGATGTCGAGGCCAGTCCGCTCGAGCTCAACGGCGGAGTGCGGGTTCGGGCCAGTGAGTCGATCTCGGTCCTGGCCGGCGGGGGAGCCGGTCTGGTCCGCGGCATTGGTTCGCCCGGGTTGCGGGTCTTTGTGTCGGTCGGCTGGGCGCCCGACTATCGCGACTCGGACGGCGATGGCCTGGTCAATGTGCGCGACCGTTGCCCGCTCGTGGCCGAGGACGACGACAGCTTTGAAGACGACGACGGCTGTCCCGAACTCGACAACGACGGTGATCTGCGCGAGGACTACGCGGATCGCTGTCCCAACCAGAAAGAGGATATCGACGGTTTCAACGACGACGACGGCTGTCCCGATCTCGACAACGATCGGGATGGATTGGCCGATCTCGACGATCGCTGCCCCGAGGAGGCCGAGGACGGAATCGGGGTATTTGGCAACGATGGCTGCCCGGGCAGCAGAACCGACGCCGATGACGACCAGGTCACCGACGATGTCGATGCATGTGTCGAGAACCCAGAGGACGCCGACGGGTTCGAGGATTGGGACGGCTGTCCCGAGGCCGACAACGACGGCGACGGAGTCGCCGACGCGGACGATCAGTGTCCGGTGTGCAGCGAGGATCGCGACGGTTTTGCCGACCATGACGGCTGCCCCGAACTCGACAACGACGGCGACGGAATCTCGGACGACCGCGATCAATGCCCGGTTGAAGCCGAGACGATCAACGGTGTCGACGATCTCGATGGCTGTCCGGATCGCGGTGGCGAAATCCTGGCCCAACTCGAAGGAGATCGGCTGGTCTTGCACAGGCGCCTGCGTTTTTCCCGTTCAGCGGTCGGACTGCGGCCCCGTTCCATCGCGGTCATCGAGCAAGTCGCGACGATCGTGAAAGCCCACCCGGAGGTCACGAGTTGGCTGATCGTGGTCGCCGGGTTGCCTCGGGGCAACCAGGACAAGGCCCGGGCGCGGAGTCAACGCCAGGCCAACGTGATCAAGGCCAATCTCCTGATGCGCGGCATCGAAAGCGAGCGCATCAGGGCGGTCGGGGCAGTGTCCGATACTGCACAAGTCGCCATCGTGGCCAAAGAACGGGCCGAACAGCCACAGGGAGGCGACGCCGAGTGCCCGGCAGGCTATCAGGTCGAGCCCCGTCAGCCAGAAAAACAGCCAGAGCGCGGCGCGGCGATGCAGCCAGAGCGCGGCGCGGCGATGCAGCCAGAGCGCGACGCGGCGATGCAGCCAGAGCGCGACGCGGCGATGCAGCCAGAGCGCGACGCGGCGATGCAGCCAGAGCGCGACGCGGCGATGCAGCCAGAAACACGGCCCGGTGAC
>JAKSDA010000032.1 GCA_022360315.1 Pseudomonadota bacterium
GCGGGCTGGTCGGCCATAATGGGTACTTACTTGCGGGTCGCGGTACTTAGAGCCGGTCCAAAAACTCTCCGCGTCGCCAGAACGCCGATCCATCACCGCCAGCGGGCTTGCTCGTCGGTCAAATACACCCAGTATTCTCCGCTCCTCGCGCACCCACTGGCGGCGCGCCTCGTCGCTCTGGCTCGGTCCGAGGTTTTTGGACCGGCTCTTAGCTGGCCTTGGCCAGCAGCGCGATGCGCTCGCGGCTGGATACCACCACGCCGCCGGGATTTTCGACCGTGATGGCAAATAGCGACGGTGTGCGCACTGCCAGCCGGGCCGTGATGGGAATCACCACCTCGCTGACTCCGGCTGGAATGTCGAACACGCCACCGTCGACCGGATAGCGCTCGTCGCGGTTTGGGTCGAAGATCCACAGTTGATACTGGAAGTCCTGGGGGTCGTTGGCCGACAGACCGCGGATGCGCATGTAGCCCTCCTGCTCGCTGTCGCTCCACACCACGTCGCCACTGGCGCCCTCGGCGGTGGCATCGTCGGTGGCCTGCCACGGCAGGATGACAGTATCGCCGGCCCGATTCAGAAGCCGGGCGCGCTGTTCAACCGGGTTGACGTCGGCAATGGTTGGCTCCGGGATTCCACTGCTGCCCGGGGCCTGAGAGAGCCACAGAAATAGAATGACTGCGGCCGCGCAGGTGGCAGCAACGGCGACGTAGACCGGCCATCGGCTCGACCCGGCCGGCCGGCTCTCGGATGCCGATTCCCTGCCGGCAAAAAACGCCCTGGCGTCATTCCTGAGCCGTTGCTCGAGCAGCTCCGACGGTTTTTCGGGCTTGTCGAGCAAGGCCAGGTGCACCGCGGCAGCAGCCAGATCGTAGCTGATATCATCCTGGGCCTCGCCGAGTTGTGTCAGTTCGCTTTGTTCGAGCCGGTCCAGGCCCTCGGTGGCGCGATCGGCGAGCAGCAGCTCGCGCCGGCTTTGGCCCGGGCCATCCCCGCCCTGGCCAGGAATGTCACCCTTGTTGTTCGGGTCGTCGATGGTCACGACGCGCTTCTCCTCGCACGGTCGCTCACAGCAGGTGGCGACAGGCGTTTGCGTACCAGGGCCAGGGCACGCCGCACGTGTGATTTCACTGTACCCAGGGGCAAGGCCATGGCCTCGGCGATCTCGCTATGACTCATGCCGTGATAGACGGACAGCTCGAGAGCGCGGCGCTGATCGTCGGCGAGTTCGTTCATTGCATTGGCCGCGATGGATGCCTCGGCGCTGCGCTCGATATAATGGCGACCCTGCTCGCTGGGCGTGACGATGCGCTCGAGTTCGTCCATGGTGGGTTTGCGCCGGGAGGCGCGCAGGTGGTCGATGAGGCGTCGGCGGGCGATCATGGCGACAAAGGTACGTTCGGAGGCAATGGCTGGATCGTAGCGCCCGGCATTCTTCCACAGGGCGATGAAGATCTCTTGCACCGCGTCTTCGGCCTCGCTGCGCGTGGCCGACATGGACAGTGCCATGGACCAGACCATGGCACTGTACTGAGAGATGCACTGCTTGACCGCGGCCTGGTCGCCGCGGGCGACTCTAGCCAGGACCGACGAGCCCGGGCCCGAGGAGGCCACATTGGTCACTGCCAGGCACGACGACGCCAGGCGGGCGGCCTGTAGGCCCCATGCGACAAACGAGAGTATCCAGAGCAAGATCACGGACAGTACAAGGGCTTGAGGGATGAAGAGTACTCGAAGCCGTGCCGGGAGTACGAATTTGCCGGGAAATTATTATTCGATGCTGGCCAGGCGAGCAAATGCCTCGTCAGTCGGTGCAAAGACGGTGAACGGTCCGTTGCCGCGCAGGACATCGTTGAGATTGGCGGCGTCGAGAGCAGCCAGAAGGGTCATGAACGTACCCGCTCGCTGACCGCGGTATCGACGATGTCGGGCTGCGCTGAATGACTGGCGGTGGTCGCATGGGCTGAGCTGCTGCCGCAGTCACCAGCGTGAGAAGGTGTATGCGCGACGACAACCGCAGCACACAAAGCGGGGACGGATACTACGTGTTTGGTTGCCATGCTCGGCTATTCGCCGGCCAGTGGTGAACGGATGCAGGGCATGACGAATTTTTTTCCCCGCCTTCTCGCTCATCCTTGCTGGCACAGGCGTTCCCTTGCCGACGATCTACGGTCACTCCACGCCGTGACCGGAACTCGATCGCCAAAAAAGCGATCCGCGAAGTTCGGGGAGCCGAGCACGGCCTTCAGGGGACCGAAGGCCGTGTCGTCCCCAAACATGAAATAGATCGGCTTGTCGGCAGCTCTAGCCAAGAGACGAAGACCGATGACATACAGCAACTTGTCGAGGGTCGTTATCGGATCATTCATGCGTTCGCTTCGATTCCAGCAGCGGGGCGAGGAGAAACTCCTGCTACAGGTGGCAAGCAGGATGGTGTAAACATTCGGTCTGCCCATGGACGGACTCAGCGCCCTTGAAGACGCCCTGCGTCGCGACTTCAGCCTTCTGCAGTTTCCCACCCGCAGCTGGGTCAAGCCCCGCGAGAGCAGGGACGGTCGGCCGATCAGCAACGTGCTCATCGTCGGCGCAGGGCAGGGAGGACTCGCGCTGGCCGCGGGGCTCGCCCGCGAAAAGGTCGACCGTGTTGTCATCCTCGACCAGAATCCACTCGACCACGCAGGGCCCTGGTTGACCTTTGCCCGCATGCATACCTTGCGCACGCCCAAGCACGTGACCGGGCCCGACCTCGGCTTGCCCAACCTCACGATTCAAGCCTGGTACGAAGCTCAACATGGATCCGGAGCGTGGCAGAGCATGGAATTGATTCCCAAAGAAACCTGGGCTGCCTATCTGGCGTGGTATCGCCAGGTTCTCGAACTCGACGTGCGGGCAGAGACCAGGGTGCTCAAGATCAACTGGTCAGCTGGGGAGAACGCCTTTGAAGTGGTGGCCCGGTCGGGCGGTGTCATGCAGACTCACCTGGCCCGCCGGGTGGTGCTTTCGACTGGAATCGAGGGCTCGGGCAGCTGGCATGTGCCCGGGTTTATCCGCGACGCGCTGCCCTCTCACCTCTACGCTCATACCCGGGACGACATCGACTTTGCCGCGCTTGCCGGCAAGCGCGTGGGCGTACTGGGAGCGGGCGCCTCTGCCTTTGACAATGCCTCGGTGGCACTCGAGCACGGCGCCGCCGAGGTCCGTTTGTTCTTTCGCCGCGACGAGCTGGTCAAGGTCAATCCCTATCGGTGGGCCGAGTTCGTCGGGTTCTTGAAGCACCACGGCGACCTGAGTGATGCCGACCGCTGGCGCTTTGTCCGCCAGATCATTCGCATGGGACAGCTGCCCCCCGCCGACACCTATGCGCGGGCTTGCCGACATGAGCGCTTCCATCTGCAGCCCGGCAGTCCGTGGCAACAGGTCGAGTCGCTCGGCAACGCCCTCAGAGTCGAAACGCCCAGGGGAACGTTCGAGCTCGATTTTGCCATTGTCGGCACAGGCTTTATCACCGACCTCTCCACGCGCCCGGAGCTGGGTGACATTTACCAGCACATGGCGCTTTGGGCCGACCGCTACACGCCACCCCCAGGCGAGGAACACGCCGACCTCGCTCGCCATCCCTACCTCGGCGCGGGCTTCGAGTTCACCGAAAAGAACCCGGGCAGTGCGCCGTGGCTGCGCTATCTCTACAACTACACCTTTGGATGCTTGCTCTCGCTCGGCTTTGGTGGAGCGAGCATCTCGGGCATGAAGTACTCGGTACCACGACTCATCGCCGCACTGACCAGGTCATTGTTTGAAGAGGATAAGGACCACTTCTTCGCGTCTCTGGTCAACTTCGAGCAACGCGAGTTCTAGCTATGCGGCAGGCGATCACGAGCGAGCGTGTGGTGGTGGGTGACGAGCTCCGCCCGGCTGCAGTGATCTTCGAAGACGAGCGCATCGTGGACGTGGCCCGGCCAGACGAGGTCGACCGCTCGATCCGTGTGCACGATGTCGGCACCGCCGTGGTGATGGCTGGACTCGTCGATACCCATGTCCACGTCAACGAACCCGGCCGCACCGAGTGGGAGGGGTTTGTCACTGCGACCCGAGCTGCATTGGCGGGGGGAGTCACAACCCTGGTCGATATGCCGCTCAATTGTATACCGGTAACCGTCGACGCATCTGCACTGGCCACCAAACTCGCCGCGTGTGACGGCGAGCTCGCGGCCGACGTGGGTTTTTGGGGTGGGGTGATTCCGGGCAACGCAGGCGAACTCGAGGGTATGGCCCAGGCCGGGGTGCTCGGCTGCAAGGCGTTCATGATCGATTCGGGCATCGACGAGTTTCCCCGCTCGAACGAACAGGACCTGCGCACCGCAATGACCCGCCTGCACTCGCTGGGGCTGCCTCTTCTCGTCCACGCGGAACTGGAGCTCGAAGCAGAGGTGCAAGAGCCCGATCCGCGCAAGTATCTCGGCTATCTGCAGTCGCGCCCGGCCGCATGGGAAGACGCCGCGATCGCCCTGCTCATCGAGCTCTGCCGCGAGACCAGGTGTCACGTCCATATCGTGCACCTGTCCTCCGCAGGCTCGGTCCCACAGCTTCGCGCGGCCAGAGCTGAGGGATTGCCCATCACAGTCGAGACCTGCGCGCACTACCTGTGCTTCAGCGCGGAGCAGATCCCGGACGGGGCAACCCACTTCAAATGCGCGCCACCGATCCGCGAGCAGGCCAACCGCGAACGCTTGTGGGCAGCGCTCGACGAAGGAGTGATCGATTTTGTCGTGACCGATCATTCACCCTGTACCCCACACCTGAAAAAACCGGAACTCGGCGATTTCCACGACGCCTGGGGGGGAATCGCGTCGCTGCAACTCGGCCTGTCCAGCGTGTGGAGCCACGCCGAGCCGCGCGGGGTGAAACTGCCGGCCCTGAGTAACTGGTTGAGCGCCGCACCAGCGCACTTTGCCGGATTAAGCGATCGCAAGGGCCAGCTGGCCAGAGGCCGGGATGCGGATATCGTGGTGTGGGATCCGGACGCGAGCAAAACCCTCGGCGCAGATGACCTGCATTTTCGCCACAAGGTCTCGCCTTATATTGGGCAACCCCTGCGCGGACAGGTGCTGCAAACCTGGTTGCGTGGCCTGTGTGTCTACCAGGGGGGCGAGTTTGTCACCAGTCCAACCGGCAAAAGCCTGCTCGGACGCGGCCCGGCACGGTGAAAGAATCGCCATGAAACACGACTCTGCCGTTGATTTCGCCACTCTGGTCAACCTTGCCGACGAGCAACTGGGCGCGCGGGCACTCGCGACCAGCGATGACTTTTTTGCATCGATGCACAATCTTCTCCGGCCCGGGCGCGGAGAGTTCGATCCCGATGCCTATACCGAACGCGGCAAGCTCATGGACGGATGGGAGAGCCGCCGCAAGCGTGAACCCGGCCACGACTGGTGCCTCATCCTGCTGGGCGTGCCGGGGATCGTTCGCCTCTTCGACATCGATACCAATCACTTTATGGGCAATCATCCCCCCTATGCCTCGGTCGAGGGAACCAGCGCCGCACCGGATGCAAGTGTCGAAGAACTGGCCCAGGTGGCGTGGCGCGAGCTTTTGGGCCAGGTGCCTCTGCGAGCGGGTTCGCAGAACATCTTTCCCGCCCGCGGCGACCATGCGGTCAGCCATCTTCGTCTCAACATCTTTCCCGATGGCGGAGTGGCCCGGTTTCGGGCCCATGGCGACGTGCGACCGCGCTGGCTGCCGCCCGGGCCAGACGACCTGCTAGACGAGCATCTGCTGCCCGGCGAAGTCGATCTCGCCAGTGTCTGCAACGGCGCTCTGGCGCTGGCGTGTTCTGACAGCTTTTTTGGCCCGATGAACAATCTCATCGCCCCTGATCGCTCGGAAAATATGGCTGGCGGATGGGAAACCCGCCGCCGCCGGGGCCCGGGCAGCGACTGGATCGTCGTGCGTCTCGGCGCACCTGGCCGCGTCGGCATGGTCGAGTTCGATACCAACTTTTTCAAGGGCAATTATCCCGATAGCGTCTTGCTCGAAGGCATATTGGCCCCGGATGCCCGGCTCACCGAGCTGGTCGGCCTGGACGAGACGCGAGCACTGGACGCGTGGAAGCCCATTGTGCCGCAGACCAAACTTCAGGCCCACCACCGCCATTTTTTCCGCGATACACTGGCCGACCGCGGCCCCTTTTCGCACGTGCGTATGACGATCTTTCCCGACGGTGGAGTCAGTCGGCTCCGGGTATTTGGCACACGTGTTGGCCCGGCCGGGCGGCCGGCGGTTCAATCGGAGAAACCATGAGCCAATCGGAGAAACCATGAGCAGTCCCATCACCACGCACGTTCTCGACACCGCACTCGGTTCGCCAGCCCAGCAGCTTCACATTTGTCTCGATCGCGTGCTCGACGATGGCTCTCTCGAAAGGGTCGCCCGCGGGGCGACCAACCAGGACGGCCGCATCACCGACCTGATGGAGCCCGGGCAGCTGCACCCGGGCATCTATCAGATGACCTTTGAAACCGCTGCCTACTTTGAACGCACGGGGCGCGAGTATTTCTATCCACAGGTGGATGTTCGCTTTTGGATCAAAAATGCCGACGAGCACTACCACGTTCCGCTCTTGCTCAGTCCGTTCGGGTTTTCCACCTACCGGGGGAGCTAGCCACCATGGCGCTCTTCGACGATGCAGCTGATATTCTGCCCATAGCCTTTCGGGCTTGTGCCGCGCAAGAGGCACCCTTTGCGCGTGCTCGAGAGGGACTTCGAACTCGGTCCAGTTTTGGACCAGATCCGGTGCACACGCTCTATTGGGGGGCGCATCGTTGTGGCCCCAACATCGTCGGCGCGCTCGGTCAAATGGCGCGAGAGACCTGGTCGCGCTACGCGGCAACACCCGAGACCCTGGCCGAGGTGCTCGGGATGGGGGCCGAGATGGCCGCCCAGGTGCATGCCCGAGTCAGTGCCAAACTCGAGCGCGAGCCCATCGAGGATCTGCGGGTGGACTTTGAAGACGGCTACGGCCTGCGCTCCGATTGCGAAGAGGATGCAGCCGCAGTGGCGGCGGGCAGGCAGATCGGCGAAGAACTCGCGCTTGGTAACTCGGCCCGGCGTTTCGGCATCCGCATCAAAGCGCTCACCGAAACTCTGGCCAGGCGGGGTATCGAAACGCTCGAGCTGTTCACCGAGGGCCTGGTTGCCGGCCACGGGGGACAGCTTCCCCCAGGCTTTGTCGTCACCTTGCCCAAGGTCACGGTTGTCGAGCAACTCGAGGCGATGGACGTGCTATTGCAGCGCCTGGAGGCCTCACTTGGCGTCGCCCAGGACTCGATCGGTTTGGAATTCATGATCGAGGTTCCGCACGCTGTATTCGACGGCGAGGGTCGCCTGGTACTACCGCGCTTGCTGGCCCGGGCGGGCCGGCGGTTACTCGGCGTTCATCTCGGTGTTTACGATTTTACGGCCGCTTCCGAGATCGTGGCGAGCCGCCAGGCAATGGATCACCCCGCATGCGATCTGGTCCGCGGTCTCATGCGACTGAGCTACAGTGGCAGCGGCCGGATGCTGTCCGCCGGGTCGACCAATGTACTACCCATACCGCCCCACCGGGGTTCCGGGCTCAATTCAACCCAGCTCGGCGAGAATGCTGCTGCCGTGCACGATGCATGGCGGTGCAGCCAGGCGCAGATTCTGCACACCCTGGAGCGCGGGTATTACCACGGCTGGGATCTACACCCGGCGCAGGTCCCGGTGCGTTTTGCGGCCTGTTATCGCTTCTACCGCGAGGACTATGCGGCGATGGCCGCTCGCATGGCGAGTTATCTCGAGCAGGCCACTGCGGCAACCGACGACGGCGCCGTGCTCGATGATGTTGCCACGGGTCAGGCGTTGCTCGACTTTTTTCGCCGCGGGTACGCCTGTGGGGCATTCGACGCCGTCGAGATCACGCGAGCAGGTTTGACCATCGACGAGCTTGCAGAGGCTCGTTTTGCCGACCTACTGCACACACGGCTTGCCGCCAGGGCCTGACCTCGCACCGCAAACCGCAAACCGCAAACCGCAAACCGCAAACGCACGTAGCACAGCGGCGACGGCCCCGGCCCGGGGCACGGCGCTGGTGCGCGTGGCTAGCACTTTGCCGTGGCAGCAACACCGGGCGTGGCATAGATTGTGTGCCATGTGGCATGTACCCGCATTGTCCAGCGCTGTCCTCAGCCGGGCCGAGTCGTTCTTCTGTCTGACCGCGCTTTGTCTGGCCGGGGGCGTGGCCTCCAGTTCCAGTTGCGCGCCGGCCCGGGCGCCCCACACGGCAATTGCCGCGGACCCCGCCGACCCCGAGAAAACGACCCATGCCGGGCCGACCGAGCCGAAACGAATCACGGTCCGCGGGACCGTGGTCGGGCATGATGGCAAGCCCCTGGCCATGGCGCACGTGCATACGGGCGAGACTTCGGTCGCGGTGGCGCCGGATGGGCGCTTCGCGATCACGGTTCCAGCTCGTGGATTGGCCAGGCTCTACATCACCGGCGTGGACAGTGTGGACTACCGGTTGCCGCTCTTCACCAGCGGTTGGGATATCGAAGTGGACCTCACACTGGGAACCTACCTCCTCCAGCGCGATCTCTCCAGAGTCCGGATATGGCTCGACGGCATGAACTCGTTGGCCGAGGCCAGGCCCATGCATCGGCGAGGCGACGGCATTTACACCGCGACAGTCAATACATCGTCGGGGCAAGTGGCCTACGAACTCGTCGACGTCTCTGCCACCAACACCATCAACGGAACCATGAGCACGAGCTACCGCTACGACGGCGACGGCAACTACTTCAGCATCGTGAAGGCACAAGCAGACCGGGTCATCGTGCAATTCGACCCCACCAAGTTGCCACCTTCGGGAATCAAAACCCGGCTCGACTTTCGCGAGGCGCGCAATCCGGCGGCCAAAACCGGTCATGAGGTCAGTCTGGTGGCCGCTCGCATCCTCGAACGCAAACGGTCCCTGCGCGAGCAGTTTCAGATCATGTCCAACGCTGGACAGTCGGCCGCCGACATGACCGCGCTGATCGCAGCTCTGCAAAAAGACGCCGCGGCCGTGGTCGAGACCATCGACGCGTCCGAACACCCGATGGTGCGGCAGGCCCTGCTCGTCGAATACCTGACCTTGAGCGAGCTGAGCATGCGAATTCCCACCGCCATGGCCGATCACCGACGGCCCCAACAGCGAGCCCTGGCCAGACGGGCCCTGGCCGAGATTCCAGCTGACTCGCCGCTGTGGAGTATCGCCCCAAAGGCGGCGTCGAGCGCAGTGGAGATGGCAGGTGCACTCGACGAGCACCGCGCATACCTGGACGCTGTCATCGATACCCATCCGGACCAGACGGTGGGCGCGACATTGGCCTTGCAACTGCTCGTCCAGGCACGCAAAGAGATGCGCCGCGCGGACGTCACACGCTATTACAAAACCATCGTGACCCGGTTTGCCAACACCGAGGCGGCGCAGCTTGCCAGACTCATGGTCCGGCAATCCTCGCTCCGTCCCGGAGCCAAAATTCCAGCGTTTTCGTTCGCGTCAATGGATGATCCCGCAGTGCTCTACACGGCGGATAATCTGCGCGGCAGCGCGTATCTCATCGACTTCTGGGCCACCTGGTGCAAACCGTGTACGGCACAGATGCCCACCTTGCACGAGACCTACCAAAAATACAAAGACCTCGGCTTCGTCATCGTGAGTGCGGCGATTCACGATGACGAAAACAGCGTGCGCCAGTTTCGGGCCAAGAACTGGCCCATGCCGTGGAACCACGCCTTCATCGGCCCGGACCAGGCCGGCGACGCCGAAGAGACCTTCGATATCATCGGCTTGCCGACGATCATCCTGGTAGACGAGCACGGGGTCATCGTTGCTATCAACGAGGCGCTGCGCGGCGACCAGCTGCCCATCGCTGTGGACGCGCTCGTGTCCGACAAGGTAGGTGCAGAGTAGAGCCCATTTAAAACAGACTCGGAGATGGGAGATCTCCCCGTCTCGATACGAATCTATCAACAGGCCAGGCCAGTTCTGCACAACCTTATCCACAGAGCCCAACCAAATAAAAAGAGGCGGCTTCTCGACTCACCTCCTCAGCTTCTCCACAAACACATCACACGTTGCGCAACGCCTTTCCCACCGCGGCACACCAGACATCGTGGTTTCGGCAGGTGAGACCCCCAAATATTGGGCTTTTTTTCTTGACCTACTGTCTCCTGGGAGATGAATATAGTGCGGCCGCAGCGAAGCCGATTCTCCAGGGATTTTTCTTTAAATTTCAGGATCATAGACCAAGTCTATACAGAGGCTGGTGTGCCCTGGATCCAGCGGTCAAGGGAGTCTATATGCTAGATAAAGTCGTGCCCTCGTACGACGCGAGGAACCACAGCTCGACCATGAAGCAAGACAGTGCGAAGGCCACGTATGGTAGCCAGGAGTCTGGAGCCGGGATCAGTTCGGGACTGACGTTCACTCGTCATTTCACCCAGGAGGGCGTGAACCCGTTCTCCGAAGTCGAGTGGGAGGTTCGAGATGCGAGCATCACCGGCGCGGACGGCAAGGTTTTCTTCGAACAAACCGGGGTCGAGTTTCCCAAGTCGTGGAGTCAGACCGCGACCAATGTGGTCGTGCAGAAGTACTTTCGCGGCACCATGGGTACGCCTGAGCGCGAGACGTCGGTCAAACAGATGATCGCGCGGGTTGCTGACACCATCCACGAGTGGGGCCGTGAGAGCGAGTATTTCAACACTGATAGAGACGGGCGGGCATTCCGCGACGAGCTGGTGCACCTGTTGCTTCACCAGAAGATGGCGTTTAACTCGCCGGTCTGGTTCAACGTCGGTGTGGAAGAGAAGCCCCAGTGTTCGGCCTGCTTCATCAACTCGGTAGAAGATTCGATGAAGTCGATTCTCAGGCTGGCCGAGACCGAGGGGATGCTGTTCAAGTACGGTTCGGGAACCGGATCGAACCTGTCGAGTTTGCGTTCTTCGGCCGAGAACCTGCACGGCGGTGGCACCGCGTCTGGCCCGGTATCATTCATGCGCGGCTTCGACTCGTTTGCCGGTGCGATCAAATCGGGCGGCAAAACTCGACGCGCCGCCAAGATGGTCATCCTCAACGTCGACCATCCCGACATCGTCGACTTCATCGAGTGCAAGGCGGCAGAAGAACAGAAAGCCTGGGCGCTCATCGACGCGGGCTACGACGGGGGATTCAACGTCGCGGGCGGCGCATATGATTCGGTGGGCTATCAGAATGCCAACCATTCGGTTCGGGTCAGCGACGACTTCATGAGGGCCGTGCTCGACGATGGCGAATGGTTCACCTACGCTGTGACCGACGGTCGCGTGATCGATACCTACCGAGCCAGCGACCTCATGGACAAGATCGCCGAGGCCGCTCATTTGTGCGGCGATCCCGGCATACAGTTCGACACGACGATCAACGACTGGCACCCGTGCATCAATACGGGTCGTATCAACGCATCCAATCCGTGCTCCGAGTACATGTTCCTCGACGACTCGGCGTGTAATCTGGCCTCTCTGAACCTGCGCACATTTCAGAAGCAAGATGGCGAATTCGACGTCGAGGCGTACAAGCGCGCCATCGAGGTCGCGATCGTGGCGATGGAGATCATCGTCGACAATGCCAGTTACCCAACCGAGAAAATCGCCAAGAACTCGCGCGACTATCGGCCGCTCGGCCTTGGTTATGCCAATCTGGGCGCCCTCCTCATGTCGCGTGGATTGCCCTATGACTCCGACGCCGGCCGCGCGTATGCCGCAGCGCTCACCGCGCTCTTGTGCGGTCACGCCTACCGGACCAGCGCGCGCATCGCCGGCGAGGCCACGGGGGCGTTTCTGGGCTATGCCAAGAACGCGCAGCCGTTCATGCGGGTGATGAAAAAGCACCGGCGGGCAGTGGACGATATCGATTCCGCTTTCGTCCCCTACGACCTCATGGAGGCGGCGCGCGATTCCTGGGACGAAGCCATCGAATGGGGCTCCAGATGGGGCTTCCGCAACGGTCAGACAACCGTGTTGGCTCCCACTGGCACCATTGCCTTTCTCATGGATTGCGATACGACCGGTGTCGAACCCGACATCGCGCTGGTCAAGTACAAACGCCTGGTCGGTGGCGGCATGCTCAAAATGGTCAACAACACCATCGCCGAGGCGCTGCGACGGCTCGGCTACGATGCCAACCAGATCCGGGATATCGTCGCCTACATCGATCGGCAAGAGACCATCGAAGGCGCTCCTGAATTGGCCGAAGAACACCTGCCCATCTTTGATTGCGCCTTTCGCTCGACCAATGGAGCGCGCAGCATCCACTACATGGGCCATATTCGGATGATGGCAGCGGTCCAGCCGTTCCTGTCCGGAGCGATTTCCAAAACAGTCAATTTGCCCGGCGACTGTAGTATCGAAGATATCAAGAATGCTTACACCCAGGCCTGGAAGCTCGGCTTAAAAGCCATTGCAGTGTATCGCGATGGGTGCAAGCGCACGCAGCCGTTGTCCACCAGCGTCAAGAAAGCCACCTCGCGTGGACAGCTCGAAGAAGACAGCCAGCAAAACTCAGCTCGAAAAAACGATGACGATGTTCTGCTTCAGCTGAGCCCCGAAGAGCGCCAGGTTGTCGAAAGGCTGCGCACGCGCGACCAGCGTCCGGCCGGACCGCCGCCAGCGGTCCGTTACAAACTGCCCAACGAGCGCAGCTCGTTCACCCATAAATTCTCGGTCGGTGGCCACGAGGGCTACATCACGGTCGGACTCTACGAGGATGGCCAGCCCGGTGAGATTTTTGTCCGTATGGCCAAAGAAGGGTCGGTGATCGCCGGGCTCATGGATTCGTTTGCCACTGCGATCTCGCTGGCTCTGCAGCACGGTGTGCCGTTGGCCGTATTGTGCGACAAGTTCAAGGGAACCCGCTTCGAGCCGTCCGGCTTCACCGGCAATACGGACGTCCCGATCGCCACGTCGATCATGGATTACCTGTTCCGCTGGCTGTCACTGCGCTTTTTGGGCGGTGAGAAACATCCGGCAGCAGCGAGCAAGCCGACCGGTGTTGGCCAGCTGGATTTGCCCAAGATCCCCCTGATGGCCGAAGATGTGGTGGTTCGCGACCCTGGCGCATCCACCAGCATCGTGGTCGAGGCCAAGAGCGAGTCGCCCTGGATTCGCGAGACTGACGCACCGCCCTGTCATGAATGCGGCACCCTGATGGTCCGAAACGGGGCCTGCCACAAGTGTCCCAATTGCGGCGCCACCAGCGGTTGCTCGTGATACCACCGCGCGCTGCGCTTCCATCGCATAGTCTCTTTCAAACCATGTGAGACTGTAGAATCCCTCATTCTGGCCTTCCTTGCCACTCCTGCTCCTGGGTATTCACCTGTGCAATCCTGTCGTGGTCAATCTCGTCGTGGGTAGCATCGCCACTGCAAATCTGTGAGCCATCTGAGAAAGCGCCCGGCACTACGAAGCTGAGGGCGCAACGCTGTCGCTTCTGCGCGCTCTAAAAATGCCTGACGAGGACTATATTACCCATGGATTACAAGAGATTGCGCGCTTTGCACATCATCTCGAAAGCACTTTGTATGCTTTTCTGCACAGGTCTACTCACCTTGGGCTGCACTTCCGAAGACGGCCCTGGTGACGGCAATCCGGATTCAGACCCGCAAGATCCTGGCACGCGGGATCCCAGCGTGCCGAATCCGGGCACACCCGACAATCCTCTGCCACCGCCACAAAATCCCACTGGTCAAGCGATCACGTTGAACATCGAACCATTTGTGGTTCAGCCGGGAAAAGAGCGGCAGGTATGCAAAATTATCAATTTGCCTGGCGATGGTGATTTCGATGTAGTGCGCTTCGAGTCGACCATGGTGGGTACGTCACACCACCTGAATATCTATAAAGTCGTGGACAGCGAGGCCACCGAGCCAGTGCCGGACCATTTGACGATGGTTCGGGATTGTTTCCCAGCAGCCGAGCAGCTGGCTGGACAGGCAGCGTTGATCTACGCGGCTGGCACCACGATTCATGCGGTCAATACCCCCGAGACCGTGGCGTTTTATCTCCTCCGCAACCAGCGGATCATTCTCGAGCACCATGTTATCAATGCCACTGACCAGGATATCGACGCGTCGGCAGAAATCAAGTTTTTCTCCGCCGGGTCAGACGCTCAAATCGAGCATCATGCCGATGTGATCTGGTTTGGCAAATGGGACTTTGTGTTGCCATCCGGTGCCGAGACGTCTGCCACTGGATTCTGCACTGTTGGTTATGACGTGGAGATCTTTGCGCTCACCTCGCATTTTCACCAACTCGGAACCCATTTCTCGATCGAAAAGCGCACTGCAGCGGGTGTCGAAACTCACCATTACGATAATTACGACTGGCAGCACCCCGCGGTGACACACTACGATCCGGCCATCCCTGTCGATGCCGGAGACGGTCTCGAATGGACCTGCACCTGGCGCAATACCAAGTCGATCAAAGTGTTTCCGGGGCCCGACGCAAGCGACGAGATGTGCATTGCGTACGCGCTATTCTATCCGCGACACAGCCTCAGCGGTGCGCCGATTCAGTGCAATATTCCGTTTCAGCAGTAATGACTGGTCACTGGTCACGCGTGCCAGTCACGGCAACGTGCGACCGACAACTCGGTTTCTCCCGGCTCGCTTGGCCTGATAGAGCGCGATGTCGGCGGATTGGATGAGCAGATCGGATTGCTCTACCTGGCGCGGGTGTACGGTGGCGACGCCGATGCTGATGGTTACATAGCTGCTCACGGTCGATCTCCGATGCGGAATTCGCAGTGCTTCGATCGCGTGGCGCAGGCGATCGGCGTGGGCGAGAGCATTCTCCGCACTGGTTTCGGGCAGAATCACAGCGAATTCCTCGCCGCCGTAGCGCGCGATGAAATCCGATACCCGCCGCAGTCCAGATGACAGCGCTTTCGCGATCTGACGCAGGCAATCGTCGCCGTACTGATGCCCGTAGGTGTCGTTGAGTGCCTTGAAGAAATCGACGTCGGCGAGCATTGCCGAGATGGGGCGATCTGAGCGGTAGGCTCGCCGCCACTCGACATTCAGAACCTCATCGAAACGGCGCCGATTGGCCACTCCGGTGAGCCCGTCCATGGCCGAGAGACGCTCCAGTTCGTCGATGGCTGCCTGCAGCCTCTGGTTGACGCTCGACAGATTGACGGCGCCAGCTACCTGATGGGCGAGGCTGCGAAAGACTGTCTGAACATAGGGTGTAAATGTATCTTTGGCGGCGCTCTCCAGGTTGAGGACGCCCAGAACGCGGTCGCGATAGCGTATGGGAACAATGTATTCGGACTGAATTGCGTCGTTTCCCGGCACGTAGTCCGGATCTGCGGCCGGATCCAACACCAGTTGTGGCTGCTCGGTCCGCACGCAGCGACCGCACACACCGACCGAGATCGGCCATTCATCGCCGTCGGGCATTCGAAGCTCGAGCGACCCGGAATACGCTTCGAGTATGAATTTGCAGCCGCCTTCGTCCAGGAGGAGAATGCTGGCAATGTCGATCGGGAATTTCCCGGCAATGTACTGCACGATGCGCTCGAGCAGTTCTTCCAGCTCGGTGGCTTCCATGGCGAGACGAGACAGCTGACTCATCATTTCTGTGAGCGTGGCCCAGCGGTGTAATTCTTCATATCGCTGGGCGCTGGCAATGGTGCCAGCGACCTGATTGGCCACAGTGGTGAGCAGAGGCAGCTTTTCGCTAAATCCCGACCGGTGTTTGCTGCCCAGGTGGATCAGGGCGGTGACCCGTCCGGCGTGCTTGATCGGTATGCAGAGCTCGCTGGCCATGCCGGGGACAATGCCCGCGGGTGGGCGCCCTGGCTTCGATTGAATGACCGCCTGCCCGGGATGCGAAGCCAAATGGTCCGGCGTCTGGATTGTTCGATCGTCCCCGATTGTCGTGTCGTCGAGTAGTACAGGGGTGCCGGCTTGAACAGCGCTGGCCACTGGATCACTGTCCAGCGACTTGCTGTCCCCGACCCGAAACTCCGTCGTCATATCGCTGGACAATGCTGCCCACACAACTCGATTGTTCTCGTAATCGACGGACAAACACGCCACGAACTCCCATTGCAAGCGGGCGCGCAGGATATCGGTAATTCGCTGCAGTGCGTCGCGCAGCTCGATGTCGAGAGTGGCGACGCTCGCAATCTCGTTGAGCATGGAGAGCTCTCCGTCGGTTAGAGATTGCCCGGCCGTTTCCGACATCGAATACGCCTCTAGGAACCGTACATGCTATGATCACCAGGCCGGTTTAGCAATATCATTGCCAATCTATACAGTCTCGGCTCTATGCCCACACGCTATTTGCGATTGTACCAGAGACGCCAGATTGTCAAGCCTGTGTCCTCACAGTACTCCTCGCGGGAAGAGCGCACCCCGTAGGGGTTGCTTTTTTTCCAGAACGACCAGCTGCCGGCCCGATTGTTGTAAAGGTCGTCTAGCCGCTCGAATACATCCATGGCATCCAGAGCGACATCCCACACATCGCTCTGAAAAAAAACCTCACCACCAGATTTGAGTATATGGTAGAGGTCTCGTGCCAGCGTTTCATCGATCATGCGGCGCTTGCGGTGGCGCTCCTTGAACCAGGGGTCGGGAAAGTTGAGAAATGCGCGTTGAATCGAACAGGCCGGCACGATTTCGCGCAGATGATTATTGACGTTGCAAAACACCGCGTGCACCGGGAGGCCCCGTGATCTGGCCTGCCGATTGACCCATTGTGCCATTTGGTCGCGAATTTCCAGGCCCAAATACAGTGCCGAGGGATCTTTGACCGCTCGCTCGAAGAGGAACTGTGCTTCGGCGCAGCCGACTTCGAGTTCGATTTCCCGGTTGCCGTCCAGCTGGGGCATGTCGCCGCGAAACTCGTGAAATGAGCTACCGAGTGGATTGACGTGATGGCGCAAGCGCATATGCAGATCGTGCTAGGTTTGGCTTTATGGCTCACGGACCACGGCGTCGATGGCCAGGAAACCGAACTGGCGCACATTGAGCGGCGAGGGAAGCTCCACGAGAGCGTCGCGATCGACCCAGCGATACCTGGAGAATTCGTGATTCGGTGTGATGTCGTGCTCGCCGCGGACATCGGCCACAAACACGAAGTTCATGTGAAGCCCTTTGCTTCCAGCGCGGTGTTCCTCATAGCCCAGATAGCCCGCTGGAACACCATCCAGAGAGCTGGCCAGCACGGGAAACGACCCCTCAATACCGGTCTCTTCGCGCAACTCGCGCACTGCTGCCAGAAGTGGAGTCTCGCCTGGCTCCATCTCTCCGCCCACGGGCAGCCAGGTACCGAGCCGATTGTGGTGGATGACAAGAACCTCGCCGCCCGTGCCGCCCCGGCGGGCATAGACAGCTACCGAAAACGCGCGCCTTTCGACGTTCTGCATCGCGTCCTCGCTACCGGATCTCGATCGCTGCTCCAGCCATAGCCACTGGAGGCAAGACGTTAGCGATGGCCGGACTTTTAGGGTTCGCGCAGAAGCAAGATGCGGAATCTGCGCGTCGAGCGGCCCGATCGCCTCCATGGTCAGCCCATGCAGCCAGGTTGGCCCAGGCCAGCCATCGGACCAGTGAGAGCCGCAACGCGGGCCGACCGGCAGGCACTATTTGGGCACCTTCTCCCAATCGGCTAAGAAGCGTTCCAGCCCTATATCGGTGAGCGGATGCTTGACTAGTTGCATCAGAACTTTGTGTGGGCACGTGGCCACGTCTGCGCCCATGCGTGCAGCTTCCAGAACATGTATCGGGTGCCGCACAGAGGCGACCAGCACTTCGGTGTCGAAATCGTAGTTGCGATAGATTTCGATTATGTCGGCCACGATGTCCATGCCGCCGCTGGAAATGTCATCCACTCGGCCGACAAAAGGCGAGATATAGCTGGCCCCGGCCTTGGCGGCCAGCAGTGCTTGAGTGGCCGAAAAACACAATGTCACGTTGGTCTTGATCCCTTCCTGGGCGCACAGCCGGACCGCTTTGAGCCCCTCGGCAATGAGCGGGATCTTGACCACGATATTGGGACGGAGCGCAGCCAGTGCGCGGGCTTCTTGCATCATGTCGTCGCACGTCGTCGCCACGACTTCTGCGGACACAGGCCCCTTGACCACATCGCAAATCTCGACCAGCACATCTCGAAACGTGCGACCGGTTTTGGCCACCAGCGAGGGATTCGTGGTCACACCATCGATGATGCCCATTGCTGCGGCTTCTTTGATCTCGTCAATATACGCAGTATCAATGAAAAATTTCATCTGGCTACAACTCTCCTACTTGAACTGCTCCAACGCTGATTGTACGGTTGGCTACACTGCGAAAGCACGAGATTAATTGACGGCACTGTACGCGGCAAGCGTGGTAGGAGTCAATCTGTGCCTCACGACCCATCTGGAACCCCTTCCAGTCAAGATTCTCCCGCCATTCTTGTAGGTTGCGCCGAGCTGCCCCCGGGATTACGGCGAGTTCGGTACTTCCAGCGCCTTCGCTATCTCGAAGTTGCCGATACGATGTATCAGCTGCCCAAGCTGTCGGTGTTGAGCCGATGGAGTGGCGATGCTGAGCCAAACGGGCGCTTTGGACTTTTGGCCCCCCAGGTCATCACGCACAAGCCGGATCCGCGCGGCTATCGGCGTGGTGGCGACAATCTGGCCCGAGAACAACTGGCCGACGCGGGTTGGTTTCGGGCCACCGATCTGGTCGTTCGAAGCGTCGAGGAGTTTGCTCGAGTTGTCCGCTCGGTTCCGACCGATGCGGTGCTCTTCCGCGCCCCGGCGGATTTTTCTCCGTCCGCGGCCAATCGCGAGGCTCTGCGCAGGTTCTTCACCGACATTGCGCCGGCAGAGATCTTTGCCGGCGCTGTGCGGGTTTGGGAGCCGCAGGGACTGTGGGAGCCGGCACTCGCGGCGCGAGTAGCAGCAGAGCTGGGTGTTGTCTATGCATGCGATCCCATGAGCAACGATCCCCTCGGGGCCAAGCCGGATTTCTTTGCCCGCCTACCGACGCGCGACGCCTACTTTCGCCTGACCGGATTGGGTAGAGCGCGCCAGCGTTTCGACGCCTACGCCCTGTCGACGCTACTCGAGACAGTTGCAGCGTATGATCGGGTGTGGATCGTCTTTGCCAACGCGGACAAGTATCCCGATTCGATGCAACTGCAACGCATACTCGAGCAATGAGCTTTGAATCGAAGTATTGGGCCACCCATCACACGGACGCATTGGTCTGGCGAGTCAAGCCGTCCCTGGCTTTACATCGCCAGCTGGCTTCCGTATAACTGGCATGTTTGCCAGGACCCAAGAAGAATATGCAATATCGACACCTTAAGGGCCCACTGCAAGAGATTAAAAGCGACCTTCTGGCAGTGGGTGTGTTCGGTGACCCAACCCGCGACACCGTTTTCAAAGCGATCAACAAAGCCACCGAGGGACTGCTCAAAACAGTTGCCCGTGAACAGTGTTTCGCCGGCAAAGCATCCCAGAGCGTCGTGGTTCGCAGCGAGAGTATGCTTCCCGCCAAGCATCTCGCCGTACTCGGACTGGGGGAAAAATCGGCTTTTGTCCCGCCCAGCATTCGCGACTTTGCTGCTCGCACGGTAGCGATAGGCCAGCGTCTCGGTGCCCATAACGTGGCATTGACGCTGCCACCGCTGGCTCTGTCCAGGCGTGCAGACGGTGTGCAATACGCCGTGGAGGGCGCTGTCATGGGCAGTTATAGGTTCAATAAATATCGAACCCAGGAGGAGCCCAAAAACACCATCAAGCGATTTGGGGTTATTTCGAGCGCGGCAGATGGAAAGCTGACAGCTGCGCAATCCCGAGCCATCAACGCGGCCCTCGCGCGGGGCGAGGCCGTGGCCGAGGCGGTATGTCGGGCCCGAGATTTCGTCAATGAACCAGCCGGCTATATGACGCCGAGCCGTATTGCTGAAGAAGCTAAAAATCTGGCCAAAAAACACAATTTGAAGATCAAGGTTCTCGGCCGGCGCGAATGTGAACGGCTGGGCATGGGCATGTTCCTCGCTGTTGCCCAGGGATCGATCGAAGAACCCAAACTGATCCATTTAACGTATTCTCCGCCCGGTAAGCCCGCATCCAAGGTTGCCCTCATCGGCAAGGGTGTCATGTTCGATTCTGGTGGATATTCACTCAAGCCGTCTTCCGCAATGGAAGATATGAAGATGGACATGGCCGGAGCAGCGGTTGTGCTCGCATCGATGAGTGCGATCGCCACTCTGGGGTCAAAACACGAAGTTCATGCCATTGCTGCCTGCTGCGAAAATCTGATCTCCGGTTCAGCCTTCAAGCTGCGAGATATTCTCACAGCGATGGATGGCACGACAGTGGAGATCAACAACACCGACGCCGAGGGACGACTCACCCTTGGCGACGCCATCATCTATGCTCGAACCAAGGTCAAGCCCGATCAGATCCTCGATTTTGCTACTCTCACTGGAGCGTGCGTGATCGCGCTGGGCCCATATACGGCTGGTGTCATGTCTCACTCCGAGGATATGGTCAAACGCTGGTTCGACGCTGCAGAGCGCACGGGCGAGGACATGTGGCGCCTACCGCTTACCGAACGGCTCAAACCGCAACTAAAAAGCCATCTGGCCGACATGCGCAACACCGGGGAGCGCTGGGGTGGAGCCCTGACCGCGGGCCTCTTTTTGCAGCATTTTGCCGGGGACTCTCCGTGGCTTCACGTCGACCTGGCAGGTCCGGCGATGGCGGCGCGAAATCATGGTGCCGTGCAGCGCGGGGGCACCGGTTTTGCCGTAGCGACCATCGTCGAGTACCTCGCCCGAGACTGACCCACCGCATCTGCTTCACCTTGTGTACGCTCGCGCGGCCGCTGAATCCGGCGGCCTGACCCCCATTTATTCACCACCCCATCTGCTGCGGTTTGTATCTGCTGGGAACTTTGGGGCAGCGGCCGAAAAATCGCAACAGGTGAATGCAGACGCGCTCGAGATCGGTCTTATAGATTGGTTGCAACGGCCCAACAGGGCTGTTTCACAGCTGGATTGACCGGACAAACAATATTTGCTACTATTTAACTGGGCATTTTCTGCCCTAGTTCCAAATACAGATAGGAGGCGCCGATGGAAAAAGCCCTCTCCGTTGGCGACGTGGCCGTGTATCCGGTACACGGTGTCGCGGAAGTCATCGCGGTCGAAGACCGCGTAGTTGCGGGTCATCCGCTCAGTGTATACATTCTCAAGGTCCGGGCTACTGGTTCGACGATCATGGTTCCCACCGTGAAAGCGGATGCAGTAGGGCTTCGCGCCCCCATTTCCGAGGACGAAGTAGCCGAGGTCTACGGCATTCTGCGCAGCCGCGATGGGGGACACAGCGCCCAGCCCTGGAACCGCCGGCAGCGCGAATACAATGAAAAAATAAAGAGCGGCAGTATCTTCGAAATTGCAGAAGTATATCGCGAGCTGCGCCTGCTGGGGCAGAGCAAGGAACTCTCCTTCAGTGAGCGCCGCATGGCTGATACGGCGACGAGTCTTCTGGTGGCGGAGGTCGCCATTGCGCGCGATGTCAGCGAAGCGGAAATTTTGCACGAGATCGACGAAATCTTCGCGCTGGCGGCATAGCCGAGAATCTGCCGGACCAGCGGGCAGTTGACCCTCCAAGTATCGGACCAGGGCATTGGGTCGAGCCAATGATGCAAGTATCATCGGCCCATGCTGGCAGCGGATATCGAAATAGCTGATATCGAGCAACGACACTGGGCGGGCTGGTTCGAACTTCTGATTCCACCCGGGATGCGCTCTGCGCGCCCAGCGGTCGACCACTCGACGGATGATTTGTCCACCGAACTATCCATGCCGTCGAGCCCTTGCTGGGCGCTTGTTCTCTTGGAGCGCGACCAGCCGATACGGATCACAGTCAACACGTGGGATCGGAGCGCGGCAAGTCGAGTCACTGGCGGATACTCCGGTGAAGACAAGCAGGGGTCGCCCGGCGGAGCGGGGTGGTCGGGCCGGGAGAGTGTATGCTCGCCTACGTTGTATACTGGCACTTCGCCGCATGCCCTCGGGATCTTGGCCACCGAACTCGCAGTCGACGCAGTGGTTGTTCTCGATTGTGCCATCTTGCCCGAGATCTATGCGGACATCGAATCCACGCTCGACCTGTCTGCGGACTGGGTAGCTCAGACCACGGTGGTATTGCGAGCTGTGAAGAAGTACAGCGGACGCGGTATCTGGACCGAGCCCGGCCTGCTCGACCTCTTGCCAGCCGTATCGTACGAGGCGTTGCAGAGCACCTTCGACCTGCTGATTCCCGATCGGACCAGCATGATTGCCTATATTTTTGACGACCGTCGTCCACAGATTTACGCCTCGGTCATTGCGGTCAAACAGGGCGGACACATCAGCCGTGTTGCCACCCATCGAGGTATCGCTCGTGATCTCGCCGAAGCGGCGTTTGCTCGCGACTGGCGCCGGCGCTATCCCGAGTTTATCAAACTCGTCACGCAGCGCTATGCGCCGCCGAGCGTGGCAGTGTTCATGCAGAGAGAGGCGTTCTATCGCGTGGCCGCGGGACCCACAGATCAGCTTGCGCGCGAGATGAGTGCGCGCAATGTCGTCATCGATCCCGCCCCTGCCTGGTTGCTGGGCCTTTTGGGTGGCGCCACGATGGCCGCATTTGCCACTCGTGGGGCCAAAGCCCTGGCCCGTGTATTGCCGTCATCGGCGCGCAAATTGGCCTCGGAGCTGGCCACCACTGCACAGGCCGTGATCCGCGATAGCGGAGCCCATCCCCTCGATGCGCTGGTTGATGTGTTGGGCTTCGATCCCATAGAACTGTGGCATCGCACTCGCCATTTCTACCGGCGAGAGCTCTGAATCGAAGCGATTACCATGCTGCGTGACGACACTGATCGAATGTCTGACGGAGCGGCCGGTCCGCTCCATGAGGACTCTGCTTCGCGTTCCTTGCCGGGGCGGCCGGATGAAGACGGTCAAACGCGGCCGAGCTGTGTCGAGCCGCTTCCCCGGGTGAGCGTGGTGATTCCCTGCTACCAGGAGGAAGAATCGATTCCCCATTTGCTCACCGCTCTCGATGAGACAGTCGCTGACCTGCAAGCGCAGGGGCGAACGGTGGAGATTATCTGCGTGGACGACGGATCCAGCGACCATACATTCGAGCGATTGGCCCGTGGAGCGGCCGAGCGGTCATGGCTTCAGGTGGTACAGTTGCGGCGCAACTACGGACAGACCGCTGCCATGGCTGCCGGTTTTGACCGTGCTCGGGGCGAGTATGTCGTGCCTATGGATGCCGATCTGCAGAACGATCCCGGCGACATTGCCGGGCTTCTGGATCATCTCGAACGGGGATACGATGTTGTCTCGGGCTGGCGCAAGAATCGCAGAGATCCCTGGCTCACCCGGCGCGTGCCGTCGCGTGTGGCCAACTGGATTATCAGCCGGATAACCGGCGTTGTGTTGCACGACTACGGCTGTACACTCAAAGCGTATCGTGCCGAGTATCTGCAGGGAGTGCGCCTCTACGGTGAGATGCACCGTTTTTTGCCCATCTATGCTCACTGGGAGGGAGCGCGTATCACCGAGGTTATCGTAAAGCACCATCCGCGCAGATGCGGACAGTCGAAATACGGCCTGAGTCGCACGATCAAGGTATTGCTCGATCTCATCACGGTCAAATTTCTCGGTGACTACTCGACCAAGCCGCTGTATATGTTCGGTCGACCGGGATTGTTCTGCTGTTTGCTCGGCATTCTCTGTGCCGTCGGGGCACTGGCCGAAAAATGGGCTATAGGGACATGGGTCCACCGCAACCCATTGGCGCTTCTCGCCGTCATGCTCTTCATCGTCGGCGTACAACTCATCGGCATGGGACTTCTGGCCGAGCTTCAGGTTCGCACCTACCACGAGTCGCAGCGCAAGCCCATCTACAAGATCCGCGAGCAGATCAATCGCCCGCCCGGCGCAGTGCGCGACCAGACCGACGAGCCAGATCGAGAAGCGAGGATGGACCGGCGTTGAACTGCAAGGCCGGTCGCGGTGAGGCTCTCCCACGCTTGCTCTGTATCGAGTCATCTCGAATGGTCGACGCAGAGTCTCGCCAGCTGTCTGTTATCTCGAGTGGTATGAGAATTGATTTTCCTACAAATACCGACATGTGACCCTGGGCCGATGACGCTCTATTTCTTCGCCGTACGACTCCTTTATTCGCCATTCGTCGCTGGTTTTGACCAACCCATCGACAATGCCGGGGTGAATAACGCGAGCTAACTCTGTATCCTAACGGTCCGGCGTGCTCGTTCCCAGCTTTCTCTACGGTCGACTCTGTGACGTTGAAACGTCCTGTACACGGATGGCGGATGAGTTCTGCAGTGGTGCTCCATGGGCCGATGTAGGCGACGAACTGGTCGATACGCGCCTTGTTCCAGGCCTCTTGCTCCTCGACGGATCGGCCGGGCGCCCCCTGCGAGACGGCGAGCATTTTCATTTCTCTGTGCTGACCGAACTCATCGACCGCGAGTTTCCCCCTGGCATGCCCGAGCGCGCGCTCGGGCGGGCTTTCGGAGCTGCAATTGCCACTCATTGGGGGTTTCTGGCCCTGCTCGGCGCTCGGGGCCGGCGGTATCTCAAGCGGCCGGCATATCGGAAAGAACTTCTCAGCGCCTCGGTCCGCTACTGGAGCGAGCTCGATGCAGAAGGTCCGCGGTACTCCAGTGGCTCGACCATCGGGTTGCCTCTGTGGCAGTTGTTCACGAACATCAAGCATTGCCTGCATTGCGAGGGGCTTCCTCGCGCCTGTCTTGACCGGCCGCTTCCTTCTGGAGGAATCGCCGAGCTCATCCGTTTGGCCCGCCGCAACAGGATTGCCGACGGAGTGCGGCTGCGAGCTTCGGAGCGCGGCGCCGACGTGGAGTATTTCACTCACCGACCTCTGCCTCCCTACCTCACCTCTACCCGACCTCCGCCATCGTCATTTCAATGCCAATTTCTGAATCCGCATTCGGTCTCGCCGACACTGGTCGGTGCTCCTGATCTGCGGGACTTTTTCGCATCCTCTGCCGCGCGGCAGAGATCGAGCTCGCACCATCGAGCCCACGGCACGAGAGGCCATCGCAGACGTACCCCGGGCGATCCCAGTTGTGAGGCAGTGATCAAGCGGGCTCGCGACGAAGCGAGCAGATCGCCTGGTGTCGGAGTCGGCAGCGGGCCGCTGGTGGAAGGCAGCTGGAACAGGATACCCGAGGCCAGCCAGGTAGAGCCCGACCCGGTATGGAAAGCTCCGCAGGAACCAGTACTCGCGGCGCAGAGCGAGCTCAGTCGGCTCGAGTTTCTGGACAATACGGCCGAGTTGCTCGACGCACTCGACTGCGTTGCCCGGCGGGGATTGTTCGACGAAGTCGAGAGTTTGGCCTACCTCTACAGCTGGGGCAATCGCCGGCTGATGACTGCCCTCGCAATGGTCGCAGCTGTTTTGGCAAAGTCACCATCGGATGTCGAGATGGCCAGTGACCTCGCCGCAGCCGAGCGATTGGCCGAAGCAGATCAGCGCGCACTCGTCGTCTATGCCACGGGCAGACTGGGCGCTTGATTCAAATACCCCGGTTCATCTTCGGGTATGTGCGGAATCGCTGGAATACTCGCCCCTGGCCCTGTTGCACACGATACGCATCGACATGCAATCGAGGCCATGACTGCTGCGCTGGTGAGGCGTGGACCAGATGGCGAGGGATTCCATATCGAGATCGGCGAGGTTGCCGCCATTGCTCTCGGCCACCGCCGGCTTGCGGTCATTGATGTGGCCGGCGGAGCCCAGCCTCTTTATGCCGCCGACGGCCGTGTCGCTGGAGTTGTCAATGGCGAGGTTTACAACTTTGTAGAGTTGCGACAGATTCTCGAACAGCGAGGGCATCGCTTTGCGACTCGTTCAGACTCCGAGGTCGTGGTGCACGGCTATGCCGAATGGGGCGAGCAAATGCTCGAGCGCCTGGAAGGACAGTTCACACTGGCTGTGTGGGATACGCGAGTTCATCGTCTGCTCCTGGCCCGCGACCGCATGGGCGAAAAGCCACTGTATTACGCCGAACGCCGCGGCGCGTTGATCTTTGCCAGTGAGCTCAAAGCGCTCCTCTGTCATCCCGACATCGCCCTCGACATCGATCCCCGTGCACTGGCCGAGTACCTGGTCTATGAATATGTCCCGGCCCCGCGAGCCATGGTGCGCGGCGTATGCAAGCTCGGTCCCGGCCGGTTTGTCGTGGCCACGCCCGGTGAAGCGCCGCGAGTCCAGTCGTACTGGGACCTGCCGTTTGTTCCGGGCGATCGCTTGCGCGACATGAACTCAGCGGCCCGCACACTGCGCGCAGCAATCAAGCGGTCGGTCACTGCGCGCCTGGTCGCCGACGTCCCGCTCGGCGTGTTTCTCAGCGGTGGACTCGACTCGTCACTCATGGCCGCCCTGGCCGTCAGGGCACGCGACGGCGACGTCGATACCTTCAGTATGGGATTTGCCGAGCCCTCTTATGACGAATCTCCCCATGCTCGGCGTGTAGCCAATTTTCTGTCCACAAAACATCACGAATACACCGCTCGACCGCAAGAGGCGCTCGCCTTGATCGAAGTGCTCGGCGAGCTGCTCGACGAACCGCTGGGCGACGCATCGATCGTTCCAACTCATCTACTGGCGCGATTCACCCGGGGACACGTCACCGTTGCGCTCAGCGGTGACGGCGGCGACGAGCTATTCGATGGGTACCCCACATCTCAGGCTGAATTCCTGGTGGGCCGAGTTGTCGACCACCTGCCGCGCCCAGTGGCACGGATGCTGCGGGCTGCAGTCGACGGGACGGCGGCAAAACTGCCGGTGTCGACAGCAAATTTTTCACTCGATTTCAAACTCAAGCAACTCGCTCGCGGCATGGATCAGCGCGGCCCGCGCCGACACCAGGCCTGGCTGGCCTCGTTCTTGCCCGCCGAGGTGCCGGGCATCCTGACGCGCGACGTTGCTGCCGAGTTGTATGGAGCAGACCTCTACGAGATCATTGACACCCGCCTGGGCCACTGCGCGTCACTCAACGCGGCTGATCAGCGCATGCATTTCTACTGCAAGGGGTATCTCGGCGATTGTGTGCTTGCCAAGGTCGATCGGGCCAGCATGCATGTCTCGCTCGAAGTGCGTGCGCCGCTGCTCGATACTCGGGTTATCGAACTGGCCTGCCGCGCGGCGCCGGCTCTGCGCTCGCGTGGGCTGGCGACCAAACGCGTACTCAAGCGCGCCGCGCGCGGACTGCTCCCGGACGATATCATCGATCGCCCCAAGCACGGCTTTGGCATGCCCATAGCCGCCTGGCTGCGCGGTCCGCTGGCCGAACTCCTGCGCGATACGCTCTGTCCGGCCCGAATTCGCCGCGACGGCCTGTTCGATGACCGCGCTGTGTCTGCAATGCTGGCCGAGCATATGGCCGGCACGGCCAATCATCGCAAGCCGCTGTGGACAATGATGGCCTTTCATGCCTGGCTAGATGCCGTCTCTCACTCCGACCCGGGCCGAGACGCCGAGACTCGCCGGTAGCGAAATGGCCTGGCAAACTCTGTCGAGGTCAGCACAAACGAATTCTCGGTTGCTCGGCTGAGCGCCGGCCGGAACGCCTTGTCCTCGAAGTAGCGATCGCAGCTGCTGGTCTCGACCAACACGTAGAGATCGCTGTCGACCACACGCATGATCCCTCTGCGTTCACAGTTGCTACCAGTGCTGTGGTAGCGGATCTCGCGAAATGCAGCAATGGGAGTGCTGTCGAAGATCGAAGTCCCCGCGGGCCAGACCCGTTGCACCGAACGGGTACAATCTACTGGCCCCAGGGCGGTATTTTTCGCATTCTTCGGTGCCCATGGCTCACCTTGCCAGTGGCCGAAAAAATACTCGATACTGGCTGCTGGAGCCCCGTTCCACTGCTTGACCATCGGCTTGCTGGCAGTGCCACAGCCGGGCAGGCACATACCTGCCACCGCGAGGACAAAACACAAAAGACGGCCCTGCATGGACATTCACCGAGAAGATCGGCCAGTCCCGCGGCTTCTGAACCGCGACGTCTCCTGATAACCTCCGGCTTCTTGACTGATGAGATGATCATGAATCCGCAGGTAGTGGATGTTCTCGTGATTGGAGGAGGACAGAGTGGCTGCGCGATGGGTTACTACCTGCGCAGAGCCGATATTCGGTACATCATCCTGGACGAACAAGAAATGGCCGGCGGAGCCTGGCTCCATGGCTGGGACTCTCTTCGGCTGTTTTCTCCGGCTCGAGCGAATTCCCTTCCAGGATGGCCCATGTCGGCGTCAGCCCAGGGAGATCAGTTTCCTCATCGCGATGAGGTCATCGAGTACTTGACCCAGTATCAAGAAAAGTATCAATTAAATGTGAAACGACCCGTCCACGTCGAGCGGGTTGTCGGCGATGCCGGCGGGTTTTTGGTCGACACTTCGGCGGGTACCTGGAAATGCAAAGTGCTGGTGAGCGCCACGGGAACCTGGCGCAAACCCTATATTCCAGATTATCCGGGGCGCGACAAGTACCAGGGCATTCAACTTCATTCGGCGGATTATAGAAGCCCACAACTCTTCGCCCGCCAACTAGTCCTGATCGTGGGAGGAGGAAACTCGGGTGCCCAAATACTGGCTGAAATCTCTACCGTCGCCGAAACCATTTGGGTCACCGAGCACGAGCCCGACTTCCTTCCCGATCATCTCGACGGCAGTCACATATTCGACCTTGCCACCAAACAATATAGAGCGCAACAAGCCGGCGCAAAAGTGGAGCCAGTAGGCAATTTGAGTAGCATCATCATGGTGCCACCCGTGAAAGACGCGAGGAGCCGAGGAGTACTGGAAAGCGAGAGACCGTTCCAACAATTTACCGAATACGGTGTGATCTGGAACGATGGCACGGAAACCCCGATCGATGCTGTCATCTGGTGTACCGGGTTCGAGCCATCATTGGATCATCTGAAGTCTCTCGATATTCAGATCAAAAACAAAAAGATCGTCACCAACGGTACCCGTTCGGTGGAATATCCAGGGTTGTGGTTGGTGGGCTACGGTGTGTGGACAGGTTTTGCCTCGTCCACCTTGATTGGAGTTGGACGAACTGCTCGCCGGACAGTCGAGGAGATCAAGTCATTTCTGGCCGAGTCGCGATGGCCTACGGCGTGACCGAATACCCCGAGAATTCCGGTACAATGCGGAAATGGCAATCTCGCGCCAACAAATCCTCGCCGCCATGCGGGCAGCACTCGAGCCCGTGGACCATGTCAACGCCATGTGGCTGGGTGGTTCGGCGGCTTTCGGAGTCGACGACGAGCTGAGCGATATCGATGTCCAGCTCGATGTTGCCGATGGGCGCCACACAGACGCGTTTGCCATTACCGAGGCCGCGCTCGAGACCCTGTCGCCCATCGCCCACCGCTGGCATGTTCCGGAGCCGGCCTGGCACGGCCACTCGCAGCGGATCTATCGCTTGCGCGACTGTCCCGAGCACCTGCTGGTCGACCTCGCCATCATGCAGCGAGGCAGCGACGCGCCGCGTTTTAACGAGCGCGAAATCCACGGTGAGCCGGTGGTGGTGTTCGACAAACTCGGCATCATATCTGCCGTCCCGGTCGACAGGGCAGCCCACCGCCAGGCCATGAAGGCGCACCTCGAGCGCGAGCGGGCCAAACTCGCCCTGGTCCGTCACTTTCCCGGCAAGGAGATCGCCCGCGGCAACGAAGTGGACGCGCTGTGGCGTTATCAGAGAATGATCTTGCTCTCTCTCATCACCGTGCTGCGCAGCCGCTATGCCCCGTTTTTTTACGACTTCGCTCCACGCTACCTCAAGCGCGATCTGCCCCCACACGTGTACGCTCGGCTGATGAGACTTTCGTTCGTCGCCGATCTCGCCGACCTCGAGGCCAAGGTAGCCGAAGCCATTGCCTGGGCCACGGAAGAATACGAGTCGCTGGACATCGATACCCTGGATTTTTGACCGAGTGTGACTGGCCTCGCAGGGCGTGCCGCGGTGTCTCGGGAGCGGTAATCGGACCACCCGGGATGTTGAATTGGTGGACCACCCGGGATGCTGAATTGGTCACGCTGCTGGGCCGATTTGTCCATTCTCGATGGAAATCTCGGCCGTCTGTAGGTACGTTGCTCAGCTATGAGCGCCGCTTCCACCAACCCTCTCATCAGTGATCGGGACGTCGAGTTTCTTCTCTACGAAGTGTTTGGCGTCGAAGAGTTATGCAAATTGGACGCGTTCTCCGAGCACAGCCGCGAAACATTCGATCTGCTTTTGCAGAGTGCTCGGCGCCTGGCCCGCGACATCCTCTTTCCCGTCTACAAGGCCATGGACGAAGATTCGCCGGTTTTGCGCGAGGGCGCGGTCAGTGTCCATCCGCAGCTGCGTACCATCTACCCGCGCATCGTCGAACTCGGGCTCATCAACGCTGCGCGTCCCGAGGAAGTGGGTGGTCAATCGCTGCCCCTGTGCGTGGCCGGAATGGCCAACGCCTATCTGATGGCAGCCAATCTCAGCGCCTATGCGTATATCGGTCTCACCTCCGGTGCCGCTCATCTCATCGAGGCGTTCGGCTCTGACTCGCTCAAGCGGGCATTCATGACCCGTATGTACAGCGGGGAGTGGTCTGGCACCATGGCGCTCACCGAACCCCAGGCTGGCAGCAGCATCTCGGATATCCAATGCGCCGCAACTCCGACCGATGCCGACCACTATCTCATCAAGGGCGCCAAGATCTTTATCTCCGGGGGAGAGCACGACCTATGCGAAAATATCGTGCATCTTTTACTGGCCCGGATCGATGGGGCACCGGCCGGTATCCGGGGCGTATCGCTCTTTGCGGTGCCCAAGAAACGCCTGCACGAGGGTCAATTGGCCGACAACGACGTCCATGCAGCCGGGTTGATCCACAAGATCGGCTGGCGCGGTTTGCCCAGCCTGGTCATGAGCTACGGCGAATCTGAAGATTGCCACGGCTGGCTGATTGGCGAGCCTAACCAGGGCATCTCGTACATGTTCCAGATGATGAACGAGGCCCGGCTCATGGTCGGACTGCACGGGGTTGCAACGGCCTCGGCGGCCTATCACGAAGCTCTGGTCTACGCCCGTACTCGACTCCAGGGCCGCCCGATTGGCAACAAAAACCCCCACGATCCGCAGATTCCCATCATCGAGCACGCCGATGTGCGGCGCATGCTGCTGCGGCAGAAGGCCATCGTCGAAGGCGGTCTGGCCCTGTTGGGCGCCTCGGCTCTTTACGCCGACCTGGCCGACCACGCGGCCAGCGAAGACGAGCGCCATCAAGCTCAGTTGCTCGTCGATGTTCTCACCCCGATCGCCAAGAGTTTTCCAGCTGAGCGGGGTTTTGAGTCCAATACCCTGGCTCTACAGATCCACGGCGGTTACGGGTATTCCAGCGAGTATCTACCCGAGGCCTGGCTGCGCGACCAAAAACTCAACTCGATCCACGAGGGCACGACCGGCATCCAGAGCTACGACCTGCTCGGCCGTCGTATCATGGCCGATGGTGGTGGTGCCCTGCGCGCCCTCGAAAACGCAGTGAACCAAACCATCGAGCGGGCCCGTGCCGTCGACGTACCCCCTCAGTGGCGTGACGACCTATCGGGGGCACTCGCGACGATCGTGCGATTGACCCGAGAACTCGGCAAACGTGGGCTTTCCGGTGACGTTGAAGGCATGATGCTCCACAGCGTCGACTATCTCGATCTCATGTCCACGTTCGCGGTCGGCTGGCAGTGGCTGGCTCAGGCCGCGGCAGCGTGCGAGGAGCGCAAAGACGACCCGAACTTCTACCGGGGCAAGCTGTGTGCAGCCCAATACTGGTTTGCGACCGAGATGCCCAGGATCGAGCTTCTGGTCGATCTATGCCGGAGCGCCGAGGATTCCTACGCCCGAATGCAACCCGATTGGTTTTGAGCCGCTATCGGCGGCTAGAAAAAGTCGCCGGAAAAGAAGACGATCACCGCAGCGACGAGGCGTTTTCCGCCGTGACTGCCGCAGCAGTTCGAGGCCCGACCCCAGCTCGAGCCGCCTTTGCGGATGGTACCACTCGATTCGATCTTGCCGATCGAACTGCCGCCCTTGCGCAAGGTGCCATTGCTCTCGATCTTTCCGATCGAACTGCCACCCTTGCGGATCGTGCCGTTGCTCTCGACTCTGCCGATCGAACTGCCGCCCTTGCGCACAGTGCCGTCACTCTCGAACTTGCCGACCGAGCGACCGTTGATCCGGATGGTTCCGTTACTCTCGACCTTGGCCCAGCTCGAGCCGCCCTTGCGAATCTCGACATCGGCGTGCGCGGCACCGAGACCGAGACCCAAAACAGCTGCACAGGCTATTGAAACCAGGATTGTCTTCATAAGAGGATTGTTGTTTCGCATGAGGCCGGCAGTGTAGCCTAAGGTCGAGTAGGCACGGGAGTTACCTCCCGTGCCTACTCGACCTTAGCACGGTTGCCGGCAAGACCTGCCCGGGCAGGTTCGATCCAGCCCACCGACCAGCTCAATCGTCGCCATCAGAGGTCTTCTCGCGCGGCGCGGGCTGGGGCTCCGCAGCTGCCGGGACGCTGTCTGGCTCGACTGCGGCGTCATCGCCCCACAGATCTTGCTGAGTCTTGGGCACGCACTGCTCGGCGGTGGGAGTGGGTACACAGATCTCGTCGACGCGACACCTGCCGTCACATGGCAACGATTCACAAAATCCAGTCTTGCGGTTGCAGGCCGTTCCCGGAGCACACGCTGAATAGCATCCGCCGCGGGCGCGCTGGACGGCACCGGCGCCGACACCAATGGCAGTGTTCAAGACTGCGTTGGCCCCCGACCCCGAACCACAACTCGCTACCGGGACCGCCAGAAGCGCCATCAGCACAAGCAGACCACATGACCAACAGGTCCGTCGTTGTTTCGTCATGACACTCTTTACTGTACGCACATTGTATGCCAGATTGAGATAAATTCCAGCTTTGAGTTGGCGAAGATCGGCGCTCTCAGCTGTTGCGTTCTGCTTCTAGATTGTATTTCTGGACCAGACGGATCAAATTGCGTCGAGAGATCTCAAGCTCGGCCGATGCGCGGGTTTTATTCCAGTCGTGCCGCTCGAGAGCTTCGAAGATCATTCGCCGCTCGAGGCGGCGAATGGCCTCGGGCAAGGACCGGCTCAGGGGGGTGAGTTCGAGATCGCTGTTCGGACTGTGTTGCCGGATGCGCTGTGACAACATGGTTTCATCGATGGCCGGCTCATCACCAGCCAGGACCAGCAGTCGCTCGATTTCGTTTTCGAGTTCGCGCACGTTGCCCGGCCAATCATATTGTAGAAGCCGATCGCGGCACTGTGACGATAGAGTTTTGCCCGCCGGTCCGCCCTTGGTGTGCTTTTGTAGAAAATAGTCGATGAGAAGTTCGATGTCCTCGCGTCGCTCGCGCAGCGGCGCGAGAACCAGGTTGATGACATTGATGCGGTAATAGAGGTCTTCGCGAAACTGACCATTGCCGACCATGGCTTTTAGATCGCGATTGGTGGCGGCGATGATGCGGACGTCGACCTTTCTCATTTCGGTGTGGCCAACCGGAGTGAAGGTGCCTTCCTGTAAAACCCGCAACACTTTGACCTGCAGGGACGGTGACATATCACCGATCTCGTCGAGAAAAAACGTGCCCCGGTCGGCGGCTTCGAACAGTCCCTGCTTGTCGGCAATGGCACCGGTAAACGCGCCCTTCCTGTGACCGAATAGCTCCGAGTCGAGAAGGTTGTCGTTGAACGCCGAACAGTTGGTGACAACAAAACGGCGATTCCGACGACCGCTGCCGTAGTGGATGGCACGAGCGACCAGCTCTTTCCCGGTGCCGTTTTCGCCCTGGATGAGCACTGTCGAATCCGATGGGATAACCCGGTCCAGAATACTGTACAGCTCCTGCATGGGCTTTGATCTGCCGAGGATGGCCCCGTAACTCTGACGAAGCCCCCCGGCAACGCCCTCCCTACTCTGCTTCTTGCGCAGAAATTCGCCGTGAAATATGGCGACTTCTTCGGCCGCTGCCTCGACTAGCTCACGGGCCAGTTCGACCTCGTTGGGCAGTAGCCACGGATGTGCGTTGCGCGCGCTCTGGAACTCGCTCGGCGATAGACCAAGCGCACGCACACGACGTTCCACAGCAGAAAATGCATCGAGACGCCGGCGATCCGCTTCCTCTAGCCCCGCATTGGCGGCAAAAAATCCCCCGCACAAGAACGCCCCAAAACACTCCCCGTCAATGATGATCGGGGCGACAATTTCGTGCAAATCCGCGTGACACGAGATCAGCCACGACCGACCCGATAGGATGCCCGCCCGGACCCGAGAGAGAATCTCGTCGGCTGTCCCCCGGGCCGTGTCTCGACACGCACGCTGCCCGTTCGGAACGTCCTGGATCACCTGGCACAACCCTCGATGCCCGGCAAGCTCGTCAGTACGTGGAGGGAGCATGAGATTGGAGATGACGTCGACGTAACCAAAACCCAATCGCCAACGACGGTTGAGCACTTTTGCGATCCTCTTGACCACATGGAGCTTAAAAACCGCGCTCCACTGAAGTGCCTGGGCAGAATCCAACGCGGCCTTGAGTGTGACAAAAAGTCACACTCAAGGCAAGTGAAGTGAAATTGATTTGCAATTCAAGACAGTTGAGATGCCAAGGGGGGATTCGGCCGGGTCAGGTGGGCAGGTCGAGTGCATAGCGCAGAGCGGCGCGATTTTGCTGCCATGCCTCGTCTTCTTCCAGGAAGGGGATTTCGAGCGTGATGACTTCGAGGCCGAGTTCTTTGCCGTACTTTGAGCCGAACGATCCTGGAGTGGGGTAGCCGATGTCATCGCTAGCGCCATAGCCATTGAGTTCGGCCATGGCCTCGGCGAGCTCTTGGCCTGAGCCGTCCCAATTTACTGTCCGGTAGGGTGAGTGCAGTGCGATCAAACGCTGTGCGCCGACCCGCTCGATGAGGGCGACGAGAGCCTGAGTTTCCGGTTCGGATTCGGGTATGCGGCCCGGGAAATAGCCCGGCTTGTGCTCGGGGGTCCAGTTGGACGCCTGAAAGTTGCGATTCAAGTCGACGTCGTTGGCGTTGTTTTTGGAACCACCGGCGAGTCCATCGATGTTGAGGGCGGGAATGATCCATGTGTCCCGGCCGGGCGGCCGCTCGATGAGTTGCTCGCACAGTTTCCCCAGGCAGTAGACGCCCAGCGGTTCATCGCCGTGAATGGCGCCAAAGAGCACGGCTGGCGGCCTGGGTCGGGCGTATGAAGGCGGCACGAAGTGCAGCGCGACGATCGGACGTCCGAGTACGGTGCGACCTATTTCGACTTCAGCCCTCAGAGTGCTCCAGGCTTTTTCCAGCCACGGATGCCACGCCGTAGCCGAGCAATGCGTTCCATGCCATCAAGGTGATGGGAAAGAGGATAAAAACCGCGAAGGCGCCCTTGATCTGACTACCGAGCTCGCTGGTCGGTATTTTCAGCAGGGTCACGATGAGCGTATTGATGAGGGGAAGTGTGATGAAGACCCAGGCCAGGATCTTGGATCCGGCCGCGCCGGGGGCGGGCAGCCAGGACAGTAGCGAGAGGACGACAAAGAGAAGCCAGACCAGGTCGACAATAGGCAGGATTTTGGCCTTTCCAGCGGCGGTACCGATGGCTTTCAGTTTTGCGATCAGGGGGATCTCACCGCCCTGTGGCACCAGATTGAGCATCAGTATGCACACCACTGCGATGGTCACCATAACCCTTGCAGTCAATGTGCTGTGGTACTGGGATCGCAGAAGAAGGCCTGCGATCAATGTCAAGGCAGCGATAAACGCGACCATCGACTGCCACTCGATGTCTTCTGCAAACCACAGGAAAACGGACTGCATGGGCATGTTTTCCCCGAGCAGAAAATACAGGAGGCCGAGCGGTACGATGCCGAGAAACGCTGCAGCTACCCCGCGTGCTGATACAGTGAGTGGCAGCAGGGACAGTATTACGGCGAGTAGTCCAGATCCGCCGATGAGCAGGGGAAGGAGTTTCTGCGTGCTCTGTTGAGTCCGGATTATATCCCACGAAAACAGGGTTTTGTCGCCGAGTGACCAGGGCATCACAAAACAGGCCAACAGGGCGATACCAAAGACGAGCATGATCGTTTTGAGCGTATCGACCCATGGTTCTTCCGGGGCGCCCATACGGCCTACCGTATCCGAGGCCAGATACGGTGGTTGTAGCGGTGGCACTTGCGCGGTCGGTGGCTGCGGATGTAGCCGATTGGCAGGTCCGGGACCGGGACCGGGCTGGACGCCGGGATGGGGCTGGGGACCGGGCCGGGGACCGGGATGGGGCTGGGGGCCGCCGGGACCGGGCTGGGACTGAGGACCGGGATGGGCATACCGGGGGGCACCTGGTGGTCGCGGTTGGCCTGGCCGAGGTTTGGCTACACCCGGTGCGCGCGCGGGACTGCTGGGCGCGGCGCGCATGGGACTGCTGGGCGCGGCGTGCATGGGACTGCTGGGCGCGGCGTGCATGGGACTGCTGGGCGCGGCGTGCATGGGACTGCTGGGCGCGGTGTGCATGGGACCGCTGGGCCCTCTCGGGCCACCTGGGCCTGTCGAGGGAGGCATCATTGGCGCGGGATGGGGTCCACTGGGAGACGACCCGGCCGATTGCGGAACGGGCATTCCCCTTGCGGGACCGGGAGCGCCTGGTCCATGCTCACCTCTTGATATTGGCCCCGAGGGTTGACGTCTCGCTGCGCCCGGAACCGGCGCACTTGGTGGAGGTGGAACTTGCGGGGGCAGATTGCCTGCGGCGATTGTGCGCGCTGCGTGAGCCGGGACCTTTTCAGAAGGTGACAGGCCCCCCTGGGGTCCTTGCTGTCCTGGTCCCTGGAGCGCGATCGTGGGAGCCACGCCAGGCCTCTGCGGTTTCGGGGCAACATTCCGGGCAGAGCCGGCATTTGGAGTTTGCGGCTTTTGAACCTGCCCTTGCTTCGGCTGCCGGGCCACGTTGGAAGCGGCGTAGCCCATGATGGTTTTTGCCTGTTGGCCCGGCTGGTTGGGCGGCGTCCCCCCGGGGCGCGCTGTTGCCTGCTTGGCGCCGCAAAACACACAGTGCATTGCCGCATCGGGCAGGCTTTTGCCGCATTTGATGCAGTTTTTCACCTTTGCGCCTCCCGGCTGCGCGTACTCGGAGAAGATATTGTCGACACTCTGGGCACGAAGAAAACCGGAGGAGTATAGGCCGAGCCAGCGCGAGCCTGTCAAATCGGTGGTACCGTGGCTTCATGGCCATGTTAAAAGAGCTGAAAGGCCATGCCGCTCGGCTGTATGCGAGGGGCGAGCCGATGTCGGCGCTACGCCTGTACGACGCGGTTGTGGCGGCGGCCCCGCTTGATTTCGAGGCTCGCCTCAAGGTTGCGGACTGCCTCGCTGCGCTCGGTGAAGGCGATTCCGCGGCAAAGGTGTACCGAGCTGTGTCGTGGTATGCGCTGAAGACCGGACATCCCTTAGCTGCGCTGGTAGCGGCCCGTGTGCTCGACAGCCTGGGTGCCGAGTACGAGGACATTCTGGCCGCGCTGGTCGTGCAATACGGCTGTGAATCCGAACTCATCGGCAAGTTTGCCGGGCGTATCAACACGCCAGATCCGGCCACTCCGGTGCCCGATCCCCAGCTGCACGATGCACCGCCGGTCGATTTCCTGCCAGCAGCTGCGCAGCGTGCGGCCGATTGCACAGATGATTTTGACGGGTATCCGACCACGCTACATCCGATACCGCTTTTGTCCTCGCTCAGCGAGGATGCGTTCCGCCGGGTACTTGGTACACTCGTTGTTCGCCGCATGTCGCACGGGCAGTCGGTGATCTGCCAGGGTGAGCCCGGCCAATCATTTTTCTTTGTCGCCACTGGGGAGGTACGGGTATTTATGGGCGACGCGATGGGACGCGAGAGCGAGCTTGCCCGGCTGCACGAGAACGCGGTCTTCGGTGAGATGGCGCTCATCAGTGCGCTACCTCGCAGTGCCTCGGTACAGGTTGTTGGAGAGGCTGACTTGCTCGAGGTCACCCGCCAATCGCTAGCTGTCCTGGCTGATGAGCTCGCTCAGGTAGCGACTGCGCTGCACGGTTTTACCCGCGAGCGTCTGTTGCGCAATCTCCTGGCCACCCATCCTTTTTTTCGGCCATTCAACCGCGCTCAGCGGCGTGACCTGTTGTGCCGTTTCACCAGTCACGATGTGGCTGCCGGGACAGACATCATCCGGCAAGGCGAAGAGGGGCGGGGGCTTTTTGTCGTGCTTGCCGGCGAGGTCGAAGTGGCCAAGACCACGGGTCGTGTAGCCGCGTCCCTGGCCACTCTGCGCGCTGGGGACATCTTCGGCGAGATGTCGATTTTGCGCGGTGGCCCGACCACCGCGACAGTATGCGCTTGTCGGCCCACCACAGTACTCTTTCTCGCGCGCGGGCACGTCTCTCGAATTGTTGCCGGAGTCCCTGAAATCAAACGATATCTCGAAGCGCTTGCAGAGGACCGGCAGCTCGATACCAGATTGACCCTCGACAGTCTCGCCGCCGATTCGGTCGAGCAATCGCGGGACGCGATGATCCTCATTTAGACGCCATTGTTTTCGTTCGAGTATGTGGTTTGGTCGATCGAATCGCCTACGGCTCTTTTGTGGCCAGGGGGCCGAGTTGGGGCGGTTTGGCGGACCAAACGAATGATCGAGCATCTCGCCGAGAAGTCGGTATAGTTGAGGAAGTATGGAAGAACACAAATCCGCGAGCCGTAACCGCAGGAGCTTTCTATGGGTCCTGGTTCTCATCGCTGTCGTAGCCCTTTGGTGGTTTTTCCGTTCGGGTGGAACGGGCGGAGCGAGCGTGGCACAGCTCGATGCAGATCGTGCTGCGGCGTTCGGGATTGATCGCGACGAAATTCTGGTCGACTTACGCGACGACGTCAGCGACCGAGTGGTTGCCGACCTGGAGCACGAACTCGGCATTGATCTAGTTTTGGTCTCTGACCAATCGTACGACGAGCGATTCTTCCGTGCGCGTGTCGATCCGTCGCAGCAGGGTGAGATTCTGGCCTGGTTGAAGAAGCATCCAGAGGTCGAGATTGCCGAGCCCGATGCTGAGGTTTATCTATCGCCCATTGCGCCTGCGGATGCATCCCGTATCAACAGCGACAATCAGTGGGAGGGGTATCCCAACGATCCCAAGTACAAGTACCAGTGGCACATGCGTCAGATCGGGATGCCCGAGGCGTGGAAGCTGGCCGACGGCAAGGGGGTTGTGGTTGCTGTCATCGACACTGGGGTTGCCTATGAAGGGCACGGCAACTTCCATCTCGTACCTGATTTAGACGGGGTCGAGTTTGTTCATCCGTACAATTTTGTGCGCAACAACGAGCATGCCAATGACGATCACGGGCACGGCACTCATGTGGCGGGCACGATTGCGCAAGTGACTCACAACGGCATTGGGGTGGCCGGGGTAGCCCGCAATGTGAGCATCATGCCGCTCAAGGTGCTGAGTGCGAATGGTTCCGGCTCGGTTGGAGCCATTGCCGATGCGATTCGCTTTGCCGCCGACAACGGGGCCAAGGTTATCAACATGAGCTTGGGTGGGCGTTTCCCGTCGCGGGTGCTTCAGAAGGCGGTCCAGTATGCCTATGACAAGGGTGTAACTGTTGTCTGTGCTGCGGGCAACGAGAGTCGCGGCAAGGTCGGTTATCCGGCTGCGTATCCCGGTGCGATTGCGGTGTCGGCCACGCAGTTTGACGAGTCGATCACGTTCTACTCCAATTACGGCAAGGACATTGATATTGCCGCGCCTGGTGGCAACACTCGAGTTGATCAAAACGGCGACGGTATGCCTGACGGAGTTTTACAGAACACGATTGCGCTCGGTGATCCGACTACAGACGATTATTATCCGTATATGGGTACTTCCATGGCTTCGCCCCATGTAGCGGGTGTTGCCGCGTTGATTGTGGGTGAGGGCATCACCGAGCCGGAGGCGGTAGAGCGAATTCTCAAGGATGCGGCCCGCGAGCCCAGGGATCAGGAATACGATCCGAACACCTATGGCGCCGGCATTGTGGAGGCCGAGGCATCGGTGCTCAAAGCGCGCAGTGAGGGTGGTGGCTGGCAGCTTTTCCTCGGCTTGCTCATGGCTGGAGCGGTTGTTTCATCGCTTCGCCAGCGCAACCTGCTCGGCGTTCGGCTCGGCCCGACCTATTTGATGGGCGTACTTTTTGGCGCCAGCGGGCTTTTCTTCTTGCCGCATGTCGACTCGGCCTTGTCGTCGTGGCCAGTTATCGAGATGTTGACTCGTGGTCTGCCGTCGTGGGACATGGCGGTTTTCGGGCCGGCCGGTCACGGCAACGCACTGTTTTTCAGCGCGTTGATCCCGTTTGTGCTTCTCGCAGCGCTCTATGGCGTGCGATGGCTGCGCGGGCCGCTCGCCGGCCTGGCCATAGGGGTGGCTGCGCACCTAGTATTCCATGCTGTGGTCCGTCTCACCGATATCCAGTACGTGCCCGACGCAATCATCCTCGACGAGATTTGGCTCGTGCTCAACGCAGTTATCTGCATCGGTATGGCTCGCCTCGCTCTGCGCCGGGCGTAGCTACAGCCGCAGTTTGGCCAGCCGCTGCCTTGTGGTATTAGGCACCACGTGCAGTCAATACAGCCTGTGCTCCCGCAGTTGCGCCATGCGTTCGTCGTTGTCGGCCTAGCTTGCGCGCTTGGGTGTTCGTCGCGCCCTGCAGCTGCCCCAGGGACAGATCTCGTGTCCCGAACAAGACCTGCCGACAGCGCAGGCATCGACGCGTTCGTGGCCCAACGCAAGCAGGCGGTGGAGCGTGGGTTGCGCATCGCCGTACGCTTCGAGGGAGAAGCCAACCCGACCTTTGGGGTGGCCGAACGCTTGGCCGAACACAACGTCCCCGGCTTGAGTTTTGCGGTCATTCGCAACGGCCAAGTCGATTGGACCAAGGGCTACGGCGTCATCGAGCGCGGCCAGCCGACGCCGGTCACCGCCACGACCCTGTTCCAAGCCGGTTCTATCTCCAAGCCGGTCACAGTGGCCGCAGCCATGAGGATGCGCGAGGCGAAGCTCATCGACTTCGATGCCAACGTACAGAACTATCTCGGCCACTACGTCATTCCGCCGGGCAAACAGACTGCAGCGAATCCAGTCACGTTCCGCAACCTCTTGGGGCATTTCGCCGGGGTGGTACCGGGCGGATACCGCGGCTACCAGAAAGGCGATCCGTTGCCGAGCGACGTCGACATTCTGAACGGAGCGCCACCATCCAACACGGCCAAGATCCGGGTGACGACGGCGCCGGGCGAGCGCCTAGCCTACTCCGGCGCCGGCTACACCATAGCGGAGGTGGCCATGCAGCAGGTTACCGGGAAGGGTTTCGCGGACCTCATGCGCGAGTGGGTCCTCGCGCCGCTGCAGCTCGACGACAGCACTTTCGCGCAACCACATCCCCACGCACTACACGCCAGGACAGCGCGGGGCCACGATTCTGACGGCACGGTCGTGCCGGGTGGCTGGGCCGTCCACCCCGAGCAAGCTGCTGCGGGCCTGTGGAGTACGTCAGCGGATCTGGCCCGCTTTATGGTTGAAATCTACCGAGCGCGCCACGGCCGCAGCCAGTTTCTCTCCCACAGTGCTGCCATCGAGATGCTCACTGAACAGCGAGACCAACACGCCTACGGTTACCGACTCGCCGGGGACGGCTTCTCGTTCCACATCACTCACTATGGCGGCACGACAGGATTCCGCGCCTGCGTCATCCTGTACCCGGCCACCGGCAACGGCGCCGCGTTCTTGACCAATTCTGATGCCGGAATGAGCTTGGGGACCGAGATGGTGCGCGCAGTTGCGGCGGTCTACGGATGGCCCGAGCATCAGCAAGTATCGGTTCGCCGCGTCGAGGCTGCCCCGGAAACCCTGGCCCGACTCACCGGTAGCTACAGGTTCCCGTCCGGGCTGATCGCGAGCATCGTCGCAGCCGACGGCGGCGCGGCAATCTCGGTGACGTTCCCCAACGGCGATCTCTATCCACTGGTTGCTACCGGTGCTTTGAGCTTCATCTATCCCACCGACGGGATCACCGTCGAATTCGAGGGGCTGCCGGGACAGGAGACCCTGCTCCTGTACGGCCAGACGGGGACCCGCGAGTAGATAGATGCCAGATCAAGCCGATGCCGAATGCCGATCCCGTCAGTCCGAGGCGACGGGACGGCGCAGGCCGACGAGGCGCCAGGGATGGCGTTTGACGATGCGGCCGAGCTGCTTGGCATCTTCGGGAAACTCGGGGTCGTGCAGGAGAGCACCGATCGATCCCTCGCCGCGCTCGAGCATGGCGACTAGCTCTTTTGCCCGGGCCAAAGTAGCCTCGATTGTAGCTAGCGATTGCTCTGCTCTATCAATGGATTGAGCAATCCTCTCGCGGGTCCCCGGGGGCAACCCGATGGTGCGCAGCCTGGCCAGATCGGCGGCAAATGTCTGTATGGGCTCGCGCAGCGTGGCCACTGCGGCCTGGGCCGCTGCCATGGTCTGGCGGCCCTGGCGGGCCAGAGCAGTCACATCGGACCAGGTCAGATCGGCGCTGGCCCAGGTGCGGTAGAACGCCCCGGCCTCTGCAATCAGATCGGCCAGGGCGGCGCGCGCCCCTGCCACCTCTGCAGTGTCGCCTTCGATCAGCCTCAGAGTCTCGACTAACTGCCGGAGCGCTCTGGCAAGCGCCCGACCCTCGGGCGCCACATCGTCCAGGAAGGTCCGGGCGATCATCAGATTGCCATAGGACCGCCACAGCACGCGATCGATATGCGGCGGATCGATACCGCGTACCTCGTCGCCCTCGGCAAGCGGCCTTTGCTCTTGGCTCTGCGCCTCGTCCGAGCGCCGATGGCTGCGATCGGGCGACGGGCCAATGGTCACGTATCGCTCGCCAAAGACACCCTTGTTGGCAATGAAATATGCGCCGCGGTACGGCGCCCAAGAGGAGTAGCGGTCTTTGATCGCAATGATCGCGGCCACGCCGCCAGTGCCGTGTAGGGGGTGGTCGCGACCCGCGAGGTGGTGCGGCACCAGGCTCAGCGCCACCACCTTGCCGATTTTGCGCCCGGCGAGCCGGACCTCCGCACCTTCGCGCAGACCGCCGAGGTGCTCGAAATATACGGTCGCGCGCAAGCCAGACCGCGATCGGCAGCCGTCAAATACGATCAAGAGCGCGACCAGTGAACACAATACCGCGAGCGAAACCAGGCCAACCCGCAGAGTGAGCTCGTGGTCGCGTATTGCCAATTCGGTTGATCGAGCAGCCCGACGTCTCGATGCCGCACCGGGCCCTGTTTCTGTTGGAGGCATCTGTGCCATGCAAATGTCCCGTTCAGTGCAAGACCGGCTCGACTATTCCTTCCAGAAAAACTTCCATGGGTTGCGTTTGAGATCGCGAATCATCTCGCGCAAATCGGCATAGATCTCCTCGCGGACAAGCAGCGCGCCAACAGTGCCCTTGCCGCGGCGAAGATCGGCGACCATGCCGTCGACGTTGTCGATCAGACCGCTGGCATTGTCGACCGCCACAGCCACGCGATCCACCGCACCGATCGTGCGCTCGATGCGCTCGTCAGTGATCGAAAGGGTCACCCGATTGGCATCGCGAACCAGAGTCTCGATCGGCGGCGTCAAAGTCGTGATCGATCGATTTGCACTCACCAATAGCAGATCGGCATCGCGGATGGTCTTTTCAATCACGCGAGGGTCGCCCAGACCCTGGTTGACCTTGGCGAGAGTATCACTCGCCTCACCGGCCAGGCGACTGGTCCGCGCAATCAACTCACCCAGCGATTCGCGGTTCTCGACCAGCAGGGTATTGACCTCGCCAACCGCACTGGCCCCGTTGGCCAAAAGATTGCGGATCAGATCGCGATCGTCGCGCAATACACTCGACACCGAGTCGAGCACCTCGTAGAGCCGCGAGATGATCAAATCAGTGCGCGGCGGATCGTTGCCGACCAGGACACTGCCGGGCTCGATCGGCGGGTTGTCATAATCATCACCCGGCACAATTTCCAGATATTGCTCGCCGAGCACTCCGGCTGTGTTGACATAGAACTCGGCATCGCGACGGATGGATTTGCGAGCGCGATCTTCAATCCATATTTCCAGCCGAACTTGCACTCGACGGCCCTGCACCTCGTCGAATTCGCCACCCTTGAATATGACCTCCCGCACCTTGCCCACCTTTATGCCCGATACCTTGACCGGTGCTCCTGGCTTGATGTTGCCACTGAAATCGAAATCGACTGCCAGCTCGTAGCCAGAACGGATGGAGAAACCACCCAAGACCACGATAAAGCCCACGAGCAGGGCTGCAGCGCTTGCGATAAAAACCCCGACCTTGAATTCCAGACCTCGTGTACGCATGATCACTCCTCGAGTAGGCCGGCATTATCTACCATCTCGCCCAAGCCAATACCGATGCGCTGTCCAGGGCGTTGACGGTACCTGTTGGACCTGGCCGGGTGGCTCAGCCAGCGCACTGTTTCTGCCTCCGGATCCTGCGGAGCCGCGCGCCCCGAGAACTCGCTGAGCCTCAGGTGAGGTCTACTGGCTCCAGCCAGGGCGCTTTTTCTGCTCCCGGAACCAGAGTGCCGAGATGCTCCGGGCACTCGCTGAGCCTCGAGTGGGGCCTATTGGCTCCAGCCGGAGCGCTTTTTCTGCTTCCAGAACCGAGGTGCCAGGCTACTCCGGCACTCGCTGAGCTCCGGGTGAGGCCATTGGCTTTGCCCCGAAGCTCAGCTGGTTGTCGGGGAGCCGGGTGAGACAGGCTCCAGGGCTCAGCCGGTTGTGCCAACCAGGTCGATTGCCGCTGCTCCGAAGCTCAGTTAGTTGTCGGGGAGCCGGGTGAGACAGGCTCCGGGGCAGACCTGCTGCCCGGTGTGGTCAAACAATCCAGACTAGTTTATGCCGCTCTGGCGTGCCACGATTCGGGCCATGCCGAAAACCGATCCCAGCGCAGCGGAAGACGCGTTCCTGAGCTTGAAACCCAGGCTGGATGAGCTACCCGAGGATGAGTTGACGACTGTGAACCTCGATGTTCAAAAGGTTGCCAGCGCCATCATCGCTATCGGCCGCAAGATTCGCCAGCCCGAAATCAGGTCGCGTTTTGCCGGGCTGCCGCGAGATGAATTCGATATTCGAAACGTCGATGGCCTGGAAGCTGCGGGCATGGCCGCGTTTCATGCCACGATCGAGCTCTTGCGTGCTTCGGTTCACGGTTCCGAGGCCAAGGTGCCGCTCTCGATGGTCGAACACGCCAACCAGATCAAACAGCGCATGCTCGACCTGCTCGATTACCACGTCGGCGATGATCCGGTTGATGGTCCCGAGATCAACTCGATCCGCCAGGGCCAGGGCTATACCGATCTGGCATCCGATCTATTGCGTCTGGCCGAGCTGTACAACAAGCACGATGAGCTCGTACGGCGCGATATCAAGAATTACGTGACCACCGACCGGGAGCAAGCCGGACGCCTCGGTCATGAGATTCTCGCCGTGCTCGGCAAAAATCGCGATAGTACACAACGCTTGTGGTCTCTATATGTGCGCCGCTGCTTGACCTTGATCAGGAATATGTATGGCGAGGTGAGCGCCGCAGGTCGTTGGCTCTATCGCCGCCAAGATGCAAATAGCATGTTTCCCTCGCTCTATACGATTTTGCGCCGGCGACCCGGAAACCGGACCAATACCTCCAATTCGTCCAGTGCCCCCCGTGCCCCCGATACAACACGTGACATGGACATCGAGGTGCCCGAAACCGATTGATGGCAATTCGGTTGACTAGCTAGTTCCCGTCCCTAAATCCTTAATGTGCTGATATTACAAGAAAATTCGCCCATTTTGCGCCCTTTCTGTGCAGTGTGATTTGGCCGAGAACAGCACAATTGAGCAATTGAGGCGAAATTCGGAAAAATTTTGTAC